>CAKSDP010000017.1 GCA_934446065.1 uncultured Eubacteriales bacterium
CTTAACTGGACCTCTCCCAAGGCTACTCTCGATAATTTTTTGAAGCATGGTGTAACATATCATTGACAAACCAACAACCTGTTTTACAAAAGAACTACAAAAGAACGAGTCCCTTTTAAGAGGGGACGCGTGCCGCTTTTTCGTGAAAAAGCGGCGCAAAAAGCTTCAAACCGGGTATATTTTACTTCGTTTCTGCAGGACGGATTCTGAATCCTGCAGCGTGGGAAAAACGCGTTTTGGTTATATAAAAGTACCCCCATTCGTCATACGAATAGGGGTACGGATGCAATTGTGTTTGCCTTATGCGGGTATATTTTTGTCTTCGCGGAAGATATGGACATATTCCCGTATTTCCTGAAAGATTTTGTATATCGGATAGACAAGGGTGATTGATCCAAAAAGAGTTCCTGCGAACACAAGAAATTCACCGGCACCGCCGCCGCTGCCGATGATTTTTCTCAGCATATAAGGTACAAAGATCAGAAATATACCCGCTATACCGATTTCAAGGGTCATAATTATTCCGAAAACAATGCCGATCAAGATAGAGACTGCCATTCCGGCGATTTTACCGTACACCCATGATCGGCGGCAGTCTCTGCTGCAAAACGTTATTCTTTCATATCCGTGCAAGATATCGATGGCATAATACTGCGTTTGGCTTTCGTCAAATGAATTTCCGCATCTACATTTCATCATGTTAGAGAATCCTCGTTTTCGTTTGTTGTCTGACCGCGGGTCAACGGTCGTATTTTGAGATTATATCGTTTGTGCGATCGCGATCCGGTTCATACCGGCTGCAAGGATCCTCGTCGGCGTAGACAAAATATCCTCCTTTTTCACATTCAAACTTTGTGCTCCCGGAAAAAGTTTCGTAGCTGTGGCCTAAAACGCAATACTTACATGATCCGCACTTTCCGTAATAGTTTTTATCTGACATTTCGCAACACCTCCTTTTGATCGGCAGATTTTTGCGGCTGAGACACAAAACGATCGGTTTATATATAAAATATCACAAAATGAGATATTTATCAATATCTCAAAGCGAGATTTTTTATAATATGTCCCATACTATAACCGTAAAGATTTATGCCGCAGACGGGGCGATTTGGGGGAAAATATGAGACTGAAAGACATCAGGGAGGATCTTGATATTACGCAGAAGGAGCTTGCTGCGCGGCTTCACATAGGGCAAAACACCTACTCGCAATACGAGAACGGGCAGCGCGGTTTACCGACGGAGGTACTGATGCAGCTGGCGCTGATTTTTGACACTTCGGCGGACTACATTCTCGGGTTAACTGACGAGCGCCGCCCGTACCCGCGCAGCGAGCGGATCAAGCTTTAGAGAGGGGACGCGGGGGCTTTTCGGAAAGGGGACGCGTGCCGCTTTTTCACGAAAAAGCGGTGCAAAAAGCTTCAAATTATATCCGGTAAAAAGGTTGCTGCACCATATAAACTAAAGCTAAAGGCGAGGGTTTATCCCTCGCCTTTGTTTTATTAAATTATCAGGTGCGCCAAGGATCCCTTTACACAAGGGAGGCTTTGGGTTTTCCGAAGCTTCACGTCTGTGAAGAAAAACTCTTGGTTTGCACAAACTTCACCCCTATGGCGGGAGCCGCGAGAGCGGATACCGCTCACGTGCACCTTCCTGATAGTTTGGACGAACCATATCGTGGGATTACCGTACAACTTCAGCTTCGGAATCCGTCTTGCATAAACCAAATAAATATGCCCAGTATAAAGTTCTTTGCGGAGCTTTCTTTTAAGAAAGCGACCGTCTCCCCTTACTTGCCGGAGAGCGCGTCGCGGAGGACCTCTGCCGCAGCCTTGTACCCCTCAAATCCCATGCCGCAGATCGTCTTTATCGCAACCGACGATATAAACGAGTGCCGCCGGAATTCCTCGCGCGAGTTTATGTCGGAGAGATGTACCTCAACCGTCGGAATCGCAACCGCCGCAAGCGCGTCGTGTATAGCTACGCTCGTGTGCGTGTATGCCGCAGGATTTATTATTATCCCGTCGTATACTCCGTACGCCTCCTGTATCCTGTCAACAATAGCCCCCTCGTGATTCGATTGAAAGAAGTCCGGCGAAAGCCCGCACTCCTCGCACGCCAAACGCGTGAAATCTATCAGCGCGTCAAACGACTGACGCCCGTATATGTCCGGCTCGCGTATGCCGAGCATATTGAGATTCGGCCCGTTTATCACAAGTACGCGAAGCCCGCATTTTTCCTCTGTCATAGCCCGAGTCCTTTCTTTATTGATGTCACCGTCGTGTGAATGCCGCGCATTCGGAACGTCGCGTCCGCCCACGACCGGTAAAGCGGCAGGCGTGCCTTCGCGAGATCCGCCAATGCATCACCTCCGCCGGCCGACAACGGCCTGTCCTTCGTCGATAACCGATCAAGCTGCGAGTCAAGGAATACAACAACCCCGCACCGGCGCATCAGCGGCAGATTTTCCGGTCGCGTGACAACACCTCCGCCGGTCGCCACTACCTTTCCGCAAAGCCCCGATACCTCCGCCATAACGCCGGTCTCGATCGCGCGGAACGCAGCCTCGCCGTCGCGCCTGATTATGTCCCCGGAGGAGACGCCGCACTTCTTGCGTATCATCGTGTCAATGTCGAAAAATTCTCTCCCGCACGCCTTCGCGAGCGCGCGGCCGACCGTCGATTTGCCGCAGCCGGGCATCCCTATAAGATATACCGTGCTCTCCGCCGCGCGTACCGCGTCCTCGATCTTCTTCGCCGTGCCGTCGGGATAAACGTTGCCCGTGAAGCGCTCGGACGCGCGAACCGCCTGTGCCGCGAGCATGAGAAGTCCGCCTGCGGCGGGGATCCCGCGCGCCTCTGCGGCAAGCATGATGTTTGTGCGGAGCGGGTTGAAAATTAGGTCGAGCACGCCCTCAAGCTTTTGAAAAACGTCAAGCTCCACCGGTGCCGCGTCAAAATTCGGGCTCATGCCGACGGGGGTAGTGTTCACAATCACCGCAGCATCGGCGTGACGGTCGAGATTTTCGTAGTTGTCGTCGCCGGAACGGGAGATCGTCACGATCTGCCCCGCGCCGAAGTCACTCAAAACCTCGCGCACGGTCGGCGCGACGCCGCCGTTGCCGAGAACGAGCACCTTTTTCCTCCGAACGTCGATCCCGCTTTCGGCGAGCATAACGGAAAACCCGTAAAAATCGGTGTTGTCGCCGAAGTACGTTCCGTCGTCGCGCCGGACGACGGTATTGACGCTGCCGCACCGACGAGCCGCGTCCGACAGCTCCGCCATGTACGGAATGACCGCCTTTTTATATGGGATGGTCACGTTGAAGCCGTCGTACTCGCCGCGAGCGAAGAGGTCGGAAAGCTCCTCCGGTTCGCGCTCGATCAGCTCGTAGTCGCAGCCGCACAGCATATTGTGAATCATCGGTGAGAAGCTGTGCGAGAGGCGGCGTCCGAGAAGTCCGTATTTTGCGCTCATAACCCCACCGTCAGACTGTCTCGGAGTAGCTTCCGAGGTAGCGGAAATCCTCGCAGAGAGATGCGATCTCGGAGAGGAAGTGGCGGTACTTGTCGGAATAGACGGACACCTCGAGGTCGAAGTAGAACATGAACTCGAAATCTCTATCGGGGAGCGGGCGGCTCTCAAGCTTGAGGATGTTTATTCCGAGGTAGTACAGGCGTGAGAGCACCTTGCAGAGTGCGCCCGGCTTATGCGGCAGGGTGAGCATGATGCTCGTTTTGTCGGCGCCGGGGTATATTTCAAGCTCCTTTGAGATGCAGATGAATCTTGTGTAGTTATTGCCGCGATCCTGCACGGAGGATGCGACGGTGGTGAGTCCGTACAGTGCTGCGCAGGAACCGGAAGCGAGTGCGGCGATATCGGTTCTGCCGGAACGTTTGACCTCTTCTGCCGCCATAGCGGTATTATCTGTGCAGCGGATCTCGACGCCGTCGAGCGATTTCAGAAACTCGGAGCACTGGTTGAGCGCCTGCTCGTGGGAGACGATGGTCTTGATTCCCGAGAGGGTGGCACCGGGGAGTGCGACGAGGGCGTGATCCACCTTGAGGCGGATGCTCTTTACGATACGCGTATTATACTTCATCATGAGGTCGTAGACCTTGTTGACGGAGCCTGCGGTGCTGTTCTCAAGAGGCAGGATGCCGTAGCGGCAGAGTCCGTTTGCGACGGCGGAGAACACGTTCTCGAACGTGCCGAAGTACATGATTTCCGGTGTCTCGAACATTCTGTCGCAGGCGATCTGGGAGTACGCTCCCTCGACGCCCTGGCACGCGATCATTCCCCCGGTGGGGAAGAGCTTCGGCGTATTTTCGATAGCGCGGTCAATCTCTGCGGTGAGCGGGGACTCGCTCGCTTGGTGCTCCTCCTGCTTTGCCTTACTGAGGTCAAACAGGGTATAGTACAGCGCTTTTGCATACGAACGCGTGTCCTCTGGCACACTCTCGAGGATGCGCGCGATCTTCTCGCGCTCGCGCTCCGGGTCGCTTACCGGAAGTCCGGCTTCCTCTTTTGCCTCGGCGATCTTTTCGCTGACGCGCATTCTCTCGACGAACGCACGGGTCAGCGCCTCGTCCGCAGCGTCGATCTCCTGTCTCAAACTTTCAAGCTTTTCCATATCTTATTTCCTTCTGTGGATGTTTTATTAAAGATGATTTGTTGCGAGAGGAGATTTTTGAAAAAATCCCCTCTCGCGCTCTCCCAAAAAAGCACGGTGGATTTTTCAGCAGGGGGACCTTTTTGAAAAAAGGCTCCCCCTGCACCCCTCCAAAAACTTTTAACTTATTAAAATAGTTTCGGTGAATGCAGGGTTTTTGCCAAGGGAGGCTTGGGTTCGTGCAAATTTTACGTCTGCGGCGGGAGCCGCGAGAGCGGAAACCGCTCACTTGCAGTTTCCTGATAGTTTGGACAAACCATAACGTGGGATATCTATCGATTTCAACTGAAGTCTATGTCTTGCACAAACCAAGTAAAATATACCCAGTATAAAGTTCTTTTGGTTCTTTTCTTTCAAGAAAAGAACTCGTCTTCCTCTCTCGAAAAGAACTCGTCTCCCCTATATCATCAGATCGGCTAAAACAAGAGCCGTAGCCGCCTCAACGCAGGGAACAGCGCGAGGAACAATGCACGGATCATGCCTGCCGTGAACCGTGAGCCGCGCAGACTCACCCGTGTCAAGATCAACAGTCTGCTGCTCCGTGCCGATCGACGGCGTGGGCTTTATCGCCACACGGAATACGAGCGGCATCCCGGAGGTGATCCCGCCGAGTACCCCGCCGTGATCGTTTTTCGCAGTCCGTACACTGCCACCCGATATAACGAACGGATCGTTGTGACGGCTGCCGCGCATATCCGCCGCCGCAAATCCCGCACCGAATTCGATTCCCCGTACAGCCGGAATGGCAAATATCGCCTGAGATATGCGGTTTTCAACCCCGCCGAACATCGGATCGCCAAGCCCCGCAGGAAGCCCCGCCGCCGCGCATTCGATCACGCCGCCTACCGAGTCGGACTCAAGCCGCGCCGCCTCGATCGCCTCGCGCATCCGTGCGCCCGCCGCATCGTCGATCACCGGAAACCGCTTCGCCGCAACCGCACTCATCTCAGCAGCACCAACCGCCGCCGCATCAAACGGCGCGTCGGATACCCCCGCGATCCGCGCAATGTGCGCACCAACCGATACCCCGCGATCCTCAAGCCACCCGAGCAGTATCGCGCCCGCCGCGCAGAGCGGCGCCGTCAGCCGACCGGAAAAATGCCCGCCGCCAGCGAAATCCGCCGCCTTGCCGTATTTTACGCGCGCCGTAAAATCGGCGTGAGACGGGCGAGGCGTCACCGACAGCCCCGCGTAATCGCCGCTCCGCGTGTCCGTGTTCCGAATGACCACCGACAGCGGCGCGCCGCACGTAAGACCGCCCGCAACTCCCGACAGGATCTCGACCGCGTCAGCCTCGCTGCGCTTTGTCGAGTATTCGTCGCGACCGGGCGCACGGCGAGCCATAAACGCCGCGATCCGCTCCGGATCGACCGCGATTCCCGACGGCAGCCCGTCGAGCACGCATCCGATCGCCGCAGAGTGCGACTGACCGAATATCGAGAGCCGCAGAACCCTTCCCTCGTATATGCTGCTCATGAAAATTCCTCCTCTGTTTCAGCTGTCCGAACGTCCCCGCCGAGCGCCGCGAAGCACTCGAAAAAGTCGGGGAACGATTTGCTCACGCACTCAGCCCCGCGAATGATCGCGCCGCCCGCAGTGCGCGACCCGAGGATCGCCGCCGCCATCGCGATGCGGTGATCGCCGAAGCTGTCAACCGTGCCGCCGGGAAGATCGGGGCGCCCGCGGATCACAAGCCCGTCGGGGCGCTCGGCAGCGTCTCCGCCGAGCGAGTTCACCATTGCGGCGACCGAGGCGATCCGGTCGCTTTCCTTGAGTCTGAGCCTTGCCGCCCCCGTAATCTCGCTTACTCCGTCGGCGAGCGCCGCAAGCGCGGCTACCGCCGGGACGAGATCGGGCACATCGGCGGCGTTAAGCTTTATTGCGCGCACCGCGCCGCGCCAGACGGTGATACCGTCGCTGTTTTCGGTGACGGACGCGCCCATCTCGCGGACGATATCGAGGATCCAGCGGTCGCCCTGCCTTGAATCTGTGCTGACTTTGCCGACTGTGACGCCCGCGTGCGAGAGTGCGCCTGCTGCGACGAGGAACGCCGCGCCCGACCAATCGCCCTCGGCTGCACAGTTTATTTTGTGCGGTGAGCGATCGGTTATGTGGTAAAGCCCGCCGTCCTCGGCGATGCTCACGCCTGCGCTGCGGATGGCATCGGTTGTCATGGCTATATACGGTGCGGACTCGATCCTGCCTGTCACGCGGACGTCGGAGTCCGTTATGAGCGAGGAAAACAGCAGTCCGCTGACGAACTGCGAGGAGACGCCGCCGTCGATCGTGAACGAGCCGCCGGAGAGGGGGCCGCTGACACGCAGGATGTTTCGGTCGAGCGTGATATTTGCGCCGTGGCGGCGAAGCTCGTCGTCGAGCGGTGCGAGGGGCCTTTCGGGGAGTCTGCCGGCGAGGTGCATTTCGAACTCGCCTCCGAGGGCGGCGCAAACCGGGAGCAGGAACCGCAGTGTTGAGCCGGACTCGCGGCAGCAGAGCGGCATATGGGGGCGGCTTCTGTCGATCGGTGAGACGCTGATCTCGCTTGCGGCGAGGGTGACGTCCGCGCCCATTGCTCTGAGGCAATCCGCGGTTGCGATGATATCGTCGGATGGTGTGCCGCTGAACTTTACGGTGCCGCCGGAGAGCAGCGCTGCCGCGATCAACCGACGGTGGATATCCGACTTTGATGACGGCGGTGATGCTCTGCCCGACAGCTCTGTCGGCGCTACTTTGACGTTCATTTTTCCTGCTCCTTTCTTGGAAGGGGAGACGTGTTCTTTTCTTGAAAGAAAAGAACCAAAAGAACTTTATACTGGGTATATATAATTGGTATGTGCAAGACGCGAACTTCAGTTGAAGTTGAGAGACATCCCACATTTTAGTTTATCCAAACTATCAGGAAACTGCACGTGAGCGGTATCCGCTCTCGCGGCTCCCGCCATGGACGTGGAGTTTGCACAAACCCAAGCCTCCCTTTACACAAGGGAGCCTTTCTATACCTTCGCACTTACTAAAACTATTTTATATTCCAAAAGTTTTTGGAGGGGGTGCAGGGGGAACCTTTTTTCAAAAAGGTCCCCCTGCTTGAAAAGTCATCGTACTTTTTTGGGGAAGGGTGCGGGAAATACCTTTTGCTAAAAATGGGTGTCCCGCCGAGAATCCCTTACCGTCCCCACCGTAACCCTTCATTCAAAAAATTCCGTTAGCCGCGGTACCGGGAGCTTCTGCTCGATCACCTCGCCGATCTTCTTCGGCAGAATGAGCGTCACCGAGTCACCCGCGCGTTTTTTGTCGGATGCCGCAACCTCAGCCATGGCGCCGGGCGCGAATACCGCCGCGTCAAGCGAGTGCATCGCCGCGCACTCCGAAACGCTTGCCGGCAGCCCGAAATCGTGCACCAGCGCCGCGATCCGATCGGCTGCCCCCGCAGTCACGCCGCCGCGCTCGGCGTATCTTGCCGCAAGTACCATCCCAACTGCAACAGCCTCGCCGTGGTGCGCCGAGTATCCGCTCAGCTTCTCGATCGCGTGCGCCGCCGTGTGCCCGAAGTTCAGGATCCGGCGAAGCCCGCCCTCGCGCTCGTCCCGCGAAACAATGTCCGCCTTGATCTCAACGCACCGCGATACCGCCTGAAGCAGCGCCTGACCCGAAATAGCGCCGCGCGCCCCCTCAAGCTCGGCGAAGAATCCCGCGTCGCGGATCACACCGTACTTTATGACCTCCGCCATGCCGCACGCAAATTCGCACGCGGGCAGCGTCTGAAGTACGTCCGCGTCAAACAGCACCAGTTGCGGCTGATAGAACGCGCCGCACAGATTCTTGCCCGCCTCAAGATCCACCCCGCATTTTCCGCCGACCGACGAGTCGACAGCCGCGAGAAGCGACGTCGGGATCTGCACAAAATCTATCCCGCGCAGGTATGACGCCGCGGCGTATCCCACAAGATCTCCGGTGACGCCGCCGCCGAGCGCGCACAGAAAATCAGTCCGCGTCAGCCTTTCTTTCGCCAGATATTCCACCAGACGTCCGAACGTCTCGAGCGTCTTTGACTCCTCGCCTGCGGGGAATACAAACTCCGCAGCCTCGATCCCCGCGTCCGCAAGCGAGCTTTTCAGCCGATGTGCGTACAGCGGCGCCACGTTTGAGTCGGCGACGATCACCGCGCGCTTGCCGCGCACGTTTTCGGCTATCATCCCACCCGCGCCGGCGAGAATATTCGTGCCGATCACCACATCATACGGCGTGCCTGTCCCGACGTGAATTGTGTTGTAAATCATGCGTCCCCCATCTGCCGATCGTTCGGCTCAAAGCCTGTCTTTTATGTCGCGCCCCTCGGCGAGCATCGCACGGAGCGTGGCCTTGTCTCCGAGCGTGATCGCGTCGCGGTATTTTTCAAGGTTTTCTATCAGTACCGACAGCTCATGCGAGAGGTTGTCGGCGTTCTCAAGGAACAGCGCCGTCCACATATCGGGATCGAGATGCGCGACGCGCGTCATGTCGCGGAAGCTGCCCGCCGAAAAGCCGCGCCTTACCTCGGCGGTGGGGCTTTTCACGTAGGCGCTCGACACCGCGTGCGCGAGCTGCGACGTGTATGCGATCGTCCGATCGTGTTCGGCTGCGCTGCACACCGTCAGCCCGGCAAATCCCGCCGCGAGCATAATCTCGCGGACGTGGTCGAGCAGTGCGATATCCTCCGTATCGGGCGGCACGACGATCATCGATGCGCCGTGGTACAGGGTCGCGCGGCTGTTCTTGTAGCCGCCCTTGTGGCTTCCCGCCATCGGATGCCCTCCGATGAACGTGAAGCCGTGCGCCTTTGCGATGGCGAAGCCTTTTTCGCATACGCCGCGCTTTGTTCCGGCGCAGTCGATGACGAGGCATCCGCCGAGAGCCGCCGCGTTCTCCTCAAGGAAGCTCACGACTGCGTCCGGCATTATCGCGAGAAAAATTACGTCAGTGCGTATAAATGTGTCCGGCGTGAGATGCGCCGCGACCGCGCCGTCGAGTATCGCAAAATCGGTGACGGCGGGATCGGCGTCAAGCCCGAGGACGGTGTGACCCGCCTCGGTGTACGCACGGGCGAGCGAGCCGCCGATAAGGCCGAGCCCGACTATGCCTACGGTAAAGTGATCGGGTACGCTCATCTGATAGCCTCTCTTACGCGGCCGATCTTGTGAGCGATCTCGGCGAACTTCTCGGGCAGGATCGACTGTGCTCCGTCGCAGAGAGCGTGTGCGGGATCGTTGTGGACCTCAATGATGAGTCCGTCGGCGCCCGCTGCGGCTGCTGCGTAAGCCATCGGCTCGACGAGTCTTGCGATTCCGGTCGCGTGGGACGGGTCGATCACGACGGGCAGGTGAGTCAGCTCGTGCAGCATCGGCACGGCGGAGAGGTCGAGGGTGTTTCTCGTGTACGTCTCGAACGTGCGGATACCTCTCTCGCAGAGGATGATCTTCTCGTTGCCGCCCGCCATGATGTACTCGGCGCTCATGAGAAGCTCCTTCAGGGTGTTTGCAAGTCCGCGCTTCAGAAGGATCACCTTGTCGGTGTGACCGAGCTCCTTCAGAAGCTCAAAGTTCTGCATATTTCTTGCGCCGACCTGGATGACGTCAACGTTCTCGAAGAGCGGCAGGTGATTTGCGTTCATGATCTCGGTGACGATGGGCATACCGGTCTTTTTCTTCGCTTCGAGCAGAAGCTCGATACCGTCGGCGTGAAGTCCCTGGAAGTCGTAGGGCGAGGTGCGGGGCTTGAACGCGCCACCGCGCAGCATTGACGCGCCTGCCTCCTTCACTGCCTCGGCGATGCCGATGATCTGGTCGTGCGACTCGACGGAGCACGGTCCCGCGATCATCGCGAAGTTGCCGCCGCCGATCTTGATGCCGTTTACGTCGATGACGGTGTCGTCGGGGTGGAATTTGCGGTTTGCGCTCTTGAACGGGTCCGTGACGCGTGTGACGGACTCGACGATGTCAAGGCCTCCCACGAGGTCGGCATCGACCTTGCTCGTGTCGCCGATAAGTCCGATGACGGTGTGGTACTCACCCTCGGAAACATGGACTCTGAGTCCCTTGCTCTTGAACCACTCACAAAGGTTGTCTCTCTGCTTTTCTGATACTCCGGGTTTCAGTACTGCGATCATTTTTTGAATCCTCCGTTTGAAAGTATACCGTGCCGCACCGCCGGTCTAAAAAAATAAGACCGTGCAGTGTTTTTCCGCACAGTCTTAGTGAACTTTTTAATTTGCCTGTTCCCTAAATTTTTGCACCAAAAAACACTCTTACTCTATCGCACATAAAGTAAAAGTAATAAAAGGAATATGCAAAAATGTTAAGGGATGCGTGAGTCATTTTTGTACCCTTTCTGCATCAGGCATTTTTAGCTTACACCTGCATTATATCACTGGTCGGAGTGCTTGTCAATAGAGAGAGCCTCCAAAATCAAAAACAATTTCGGAGGCTCCGCGTGATATTTTCAACAAAAAATCACTTTTCGGCGGTGATGCGGAATCTGTCGGCGTAGATGACGCGGCGCTCGCCGTACTTTATATCGTCGGATACGGGGTCGTCGGTATGGTCGTAGACGATGAGCAGCTCGTCGTCTGCGGTCTCGAAGATCGAGGTATATCCGGAGGGACCGCGGTCCCACTGGCCGCGATTTTCCTTCACGATTATTCTGTCAGACCACGACTCGCCGTCGTCGGCAGATATTTTGAGGAACGTATCCCACTTGCCGGAGGCGAGGACGACTGCGCCGTTCTTCATTTTTAGCAGGCGTGGCAGGACGCCGAAATCCTCGACTTTGGAGACGGGACTCCACGTGCGGCCCGAGTCATAGGAATGGGAGGCGTACATGGGGGAATAGACCTCGTGTCCCTGCGTGCGCATGACGCAGAGGACGTGGCCGCCGCCGAGGTACAGGAGGTCGGGCTCGCAGAAGCCCTCGGCTGCGGTATCGATCGGCTGCGACTGGACGTCGGCGACGGTTGAGAGGAACTCGAACGTATTGCCGCGGTCGTGGGAGATCATGACCCACGTACGGTACTGGTAGAAGTTATACTTGGTGAAGTAGGGGAGGCGAGTTTTATCCTCGCCGAACTGGCCGTACATAGCGATGAGGATGGATCCGTCGTCAAGCTCGACTATGCCGGAGCCGACGACGCCGGTATGGTCGTTGCGCTCGTCGCCGCTGTCGCCGTAGCCGACGGCGAGGTCGGGTATATCGGGCATACAGAAGGCTGACTGCGCGTCGCCTGCGACGAGGGCGTCGTAATTTTCGGCGTGCAGTGTTTTCATGATATAGGGGATCTTTTTCTGGTGCTTGGGGTCGAAGTGGTGGACGGCGAGGCTGCCGAAGCCTATGCCGATATACGAGCCGTCGCTGAGGCGGCGCATATGGTCGGTATTGGTGATATCGCGGCGCAGCTCCCACGTGCGGCCGCCGTCGTTCGAGCGGATGGTCATACTTCCGGCGTTATCGCCTGCGCGTATGATGAGCCGTCCGTTTCCGCCGTCGGCGTCCCCGCAGGGGTAGTGTCCGATCCACAATCTATCGGAGGAGAGATGTTCGATCTTATAGTTCTTGTAGTTCATATTTTGTCCTTTTTCGGCAGGTTGCCGTTTTGTTTATAGTACCACACGTTACCGTTGATGTCAAGTGGACGGGGGACGAGGGAAGCGTGTTCTTTTCTTGAAAGAAAAGAACCAAAAGAACTTTATACTGACTGAATTTACTTGGTTTGAGCAAGACGGATTACGAAGCTGAAGGCGAGAGGTATCTCACGTTATGGTTCGTCCAAACTATCAGAAAACCGCACGTGAGCGGTTTCCGCTCTCGCGGCTCCCGCCACAGACGTGGAGTTTATGCGGAACGAAAAAAGCCTCCCTTGTGTAAAGGGAGGTGGCAGTCCCCAAGACTGCCGGAGGGATTGTAAAACTTAGGGTAAGCAGAAACTGCAATGCTGTATGTTTGCATAATCCTCACGTACAGCAATCCCTCAGTCAGCCGTGCGGCTGACAGCTCTCTTTACACAAGGGAGCCGTTTCTATACCCTCGCATTTACTATATCTATTTTAATAGGTTAAAAGTTTTTAGGGAGAGCGCGAGAGGGGATTTTTGAAAAAATCCCCTCTCGCAAAAAACCGCTCGCCCGTCCCTCACGGGATCGGTACCTCAAATTCGGGGCGGCCCGCAGCACCGGCAGCGATCTCGTACTTGTCAAAAACAACAACCGCCACGCGCCCGCCGTCCTTCATGTAGAACATCCGATCGTCACCGAGCAGCGGATCAACGTCAACGTCAACGTCAGCGTCATAAATGTACCGCGCAAGCTCGCTGTCCTCGGCTAGCCTCTTGTCGATCGCGTCGCGTATGAGCGCCCTGTATCCGTCGCCGAGTACGTCGCGCAGAGTCAGATTCCGCCCGCTCTCAAGATCAATGTTGTAGCAGAATATCTGCCCGTATACCGACGCCAGCGACTCCTCCTTGTATATCACAAACGATACCGCGTCTTCCGTCAGATCCTTGATATCGTAGTCTACGTATATCTCCATCGGACGGAATTCCGCCGCGTCACCGCCCGTCGCAATGTATGCCTTGTAGTATTCCTCCGCGCGTTCCCGCGCCGCTTCAATCTCGCTGTCGATCCGGTACCTTATCTCAAGATTCACCCGCGTCTCAAGCTCGCTGTCACCGGTGTCCGATATCTTAGGTATGCGCACGCGCAGATGATCGTATGCCTCGGCTTCGTCGTATTTCGCAAACGTTACAACGCGGCATAAACCGCCGATCACCGGTACGTCGCCCATTACCGCCGCAAACGCTGGATTCGTGTTCAGCAGAAGTACAAACGTCGCCGCCGCTGCCGCTGTCGCCGCGCAGATCTTCTTCAGCGCACCGAACCGCCTGCCGCGCGCCGCACGCGTCCCCTCAAGGATCGAGAGATCCACTACCGTGCCGAGATTCTCCGGCACCGGCTCAGACTTGTACGCCTCGCCCGCAAGCCTCAGATCATCAGTGCTCCTCATGTGAAGACCCTCCTTCCGCATAAATTCATTCGGTAAATCCCGCACCAAGCTCGACCTTCAGTATGTCGAGCGCGCGGTACAGCCTCGTCTTGATCGTGCTCAGATTTGCGCCCGTCACCTCAGCGATCTCCGTAAGACTCATCCCGTGAAAAAACCTCAGTATCACAACGGTCCTGAGCTTCGGAGAAAGCTCTGCAACAGCACGCCGCAGCGCGATCGCATCGTCAATCCCGCCCGAGTCCGACGGCACGTCCGCGTCAAACGATTCACCGCGCGGCTCGCGCTTCTGCCTCCGCAGATGCATAAGGCACGTGTTCACAAGGATTTTGTAGAACCACGTCTTCATGACCGAGGGATCGCGCAGCGTGCCGCACTTCTCCATCGCGCGTACAACGGCGTCGTGAACCATGTCAAGCGCGTCGTCGGAGTTGTGAACGTAACTTCGGGCAAGCCTGTAAAACGACGCCTCGTTTTCGCGGATGAACGCCGCCAGCTCCTCTCTCAAAACCTCACCCCCGAAGATGCCCCGTGTAACTCAGCCGAATATTTTATCTACCGCCGCTGCCGCGCCCGCGTCCGATGTGACGCAGAGCGCAACGTACTGCCCGAACTGCTTGACTACCGCCTTCTCGAGCTTGTCAGTCTCGTCGGGATTGTAGTTCTTGAACGACTCAAGCTGTGACTGAATGTGCTCGCGTGCGACGGAGAGCACCGCCTTTGCCGTGGACTCGTCGCCCGCGTCAAACAGCGCAAGCTCCTCCGCCGTGGCGCCGCTGCTGCTGTATACCGCAGCCTTCACCCCGTCGGGGAGATCGTAGAGGTACCTGACCGCCTCGTCGTCGATCGGCGCGATCTCGTCCTCAAACGTTATCTCCGCCGCAAGCGCCTGAGCCGCACTGCTTATGTCAACGGTCCGGACTTCGTCCTTTCCGCCGTTTTCACTGCCGCAGCCGACCGCTGCGAAAAGGATCGCCGTCGCGAGAAGTGCAATAAATATTTTTTTCATAACCTGTCTCCATTCGATTTTATATTATTCTTTCCGCATGATCGGTCGAAATGTGCGAACTTTGAAATTTTCCCGGATTTTTCTCAGCCGACGTCGCCCTTTATCACGTCGAGCCACCGCTGGCAGTACGGCTTTTTCAGATGGATCCCGTCAAATGCACCGTCCTCGGGGAGCACGCCCTCCGGGCAGATCTCGGCTGCCGCGTCGATCAGTCCGACGCCGCATTCCGATGCGAGCGAGCGTATGATGTCGTTGTAGCGGGCGATGTTCTGATTGTTGAAAATGTCGTCCGAGGCGGATTTCGTCGCCGTCACGGGGATGAGCGTCTGCACGTAGATCTCGGACGAGGGACACGTCTCGCGGACGTAGTTTATAAGTTTTGCGTAGCAGTCGTGGAACACGCTGTCGTACACCCAGCCAAGCTCGTTTATGCCAAGCGTAATGAATATCTTCGAGTAACCGCTGTCGTCGGCGAGCGCGTCGGCGACCGTGATCTTCTGTCCGTTCCGATTCACCGACGGCGAGGTGAAGAACGTGTCAACCATAAGCCCGCGCACGGTGTAAGCCTTTGCTCCGGTCACGCCGGAGTACAGCATGAATCCCTCCGTCCGCGAGTCGCCGATGAACAGCGAGCCCGAGAGATCGGTACTTCGCCCGTCCGGCGGAATATACTCAGTTGACGGTGGGGTGTAGACGGGCACGACCGGCTCCGGTTCAGGCTCCGGCTCGGGAGCGGGCTCTGTCACGCACTCCGTGGGAGCGGCAGTTTCGGGCGCTGCGGTCGTTTGCACGGTTTCGGTCCGCTCCGTCGTCTGAACCGTCGTTTGAACCGGCGGTTCGGTCAAAATTACGCTCGTGCGTATATTTGAGCTTTCCTCCGGCGTCGGCGCAGGCTTTTTGGTGCGGAAAATGATATTTACAGCCACGATGGCGGCTACGCACAAAAGTGCCGTGATTATGTAGAAAAGCTTGCCTTCGCTGCGGAATGCTCTCACCTTTGTTTTCCTCTCTTCTGATGTTTTACTGCTTTTATATATTAAGATGCGCACGCGTGGTCAAAAGTTTGCGCTGCGCGGGAAATTTTTCGGAAAAATTTTTAAGTGTGACGTAACGCAAAAATTTTTGCAAAACGGTTTACTTTTTGCGCGAATTGGCGTATAATGATTATATATAGGATAATTTGCGGCAATGACCGGGAAGATTCCGTCCGAAACCGTACAGAGAATCACCGCCGAAGGCTGAAAGCGGTGATCGGGTAAAGAGTGACGGGTTGTGCGCCCGCGAGCTGTTCCCGTGAGGGACGGATGCCACCGTTATCGGGCGCAAAGCTACAAATCAGAGTGGAACCGCGGATATTTCGCCTCTTGAACAGGGGCGATTTTTTTATTCCGCACCGCTTATGCCGCCTCAACGGCGGCGGAATGGAGATCATATATGAAAATAAATCTTGAACTTATACCGCCGGAGATAAGGCGGAGCGCAAAGGTTGCCGCGCGTCACGCGGAGGCGAAGATGCGCCAGGTACGGCGCGACATCACGGAGGACATCGACGCGATAATGGAGCGCGACCCGGCGGCGACGAGCCGCACCGAGGCGGCGCTGCTGTACTCCGGATTCCACGCGCTGATGATGTATCGCGCGTCGCACGCGCTGCACGAGCGCGGTCACAAGCACGCGGCTCGGTTTGTGAGCCAGAGCGCACGCTTCCTCACCGGGATCGAGATCCATCCGGGCGCGACGATCGGGCGCGGGCTGTTCATCGACCACGGAAGCGGGGTCGTCATCGGCGAAACGGCGATAATCGGCGACAACTGCACGATATATCAGGGCGTAACGCTCGGCGGTACGGGCAAGGAGACCGGCAAGCGCCACCCGACCCTCGGAAATAACGTAATGGTCGGCGCGGGCGCAAAGCTGCTTGGCAACTTCACCGTCGGCGACAACTCCAAGATCGCCGCAGGTGCGGTCGTGCTCGGCGACGTGCCGGAGCATTCGACCGCCGTCGGAATTCCCGCAAAGGTGGTTCGCCGCAGGGGCGAGCGCGTCGAAAACGACTGCGATCTCGATCAGACGCACATTCCCGACCCCGTAGCCGAGGCGCTGTGCGCAATGCGTGCCGAGATCGCCTCGCTCAGAGCCGAAATATTCGCTCTCGAGAACAAGAACGACGCGGACGAAAACGGCAAAAAGTGACAATTCTCACCGTGCCTGCATCGGTATATTCATTATACAACAAACTGTGACAAATTACATCATATTTTTCAAATATTTCAAATATTTTGCATGGAGGATGAACCGTGTATTGCCACAACTGCGGAAAAGAAAATCGTGACACGTCAAACTACTGCACATCGTGCGGAACGCTGCTCCACGGAGCGGTATCCGCAAATCGCTCTCGCGGCGTGCGGATACTCGGTGCGATCGGCACGGCGCTTTTGTGCTGTGCGCTGTTTTTGGCTGTACAGTATGCGGTGGTTTTTGTATGGGAGCTGAAGTACATAGCGGATATGTACCCCTACGGCTCTATGAATATCGACGATATATCATCGGCGCTGTCCGACGCGTTTGACTACATTACGATAATCGCGGACGCCGTGACGCTGTTTATTCTTGCGATCTTCTTCCGGCTGCGGCGCTCGTCGCTTGCAAAGTCCGCCGGCTGGCAGCCTGCTCCCGCATCGCGGGCAGCCGCAGCCGCCGTTACCGGCCTTGCGATGCAGTTTGCCGTCGTGCTTGTGATCGCGCTCCTGCCGATCCCCGAATCGGTCATGGACAGCCACGCGGACACGATGACGGCGATGACCTCCGCGCCCGTGTACATCAGGCTGCTCTCCGCCTCAGTTGCGGCGCCGGTTCTTGAAGAAACGATGTTCCGCGGCATAATCTACCGCCGCTGCCGCGACGCCATGGGCGTTCCTGCGGCGCTGATACTGTCCGCGGCTGTGTTTGCCGTGATGCACGGAGATCTGCTCTCCGGAGTGAACGCGTTTGTGTTCGGACTTCTGTTCGCCTTGCTTTACGAGCGGTTTGATTCCGTTCTCGTGCCGATGGCGTTTCACGCGGGATTTAACACGGCGGCAATGCTTATCCCGGACGGGATGGACTCCGTGCTGTTCATTGCGCTGTGCTTTGCCGCTGCGGGAGTTGCCGTGATCGGATTCTATCTCGTGTTCAGACGCGAAAACAAAATAAGTTAATGCCCCCGAAAGGATGAGATAAAATGAAGCTTTACAACACCCTTACAAGAGAAAAAGAAGAATTCGTCCCCCATGAGGAGGGGATCGTGCGTATGTACACGTGCGGACCGACGGTCTACCATTTTGCGCACATCGGCAACCTTCGTACCTATATTATGGAGGATGTGCTTGAGAAATACCTGAGATATTCGGGATACGACGTGCGCCGCGTGATGAACATTACCGACGTCGGACACCTGTCGAGCGACGCCGACACCGGCGAGGACAAGATGCTGAAGGGCGCGAAGCGCGAGCACAAGACCGTCATGGAGATCGCGCAGTTCTATACCGACGCGTTCTTCGCCGACTGCGAAAAGCTGCACGTGCGCCGTCCCGACACTGTTGTACCCGCGACGACGTGCGTTCCCGAATTTATCGAGATGGTGTCGGGACTGCTCGACCGCGGATACGCATACATTGCCGGCGGCAACGTATATTTTGATACGTCGAATCTCGACAACTACTACGTATTCGGCAATCACGACGCGGACGATCTTGAGGTCGGAGTCCGCGATGGCGTTGAGGCTGACGACAACAAAAAGAACAAGTGCGATTTTGTTCTTTGGTTCACGAAGTCGAAGTTTGAGGATCAGGAGCTGAAGTGGGATTCGCCGTGGGGCGTGGGTTATCCCGGCTGGCACATCGAGTGCTCGGCGATAAGCCTCAAGAATCTCGGCGAATATCTCGACATTCACTGCGGCGGGATCGACAACGCATTCCCCCACCACACAAACGAAATTGCGCAGAGCGAGGCATACATCGGTCACAAATGGTGCAGCTACTGGTTCCATGTGCTCCACTTGAACACCACCTCCGGCAAGATGAGCAAGTCGAAGGGCGAATTTCTGACGGTGTCGCTGCTTGAGGAGCGCGGCTATGCGCCCGAGGCGTACCGACTGTTCTGCCTTCAGTCGCACTACCGCAAGTCGCTCGTATTCTCGTGGGAGGGGCTTGACAATGCGGCTACCGCATATGCGAAGCTGTGCGACAAGGTAGCAAGGCTTGATCCCGAGGCGGGCGAATTCGACGATGCGGCGGCGGCAGTGCTTCGCGCGAAGTTCACCGACGCGCTTGACGCCGATCTCAACACGTCCCTTGCGATCACGGCGCTTTACGACGTACTGAAGTACGACACGACCGACCGGACGAAGGCGGCGCTGCTGCGCGAATTTGACGAGGTGCTCTCTCTTGATCTGTTCGGCGGGCACGCGGCTGCTGCCGGCGGGTCCGATCCCGACGCGGAGAAGATCGAGGCGCTGATCGCCGAGAGGGCTGCCGCGAAGGCAGAAAAAAACTACGCTCGCGCAGACGAGATCCGTGGGATTCTCGCCGACATGGGCGTAGTTCTGAAAGATACCAAAGAGGGAACGACCTGGGAACGCGCGTAAAGGGAACGCATGGGGAGACGCATGGGGAGACGCATGGGGAGACGCATGGGGAGACGCGAGGCTCCGCCTCACACTCCGCTCAGAACCTTTTTGAAAAAAGGTTCTGAGAACTCCAAAAACTTTCGGACAAAAATAAAAGAGTTTTTATTACTTTCCATATTTTTTATAAAAGTTTTTGCGGGTTTCGGGGGCTTTTTCAAAAAGCCTCCGAATGGGGTTTGGGGCAAAGCCCCGAGCGCGTCCTGTGAGGCGGAGCCTCACGTATCGTCTTCATCACCGTCGCCGCAGAAGAGCCTGAGCGCACGGCGCGGCGCGTCTTTCGCGTCGCCCCACGGCTCGTCCGCGTAACGGTAGTCGAATTTTTTCGCGAAAAAGCTGACGTCTTCAAGCAGCTTTTCCGTGTCCGTGTCAACGATCGCGAAAACCTGACGGTAAAATTCGGAGAAAACCTTCTGCTTCATCCGAGCGCGCGCAGCGGCAATAAATCGCCCGAAATGCGGGTAGCAGAAATGCTTTATCGCAGCGCATTTTTCGCGGAACGCGGGATCGTTCTCCCAGAGATACGCCGCCGTGTCGATCATCCGCGAGAAGTGGTACTCCACCCGCTCGCATATATAGCACGAGTGCGACAGAGTGTCAAGCAGACGCGCGTCTGCCGTGGCGTTCTTCTGAGAAAGAAGCCCCGGCCCCTTCAGGCTCTCGCGAATGTGCTCGATGTGGCTCTCCATCATCAGCGCGAACGGCAGCGCCTTTCCGCCGGAGATCAGTCGCTCGAAATGCTCGGGGCAGAACCCAAGCTCGTTCGTACGGATCCGCGTGTCCGGCTCCATCATCGACGCGCCGAGAATCAGCTCCTGCTCGTTCTTGTCGAGCCGCGCGCGCATTATGCAGAACGGGCAGCCGCCGCCGTCAGATGCTGCCTCAAATGCTTCGTTTACCGGAATGGTGTATATCTGTTCCATAGGACGCTCCATAAACCCGCCTCAGGCGGTGATTTTCAAATTACCTTAGTATTATTTTATACCATCCGCGCGCATTATGCAAGTTTTTCGTATACTGAATTTGCACTTTGCCTGTAAATAAAGTTTTCGGGTGCTAAACTTGTACTTTGCCTGTAAATAAAGAATATTCAAACAAGTAAAGGTGGTGCCGCAATGACGCCGTACATATCGGAAATATCGGGAGATACCCTGAAGATCAGGGGCATCGGCAACTATTCCCCCGAAAAAACGTTTGACTGCGGTCAGTGCTTCCGCTTTGAGCAGAGCGCTGACGGCGCCGTCACCGGGATCGCCCACGGACGGCGGCTGCGGATCATGCGCAGCGGAGACGTGCTCGAGGTTTCCGGCATATCGTCGGATGAGTTCGAGAACACGTTCCGTCGCTACCTCGCGCTCGAGCGCGACTACGACGAAATCGACCGCGCGATAATCGACGCCGCACCCGATGAGTCGTCGCGCCGCGTGATGGAAGAAGCGGTGCGCGTTTCCGCCGGGATCAGGATCCTGCGGCAGGACGAGTGGGAGACGCTTTGTTCGTTCATCATATCGCAGAACAACAATATCCCGAGGATCAAGAAGCTTGTCGAGGCGCTGTGCCGCCTTTGCGGCGAGAGGATCGGCGACGACGACTACGCGTTCCCCGACGCCCGCGCGGTGTACGATGCCGGCGAGGAGAAAATATTCGCGCTGCGCACGGGATTCCGTGCAAAATACATAATTGATGCGGCGCGGCGAGTTGCGACCGACGGATCGTTCCTTCCTTCCGTCGCCGCGTGCGGGAGTTACAGCGACGCGGACGCAATGCTCCGCCAAATCTGCGGAGTGGGGCCGAAGGTCGCCGCCTGCACGCTTCTGTTCGGCTTCGGCAGAACCGACGCGTTCCCGATCGACGTATGGATCCGCCGCGTGATGCAGAAATATTTCCCGCAGGGGCTTGATCCCGCCGTATGGGGAGACTTTGCCGGGATCGCGCAGCAGTATTTGTTCTATTACGAAAGGTATGTCGGTGGTCAAGCGTGAAGCCAATGACTAACTTGTAATCGAGCAAACCTGCTTCACGCCCGAATTCCCCTGAAAAATGGGGCCCACCCCATTTTTGTTTCCTGCGGAAACGTCGGTGAATTCGCCGAGATAGCTGTACAAGTGGGTGCGAGCCAACGACTAACCTATAAACAAAGAAAACCGGCTTCACGCCCGAGATATCCACCCGTAATCTGCGCCGCCGCACGGCGGCAGAATGGAGATTTATTATGTTTCATGATCTTGTAGTGCGCTGCCGCAGCGTGCGCACATTTGACGAGTCGCGACCCGTTACGGAGGACGAGGTTCGCGCGCTCATTGACACATCACGTCTTTGCGCTTCGGCGGCGAATCTTCAGCCGCTGAAATACCGCATTGTCACCGGCGACGAGTGCGCCTCCGTGCAAAAGCTGACGAAATGGGCGGGTGCACTGCCTGATCTCAAGCTGCCGCCCGAGGGGAAGATGCCGACGGCGTTCGTGCTCATCTGCCACGACACCGCGATCTCAAAGATCACCGACTGCGCGTCCATGGACGTCGGAATCGCGGCGCAGACGCTCGTGCTCGCTGCGGCTGAGGTCGGGATCGGCTCGTGCATGATTGCAAGCTTTGAACGCACGATCGCGGATGTGCTCGGAATTCCCGAGGCTCTCACGCCGCGCCTCCTCATTGCGCTCGGCAGACCTGCCGAAAAAGAGGTGCTGTGCGCACCGAAGAACGGATCGGTCAAGTATTTCCGCGACGATGCGGGACTGCACTTTGTGCCGAAGCGCCCGCTTGACGAGATCCTGATCTGAGATGTTTTACAGACACGAAAACATTGTCCGCTCGACGCTGCTCGATGCTGCGGGGATCGCGCACGGATTTGCAACGCGTGCGGGCGGAGTTACGACGATACCCGAGGCAGGCTCGATGAATCTCGCGCCGCTGCTCGGCGACAGCGATGAGAACGTGCGCGAGAATATTGCCCGTTTCGCGGAATATTCCGGACTGGGCGGGCGGCACGTGATATACGGGCATCAGATACACTCCGCCGATATACTGACGGTTGACCGCGACACGCCGTATGGCGGAACGTGCGGTCGGGAGTGCGACGGATACGTCACGCGCGACAGCGGCGTTGCGCTGATGGTGCGCTCTGCCGACTGCGTTCCGGTGCTGCTTTACGGCGTGATTGATTCCGGGGCGATAGCCGTCGCGGCAGTTCACGCCGGATGGCGCGGTACGGTCGCCGGGATCGCAGGGGTTGCAGTCGATCGGCTGTGCGCGCTCGGATGTCGGCGCGACAGCGTGCGTGCGGCGATCGGTCCGTCCATTGCGGACTGCTGCTTTGAGGTTCAGGGCGATTTCATCGACGCGGTGAGCGCGGCTCGCGGTAGCGATTTCGCGGCACGGCACATTGCGCTGCGCGACGGCAGATACTTTGCGTCGCTTCAGCGGATGAATCTTGAAATTCTTGCGGATGCGGTCGTGAGCGGCGATGCGGTTGACGTTTCGCCGGACTGCACGGCGCACATGAACGATATGTACCACTCGCACAGGGCGAGCGGCGGACGCCGTGGCGTCGGAGGGGCGATGATCGGCGTGCCCGCCGCAGAAGGGGATGTGACTTATGACTGACGAGATCGTCTCCCGCACGGACGCGGAGACTTTAAGCGAGAGCGAGATGATATTCACGTGCGCGATGGACATCGGTGAGCGGATGCTCTGCTCCGGCGCGGAGGTCAACCGCGTTGAGGACACGGTGTCGCGCATATGCCGGACTTACGGCATGACCGTCGATATCTTTTCGATCACGTCGCTCATCATCGCGACGGTGCGCACTCCGGAAAACAGGGTGCTGACCCAGACGAGACGCGCGTACTCGCGCTCGACCGACCTGTGCAGGCTTGAGGACTACAACGCGATGTCGCGAAAGATATGCGACGAGGGCCCGACTGCGGCAGCGGTACGCTCGATGATAGACGAGCTGACGGAGTCGCGGCCGAAAAGCCGCATACTCCGCGACATGATCGGCTACATACTTGCGGCGGGCGGATTCGCCATGTTTTTCGGCGGAACTCTCATTGACGGCGTTGCAGCGGCTGTGATCGGACTTCTCATCTATCTTATGGATCATTTTGTCCGTCCGCCGTCGCCGAACCAGCTCATCTACACGTTCCTGTGCTCGGCGGCTGCCGGAACAGCGGCGGCGCTGACGCTAAGGCTCGGCGCTCCGATCAACGTTGACAAGGTGATCATCGGTGACATTATGGTGCTTGTTCCCGGCATGGCGATCACGAACTCGATCAGAGATATGTTCTGCGGTGACATTATGACGGGGCTCCTCCGCCTGTCGGAGTCGGTGCTCTCGGGCGCTGCGATCGCGGCGGGCTTTGCCGTTCCGGTAATAATGTTCGGGATCTGAGGATCAGAGAATCAGAAATATCGCGGCGCAGATAACTGTACCGGCTGCGGCTCCGGCGCAGAACAGCGCGGCTTTTGCGAAGGCATGGCGGTGACGTCGGCGCGGCATCTTCTCGCGGAGAATGCGGTCCGCCTCGGCGGCGAGGTCGCAGTCGGAGACTGCAAAATCGGCGCTGCCTCGCAGGATGAAATACGCCTCGCTGAAAACGCGGCTTTTTGTATCTTTTACGTAGAATATTTTTCTCTGGCATCCGGTTACCATGGTACTCCTCCGATAAATGGGTTTTGTACGCTCAGTGTTTGACCGGGGTGCGTGCGGGTATTCACCGCAGCCTTAAAATTCCAAAATATTTAACAATATGAAAACATACGAAAAAGCTATTGCAAACGGCTTCGGATATGGGTATAATAAAATTACTTTCGGTCGGATGGCCATGGTTTGCAAAGGATTCGGAAATGCACTATTACACGTCAACAGCTTATCGCCACGAGGGCATTTTCGGGGGGCGCAGTTTCCCGGAGTCATCGCTCACGCTTGAGGATAATACCGTTCGCGGGATCACGCGCGGTGTGACGTTCAACCTTCCGCCTGAGGACATTATAAATGTGTTTACGGAAAGGCGCGGTCTTTTTTCACAGGATCTTGTGATAGAGACGAAGTACACCGTATACAAGCTGCGCAGGCTCAAGGCGCCGCGCCGCGCTCAGAAGATCATTGCTTCGATGATAAATGCATAAGAAAAAAGGACATCTGCTCTGCGGCGGATGTCCTTTTTGACTGGGATACGGTCGCTTTTGTCGAAAAGCGACCGTATCCCCCTTTCAGTATCGCTTGGTCTTTGCCGTAACGCGAGCCTTGATCAAAACGTAAATAACCGTCAGTATAACAGCGGAAACGATCGTCGCAATGAAGAATCGGCTCTTCGTGAACTTCTCGATCTGCGACAGCGTGTAAAGCAGCTCCGACCGATCAATGTCAACAGTCGCAACAAGATCGGACGAGCCGATTACCTCGCCGTCGTATATCACCGTCACAGCGCCCGCAACCGAGCCCTTCACCACCGGCGCCGCAAGCGATTCGTACAGCGTCGTGTAGCTGTATTCAAGATTTTCGCCCTTCTTCACCGTGCACGGCAGGTATACCCGTACATCGTTCGCGGGCGCAAGCGTCACAAAATCTATCGCCGACGACAGCGTCACCGGAATCTCGCAGATGATGTCATCCGTCGAGAGTACGTCTGCGTATTTCCATGCCGCAAACGCCCAGTCGAACAGCGCGATCGCACCTGCGTAGCCCGCGTTCGCCCGCTCGTCGGACGTGCACCCCATGAGTACGCAGAGATACGTCAGATCGCCGTCCGCGTTCTTCGCCGTCGCAACCACACAGGCGCCAGCCCGCGTCGTCCCGCCCGCGTTCATGCCCGTCGCGTACTCGTACCTGTACGCCGTCTCGTACGTGTCATAAAACTTCGATATGAGACAGTTCCGGTTGTAGATGTTGCGGAAATCCTTGACGTTCGTTGCCTCCATCACGTATTTTGGCGACGACGTAACCTCCGCTATCAGCGGGATCGACGCCGCGTATTTCGCAATGATCGCCGTGTCCTTGCACGTCGTCACCATCGCGTCGTCGTGCAGCCCGGTCGGGTTCGTGTAGTGCGTGTCAAACGCACCGAGCAGCGCCGCCTTCGTGTTCATCATCGACACAAATTCGGAAACACTGCCGGCAACCGCGCACGCGAGCACGAGCGCCGCGTCGTTCGCGCCGCCCTCAAGACACGCGTACATCATGTCTCGCGCAGTCACGATCTCGCCCGCGACAAGCCCGATGTTGTTGCCCGCACGCAGCGCAAGCATCTCGTCGGTGACGGTGATCTTCTGATCGAGATCGCCGCCGAGCGTCTCCGCCGCGAGTATGCCCGTCATCAGCTTTACGGTCGATGCCGGATATACCGCAGCCTCCGTGTCGCGCTCGTACAGCACACGATCATTCTCGAAATTGTACAGATAGACCGACGTGCATCCCTCCGCCGTCGGCGGGGAGTTCGGATCGACGACATCATCCGCAAGCGCCGGGATCGCACACGCCGCCGCGAGCAGTACCGCTATCACCGCCGCCGTAAGGCGTGCGATAACATTTCCTGTTTTCTTCATAAAACATTGCTCCGTTTTGCAAAAACGGGGGAAGCTGTGCCGCCATCCCCGTTGTGAGTCGTTTTTCTCTTGTTATGCCAGCTTGATCGCTCCGGCAAGTCTTACAGACAGAATGTGGCACGCGCCGTCGCCGAACACGCTGTCCATGTACTCGCGGTACTCCTCTGCAAGAGGCGTCGGTACGAATGCCTGAATGGTTCCGGCAAATCCGCCGCCGTGAACGCGCCATGCGGCTCCCGTGCCCGCGAGCTTCTGCTCGGTGAGGCAGAGCGCAAGGGACAGACCCTGCTCGGATACGTTCTTCGTGGTGAATACGTTCTGCAGGTACTTGTAGCTCGAGTTTCCGGAGGCGATAACGCCGTCGAGGAAGCCGCGGATGTCGCCCGCCTCAAGCGCGCGAACCTGCTCGGATACGCGGTCGTTCTCTGCGATGAAGTGAAGCGCGCGGAGAAGCGCACGGTCGCCGACCTTCTCGCGGAGCGATGCTGCTTTTGCAACGATATCAGCCGCCGTCAGCCCGCGAAGGACCGGACGTCCGAACTCAGCCGCAACAGCCTTCATCTCAGCCGGAACGGATGCGTAGTCCTCGTTGAGATCGGCGTGGTTTCCGCCGGTGTTTACGATGCACAGCGAGTAGCCCGCGCGGGTCAGATCGAAGTCCATCTTCTTGATGACGGGCGCAGTGGGGTCCTCAAAATCAATGGTGATGAAGCCGCCGACGGCGCACGCGGTCTGATCCATGAGTCCGCACGGCTTGCCGAAGAACTTGTTCTCGGCGAACTGCGACATCTTCGCGATCTCAACGTTGTCAACGCGACCGTCGTTGTACAGATGCGAGAAGATGTTGCCGACCATTACCTCAAATGCTGCGGAGGAAGAAAGTCCGCTGCCCTTGAGCACGTTCGACGTGGTGTATGCGTCATATCCGCCGACCTTGTAGCCTGCGTCAAGAAGCGCACGCTCCATTCCGGCGATGATCGACGCGGAGGTGAAGAATTTCGACTCATCGGGAGCCTCTGCCGCCTCGGGCGCAACAACGTCCTCGGGGAAGCCCTCGCTCTTGATGGTAACTACGCCGTCGTCGCGCACTGCGGCGATCGCGATAATGTCGAGGTTGATGCTTGCGGCGATAACGCGGCCGTGGTTGTGGTCGGTGTGGTTGCCGGAGATCTCGCTTCTGCCGCCGACGGAGAAGAGGTGTACGTCGCGCTCACCGTTGGGGTCAAACAGACGGCCGAATTCCTCGGCTGCGCCGATGACTCTCTCTCTGTGGTGCGCCATCATCTCGGGCGTGATGCCGCATTTTGCCGCGAAATCGGCGTCGAGCCGTCCCTCGGACACAAGTGCTTTAAGTTCGCAAAGTTTCATTTTTCATTTTCCCTTTCTTATCCGGAAAAGCACCGCGCAATGCTGCGGTACGGTTTTTCTCCTATTATTATAACAGAGCAGACCCCACAGCGCAACCTTTTTTCTGATTTTTTGTTCCGGAAATGCCGCATAGGTGCCGTTTTTCTTCGCGAACCCCTTGACACAAGGGATATGCGGGAGTAAAATATATATGTGTATCTATATGTATGGACAAACCTTACAGCGCAGATGCGCGACATATTTTACATTGCGCCGCAGACGGGCGGCGTGTATACATAGATTTTTTATATGTGACTACCGCGGCGGCGGACAAAATAATATGTAAATTAACTGAATAGTATACGCGTCGGGCATTACCCTTATGCGGCACCGAAAGAAAATTCAAAAATCAGGAGGTGCAGGAATGCCTTACATCATTTTGAGTGTGGTGATCACCCTTGTCATCGCACTTCCGCTCGGAATCTGTATCGGCTACATTTTCCGGAAGAAGAATGCCGAGAGAGAGATCGGCTTTGCCGAGCTTCAGGCGAAAAAGATCCTCGAGGACGGCATCAAGGTAGCGGAAACCAAGAAAAAAGAAGCAATGATCGAAGCTAAAGAAGAAATTCTTAAGCAGAAGAACGAGTTTGACGCAGAAGTCAAGGAGCGCCGCAACGAGCTTTCCCGCCAGGAAAACAGAGTTGCCGCAAAGGAGGAAACTCTCGAGCGCAAGACCGAGAACCTCGAACGCAAGGACGAAAATCTCACAAAGAAGCTCCACCGTGCTGAGGAGGAGCTTGCAAAGGTTGAAAAGCTCCGCGAGGAGCAGGAGGAGGCGCTTCAGCGCATCTCCGGCATGACCGCCGATCAGGCAAAGGCAGAGCTTATCGAATCGCTTGAATCCGCAGTGCGCCACGAGCAGGCGATGAAGATGGCGGAGCTTGAGGCTCAGTTCAAGGACGAGGCGGACGCAAAGGCAAGAAACATCGTATCGCTTGCGATACAGCGCTGCGCGGCAGATCAGGTCGCAGAGACGACGGTATCCGTTGTGCCGCTGCCGAGCGAGGAGATGAAGGGACGCATCATCGGCCGCGAGGGCAGAAACATCCGCGCGATCGAGACGCTGACCGGCGTCGATCTCATAATCGACGATACCCCCGAGGCTATAACGCTGTCGTGCTTTGATCCGGTTCGCCGCGAGATCGCACGTATTGCGCTTGAAAAGCTGATCTCCGACGGACGTATCCATCCGACGAGAATCGAAGATATGGTTGAAAAGGCACGCCGCGAGGTCGAGGCATCGATCAAGCAGGCGGGCGAAAAGGCAACATTCGAGACGGGCATTCACGGGCTCAACTCAGAGCTTGTACGTCTGCTCGGCCGTCTTAAATACCGCACGAGTTACGGTCAGAACGTCCTCAATCACTCGATCGAGGTATCACTTCTGTCCGGCATAATCTCAAACGAGCTCGGCGTGGATTCGACGCTTGCAAAGCGTGCGGGACTTCTGCACGATATCGGTAAGGCGCTGACGCAGGAGGTCGAGGGATCTCACGTTGAGATCGGCGTCGAGGTGGCTCGCAAGTACAAGGAGAGCCGCGAGATAATCCACGCGATCGAAGCACACCACGGAGACGTGGAGCCGCAGACGATCACCGCAGTGATCGTGCAGGCTGCCGATGCGATATCGGCTGCACGTCCCGGCGCACGCCGCGAGAATCTCGAGAACTACATCAAGAGACTTGCAAAGCTCGAGGAGATCGCCGGAAGCTTCAACGGAGTCGAAAAGACCTTCGCGATCCAGGCGGGCCGCGAGATCCGCATAATGGTCAAGCCCGAGGTCATCAGCGACGAGGGAATGAAGCTCGTTGCGCGTGACATCGTAAAGAAGATCGAGTCGGAGCTGGAGTATCCGGGACAGATCAAGGTAAATCTGATCCGCGAGAGCCGCGCCGTCGATTACGCAAAATAATATCGAACACAAAAGACCGCAGCATATGCTGCGGTCTTTTTATATTAGTTCATATGAGGCTCCACAAGCCCGTACTTCAGCTTGATCCGATCGAGCTTTTCGAGCATCGGCTCGGCTGCGGCAAGCAGGAAGAACACTGTCGCCGCTGCATGGATCAGATCCATCGGCAAGCCGGAAACGTAGGACGCAAGCACCGTTTTCCACGATATTGACGCGGGCGACCAGATCAGAACCGACGCGGGGTTCATGATCCCGCCGTAGACTACTATCGCCGCCAGCGCGCCGAATATCGCAAGCGAGCCGCGCGTCCGCCGCAGTATGCCGTATCGGAACAGCACCCCCGCGATGAACCCGATGATCCCCATTGCGAACATCTGCCACGGAGTCCACGGCCCCTGCCCCGCAAGCAGATTTGACACGAGCATCGTCACGGCGCTGACCATGAATCCCGTCTCGCCGCCGAACGCCACGCCCGAGATTATTACGATCGCCATGACCGGCTTGAACTGCGGCAGCATGAAGAATACCGCCCGTCCCGCGACACCGATCGCGCACAGGACCGCGATCACCACAAGTTCCCGCGCCATCGGCCGCCGCCCCTCAAAAACGAGGAAAAACGGCAGCATACACTCAAGCAGCACCGCAATCGATATTGCGCCGTAGCTGCGGTCGCCGAGGTAATATATCCCGAAAAACAGCGTCACCGGTATCGCCGCAAGGATCATCACCGCCGCAGCCACGGTTCGTCTGCTGAGATGCCGAAGCTCCTTCGGAACCTCGGTAAACTCCGGCTCTTTACTTCGCCGTCCGAGCGACATTACCGCGATGATGAGCAGCGCGATAAGCGCAGAAGTCAGCCACAGCTGACCTGCGGCAGCGGCGGAGATTCCGCCGGAGGTTATGAGCTTTGTGAGATCCGATATGCCCGCGATATATACGAATATCCCGAGCGCAAGCGCGACAGAGATCGCCGCGACGATCCGCCGCCACAGCGGAAACCGATTCTTCTGCTTTTCTGCGGCGACAGCATGAGCCGACGGCAGATCCGCCGAAATTTCGGCTGTACTGTCGTCATAAGCGCAGCCGAATGCCGCAAGCACCGCACAGACAGTCACCGCGCCGGGCACGCTCCGCCTTGCCATACGCGCCGCCGCCGTCGTATAGAAGCTGTTGCCGCTGAAAAATTCCGCAGCACTGCCCGACGACGCGACCGAGCCGTCGAAGAATAGCGAGCAGGTGTCGGCAAACTCGGCGCAAAACTCCACGTCGTGGCTGACTATAAGGATCGCCACGCCTGCGGCTGCAAGACTGCGCAGCAGCACGCCGAAATCGCGCTTGAACGCGGCGTCAAGCCCCTTCGTCGGCTCGTCGAGCAGGAGTACGTCGGGGGAGAGGAGCAGAACCTTCGCCGTCGCCGCGCGCTGAAGCTCGCCGCCCGAAAGATCAAACGGGTGTGAATCGAGAAGCTCCGTGATCCCGCAGGTGTGCGCCATCCGAATAATACGCGCCTCGCGCTCGCTCGCAGGTACTCCGGCACCGGCGAGGGTGTAGGCAAGCTCCTCGCGCACCGTCTTTTTCACGAAAAGTATCTGCGGCTCCTGCGGCAGATACGATATTTTTGCCGCGGTCGTGACCTCGCCGCGCGTCGGTCGGCGCAGTCCCGCAAGAACGCGCAGAGCCGTCGTTTTTCCGGCGCCGTTGCCGCCGAGCAGCGCCGATATTTCCCCTCGCCGCAGGGTGAAATCGAACCCGCGGAGAATGTCGGGACCGCCCTCCTCGTAGCGGAAAAACACGCCCTTTGCCTCGATCGCCGTCTCACCTGTCGGGCGCGGCTTCCGGGGGACGGGCAGCGGCGGAGATGCCGCCGCAAAGCGGTCGATCATCGCGGCACCCTCGGAGACGCTCATCGGACACGCGCCGTCCGCGTCAAGCCCCGCCCATATCCTCATTGCCGCAGGCATCGCGGCGAATATTTCGTGCCCGCTTGCGCGAAGCTCTCCTGCGACATCTGCAACGGTGCCTGCGGCGGCAGCGCGCCCGTGGTCCATCACGACCATGGATGTCGCAAGCGGCAGCGCCTCTTCGAGCCTGTGCTCGGTCATGATGACTGTCGTGCCAAGCTCCCTGTTTATTCTCGCCACAGCCGAGAGAAGCTCCTCGGCGGCGATCGGGTCAAGGCGTGAGGTCGGCTCATCGAGCAGCAGCACCTTTGGATCCATGACCATCACCGAGGCGAGAGACAGAAGCTGCTTCTGCCCGCCGGACAGCTCCGATACGTTTTTGTAAAACCAGTTCTCGATCCCGAAAAATGCTGCCATCTCGGCGACGCGGCGTCGGATGTACTCGCTGTCGCGCCCGATGCTCTCAAGCCCGAACGCAAGCTCATGCCAAACCTTGTCGCATACGACCTGATCCTCGGGCGACTGCATGACAAACCCGATGTTTACGGCATCGTCGCGCGGCGTGAGAGACTTTGTGCTCTCGCCGAAAAACAGCACCTCACCCGTGAGCTTGCCGTGCGGCGTGAGCGTCGGCTTGAGTGTACGCAGCAACGTAGATTTTCCGCTGCCGGACGCGCCGCATATTACGTTAAACGATCCCGCCTCGAACGAAAGGGCATGAATGTCGATCGCCGGCGCGGTCGCGGTCGGATATGTAAATGATACGCCGTTCAGGCTAAACGCCGCAGCTTCCATGCGCGTGCCTCCTTTTCGTTGAGTATTACGGGAACAAGGCAGAGGACGAGGTACACCGCCTGAAAGACTGCGGTGATCCACCCCTGCGGAACGGATCTTATGCTCGGGAAGAAGCGGAACGCGAACGCTCCGGCGACACCCCCGCCCGTGAGGATCACGGCACAGGTGAGCACCGCCGCAAGGACGCTGCGGTCGCGCTCCGACATTCGGTAGATCGAGAACGCCGTTCTGCCGCGAAGTCCGTACCCCCGCCCCTTCATGCTGTCGGCAGTGCCTATCGCGTTTTCAAGGCTCCACGTCACCGTGATCGAGACGACCGATATCGCGGCGCGAACGCGCGAGAATAGGCTGCCGCCGGACGTGTCGCGGCCGAGCATACGCTGTGCGTCGGCGACCTCGCCCATTTTTGCGCGGAATCGCGGGACGAAGCGCAGCGTCATGCTGACGAGAAGCGCTATCGCCGGGCAGACGCGCCCGAACAGATACACGATCTTGTCGCTTGATATCACTCTTGATACCGAATAGAACCAGAGGAGCGCCGCGGCAAAGCGCGCACCCGCCGCAACTCCGTAGAGAATGCTCTCAAGCGTCAGCGGATTGCCCGACGGCAGATAGCAGAGGATCGTCACGCCCGCGTGGCTGAACGCCGGATTTATCAGAGCCGCAAGCAGAAGCATCGGCAGAGCCGCCGAAAGGATAAGCCGCACGGCGCGCCCGCCCGCAGTCTGAACGGCGTATGCGGCGGCGCACACGAGCGATATCGCAAGCACCGCCGGATGATCGCATATCATCGTCGGGGTGAGCACCGTCGTAAAGAACGCAAGCTCCACCGCCGGGTGGAGCTCTGAAAATGCGTCATGTCTCATGCTATTCACCTGCCATAAGATCGCAGCCTACGTCTCGGCCGAGGTCGCACGTGTAGCGCCACTCGATCACGTCGCCGTCGGCGAGAGCGTATCTCGAGCAGCCGTAGTTCGGGTACCAGCCGTTAACGCGGTACATCCAGCCCGAGAGTGTGCCGCAGTCGAACTCGTACAGGTTCCCGATCCCCTCAATATAGGCGCTGTTGTACATCGGGGTCCACGATGATTCCATGTGGATGCCCGCCTCCCTGCAAACGCGGGAGAGAACGTCATACACCGACTCGCCTTCGTAAAAGACAGCGCTCATTTTGTCGAGCAGTATTCCGTTTGTCGGAAGAACTTCAAGCTTCGCGGGGTCGAGCGAGGCGATATTGTTGAGGATCGTTGAGCACTCTATGGATATCGTGCAGGTGTACGATTTCCTCGTATCGACGGTGGCGTCCTCCGGCTCGACGGGCATCGGACGCCCCTCGGGCACGGGATCGGTCTTGTATTTATCGGTCTCGGTGGCTTTGCCGTCGGAGTAGATCCTGCCGTCCGAGCTTTGCTGCGGGCGCGACAGGTAATCGCCTCCGGAGGGCGCGGCGCTGCTTTCGGTCTGATTGGGAGCAGTTGCGGTCCCCGCCGTCGTCTGAGGAGCCGTTGATTCTTCGGCTTTGTCGGTGACGATCGTGAACTCCGTGAGCGTTTGCGGAACGGAGAAATTGAGGATCGTTGTTTTCACTCCGGTGACTGAGGCGGAGCAGATAGTCTTGCCGTCCGCCCGCACCTCGGCGCCGGAGATATCGGATCTTTCGGGAAGGGTCACGGACAGAACCGCCGCAGGGCGGCTGCCGTCCGCCAGCTTTGCCGTGATCTCGCCGTCCGCGCCCGAGGCAAGCTCAAGTGCAAGCGCGGCGTCCGCCGGGGTGTCGATATCGCTGCCGAACACGGTCCATTCGTAGTAGAAATCACCCGATGTTCCGGTGAATACCGCGACCGAACCCTCGTCCTTCAGTTCCCGCATAACGTCGGCTGAGATGATCCCGTTCTCCGGGATCGGTATGCTGTCGCCGGTCAGCGTCGCATTTTTTCCGCATGAGACGAACATTTGCAGTATGATGAGTACCGCAAGTATCAAAGTTATCCGTTTTCTCATAATAATCATACCAAAATAAGCACCCGTTTTACTTCACCGCGATCTTGGCGTTCCGCACCCTGAGCGAGGACTGCGCCATAGACAGGCTGCGGTTCTCGTCCGAGGCGGCAAACACCGCGTCGGAAAACTCAACGCCGTACACGTCTCCCGATCTTGCGCTGCCGCGCAGGCGGAATCGCAGGCGGAACACGACGTTTTTGTCTTTTTCGGAGAGAAGTTCGCGCGAGAACGCGTAACGCCCGCCGCTGATGTCGAGGTACATGATGTTTACGGCACCGTCGCGGTTGCTGCGCTCGACGTTCACGCTCCATTCGGGCAGCTCCGGCGCACCGTCGCCGGTGACGCACAGGTTCCCCTCGGCGATGCCGAGAAACTCAAGCCTTGAGCGGTCGAAACCGATCGAAAAGCTCGCGGCGGGATAGATCGCGTCGCCGAGATCGGACAGCGTTACGTCGAGAGAAAACTCCTCCGCGTCGCCTGCTTCTCTCTTGTCGGGCGTTTCTATCGTAAGTGTCGGCGTGCCAGAAAGTACGCCGCGATCGCGCAGGACGAGCCACAGCACGAGGGCGCAGAGCAGCGCCGCTGCCACCGCAATTATTATGATGATAAGCCGCCGTTTGCGGCGATCCGTGTTTTTCGCGGGAGCTGTATCGATTGTTTCCATAGAATACTCCGATCGGATGAGATTTTCACGGGGCAGGCGCGGGGAGAATAAGACTTAAAAATCAGAAATTGCTGTTTGCGTGGGCTGCTGCGCGCACGACTACGGCGGGATCAGTGCCGTCAACGAATATCTCGACTATGCCGAGAGCGTCGAACGTGTTCAGACGTGAGTCGGAGTTCACGTTGAGAGACAGGATATCCGTGTCTGTCGGCTCACCGGAACGGCGGAGCCAGAAATCAACTGCGGCGAGCGCGTCCTGCGCGTTCACAAGCCCATCCGCGTTCGAGTCGCCGAAACGCAGATCGCTTGTGGTTTTGTCGGAATCAAACGTGTAATACTCGGCTGCGACGAATTTTTCGGTCGCAACGGAGGACGGAACGATCGCAACATAGGTCTGCACACCGCACTTTGCGGTGATCTCGGGGCTGTGGATGAACTGTACGGTCGTGCTGCCGTCGCTCCATGTGAGAGAAGCTGCATTCTCAAGCTCTGCAACAGCTACGGCAACAGCCTTCTTCGACTGCGGGATGAGATCGACGCCGTCGCCCTCGTACAGGCAGACTGCGCTGTATGACACGCCGGTTACAACGGCAATTTCCGCCTTGGCGGATGCGGTGTCAACGACGATCATCGAACCCTCGTCCGACGAATCGGAGGAGAGCTTGACGGACATTCCGCCGACACTCAGCGGGATCGTGGGAGTCACGTTCGGATCGAGTGTGCCGGAGAGCTTCATCGAGATCGTGAATACCTCTGCGGGGTATTCCTGCGAGGTGAGGCGCAGATCAGAGCCGTTCTGCACGTCGAAATATACGATGCGGAGCAGGCGGGTCGCCTCCTCAAGATTGTAGGCAATGCTTCCGCCGGAGAGACCGGCGCCGGGGACGACGTCCGTCACCTCAAGATAGTCGGGGATATTTACGGTGCAGTCGATAAGCTTGTACGCACCGTCGTTGTCGAAGCGGTTGAGATTTACGGAAACGCGAAGCGGCGTGTTCACGGTGCCGCCGATCTTCGCGGGCGCGGAGAGGGTCGCTGTGAACTTGGTATCGGCGAACGCGTCGCTCATGCTGTAAAGCGCGTTCTTACCCTGAACGAATCGGCTGTACGCGACGAGGGCGTATGTTCCCTGATCGTTTGCCATTGCATTGCCGCCGTCGCCTGCGACGTGGCAGAACATTTTTGCATCCTTATCATAGAAAGAGAGAAGTGCGTCGAGGACGGAGTGACCGTTCTTGACAAATCTCGCGTCGGTCGCGGGATCAATGCCGTGAGCCGTGAGCGCGGTGACGACCTGAGCTATGCTCTCGCAGTTGACGGAGCCCCACGATACGTAGCCGCCGTCTTCGTTCTGCATTGCCGAGAGCGCTGCGATCGCGCGGTCACACGCGGCGGAGACGTTCTCGTTCGACTTGTACGGAGCGAGCGACTGAAGCGCCATTGCGGTCATATCGGGGTCGGCAGCGGTGCCGGACAGAGCAAATCCGCCGCCCGCCAGCTCCTTCGAGAGGATGTACTCCACGCACTGCGTGCGGATGGTGTCGTCGGTTGTGCTGTAATTGCCAGAATCAAGGGCGAGCAGCGCGAAGATCGGACTGTTCAGTCCCTGCTTCTTTATCCATGAGAAATCGTTGTACGGGCGGATGAGGTTCCACTCGCCTACGCGTCTTGCGTCGCGGCCGATCGAGGAGAGCGCGAGGATCAGGCGCGAGTTTTCGGTGGACTTTACCTTGTGGAGCGCGCCGTTCATGTTGACCGAGGCGCACTGCTCGTTCACGGTCTGAACGATGCGTCCGTAGTAGTCGGTGAAATACTTGTTGTCTGCGGCAAAGTATTCGCCGCGAGCGAGAGAGAGGACGGTCCACTCGCCGCCGAGTGTGCCGAACTCGGGCGCGGGGGTGGTGTTCGCCATATTGTTGAGGACTTCCGCGAGGACAGCCGATGCGTCGGCGCTGCTGCCGCTGTCGGACGATGCGGAAACGAGCGCTGCGAGTGCGGCATCGACATCGCGCTGCGATGCGGTGAGGTTCTCCATCACTGCGAGAGCGGCTGCTTTCGCCTCGGCGTGAGTGTCAAAGAATCCGGAATCCGACAGCTCGGCGAACTTGCGGTAGAGGTCGCGGCGCTCTGCCGCAACGAAGAATGCGGACATTCCCCAGCCGGAGTCGATTCCGAGGTCTCCGCCGTAGCCGTAGAGCGTGAACTGCCAACGGATCACGGAGCCGTCGCCGAAGGTGTGACCGGTGGATTCCGCAGCGCCCGACGTATACGCGCCGGCGCCGACGTTGATGAGGAAATCGTCAACGGTGATCATCCAGCCGGACATTGAGCAGTAGTCGAACTCGCCGAGCCACTCGTCGGAGTTTCCGTCGTTGTTGTCGTTCGACGGACCGCCGTTATCGGCGATGATCTCGGGGATATTCAGCACGCCGGTGTCAAACCCGCGCACCTCCTGCATATAGAACGAGGAGATATCGCCGGAGTTGTGCCACTCGATGCCGCGGTCGAGCATCATTGCGACGGTGACGACAGCGGGGGTAACGTCATCCGCTGTATACGGGCCGAGACCCTCTGAGGCAATGATCTCGTTCACGCGGGCGAGGGTGTAGGTCGTAGGCTCGAGGTAGATCCCCTGACCGAGGGTCAGCCCCTCCATCGACACGGTGAACGTGGGATTTTCGGAGTCGCCGGCGGTCGAGCCGAACGCGGCGGTGGTGAGCAGCAGCGCAACTGCAAGGAAGGCAGCGGCGGCACGTCGGAAGAGTCGTTTTTCTTTCATTTGTCTGTGTCTCCTTTGAAATTTTGTGCGGCAAGGCAAGAAAAAGCGCATCTGACGGGGGCTTCCCGATCGGATGCGCTTCACACCAAAGCTGCAAATTCCGCAAAAAAGACACGGCAGGGTATCCTGACTCATGACGCGGCGCGGCCGCTCGAAGAGGCATAAAGGCACAATTCCTCCTCGTCAAATACAGTAATGGCGGTTGTTCCGGACTCGAACCGGATTTCCTTTACTTTTACTCAGCTAACAACTTTTCAAATACCGTATCTTTTGTGGATATTAAGTTATATTCAGTATAACACGCGGCGGCGGTACAAGTCAAGAGTTTTCGGTCTCCGTTTTGCCGGTGTCGTGATTTTTGTGCCAGACAGTGCCGCTTAGTGCAGGCGCATCGGGCGATCGCAGGAATTTTTTGATATAGGGGCGCTCGACGGCGCGTTTGAAGCGGAAGAAAGCTCCCGTGCGGTCGCGGATCGGGGGGACTATGATCGAGACAAGCTCTGCGCGGTGCGCGGCGAGCGAATCGGTGAGTAGCTGGTCGCCGAGGACTGCGGCGGCGCTCCTGTCGCAGCCGAGGGCGGCGAGGGCGGAGTCGAAGTATTTGCGCGACGGCTTATGCGCGTCTGGAAACGCGGGGATATTCCGCTCGCCGACAAAAGTGCGGACGCGCTCGGGTGTATTATTTGAGACGAACGCGACGGAGACGCCTTCATCTGCGAGGCGGTCGAGCCACTCCTCGACGTTCGCGGGCATGATCGCGTCGTCGTATGTTGCGAGCGTATTATCGATATCGCATATGAGGGCGCGAATTCCGTGCGCTCGGCAAAAATCCGGGGTAACGTCGTAAAAATGCGCTGCCATATACGTTGGCATCAGTTTCTTTTCGAGTATCAACGGCTATTCTCCTGTACTGTTTATCGGATACAGTTTACCACACCCACGCCGAAAAATCAAGCATTACGGCGCGGACGGGGGGCGGAGGGAATACGTGCCGCTTTTTCGTGAGAGGGGAACGAGCCACTTTCTTGAAAAATGGCTTGTCCGCATCTTTTCCGCATTCGATTCCTGTTTCAGGGAATATGAATTACGGAGTCAATTATTGTTGTAAATATTGCACAAAGCAGTGGAGACCGTCGGGTAATATCAAAATATTCATTTTCCGACAACCTATTCCTGCGAACCTGTTGAAAACCCTGTTGAAAGTGTTGAAAACCCCGTAAGCATAAGGAGTTTTCAACAGGAGATTTCAAAACTGCTGTTGAAAACTCCCCCGTTTTTTCGCGGCGGATCATTTTGCCAAAAAATAGTGACATAGAAAATCAAAAAATATCAAATTTCCTCTTGACAACAAATTGCATAAAACAACAGCCTTTTATCTCTTGCACCAAAATATACGTTCACAAATTCGGCGTTCGTAAAACATCACACAAAATAATATGCCGCAGCCGCCGCTCATATGCCCGAACGCAGCAAAAAACAGCCGAGGACTATGTCCCCGGCTGTTTTTCTTTAACTCAAGATTACCTAATCTCCGACTGAGCCGCAATGATCATCTCGGCAAGCGCCTCGCGCGCCGCTTCCATCACTTCGGGATCCTCGGTATACTTAAGCATACCGGTGGTAACGGTGGAGAGGACCTTGTTTACAGCATCTCTGCCGCAAAGCTCCTCTGCGATCGAGAGGTAGTCGAAGTCGTCGAGACCGTCGCGCACCTGAACCAGACGGTACGACGGAACAGGCTCTGCATCGTATCCGAACAGCTCGCTGTAATAGATCAGAACTCCGTCGCTGAGCGTCTCAAAGCGCGATACCGTACCGTCAGTCTGGCTCCATGCGGAAACATTCCAGTACAGGAGTCCGTCAACGTTATACATGAACTGCTGCCACAGGAGCACGCGGTTTGCAATGCCGTGGTAGTTTACAAAGAAGTTCGCCCACGGGAGCTGCGGCTGAACGCATACGTACCACCACAGATCGTGAGTTCCCGCCTCGCGGAGAGAATCGATTCGATCAAGGTTCTCGCCGAATACGGAGAACGCTCTCGAGCTTGTGAAGCTCGGGTTCGTGAGCGGGCTTTCCTTCTGTGGGAGGAATGCAAGCGACTGCGGGCAGAAGATGTTCGTGTTCTGCAGAGTGATCTCCCATATGTCAAGCTTTGTCGATGTCTCGAAGTAGGAGTTGTTGCCGGCAAGCGGGATCATGATCTTCACCGCGTCGCGGCCGAGCATCTGCGAATACTTCGCGTACTGTGCGCGGATGTTTGCGGCACCGTTCTCACCGTACGGCTCGTCTACCTCATGGATGTACGCCTTGGAGAGCCAAAGCTCGTTGTCCTTGATTTTGTTGTACGCCGCAAGATTTTCGGCATCGCTGTGTCCGCCGACATTTATGTTTCCGGGACCGTCGAACAGGAACGAAGTAACGCGCGGGTCGTTCATGTACGCATCCGCTCTGTCGTCCGTGATCTCATACGGCATAACGGTGGACGTGATGTTGTAGTCGAGCATCATCTCATAATACCTGACGTAAAGCTCGGGCTTTGTGAGATAGGACTCGTTTTTGAAATCCTTGGAGATGGTGTACGGCGCCATCATACCGAAATCGGTGACGCTGTATGTGCCGTCGGGCAGGGTGAAATCCCAAACATACGCGTAAACGTATGCCGACTTTACGATGTTGCCGTCGTTGTCCTTGAAGTTGAGCGTCGCACGGTACATTCCGGCGGGCGCGTCCTTCTGAGAGGTCACGTTGATCATGAAGATCTTGGACGTGCCTGCCTTCAGCTCAACGGGTCCGGTGATCTTCGGCAGCGGATCTGCGTAATAATCGCCGACGTGATGTCCGTCGTAGTTGTAGGCGTAAGCCACGCCGTTCGCGTTCTTTTTAAAGCTGCTGTCGGCAACAAGATCGTAGAACACGTTGAGGTTGTAGTAGTAGCTTCCGAGAACCTCGCTCTCAAGCTCGTAATCGAACTTCTCGTGGCGGAACGCGGAAAGCTCGGGCGTTACCTCCTTGTCGGCGACAGTCGAGAGGACTGCCTGGCACGACTCGGTCTCGTTGCGCGCAAGCTTCATTTCATATACGAAATTATTGGTCGGTGCTATGCTCGAGCGGCCGACCCTGATCATCGGAGTCTCAAAACAGAGATCGAGATCGGGGTCATCGTTCTCGGCGACAAGTCTATCGTTCTCGGCGATCATGCGCACACGACCGAGCGAGATGCCATCCCAGCCCGCAACCTTCTTCAGGATCAGTATTGCGTCGGAAACGTTGACGGAACCGGAACGGTCAACGTCCGCCGCATACTCGTTTACCTCTATGTCCCATCCTGCGACCTTTTTCAGTGAATCAACTGCGTCGCCGACGGAAACACGTACGTCGCGGTTGAGGTCGCCGTAGATGACAGCCTTCGCCGAGTCGTTTCCGGAGGAAACAACATCGTCGGTGCATACGGCGTCGGAGCCGCTCTTCGTTTTACCGTCGGGTGACTTTACGGTGATGTCGCCTTCAAACTCGTTTTCGAGCTTGGATACGGTGATGCTGCCGTCGATGCCGTCAATAATGCCTTTTTCGTGGTCAACAGTCAGGTACGAGAGCGCGTGCGGCTTCAGTTCCCCGACCGTTTCGTCAGCAATGGCCGCAGGTGCCATGCACAGAAGCATTGCGCCCGCAAGTGCTGCCGATAGGAGTTTTTTCATTAAGTTTACCATGCCTTTCGCGGATTTACACAGGGCACTCGCCCTATTTTACATCTATTATAACAAATATCCCTCGAAAACACAAGTATTATTTTTTGGCGGGCACGTCCGGCGTGTCGAAAATTGCTTGACTCGCTGTCATCTGCGGAGTATAATTGCTTCGGCGGAGATCGGTGCGCACGTGCGTCATCTTATCCGCCCGATATTATTCAAACGAAAAGGATCTCAGAGGGCAGTGGCAGTTACAAAGGACAACGATTTTTACGGGCGCGAAAAGGTGTGGCGGATAATGCTGAAGATCGCGCCGCCGGTAATGCTCGCGCAGCTTATACAGGCACTGTACAACATAGTTGACAGCTTTTTCGTGGGGATGTACTCTGACGACGCACTCACGGCGCTCACGGTGATCTATCCGCTTCAGCTCATAATAATCGCGCTTGCGGTCGGAACGGGCGTCGGCGTCAACACATACATGGCTCAGAAGTACGCGCACGGAGAGGTGCGCGAGGCTGAATACACGGCGGGGTGCGGCACGCTGCTTGAGCTTTTGTCGTGGGCGGTGTTTGCCGTGATCGCGACGATCTTCATGCGCCCTTACGTTATGACGAGCACGTCAACGCCTCTTGCGACCGAGTACGCGGTGACGTACGGACGCATCGTGTCGATCGGCAGCATCGGCGTATTCCTCGAGGGCAATTTCACAAAGGTACACCAGTCGCGCGGAAATATGCTTCGCCCGATGATCGCGCAGATCACGGGCGCTGCGGTGAACATAATCCTCGATCCGCTGATGATATTCGGCGTCGGACCGTTCCCGAAGATGGGTGTCGCGGGTGCGGCTGCGGCGACGGTGATCGGGCAGATCACGGCTGCCGTTATAGTGTCGTTCGGTGCGCTCCGCCGCCCGCCTGCGGTAAGCCGCATGGGTCACTTTATCGGGAGGATATACTTTTTCGGCTACTCGTCGATATTCATGCAGGCGCTCTACACCGTATACATACTTGCGCTGAACATAATTCTTGCGAAGTTCTCGGACGAGGCGGTGGTCGTACTCGGGCTGTACTACAAGCTTCAGAGCTTCTTCTTTATCCTGCTGTTCGGGCTTCAGACCTGCATCGTTCCGGTGCTGAGCTACAACTACGCCCGCGCCGACCACAAGCGGTGTCGGCAGGTGATGAACATTTCGTTCCTGATATCGTCCGTATTCATGCTTGTGGGCGTGGTGTGCTTTGTCTTTTTCCCCGAGCAGATGATCTCGATATTCTCGGACAACGCCATGGTGCATGAGATCGGAAGGATGGCGTTCCCGATCATCGGAGCGGGATTCATTTCGGCTGTATTCGGGCTTATAATGCCGACGTTCTTTCAGGCGATCGGGCGGGGCGGCGCAAGCACGTTTCTCTCGCTTTTCCGGCAGATCATCTGCCTTGTGCCGATATTCTGGGCGTTTTCGTTCATCGGGCTGAACTACACATGGCTGTCGTTCCCGATATCCGAGACGGTCTCGGGTGCGGCGGGGCTTATAATGTACGCGTCTCAGCTGAAAAAATGGCGTGCGGAGGACGCGGCGCGTTTGTCCTCAGGCACAAATGTGTAATATTTGTGAACAAATTCGGTGAAATCGCTTGACAACGCGGTCGGTATACAATACAATTAAAGTACCAATACATAATCGGAGGTAATCCCATGAGTTATTACGGTTACAGTTCCGGAGCCGGCTCGTCTGTCGGCTTCACGGCGGTCGCGTTCATTCTCGCAATTGTTGCGACGGTGCTCGCGTTCATTTTCATTGTGCCCGAGAAGCGTCGCGAAAAGCTGAACGCTTTCGGCAAGTTCCTGCACGACACGTGCAACTTCAAGTATCTGGTTGTTGAGAAGCTGCTTCAGGCGCTGTACATTTTTGCGACCTGTCTTGTGATTCTGACCGGATTCTTCATGCTGTTCCAGTCCGCGTTCGGTCGCTGGCTCGGCGGCATCGGCATTCTTACGATGATCGTTGGTCCGATCGCGCTGCGTCTTGTATACGAACTTCTGATGATGATGGTACTTCTTGTGAAGAACGTTATCATGATAAACAAGAAGCTGAAGGATCAGAACGACTCTGTCAGCTCGAGCGATGTATTTGCTGCGCCTGACATGAGTGAGATGCGTGAGACTCTGAAGCAGCGCAAAGAGGCTGCGCAGTCTCGTACTGCGGTTGCTCCTGCTGCACCCACTGCACCTGCGGCTGACGAGAAGCCCCGCTTCTGCGTCAACTGCGGCTCTCCTCTCGACGAGTCCGGCAACTGCCCGAACTGCTCGAAGTAAGGGGACGCGTGTTCTTTTCGAGGAAGGGAGCAACGAAGCCACTTTCTTGAAAGAAAGGTGCGCAAAGAACTTTATACTGGGTATATTTAATTGGTCTCTGCAAGACGGATTCTGAAGCTGAAACCGCGAGCCATCCCACGATATGGTTCGTCCAAACTATCAGGAGGCTTCGAGTAAGCGGTATCCGCTCTCGCGGCTCCCGCCATAGACGTGGAGTTTGCACAGAGCTAAGTAAAGGGGACGCGTGCTGCTTTTTCTCGAAAAAGCAGCGCAAAAAGCTTCAGACTATATCCGGTAAAGAAGTTACTGCACCATATAAACTAAAGC
>CAKSDP010000018.1 GCA_934446065.1 uncultured Eubacteriales bacterium
CTTCTTGCTTCATCCAAGCGGGAGATCAACGATGAAGCGGAAAGATTCTACAACTACGGTATTTCCGTTACCCGCGGCAGGATACGCTGCTATTTCGACAACGAGCTGATTTTTGACTTTGTTGATGAAAAAGACGAGTATAAGATCGCAAAGAGCGTGAACTCTCCGTTCGTTCTTTGGACCACCAACAACGTATTCTTCGTGAATTCCATTGATATTTCGACACCGGAATATATTTATTCGCCGAACAGAGTTGCCCGTATAGCCGTTTCTGACGATTTCAGATACTGCTACGCACAGGGCGAGGAGATTGACGTTTCCGGCGGTACGCTTTCGGTCACGTATTACAGCGGCGAGTCGGAGATCATCGAGATCACGCCTGATATGGTGAGCGGATTCGACGGAACAAAGCTCGGCTATCAGAAGATCAGTATCACATACGACGATAAGACCTGCGAGGTCATGACGGCAGTGGTTGAAAAACGGTGCTATGTAAATGACATTGACAGCGACGGCAGGATCGGTGTCGGTGACGCGATCCTTATTCTGAAGCACATCGCCGGATGGGGTGTTGAGATCGACGAGGGCTTGGCGGACGTTGACGGCGACGGTAAGGTCACGATCCGCGACGCGATATCCGTTATGAGATTTATTGTGTCCTACGCTGATATGCTCGGTCCTGTTACAGAATGAAATACACTCAAGCAAGTATCGGGGGCTGTAAAAAACCTTGAGTTTTTTACAGCCCCCTTTTCGCACTTGATATATTTTACTCCGTGTGGTATACTAATATAAGATAACATGGAGAGTGTGTGCTTATGGTAAAGATAACCGATGTTCTGCCGCGTTCGCGTGCCGAACGGAAAGGAATAAAGCCGGGAGACGTCCTCGTGGCGATCAACGGTCACGAGATCTCGGACGTGATAGATTACAGATTCTATCTGACCGAGGAAGAGCTGTTTCTGACTCTTTCGCGGGACGGCGAGGAGTACACCTGCCACATCGTCAAAAGTATGTACGATGACATCGGACTTGATTTTGAGACACCTCTCATGGACAAGAAGCACCGGTGCGAGAACAAGTGCATCTTCTGCTTTATCGACCAGTTGCCGGGCGGACTTCGCGACAGTCTCTATTTCAAGGACGACGATTCGCGCCTCTCCTTTCTCCACGGAAACTATATCACGCTTACGAATCTTGAGAAGAAAGATATCGAGCGCATCATAAATATGCATATTTCACCGGTCAACGTGTCGGTTCACACCACAAATCCGGAGCTTCGCATAAAAATGATGAAGAACCCGCGCTCCGGCGAGGTGCTTTCGTACCTGAAGATGCTCGCCGACGGCGGAATCAAGCTGCGCGGGCAGATCGTCCTTTGCCGCGGGATAAACGACGGTGCAGAGCTTGACCGCTCGATGAGTGATCTCGAAAAGCTCTATCCGGCGATGGACAGCGTGTCAATCGTCCCCGCCGGGATCACTGCGTACAGGCGCGGGCTTTATCCGCTCGAGCCGTTCTCGCCCGAAGAATGCGCGGACGTTATATCGCAGATAACGGCATTTTCAGACGGGTGCCTCGAGCGCCACGGCGAGCGCATATTCTATCCGGCGGACGAGTTCTATGTGAAATCGGGCACGCCGATCCCGCCGCCGGAGTTCTGGGGCGACTACTCGCAGATAGAGAACGGTGTCGGAATGCTGTCGTCGTTCGAGTGCGAGTTCAATTCCGCCATGGCGACGCTGTCCGATGAGGAAATGTCGACCGAGGTCGATGTGTCGGTTGCGACGGGCGCCGCCGCGTATGATTTTATGTGCCGCCTTGTTGAAAAACTGAAGAGCGTGTGCTATAATGTTCACTGCACTGTCTATCAGGTAGAGAACCGCTTTTTCGGCGGAGAGATCACGGTCACGGGGCTTTTGACCGGGCGCGATCTGTCCGAGCAGCTTGCGGGACAGCACCTCGGCGATCGGCTGCTCCTTTCGAGAAATATGCTGCGGCAGGAGGGCGATCTGTTCCTGTGCGGCATGACTCCCGCCGAGCTTGAGGAAAAGCTCGGGGTACCGCTCGTTTTCACCGAAAACGACGGCGCCGACTTCCTTTATAACATACTCGGAATATAATTCTTTGCGGAGGGATCGCATGAAGAAAATAATTGCGGCAGCATTGTGCGCGGCGCTTCTGCTGTCAGCTGCCGGCTGCTCGAGAAGAAAGAAACAGCCGTCCGTGACGACAGATACAAATACCGAAACGTCGGTGAGCGACCGCGTGACGCACGAAACGACTGCGGACGTCACGTCTGCGGTAACAACGGCGGCAGCGTCTGACGCCGCGACCGATACGGTAAGCGCCAACACCCCCGTGACGGTGAAATACGAAACATTTGAGAATCAGAACAACAGCGTCACGCTTAAATATCCTGTGTTCGGCGATGCGGCGCACGGTGATGCCGATGCCGCGATACGCGATTTTGTGTACGGCAGATATATCTCCGCGGGTATGTTCCCCGAGGAGTTTGCCTCGTATGAGATCACCGATGTCGAGGTCATGTATTCCGGCGAGCGGCTTATGTCGGCTCTGTTTGTGGGTCAGATCATCGGCGAGAACGGGGAAGAGCATTTCGCGTACACGCTGAATCTCGGGCTATCACCCGTGCGGGTGTATGAGTCGGCGGAGCTTTTGACCTCCAACACCGCGCTCTACGATTCATTTGTGTCGGGCAAATTTACCCTTGTGCGCGGACACAGCGCCCTTCTCTCGGATATGACGGTCGAGGATATCGCATACGCCTTCCGTCCCGAGCTCGGCGTATATCCGGGCGTATATCTTAAAGGCAGCACGCTCGGCATAGTCTGCGAGGTACCTCAAGTGTACGGCGGATATGCCGCGTTTGAATGTGATACCGATGCGCTTGACGGCGTGATATCAGCCGCAGCTGCGTCGCTTACCGCAGACTCCGGCAACTCTTAAAGAACGAAAGGTTTAGCATATGGCAAAACAGGTAATAGCGATAGTCGGGCGTCCGAATGTCGGAAAGAGCACGCTTTTCAATAAGCTTATCGGCGAGCGGCGTGCGATCGTCGAGGACGTGCCCGGAATCACGCGTGACCGCATCTACGGCGAGACCGAGTGGCGCGGCAGGCGCTTTATTGTGATTGACACCGGCGGAATCGAGCCGAAAACAGACGATATCATACTGAAGAAAATGCGCGCACAGGCGCAGATCGCGATCGACACAGCCGACGTGATACTGTTCATGTGCGATATCCGCACGGGGCTTGTTGCGGACGATCTCGACATTGCCGTGATGCTCAAGAAGAGCGGCAAGCCGGTCATTCCGTGCATAAACAAGTCCGACCGTATCGGTGACGTTGCACCCGAGTTTTACGAGTTCTACGAGCTTGGGTTCAGTATAGACCCGATTCCGCTCTCGTCGCTGCACGGCAGCGGATCCGGCGATGTGCTTGACGCCGTGATCGAGGCGCTCCCCGAGCCGGACGAGACCGAGGAGGACGACGACCGCATAAAGGTCGCCGTGATCGGCAAACCGAACGCCGGAAAATCGTCCATCATCAACAAGATTCTCGGCGACGACAGACTGATCGTTTCCGATATCGCGGGAACTACGCGCGACGCAATCGACACAATGTGCGATAACGAGTACGGCAGCTACACATTTATTGATACTGCCGGGATCAGGCGGCAGAGCCGCGTTGACGACCGCATCGAGAAATTCAGCGTGCTCCGCGCAAAGATGGCGGTCGAGCGCGCAAACGTTTGCGTTATCATGATCGACGCAACCGTCGGCATAACCGAGCAGGACGAAAAGATTGCCGGGATCGCCCACGAGGCGGGCAAGCCGTCCATAATCGCGGTCAACAAGTGGGATCTTGTCGATAAGGACAATACCACGGTGAATTCCTTCACAAAGGATATATACAACGCGCTCGGGTATATGACCTATGCGCCGATACTCTTTATTTCCGCGCTGACGGGACAGCGGCTGAACAAGCTGTTTGAGCATATAAATTACGTCTATGACCAGTCGCTTCTCAGAATATCTACGGGAATGCTCAACGATGTGCTCGCCGATGCGGTCGCAAAGGTCCAGCCGCCGTCCGACAAGGGACGCAGGCTGAAGATATACTACATGACCGAGACTTCGGTTGCGCCGCCTACGTTTGTCATGTTCTGCAATAATGCGGAGCTGTTCCACTTCTCGTATCAGAGATATATCGAAAACTGCCTCAGAACCACGTTCGGCTTCAGAGGCACGCCGATCCGCCTGATCGTGCGCCAGAAGGGCGACGACGGTTCGGCAGACTGATTTGTTATGAGGTTTTGACCAATGTCATATCGCGAACTGATATATAAAGGATTTGTCGGAAAATTCCTTGAGGGCGGCACATCTTCGGCGTTTGTATATTACGGCACGATCGTCGCTGTGATCGCCGCGTGTGTTATTATCCCGTATCTCCTCGGATGTATAAATTTCAGCATCGTTATCTCAAAGAAGAAGTACCACCAGGACATACGCTCATTCGGCAGCGGAAACGCCGGAGCTACGAATATGCAGCGCACATACGGAACCGGCGCGGCAGCACTTACGTTTCTCGGCGATTTTGCGAAGGCGGCGGTGTCGGTCATATTCGGCATTTGCCTGTTCGGCGGGATCGGCGGCTATCTTGCGGCTCTGTTCTGCATGATCGGCCACGCTTTTCCGTGCTTCTACGGATTCAAGGGCGGCAAGGGAGTTGCCGTCAGCGCGGGAGCGATCCTGTTCCTTGATTGGCGCATATTCCTGATCCTGTTTCCGTGCTTTGTTGCGATCGTTGCACTGTCAAAATATATATCGCTCGGCTCGGTCACGTGTATGTTCCTGTTCCCGCTCCTCGACAGCAGGATGGTCACGGGGCGTATGCCGGCGCCGGTCGTTCTGATCGCCATGCTTATGGCGGCTCTCGTGATCTACCTCCACCGCGGCAATATCAAACGCATATACAGCGGTACGGAGTCGAAGATCTCGTTCTCGAAGAAAAAGAATAAACCCGCAGACGGTGACGACGGAGATCCCGCTGATGCAGAAAAGTAATACGGAATCGGTTTTGGCGTTTGCCGATTTTGCCGCATCGGCAGCGGGACGCGGCGTCCTGAGACTGCTTGTGTTCTCGTTGCCGAGAGATCGCGCGGGCGCTGCGAAAAAGGTCTGCGGTACGCTGAAAAAGATCGGTGCAAATACCGTTCTCCAGCTCGAATACAGCTTGAGCGAGGGTAGGCTGCGTCACGAAAATATTTTACTCGACGGCGTTGCCGATAAATGTTCGGCGCTTGCCGTAGAATATTCCCGAGGTGAGGCGTATATCGGCGATAAATGCGCGTCGCTCATGATATCGAAGAAAGGAAAGGCGACATTCCTTTGCCCGAAGAATTTCTCCGATCCGGACGATGTTCGTCCGATCGGCGGAAACGACCGCGAGAAGAATTACCTCATTCCGGAGACGGCGCCGTTTCTGCACGTGCTCGGTATTTCGGATGCGTCGGGACGCGTGAAGGATAAGCGGCGGCCAAAATTCAGACAGATCAACAAATTCTGCGAGTATGCGCTCGATATTCTGAAGGACGCGGATCAGGACGCCCCCGTAAGGATCGCCGATATGTGCTGCGGCAAGAGCTATCTCAGCTTTGCGCTGTACTATGTCGTTACGAATGTTCTAAAGCGCGAGTGCGAGATGGTCTGCGTTGACCTGAAGCAAAGCGTGATCGACGATGTTTCGGCAATTGCGGAAAACGCTGGCTTTTCGGGAATGACGTTCATCTGTGCCGATATTACCGGCTTTGAGCCGCCGTTCACGCCGGATCTTGTGGTGTCGCTTCACGCGTGCGATATCGCGACCGACATCGTGCTCGACTTTGCGGTGAAGTGCCGCGCCGCGCGGATACTGTCAACGCCCTGCTGCCATCACGAACTTGCCAGCATAATCGATTCGCCGGAGCTTTCGTTTATTACGCGTCACTCCGTTCTGCGGCAGAAGCTCTGCTCCGCCGCTACCGATTCGCTGAGACTTCTTCGGCTCGAGTGCGCGGGATATAAGGTGGATGCCGTTGAGTTTGTCGATCCCGAGGATACCCCGAAGAATGTTATGCTCCGTGCGGTCTATACCGGTCGCGTAAGACGCGGCGCGGTTGACGAGTACGCCGCTGCGTGCGATTTTCTGAACAGAAGCGGAGTTTTGGCACACGTTTTTTCAAAGCCGGAAAAATAAGAGATAAAATTTTTGCAAAAACTATTGCATTTTACTCTGAAATGTGGTAGAATATCACACGTGAACAGAGTGACACACGTCGCGTCGTGTTCGGAGGCATAGCTCAGCTGGTTAGAGTGCTTGCTTGACATGCAAGAGGTCACTGGTTCGATTCCAGTTGTCTCCACCATACAAAATCCCGTCGGTTCAGGACGGGATTTTGTTTTTGCCGAAATTTACGGATTTTTACACGAAATGTTAAGATATATACTATATCTCGGCGCCGCTATTGCAAAACTGCGGTGTGATGTGGTAAAATATAAATAGGATACGTGAATTTCAAATGCGGATGCCCCGCGCATCTTCAAATTTACATAGAAAAGGACGGTACGCTGTGGAAGAACTGAAGAAAATAATTGCGGAAAACATTATTGAACTCAGAACGAGCACGGGCATGACTCAGTACGAGCTTGCCGAAAAGCTCAATTATTCGGATAAATCAATTTCAAAGTGGGAGAGAGCGGAGGCTGTCCCGGATGTCGTTGTCCTCAAGGGCATCGCCGATATCTTCGGCGTCAGCGTGGACTATCTCTTGACTGCGCACGACGACGATCAGCATATCAAAGCGGTCAAAGCCGAGAGCGAGACGATAAAGCGGCGTCACAGACTTATAATCGGCATATCGATACTCGGAATATGGTCGATAGCACTGCTCCTGTTCGTAATATTCTGGATTACGGGACATATCGTGTGGTATATTTTCATGAGCGCAGTCCCGGTATCGCTTATTACGTTCCTTGTTCTGCACTCCATATGGGGGCGCGGAAAATATAACTTCTATATAGTTTCGGCGCTCATGGTCGGCACGCTTCTCACCATATACTTCCTGTTTTTGAAGCATAATTTCTGGCAGATATTCCTTCTTGCGATACCGCTCGAGCTTATAATCGTCCTGTGCTTCAAAATCAAAAATCTGCACGACTGAAAAATACAGTAGAGCAGCAAACCCCTGATTTTGCAGGGATTCTACGATGGGTAGAACCGAGTCTCTCCACAGTAGAGACACTCTCCGCGTTTGTAGGTTGAGTATTTTGCGCGCGGGGTGTACAATAATTCCGATGGCGGGTTGCCGCCGTATCAAGTCAGAGAGAAAGCGAGATATGCAAATGGATAACAAGTTCATTCTTTCGTGTGAGTCAACAGTTGATCTGCCTTATGCGTATGTGAGCGGGAGAGATATCCCGGTTTTATTCTATTCCTATGAGATAAACGGAACCGTCTACACGGACGATATGTTCCGCGATCCCGAGGCGCTGCCTCACTTCTACAAGCTGCTAGAGGAGGGCGGACTTCCGAGTACGACCCAGCTCAATCAGATCCAGTACGAGGAGTTCTTCGATGAGCTTCTGCAGAAGGGCGACGTGCTCCATATCGCCTTCGGAACCGGAATGACCGGCTCGTACAACAATGCGGTCGCCGCCGCAAAGCTCATGCGTGAGAAATATCCCGACAGAAAGCTGTCCGTGATCGACTCCCTTTGCAGCTGCGGCGGATACGGAATGTTTATGGACATTCTTGCGGATATGCGTGATGCCGGCGCATCGTTTGACGAGCTTGAGACATGGGCGCTTGAGAATCGCCTGAAGATACATCACCAGTTCTTCTCGACCGACCTGAAGTATTTCCGCCGCGGCGGCAGAGTTTCCGGCCCCGTTGCGATGATCGGCTCGATCCTCAACATCTGCCCGATCATGCACCTTGACGACAAGGGAAAGATCATCGCATACGACAAGGTGCGCGGTAAGAAGAACGCTATCAGACGCACCGTCGATGTAATGGTGAATCACGCGGAGGGCGGCGCCGACTACGACGGAAAGTGCTTCCTCAATCATGCACATTGCCCCGAGGACGCGGCTGAAACCGTTGCCCTGGTCGAGGAGAAGTTCCCGAAGCTGAAGGGCAAGATCGTCGTGAACGAGATCGGTACGATCATCGCATCTCACACCGGTCCCGGAACCGTATCGCTGTATTTTATCGGCGACCCGAGAACCGCTGATTTCAAGTGATCGCGGGGTGGCATCATGACCAGAACCCCGCTTAAAGACAGACGCCTTCCCGACTACACCCGCGGCGAGGATATCGCCAACATGGTGACGCACATCATCGGCGGTGCGCTCGGCATCGCGATCCTCGTGTTTGCCATAATAATTCCTGCACTTCACGGGAATGTGTGGGGAGTTGTCGGAGGTTCAATATATGGCGCGTCGCTCGTCACCCTTTACAGTGTGTCAAGCGTGTACCACGGACTTCGCCCCGGCATGGGCAAGAAGGTCATGCAGGTCATCGACCACTGTATGATATACTTCCTCATCGCCGGAACGTATACGCCGATCCTGCTCTCGTCCGTCCGCCGTGAGTATCCCGCTCTTGCGTGGACGATATTCGGTATAGAGTGGGCGCTCGTGGCTTTCGCCGCAGTTTTTACCGCCATTGACCACAATAAGTATTCAAAGCTTTCCATGATCTGCTACATCGGTATGGGCTGGTGCATAGTGCTCGCCGCGATACCGACGATAAAGTCCATGGGAATGGAGGCTTTCCTGTGGCTCATCGGCGGCGGTATCGCCTACACGATCGGCGCCGTACTCTACGGGATCGGCGGAAAACGCCCGATTTACCACACCGTTTTCCACGTTTTTGTGGATATCGGCAGCATTTTGCAGGCGGTCTGTATTCTTTTTTATGTACTATGACAGAATAAATCGTGTAACTTATCCGTTCCATCGGGTATTAACTTATAGAGATCAATTAAGGAGCCGTCATGAGTTATAAAGAAACAACATTCGAAAGAATCTATCAGACAAATTTCAGACGTGTGTACTCGTTTCTGTACAAACTGTGCCACGACGAGGATACCGCCGAGGAGCTGACGCAGGAGACTTTTTATCAGGCGTACAAATCCCTCGGAAGATACAGCGGCGAATGTGACATTTTCACGTGGCTTGCCGCGATCGCAAAGAATATGTTTCTTAAGCATCTCAGAAGGATGCGGAAAGAATCGCTTGTCATTGATCTTTATGTGACGGAGCCCGAATCGCCGCTGAGCGAGGATCCCGGATACAGGCTGACGCGCGAGATCGAGGTCAAGGATCTCAGACGTGCGATCAGATCCGTTCCGAAAAAATACAGCGACGTTCTGATATTGCGCGTATACGGCGAGCTTCCGTTCAGAGAGATCGCCGCACAGATGGGAATTACCGAGAATTCGGCGAAGGTCATATACTACCGCGCAAAAAATATGATAAGGGAGATTTTGTTCCATGCATAACTGCTATATTGTAAGAGATTTATTGCCTATGTACGCGGATCATTCCGCGAGCAGCGAGACGTCCGAGGCCGTAAGACGCCATCTTGCAACCTGCAAGGGATGCGCCGAGTATTACCGCAACATGGAGCGTATCACGCGCTCGATGAAGAACCCTCCGAGCGGGAACAGATACAGATATTCCTCCCTCGCACGTAAGATCAGACGCAGAAGCGCGATGCAGATCGCAGCGAGCTGCGCGGTCGCCGCAGCTGTCGGCTACTGCGTAGGAAAGATTATGACATCCGAGGGGAGATGATTCAGATGGGTACCATGACTTTGGACGGGGCTCATTTTCAGAGCATCCTCCTCTCCGGCATCGCCGTGCTCGAGACAAATAAGGATGTTGTAAACAACCTGAACGTATTTCCCGTTCCGGACGGCGATACCGGAACCAATATGTGCATGACCGCGAGCGCGGCTGTACCGCAGGCTGCCACCGCGTCTATTGCGGATATGTCCGTCGTGGATGCGAGAAGCATGATGCGCGCGGCGCGCGGTAACTCCGGCGTAATTCTGTCGCTGTTTTTCAGAGGACTTGCAAAGGCTTTTGCCGGTCACGACAGCGCCGATCCCGAGCTCTTCCTCGAGGCAATGCGTGAGGGAGCGCGTTCTGCCGCTGCGGCAGTCGAAAACCCGGTCGAGGGAACGATCCTCACCGTAATGCGCGAGTGCGCTACCGATATTGATGCGCGCGGCCTCGATTTTGAGGGACTGTTCGACCTGATGTACAAAAAGTCCGAGATGATCCTCGAGAGAACTCCCGAGATGCTCCCGGCGCTCCGCCGCGCGAGAGTCGTTGACTCCGGCGGATACGGATTTGTCAGAATTCTTGAGGGAATGAGAGCCGCCGTGATGGGGAAAGAAGTCCCGCGCGTCGCCGTTGATACGCAGCCTATCAAGAGTGCTGCCGATTTCGATATGTTTGACGAGGAGGAGATAAAGTTCTCCTTCTGCACAGAGTGCCTTGTCGATCTTGACGCCGAGGTTCCGGAGAATATTTTGCGCGACCTCAAGGCAAAGCTCGGATCTATGGGCGACAGCATGGTTCTCACCACCGATGAGGAGATATTCAAAATACACATCCATACAAACGAGCCTCTCAAGGTTCTCGGAATGATCTTCCCGCTCGGAATTGTCCGTACCTCCAAGATAGAGAACATGAAGCTCCAGCATACGGGGCTTGTGACCGGCACTCCCTCGGAGCATCATCACGAGGTGAAGGAGGAGCAGCCGAAAAAGAAGTACGGCATCTTTGCCGTCTCCCCCGGTGACGGATTTTCCGACCTGTTCAAGGAGCTTGGCGCCGATGCCATCATCTCCGGCGGTCAGAGCATGAACCCCTCGGCAAACGATATTCTTAAGGCGATCGAAGCGTATCCCTGCGAGAACGCGATAATTCTGCCGAACAACAGCAATATCATCCTTACGGCAAATCAGACTGCCGAGATGAGCGAGGACACACGCGTGCTCGTCATTCCTACAAAGACTATGCCGCAGGGCGTATCCGCGCTGTTCGCGTATAATGAATCGAGAACTCCCGAGGAGAACCTCGAGGAGATGAGCGATTCCGCAAAAACTGTCAGCTCATATTCGATTACGCAGGCTGTGCGTGACGCCGAGATCGACGGGATCAATATAAAGAAGCACCAGTACCTCGGTATCGGCGAGGGCAAGATCATCACCGCAGACGACGATATCTCAGTCGCCGTGACCGAGCTTGTCGCGAAGATCGACCCGTGCGACCTCATGACCGTGTATTACGGCAAGGGAGTAAAAGAGCAGACTGCCGAGAAGATGATCGAGGAGATCACCGCCGCTGCCGGCGACAAGATCGGCGAGATCACGCTCGTATACGGCGGTCAGCCGCTCTATCCGTATATTATTTCCGCTGAATAAACAGTCCGTATGAAGAACGCGTCCGGGTGCTCGTGTGAGCATTCGCCCGCGTTCGATTGCTATGCGGCAACGGTAATTAAAAAATTTTTTGAGAAATTTCAAAAAAGCTATTGACAAACCGAAAAACGAATGATATACTTTGGTAAACCGTTGAGGAAGAGTAAGTAAGCCTTGGTCCTTCCACAAAGAGAGTCGCAGGCGGTGTGATTGCGGCAGGCATAGGGCGTGGCTGAATGGACTTCCGAGGGCAATCGGAAACAAGGGAAACCTTGAAGTATGTGCGACGGAGTATGACTCTCCGTGAACAAAGGTCTGCATATTATTGTATGCGCAGAGTGGGCGTGTTTCACGTCAAGCCGGGTGGCACCGCAGGATTTATCTCCTGTCCCTGCAAAATGATTTTTTTGCCGGGTCAGGAGTTTTTTGTTTTCCGTCGGCGGAAGGAGTTTTATATGAATCTTTGCAGACGATGGCGCATGGCGCCGAACAGATCAGCATCGCATCGAAAATCAAAGAGACTTCAAAAACAAAATTTCGCCTACACGGCTCAATGAAAGGGTAACAAAAATGAAAGTAAGAAATATTATTGCAGCTCTCCTCTCCGCAGTAACCGTTGCGTCTCTCGCATCCTGCGGCAACAGCACAGATGATAACGGCACATCCACCGGAACAGGCTCGACCGCCGCTCCCTCCGGTACTCCCGCAACCGAGTATTCCATCGGAATCTGCAACTACGTTGACGACGCGTCCCTCAACCAGATCGTCGATAACATCAGAACCCGCCTCGGCGAGATCGGAACCGAGAAGAACGTTTCGTTCAACATTGCATATGATAACTGCAACGCCGACTCCAACCTGATGTCGCAGATCATCTCGAACTTCAGCGCGGATAACGTAGACCTCATGGTAGGCGTGGCAACTCCCGTTGCAATGGCAATGCAGGCAGCGACCGAGGAGTCAAAGACCCCCGTCGTGTTCGCGGCAGTCTCCGATCCCGTTTCGGCACAGCTCGTAGCTGATATTAACGCCCCCGGCGCGAACATCACCGGAACATCCGACTACCTCAATACCGACGCGATCTTCAGCCTCATGCTTGCAGCAAATCCCGATACAAAGAAGGTCGGTCTCCTCTATGACGTCGGTCAGGATTCCTCCAAGACTCCGATCGATGCAGCGAAGAAGCTCCTTGCTTCCAAGGGTATCGAGGTCATCGAGCGCACAGGTACAACCGTTGATGAGGTAACTCTCGCAGCAAAGGCTCTCGTCGCAGACAAGGTCGATGCAGTGTTTACCCCCACCGATAACACGATCATGAAATCCGAGCTTTCCATCTATGAGATCTTCGCTGAGGCAAAGATCCCGCACTACACCGGCGCAGATTCGTTCGCACTGAACGGCGCGTTCCTCGGATATGGAGTTGACTACGCAAACCTCGGCCGCAAGACCGCCGACATGATCGCAGAGATCCTGATCGACAAGAAGGATCCCGCGACACTTCCCGTGCTTACTTTCGATAACGGAATTGCTACCGTCAACACCGAGATCGCAGATGCGATCGGATACAGCTTCGACGATCTTTCCGCAAAGTTTGCACCGTTCTGCACAAAGGTCGAGAAGATCACGACCGCCGAGAGCTTCGACGATCTCGCAAAATAAATCCGTAAATAACGTGGTCGGGGGTCGCCTGCGGGCGATCCCCGATCGCAATGCAAGATTACTCATATACGAAAGGTTGATCCTATGTCAATGATTCTGCCGCTTCTGCAAACAACGCTTGAGCTTGGGCTTATCAGCTCGCTTACGGTGCTTGCGCTGTTCCTCAGCTATTCCATGCTGAATATCTGCGACCTCTCGACAGACGGCTGCTTTACGCTCGGCGCGGCGGTCGGCGCCTCGGTCGCGATCGCGGGACATCCGTACCTCTCGATAGTCGCGGCGATGGCTGCGGGTATGCTCTCCGGCTTCATCACCGCCTTTCTGCAAACGAAAATGGGCATCGACAGCCTGCTCGCCGGAATAATCGTCAATACCGCGCTTTATTCCGTGAATATCGCGGTGATGAAGGGCGCGTCACTCCTAAATATGAACAAAACGCCGACCGTCTTCACGAAGATGAATGAGCTTCTCGCCAAGACTCCGCTTGCAAAGCAGTCGAAGCTTGTTGTGGCGGCGATAGCGGTGGCGCTCGTTGCGGTGTTTCTGACGTTTTTCCTCAAAACAAAGCTCGGACTTGCGATACGCGCGACCGGAAATAATCCCGACATGGTGCGTTCGTCCTCGATCAATCCCGTGTTTACGACGTTCGTCGGACTGTGCATCGCGAACTCCTTTACGGCGCTTTCTGGCTGCCTGCTTGCCCAGTCGCAGAAATCCGTGAATATCGACATCGGTACCGGCATGGTCACGATTGCTCTTGCATCGCTTCTTATCGGCGGCGTATTCTGCGGGCGCGGCAAAATGGGACTTCGCATTTTCGGAATGGTGATCGGCGCGTTTACATTCCGCCTCGTCTATACGATTGCGCTGCGCTTTAATATGCCGGCGTTCATGCTGAAACTCGTGTCGTCCGTGATCGTCATTGCGGCGATCGCCGGACCGTACCTGCGCAGCCGTATGCCGCTTATCATGCGCAAGATAAAGAGCAAAGGTGAAAGGGGGCGCGCGTAATGCTGAAGATCGAAAATATCTCAAAGACGTTTAACCCCGGAACCGTGAATGCGAAGCTCGCGATTGATGATCTGTCGCTTTGCGTGAACGACGGAGATTTCATCACGGTGATCGGCGCGAACGGCGCGGGAAAATCGACGCTGTTCAACGCGATAGCAGGCTCGTTTATCACCGATTCGGGCAAGATCATGCTTGACGGGCAGGATATTACGCTTGCGCCGGAGCATAAGCGCGCAAAGTCGATCGGCAGACTTTTTCAGGATCCGATGCGCGGAAGTGCGCCCGGTATGACGATCGAGGAAAATCTTGCGCTTGCCGCAGGTAACGGAGGCTGGCTCAGCCGGATATCAAAGGCTGACAAGACGCTGTTCCGTGAGCGGCTCGCGATGCTCGGAATGGGACTTGAGGACAGGATGAATCATCCGGTCGGACTCCTTTCCGGCGGACAGCGCCAGGCGCTCACGCTGATGATGGCGACGATAAATCCGCCGAAGCTTCTTCTTCTCGATGAGCATACGGCGGCGCTCGATCCCGCCACAGCCGAAAAGGTGCTTTCGATCACGAGGGATATCGTGCGTGATGAAAAGCTCACGTGCATGATGATCACGCATAACATGGAATCGGCGCTTGACCTCGGAAACCGAACGATCATGATGAACTTCGGTAAGGTAATATTTGACGCCGCAGGCGATGAGCGTTCGAAGCTGACTGTCGCCGATCTCCTCGAAAAATTCAAGGAAAACTCCGGAAAAGCACTGAATAACGACCGTATGCTGCTTATATGATGAGCATAAAAGGCATTTGTCTTTTAAGACAAATGCCTTTTTGTGTACAAAATTGAGCAATATCTGTCGAATTTCTATTGAAACACAATATAATATATGGTAGAATATAAAAAATCGCGGAAACGGAGGATGGAATGAGGTATCTCACGAAAGAGTGGTATCGCTGTATGCAGAACGGCGGGCTCGACGCGGGAATACGCGCCTCGAAAAAAGCAGCGTCGTTCGACGAATCGTACTTCCGCAGCCTGTATGCGCGGCTCGAGCGGGAGTGGATCGAGCGTGAGCGCGATATCGCAAGCGTGACGTTCGACGAGATATATCCGGAGAAGTACGATCCGACGGAGTTCGCCGATGTTGACGATACCGAGGGATTCTGCCCGATGACTGAGGCAGAGTATGCCGAAATGCGCGAGCTGGCGCGAGCCGCCTTCGACGCAGATCGTACCGCGTTCGATGAAGCCGGATCAAAAGCTGTGTTCGCCTCGGTATACCGCGAAAATCTTGCGATGCTTCGGCGTGACTTGCCGCAGAGTATTTGCGACATTGTCGCGGATATGCGTGTGCTCGCACTCGGCGTTGCTTCATCGGAAGCAAAATCGGCGATTGCAAAATATGCTCGCGAGTGCAGGCGCAGGGCGGAACGCACTCTTGCCGAGTATGACCGCGCGGCAAAAAGGATCTCGGATGTCGGAGAGATCGGTGAACGCTTTTCCTTCCACGACGCGCGTGTTATTTCGTGCAGACGGTATGGCAAAAACCTCGTGATCTTCATCGATCCGTCGCAAAGTCTTACGGATGTGACAAGGATCGTATTCAGCGGTGTCCGCGTGATCGAAAAGCCGAGCCGCCTTGCCGGTGCCGTGTGGCTGTACGAAGAATTATACAGATCCGAGCGCGGCTTTGAGGTCCACGCACTGCTTGAGCGGGCAGGCGAGCTTTTTTATCTGACTCTCGAGTGCGAAGCGATCGCTTTGTCATGAGAGACACCTGTCAGCTGACGCTCGATAACATTTTCATCTAAAAGAGGAACAACCCAAATGAAGAAAAACAAGGATCTCACCCCCGAATCGGTGACACTTACGATATACGGCGAGGCGGGCGAGAAATTCGGCGCTGCGTGGCAGACCGGCGATAAAGGCGATCCCGTCCTCTTTGTGACAGAGCCGGACGACCGCCGTTTCAAGCGCGCGAGAATGATTCCCGGCGAAACCTCGCCGTCGCTTAATACAAAGATCAAGAACACCGCCGTGATCGACGGTCTGAAGCCCGACCATGACTATCTCTGGAAGGTCGGCGACAGGAGCGGCGTTTACTCGGCTGCGGCTGTTATGCATACGCCTAAAAACGACCCGGACGACTGCACATTTCTCGTGTTCACCGACACGCAGGACGAGTCGCACGGCGGCAACTGGTGGAACGTTACTTACCGCGAGGCGCTGCGCGAGTTTCCCGAGGGAGATTTCGCCGTCCACGCGGGCGATATAGTCCAGATGTCGGGCGATCCAGTGCAGTGGGCGGAAATGCTCGGACGGACGCGCGAGTATACGCGCCGTATACCGATGCTCCCCGCTTGCGGAAATCACGACTACTGGCGCTGCTATCTCCACGGAAATCTCGATACCTTCTATGAGCATTTCATGCTCGATCTTCCACCGCAGAAAACGACTAACGGCGCGTACTATTCGGTAGATCAGGGACCGTTCCACTTTACGGTTCTCTCGTCCGGCGACTGCATGGATACAAACATGACCACGTATCTGCCGGAGCAGTACGAGTGGGCGGAGCGCGATCTCATGGAGACGGATCGTCCGTGGAAGATCGTCGTTGTCCATAATCCAATGTATTCCCCCGGAAAATACGGCTCGTATGCGCCGATCGCGGGCGTTTGCTATGCAACTCGCGAGCAGTTCGGTGAGCTTTTCATCCGTGCAGGGGTCGATCTTGTAATAAGCGGGCACGATCACGTGTTCTCCCGCACATATCCGATGCGTGCCGATGCCGTGCCGATCACCGATTCACCGTTCGTCTGCGAGAATATCGCAGGTGATGAATCCGAGGTGTATATTGATCCCAAGGGACCGATCCACTTTATTCCCGGCTGTGCGGGTGAGCAGAACCGCTCCGTCGAGCCGAATATGACGCACGAGCTGACCCAGTATTTCCGTGATATGATGAGTATGCCGCCGTCGGCTGTCGCATACGCCGCCGTCCATGCGTCGGGCGATACGATGACCGTGTCGTTCCGTATGTTCAATGTGGAAAGCGGTGAGAGCATATTCAGACAGAGCTTCGGCGTGCGTAAGACGTCGTTGTCATCAAACGAAAAATAAATAATTTTTGTTGCCGCACACGTGCGAAAATTGTTGCAATTTCTGCGACTTTTTTTGCGCTGTGCGATTGACATTTTATCGGGGCAGTGGTATAATTTCATTAAATCAGCACATTAGTGAAGTAAAGTGATAAAGTGAATGCAAATGTGACGCATCTGCACCGGAACGGAGGTACGCATGATTGATGAAACACTCCTGAAAAGCGAGGAGCGCGCGGCGATCGAGCTCAGGTCGCTGTACAGGCGGTACGGCTACTTGCCGTATAAGATGAGCAAATTTGAAGAGTACGAGCTGTACATACGGAACAAGGATTTCCTTGTCAGCGACCGCATTATTACGTTCAACGATACAAGCGGCAGACTTCTCGCGCTCAAGCCCGACGTGACTCTGTCGATAATAAAGAACGGCGAGGATCTGCCGGGGACAAAGCAGAAGGTTTCGTATAACGAAAACGTCTACCGCGTCTCCGAACGAACTCATCAGTACAAGGAGATCATGCAGGCGGGGCTTGAGTGTATTGGTGATATCGACCTTTACGATAAGTACGAGGTGATCTCGCTTGCGGCTGACAGCCTTGCGCATATCTCGGGCGATTTTGTGCTCCAGATATCGCACCTCGGACTCTCCGGCGCAATACTCGGCATGATATCCTCCGATCCCGCGTTTACGAAAAAGGCGCTGGCGCTTCTCTCACAGAAGAATTCGCACGACCTTTTGCGTCTCGCGTCCGAGTATGGCGCAGACGATGCCGCTCTCAGTGCCGTATCAACTCTGATAGGCGCAGCCGGTAAGCGGGAATATGTGCTCGAGGACCTTGCGGGTGTCTGCCCTGACTCAGCAGCACCGGCGCTTGCCGAGCTTCGCGAGCTGTCGGAGCTGCTCAAGGCGTCTCCGAACAGCGACAAGATCGAGCTTGATTTCTCCGTCATAAACGATATGAGCTATTACAACGGCTTTGTTTTCAAGGGATTTTTGCCCGGCGTATGCGGGGGCATTCTCTCGGGCGGGCAGTATGATCGCCTGATGCGTAAGATGGGTCGCCGTGCGTGCGCCATCGGCTTTGCGCTGTATCTCGATATGCTGTCGGAGCTTGAGGCTCCGCGCGGAGGATACGACGCCGATATCCTGCTGCTCTACGGAGATGCGACCGCTAAGGCGGACGTGGCGGCAGCTGTGAATGATTTTGTTGGGCGCGGACTCACGGTCAGAGCCGAGAGACGCGTTCCGCCGAGACTTAAATACAAGACTCTCGTGAAGCTTGACGGCTGCACGGATGAGCCGCAGAACGGAGAGGGGGCGTCGGTCAATGCTTAACATAGCGCTTCCAAAAGGCAGACTCGGCGACAAGGTGTATACGATGTTCGCCGAAGCGGGATTCCCGTGCCCCGCAATACTCGACGGCAGCCGCAAGCTCATATTCGAGAACAAGGATGCGGGCGTCAGATATTTTCAGGTGAAGCCGTCCGATGTGCCGATATATGTCGAGCGCGGAGCCGCGGATATCGGGGTCGCAGGGAAGGATATCCTGCTCGAGTACGAGCCGGATGTGTATGAGCTGTGCGATCTCGGGATCGGACGGTGCCGCATGGCTGTCGCAGCCCCCGTGGATTTTTCTGACGACGGCGAGCGGACGCTGCGCGTCGCAACAAAATTCACGAATATCGCGTCAGAGTATTATTCGTCGATCGGCCGCGACATCGACATAATAAAGCTGAACGGGTCGATCGAGATCGCGCCGATACTCGGTCTGTCTGACGTCATTGTCGATATCGTCGAGACCGGTACGACACTCCGTGAAAACGACCTCGAGGTCAAGTGCGAGATACTGCCGATCAGCGCGAGACTGATCGCAAATAAGGCGAGCTTCCAGTTCAAGCGTGACAGCATTACGCGGATCGCGGAGAAGATGCGGGAGACCGCGCAGAACTGACGCGCACGCGTGAGAGACACTGATACAGAGAAAGGAACGGTCGGTAAATATGATAAAAATATATAAGTACGGCGAGGTCGGAAACAGCGAGATATTCACGCGCGAAAATATTGACGCGGGCGTGGGAGACGCCGTGCGTGAGATCATAGATAACGTTGCAAAACGCGGAGACGCGGCGCTACGCGAGTACAGCCGCAAATTTGACGGGTCGGATCCGGAGTCGCTCGAGATCGGCGCGGACGAGATTGACAGCGCGTATGCATCGCTCGATTTGAAGCTGATCGAAGTAATGCGGGAGGCGGCGGACAATATTCGCGAGTTCCACTCGGCGCAGGTTAGGCAGAGCTTTGTTATAAACGAGCGCGACGGAGTCGTGATAGGTCAGAAGATCATGCCGATCGAGCGTGTCGGACTGTACGTGCCGGGCGGTACGGCGGCGTACCCTTCGACCGTGCTTATGGATTCGATCCCCGCGAAGATCGCCGGGTGCCGTGAGATCGTGATGGTCACGCCTCCCGGACGCGACGGCAAGGTCGATCCTGCGATCCTCGCTGCGGCGAAAATTGCCGGGATCGACCGCATATTCCGCGTAGGCGGCGCTCAGGCGATAGCTGCCCTTGCGTTCGGAACGGAGAGCGTTCCGCGCGTTGACAAGATCGTCGGTCCCGGAAACGCCTACGTTGCCGAGGCTAAAAAGCAGGTGTTCGGTCGGGTGTCGATCGACATGATCGCCGGCCCGAGCGAGATACTCGTCGTTGCCGACGGTGCGAGCAATCCGAGCCATGTCGCGGCTGATCTGCTCTCGCAGGCGGAACACGACAGAATGGCGAGCGCCGTTCTTGTCACCGACAGTATGACTCTTGCCGAGAGAGTGCAGGCAGAGCTTGAGCTTCAGATCCCGAAGCTCAGCCGTGCGGATATCGCGCGTGCGTCGATCGACAAAAACGGTAAGATCATCGTCGCGGACGATCTTGCGCTTGCGATAGACATTGCAAACGAGATCGCGCCGGAGCACCTTGAGCTGTGCGTCGATAACCCGTTCGACCTCCTGAACCGCGTGCGCCACGCCGGTTCGATCTTCATGGGCAGATACTGCCCGGAGGCGCTCGGAGATTACTTCGCCGGTCCGAACCATACGCTTCCTACAAGCGGCACGGCACGATTCTCGTCACCGCTATCGGTCGATGATTTCGTGAAGAAATCCCAGTTTACATACTATACCGAAAGTGCATTCCGCGATGCTGCGCCGAAGGTTGCGGCTTTCGCAGAGCGGGAGGGACTCGGCGCACACGCAAGAAGCGCACTCATTCGCTTTGAGGGGGATGAAAAATGAGCCGCTTCTTCTCCGAGAAATACAGCAGTCTTGTACCGTATACGCCGGGCGAGCAGCCCCGCGATATGAAATATGTGAAGCTGAACACGAACGAGTCTCCGTTCCCGCCGTCTCCCGGTGTCGCCGCTGCCGTTGCGGCTGAGATCGGCTCGCTCGAGCTTTACTCCGATCCTGAGTGTACCGAACTGCGCTCTGCCATGGCGGAGGTGTACTCGGTCACACCCTCGATGATCGTCATGACTAACGGATCGGATGAGGCGCTGAACTTTGCGTTCATGGCGTTCGCCGACGATAAGCGTCCGCTGAGATTTGCGGACATCACATACGGCTTTTACCCCGTGTTCGCCGCGCTGAATCATATTCCGACGAACATCGTTCCCCTTGACGAAACATTTTCTGTTGTCCCCGATGACTATATCGGCGTTCCCGATACGGTGGTTATCGCCAATCCCAATGCTCCGACGGGCAGACTTCTTCCGCTGTCGGACATCGAGCGCATCGTTTCAAGCGATCCGGATCGGGTCGTGATCATAGACGAGGCGTATATAGATTTCGGCGGGACGAGCGCCGTCGGACTTACGAAGAAATACCGGAATCTGCTCGTCGTCGGCACGTTCTCAAAATCGCGCTCGATGGCGGGCGCAAGGCTCGGATTTGCCATAGGCGATCCGGCGCTCATCGCGGACATCAACACCATACGCTATTCGACAAACCCGTACAACGTCAACCGTATGACTGCTGCCGCCGGTGTCGCGGCACTCCGCGAAAACGAATATTATGCGCGTCACTGCAAAACGATATGCGAGAACCGCGAGTGGACTGCGGATGCGCTGGCGGAGCTTGGGTTTGAGATCCTGCCGTCGTCGGCGAACTTTGTGTTTGCGCGATCCGATAAGATCGGCGGCGGTGAGCTTTACCGTGCGCTCAAGGAGCGCGGAGTGCTCGTCCGTCACTTCGATTCTGCGCGGATAGCCGATTTTTGCAGGATCACGATCGGTACGCGCGAGCAGATAGAGACGCTCGTGCGGTGCATTTGTGAGATCATAAAGGAGAGATGAAAATGAGACAGGCAGAAATAGTACGTCGTACGACCGAGACTGATATTTCACTGAAATTTACGCTTGACGGGAGCGGCAAGTCCGAGATCGCAAGCGGATGCGGATTTCTCGATCATATGCTGACGCTGTTCGCGCGTCACGGAAGATTTGATATCACACTCACCTGTGCCGGTGATACCCAGGTGGACTACCACCATACGACGGAGGATATCGCGATCTGCCTCGGCCGCGCGATCGCGGAATCTCTCGGAGAGAGGGGCGGGATCACGCGATATGCCTCGCTCGCTCTCCCGATGGACGAGGCGCTGATCCTTGCGGCGGTCGATATTTCCGGCCGCGGCGGATATTTCGGTGCGCTCGATATCCCGTGCGAGAAGGTCGGAGATTTTGACTGCGAGCTGTGTGACGAGTTCTTCGCGGCGCTCGCGCAGAACGCAGGTATCACCCTGCACATAAGGCAGCTTGCCGGACGCAATTCGCACCACATAATCGAGGGTGTGTTTAAGGCTGCGGCGCGCGCGCTTCGGGCGGCAGCCGCGATCGACCCGGCGCTCGGCGGCGAGGTGCCGTCAACGAAAGGAATCCTCTGATGATAGCAGTTATTGATTACGGCGTCGGCAACCTGTTCTCTCTTGCGTCGTCGCTCAGAGCCGTCGGCGCGGAGGCTGTGATCACGTCCGATCCGGAGGTGATAGCCTCCTCCGAAAAGCTGATCCTTCCGGGAGTCGGCGCATTCGGTGACGCCGCCGAGAAGCTTTGCACGTGCGGCCTTGCAGACGTCATATGCCGTGAGGCTGCGTCCGGCAAGGAGATCATGGGCATCTGCCTCGGAATGCAGCTCCTGTTTGAGGAAAGCTTTGAGTACGGCAGACACAAGGGGCTTGGGCTTCTTGCCGGCTCTGTCGTGCCGATGAAGGGAAAAGTCCCGGAGTCGCTCAAGATCCCGCACATCGGCTGGAACTCGCTGAGCTTTGTGAAAAGCTCCCCGCTCATGCGATACGTTAAGGACGGCGACTTCGTCTATTTCGTGCATTCGTACTATGCGGCGGACTGTGACGACAGCCTTATAGCCACTACCGATTACGGTATTCCTATGACCGCCGCCGTTCAGAACGGCAATATTATGGGATGCCAGTTCCATCCGGAGAAGAGCGGGACTGTCGGACTGTCTATACTCCGCGCATTCTGTGAGGGGGTGAGCGCATGATAGTATTTCCCGCAATTGATTTGTACGGCGGTGCGGCGGTTCGCCTTCTTCGCGGAGATTACGCGAAAATGACCGTGTACAGCGACAATATCCTGTCGCTTGCAAATGATTTCGAGACGGCGGGCGCCGAGTACGTCCACATGGTCGATCTCGAGGGCGCGAAAGACGGCACGACGCCGAACATTTCGCACGTCGCCGATGTTGCACGCGCGACATCGCTCAAGGTGGAGATCGGCGGCGGCATCCGTTCACTCGAGACGATCGACCGCTATATTGACGCAGGTGTGTGGCGGGTCATCCTCGGAACCGCCGCCGTAAGCGATCCCGATTTTCTCGGGCGCGCCGTGGAGAAGTACGGCGACAGGATCGCTGTGGGCGCCGATGTGCGTGACGGCATGATCGCAGTGAAGGGATGGCTTGAAACGTCGAACGTGACGCTCGGGGAATTTCTCGATAATATGGAGTCGCTCGGGGTGCGCGGCGTTATCTGCACCGATATTTCAAAGGACGGCGCAATGCAGGGCACGAACCGCGAGCTGTACCGCAGCCTCTGCGAAAAATACAGCCTTGACATCACGGCATCGGGCGGGGTCAGCGACCTTTCCGATATTGTCGCGCTCCGCGAGATGGGAATGTACGGCGCGATAATCGGCAAGGCGTACTACACAGGCGCCGTGGATCTGAGAGAAGCACTGGAGGCGGCAAAATGATAACAAAGCGGATAATCCCATGTCTCGACGTGAAGGACGGGCGTGTTGTCAAGGGAGTTAATTTCTCGTCGCTGTCCGACGTTTCTTCTCCCATCGAGCTCGGACGGTACTACTCCGACAGCGGAGCCGATGAGCTTGTGTTCTACGATATTACGGCATCCGCCGAGGGGCGTGCTCTTTTCACCGATATCCTGCGCGAGGTGGCGCAGACGATATTTATTCCGCTGACGGTCGGCGGCGGTATAAACACAGTTGACGATTTTGACCGCGTGCTGAAGTGCGGTGCCGACAAGGTCAGCGTGAATTCCGGCGCGATACGCGATCCGATGCTTGTCCGCGATGCGGCGAAAAGATACGGCGATCAGTGCGTCGTGCTCTCGGTCGATGTGAAGCGCGTGGACGGAGAGTTCCGCGTGTTTGCACGCGGCGGGCGCGAGGATACCGGCATGGAGGCAATAGAGTGGATACGGCGCGAGGTCGGGCTCGGAGCGGGCGAGGTTGTCGTCAACTCTATCGACACCGACGGAGTGAAGCGCGGGTTTGATCTTGAGCTTTTGGAGAGAGTGCTTGACGCGGTGCACGTGCCGGTCATCGCATCCGGCGGTGCCGGAAGTGCCGAGGATTTCGTTACACTGTTCAAAGCCCTGCCGCAGATAGATGCGGGACTTGCCGCATCGGTGTTCCACTTCGGCGAGATCACGATCCCCGAACTGAAGCAAAGACTGAAAGACGAAAATATTGAGGTGAGATTATAATGCTTGACATAAATGAGCTGAAATTTGACAGCGCGGGGCTTATCCCCGCTGTCGTGGTCGATTCGATCACAAAGAAGGTGCTGACAGTCGCGTACATGAACCGCGAGAGCCTTGAGATATCCATGGAGCGCGGACTCACGTGCTTCTTCAGCCGTTCAAGGCAGGAGCTGTGGCTCAAGGGAGAGACGAGCGGCAACTATCAGCACATAGTCTCGATCACGGCGGACTGCGACCGCGACGCGCTTGTCGTTGTGGTCGAAAAGGATGGACCGGCGTGCCATACCGGAAGCGACTCGTGCTTCACCGCTCCCGTTTATCAGAGCGATGAGCGCTCGGAGTTCAGCCTCGAGGGACTGTACAGCCTGCTCGAGGAGAGAAAGAAGGAGAAGCCCGAGGGCTCGTACACAACGTATCTCTTTGAAAAGGGAATCGACAAGATCCTCAAAAAGGTCGGCGAGGAGTCCACGGAGGTCATAATCGCCGGAAAGGCTGCCGACAAACGTGAGACGGTGTATGAGCTTGCCGATCTCGCGTACCATGCGATGGTGCTCATGGTCGAGATGGGGATAAGCGTTGAGGACGTCCACCGCGAGCTTGCATCAAGACACGTGATCGACCATAAAGTCAAGCAGGAGAAAATGACCTGAGGAGGGCTCGCATATGCCGACTTGTACAGATGCTGCGGTCGATACCGCAGAAAATAAAAAGACCGGCTGGCTTGAGATTGCCGAGCGGACGATAATAATATTCATGCTGTCGTCGATCACCGGATGGGTGTACGAATTTTTCTTCTACCTCGTTACGGAGCACAGAGCGGGAAACAGCGGATTCTTTTTCGGACCGTATCTTCCGGTCTACGGATTCGGAGCTCTGTTCATCCTTCTGTTTACAAGACCGTTCAGACGGCATCCCGCCGCCGTGTTTTTCGGCTCGATCCCGGTCACCGGAGTGCTTGAGTATTTCACCGGCCTTGTCATGTTCCGCATATGGCACGAGCGCTGGTGGGATTACAGAGAGTTATTTTTGAACATCGACGGCTACGTGTGCCTGAGAAGCGTTTTCTCGTTTGCAGTGGGTGCGCTGGTGCTCATGTATCTGCTTGAGCCGCAGGTGAAGGAGAGACTCTCGGGTGACAAGCGCGCAGTCCTGCGCCACGCCATCTGCATAATATTTACGCTTGTGTTTGCCGCAGATGCGGTCATGACCATTCTTTGGCGTATGCCGAATTCGGTGCTGTGAGTGCACCGTCAAAAAAGGCTGTCACATATGTGACAGCCTTTCTGTTATTTTGCGCGGGGTATTTTCCGGCGTATGTCATTCAGACGGGACAACGCTTCGTTCAGTGTGTCATCCCGCTTTGCAAAATGAAGTCTTATGAGATTGTTCACCGGCTCGCGGAAGAAGCTCGATCCGGGAACGGCGCCGACGCCGACATCGCGTGCGAGCACCTCGCAGAATTCGAGATCGGACTCGTACCCGAATTCCGATATGTCGAGCATGATGTAGTATGCGCCCTCCGGCACGGTGTGAGTGAGTCCGATATCGTCAAGTCCGCGTGCGAAAAGATCGCGCTTTGCGGTGTACTTCGCCGTGAGCCATTTGTAATATTCCTCGCCGAAGCGAAGCCCCGTCACTGCCGCCTCCTGAAGGGGTGCCGCGGCTCCGACGGTCAGGAAATCGTGCACCTTTTTCGCCTCGTCGCAGATCTCTTTCGGTGCGATTATGTATCCGAGACGCCATCCCGTGATCGAATATGTCTTGGAGAGGGAGGAGCAGGAGATCGTCCGCTCTCTCATACCGGGCAGAGATGCAAAATATATGTGTCTGTGCGGCGCATATACAATGTGCTCGTAAACCTCGTCGGTTATGACGTAAACGTCATATTTTTCGCAGAGATCGGCGATAATGCGCAGCTCCTCGTATGTGAATACCTTGCCGCAGGGGTTTGACGGATTGCAGAGGATCAGCGCCTTCGGACCGGTCTTCATCGCCGCTTCAAGCGCATCCGCGTCAAATGAAAAATCGGGCGGCGTTAGCGGTACGTAGATCGGATGCGCCCCTGCAAGGATCGCGTCCGCGCCGTAATTTTCGTAAAACGGAGAGAATACGACAACGCTGTCGCCGGGGTCAGTCACCGTCATCATAGCGCACATCATCGCCTCGGTGCTACCGCAGGTGACGATTATCTCCTCCTCGGGATCGATCTCAAAGCCCATGAGAGGGGATTGCTTGTCGGCGAGAGCACAGCGGAAATTCTTCGCCCCGTATGTGATCGAATACTGATGAAAGTCCTCGTATGACGCCTCGGCAAGACGCTCGACGATCTCGCGCGGCGGCTCAAAATCAGGGAATCCCTGCGAGAGATTGACCGCGCCGTATTTCATCGAAACGCGCGTCATGCGGCGTATTACGGAATCGGTAAATGTGCTTGTGCGGTCGGAAAGTTTTTTCATGTTTGATCTCCATTCCGCCGCCGTAGCGGCGGCACAAATTTTGCTTATCGTGTCTATTATACTTTACGCGGAAGATTTGTGTCAAGCGGAAATATTTGTCCTGCGGGACAAAATCGTGCCCTGCCACTTGAAAACCTACTGAATATATGTTATTATAGTATTATCATAGAGGGGCAGGCGATCAAAATGAAGATCTCGACAAAGGGACGCTACGCACTGCGCATGATGCTTGATCTTGCACAGCATCAGGGCGAGGGATGCGTCGCGCTGAAGGATATTGCGAAAAGGCAGGGAATATCGAAAAAATATCTCGAGCAGATCGTACCGATACTGAACCGCTCGGATATTCTGAAAACAAACAGGGGCTATCAGGGCGGTTATATGCTTGCAAAATCACCGGATAAGTACACGGTCGGAATGATACTGAGACTGACCGAGGGCAGCCTCGCACCGGTTCCGTGCGTTGAGCAGGAGACGGATGCCTGCGACAGGAGCGGCGCGTGTGCAATGCAGACGGTGTGGCGCGGGCTGTATGACGTCGTGAACGACTATCTCGATTCGGTAACGCTGAAGGATATAGTTGACAGACAGAACGACCTGTACTCCAACGATTATGTCATATGAAGATCGGCTGACGCAGATTGCACCGGCCTTTTTCTTCATTTATATGGGATTTGCAATTTCTTAAAAAATATGATACAATATATAAATTAAATCATAAGATATGCGGCGTGCCCGCACGACCGGCACGTCTGCCTGCTCGGACGAAAGAAATATTCGGCAGCGGTAATGCGGTATAACAGAGAAAGGCTGCACCGTAAGCTGCAAAAGCTTTTCGGAGAATAACAGAATGGATAATATCGCTGTAAGCGTGATATGTGCGGCGTACAATCACGAAAAATATATACGTGACGCGCTCGAAGGATTCGTTTCGCAGAAAACGGATTTCCGGTTTGAGGTGCTTGTGAACGATGACGCCTCAACGGACGGTACTGCGGCGATAATCCGCGAGTATGCGGAAAAATATCCGGATATCATCCGCCCGGTGTATCAGCCCGAGAATCTGTATTCAAAGGGCGTGAAGATATGGCGTGATGTCCTTCTGCCGATGGCGCGCGGCAGATATGTTGCCTTCTGTGAAGGCGATGACTATTGGTGTGACGACGGAAAGCTCGCCATGCAGAAGTCGTACCTCGACACGCATCCGGAGTGCTCGGCAGTCGTCCACAATTCCCGCTTTTTCTCCGTGAAGACCGGCGAATCATACGTAAGATACAGTGACTGTGACCGCGATGTTTCTGTCGCCGAATGCATAAGTTCCGGTTCTGCGGCGTTCCACACTTCATCGATCATGGAGAGACGCGAGCTTTCGCTTGATCCTCCCGCGTTCGTGTATTCGATCTCGGGCGTCGGCGACTACCCGCGTGCGATATATCTTGTCATGTCAGGGACCGTCCATTATTTCGGTCGCGTAATGTCCGTCTATCGTGCCGGTACGTCCGGCTCATGGACGGAGAGGGTCGCGCAGAACGAGGAGCGGATGATAAAGCTCAACCGTGATATTGTGCGGATGCTTGAGATGGCGGATGAGTATTCGGAGGGACGGTACTCTGCCGAAATCTCAGCGGCTGTAAACCTGCATGAGCATACGCTCTGTCTGCTTGAGCATCGTTACGGCGATATGTTCTGCAAAAAATACCGCGAGTATAACAGAGCGATCCCGATGAAACTCAGAATGAAATACAGGATACTCGCGCTTTTTCCGTTTTTGTTCGGACTCAGGACGAGAATAAAGAATAAGAATAAGAATTAGACTTTGCCGGAGAGAGGGGATTTGCAGTGCCCGAAAGATCAAGCCAAACAATAACAAATTTTCTTTGGCGCTTTCTTGAGCGATGCGGAGCACAGGGCGTTACGTTCGTCGTTTCCATCGTTCTTGCGAGACTGCTCGATCCCGCCGTGTACGGCACGATCGCACTTGTCAATGTCTTCACAGTCATAATGCAGGTGTTCATAGACAGCGGCTTCGGATGTGCGCTTATACAGAAAAAAGATGCGGACAGCACAGATTTTTCAACGGTATTTTATTTTAATATTGCCGTGTGCACGCTTCTGTACGCGGTGATGTTTGTTTCGGCTCCCGCGATCGCGTCGTTCTACGACAGGGCGGAGCTTGTGCCGATCGTTCGTGTAATGTCGCTCTCGCTCATTATTTCGGGCGTGAAGAACGTGCAGCAGGCGTATGTGTCGCGCAATATGCTGTTCAAGAAATTCTTCTTTGCTACGCTCGGCGGAACCGTAGGCGCAGCCGTCGTCGGCATCGTGATGGCGTACAATGGCTTCGGCGTCTGGGCGCTGATCGCGCAGAATCTGTTCAATCAGACTGTGGATACGGTGATACTGTGGGTGACGGTCAGATGTCGTCCGACACCCGAGTTCTCGATCGGGCGGCTCCGCGCGCTGTTCTCCTACGGATGGAAGCTGCTTGCGTCGTCGCTGCTTGATACCGTTTACAATAATCTGCGGACGCTTATAATCGGTAAGAAGTATTCGTCTGAGGATCTTGCATTCTATAACAAGGGAAACCACTTCCCGAACCTTATCATAACAAACATCAACTCGTCTATCGACAGCGTGCTGCTGCCGACGATGTCAGCCGAGCAGGATGACCGCGACAGGGTGCGTGCAATGACACGCCGTGCGATAAGGATAAGCTCGTATATCATACTGCCGCTGATGATGGGGCTTGCGGTCTGTGCCGAACCGCTCGTGCGGCTGCTTTTGACCGACAAGTGGCTTGCGTGCGTGCCGTATATGCGGATATTCTGTTTCACGTATGCGTTTTATCCGATACATACCGCAAATCTGAATGCGATCAAGGCGATGGGACGAAGTGACCTTTTTCTGAGACTCGAGATCATAAAAAAGGTGATCGGTCTTGCCGCAATCGGGATCAGTATGTGGTTCGGAGTTTTCTGGATGGCGATGAGCCTCGTGTTTACGACGTTTACATCTCAGATAATAAATTCATATCCGAACAAAAAGCTGCTGTCTTACAGCTATATCGCACAGCTAAGGGATATCGCACCGCAGATCGCGCTCACTTGTGTGATGGGCGGCGCGGTCTATGCGATAGGATTTCTGCCGTTTTACGACGCGCTCGTGCTTCTGATCCAGGTCGTGGTGGGCGTTGCAGTGTATGTTTCGGCATCGGCAATGCTTCACTTGGACAGCTTTGAGTATATCTGTGCGGTGATAAAGAATTTCATGAAGAAAAGGGCGGATAAGGGCAAGAATGCCTGATACGCGTCCCGATTTCGGAGATATCATATATGGATTTCAAAAACAAAAGACTGCTCATTCTTGCGGGAGCGCACCAGCACACGAAGCTTGTGCTTGCCGCAAAGCGCCTCGGAGCGTACACGGTCGTTACCGATTATCTTGTGGATTCTCCGGCAAAGCGTGTGGCGGACAAGGCGTACCGCATTGATATAAAGAACGTTCCCGCGATCGTGGAGATGTGCAGAGACGAGCGGATCGACGGAGTTCTTCAGGGATATATCGATCCCTGTCAGAGACCGTACTGCCGCATCTGCGAGAGTCTCTCGCTTCCGTGCTACGGCACGTGGGATCAGTTCTTCGCCCTTACCGATAAGCACGCGTTCAAGAAGATGTGCACAGAGTGCGGCGTCGATACCGTGCCGGAGTATTCCCCGGATATTTTCGGTGAGCCGGGCGGCGACGCGTCTGTCGAGTATCCCGTCCTCGTGAAGCCGGTCGATTCGCGCGGCTCGCGCGGGCAGAGCATTTGTTACAGCGCGGACGAGGTCGCGTCGGCGATGGATGCCGCAAAGCGCGAAAGCTCAAACGGCGATGTGCTGATCGAAAAATACATGGGCAACAAGAACGAGTTTCAGGTCACGTACTTCTTTATCGACGGAGTGCCGTATCTGCTCAGAACAGCCGACAGACACCTCGGCGATATTGCGCTCGGGCTTGAAAAGGTCGGCATCTGCACGGTGTCGCCGTCGGTCTATACGTATGACTATCTCTGCGAGACGAACGCCCGCGTCATGAATATGCTGAAGCGCCTCGGTATAAAGAACGGTCCCGTGTTTATGCAGGGGTTCGTCGATGACGGCAAATTCAGATTCTTTGATCCCGGATTCCGTTTCCCCGGCGGAGAATATGAGGCAATGTTCAAGGAGATGACGGGCATCGACATAATGAGCATGATGGTCGAGTTTGCGCTGACCGGACGGATCACGTCACCCCCGATACCGGAGGATGCGGTGTTCCTCGGAGGCAGGCGCGTCGCGATCCTGTTCCCGACCGTGCGTGACGGAGTCGTCACGAAGATCGTCGGGCGGGACGAGATACTTGCCGACGGGCACGGCGTACTTTTCGTAAACCAAAAATATTACGAGGGCGACAGGGTCGAAATGTCGTATAACGTAAATCAGCGCTTCGCCGAGATCGACGTTATCGGACGCGATACTGCGGACCTTGTCGAGAAGATCCGATATATATACGATACTATGGCTGTGCTTGACGAGCGCGGCAGTGATATGCTTTTCGGCAAGCTTGATCTTGCGGAGATAGAGCCTTTGCCGGATAAGGCGCAGCCCGAAGCACTGTAAGCTTGCCCGCTGTGCGGGAACATCTGAGAGGAGACGCGGAACACATGAAGATCAATGTAACCCATTCCTCAATGCCGCCGTTCGAGGAGTATTGTGAGGAGATACGCTCCATCTGGGACACGGTCCACTTGACGAACATGGGCCCGATTCACGAGCGGCTCGCAAGCGGCGTGCGCGAATATCTCGGAGTACCGAACGTCGAGCTGTTCGCAAACGGACACCTCGCGCTGTATTCGGCGCTGCGTGCGCTCGGCGTGACCGGCGAGGTGATCACAACGCCGTTTACGTTTGCTTCAACGACGAACGCCATTGTGCAGTGCGGATGTACGCCGGTTTTCTGCGACGTGAAGCCGGATTACACAATAGACGAGAATAAGATCGAAGCGCTCATAACCGACAGAACGTCGGCGATACTTGCGGTTCACGTGTACGGCAATATCTGCGCGGTCGATAAGATTCAGAGGATCGCCGACAGGCACGGGCTTCGCGTGATATACGACGCGGCTCACGCGTTCGGCGTCAAGTACAAAGGCCGCAACGCAGCGCAGTTCGGTGATGCGTCGATGTTCTCGTTCCACGCGACAAAGGTGTTCCACACGATCGAAGGCGGCTGCGTTGCCTACGCCGATCCCGCGCTCACCGAAAAGCTCGCGCTCGAGCGGAATTTTGGCGTGTCCGGCGAAGAGCTGAAGTGCTTCGGCATGAACGCCAAAATGAACGAATTTGAGGCGGCAATGGGGATCTGCAATCTTCGCCACCTGGATGAGGAGCTGTCACTCAGACGCGCCGTGTTCGAGCGGTATTGCGAGAGACTCGACGGTGTGCCGGGTCTGACGATCCCTCATACGGATAAGGATAGTACGCCGAATTTCGCGTACTATCCCGTGCTTGTCGCGGCGGAGGTGTACGGATGCGACCGCAACGCCTTGATGCAGCGACTCGCCGAACACGATATTTCCGCGCGGAAATATTTTTACCCGCTGACCTCCGAGAACCGCGCGTTCGGGCAAAATTGCGAGTGCACGACCCCTGCGGCAAAATATTATTCTGAGAATATTCTGTGCCTGCCGATGTACGCCCATCTTGAAAAAGCCGACGTAGACAGGATCTGCGATATTATAATCGAAAGGAAGTAGGACACCGTGAAAGGAATCATTCTTGCGGGCGGGCGGGGAACACGCCTGTACCCGATGACGAAGGTAGTGTCAAAGCAGCTTCTGCCGATATACGACAAGCCGATGATATATTACCCCCTGTCGATGCTTCTGCTTGCCGGGATCCGCGATATCCTTGTTATCTCGACGCCGGAGGATACCCCGAATTACGAGGCTCTGCTCGGCAACGGCACAAGGATCGGCGTGAATATTACATATAAGGTTCAGTCCTCGCCGCGCGGACTTGCCGATGCGTTCATCCTCGGTGAGGAGTTTATAGGCGGCGACAACGTTTGCCTCATCCTCGGCGATAACATATTCTACGGACAGAATATGAGCCGCCTGATGTGGCGCGCGTGCGAGAGAGAACACGGCGCGACGGTGTTCGGATACCCCGTGAAGGATGCGCGTTCGTTCGGCGTGGTCGAGTTCGACCGCGAGCATCGCGTGATCTCGATCGAGGAAAAGCCGGAGAGACCGAAGTCAAACTACGCCGTTCCGGGACTTTATTTTTACGATAACCGCGTCGTTGAGATCGCAAAGAACGTGAAACCCTCGGCACGCGGCGAGATCGAGATAACCTCTGTAAACAACGCCTATCTTGAAATGGGAGAGCTGCACGTGGAGCTGCTCGGTCGCGGGATCGCGTGGCTCGATACGGGAACGCCCGAGGGAATGCTCAAGGCATCGGAATTTGTTGAGGCTGTTCAGTCAAGGCAGGGCTTCTATATGTCGTGCATCGAGGAGATAGCATGGCGGCGCGGGTTCATCTCTGCAGAAAAGCTCCGCGCGCTCGGCGAGGAGCTGTGTGCGACCGATTACGGAAAATATCTTATTGCACTTGCCGGAGAGGGGATCTGATATGTCAAAGACCGTACTTGTTACAGGCGGAGCCGGATTTATCGGGGCAAACTTCGTGTATCATATGCTCGCAGCTCACTCCGATTACAGGATCGTCTGCATTGACGCCCTGACCTACGCCGGAAATATGTCGACGCTCGCGCGTGCGATGGAGAATCCGAATTTCGCTTTTGTCCGCGCGGATATCTGTGACCGCGACGCGGTGTTCCGGGTGTTTGAGAACGAGCACCCCGACATCGTTGTGAATTTCGCGGCGGAGAGCCACGTTGACCGTTCGATAGAGGACCCCGGCGTGTTCCTGCGGACGAACATTCTCGGCACACAGACGATGATGGACGCGTGCTGGAAATACGGCGTCGAGCGTTATCATCAGGTATCGACCGACGAGGTCTACGGCGACCTGCCGCTTGACCGTCCCGACCTTTTGTTCACGGAGGAGACGCCGATCCGCACAAGCTCTCCGTACAGCGCGTCAAAAGCCTCGGCGGATCTGCTTGTCCAGGCGTACAGCCGTACATACGGGCTTCCCGCGACGATCAGCCGCTGCTCCAACAATTACGGACCGTATCACTTTCCGGAGAAGCTGATCCCGCTTATGATAGCGAACTGCCTTGCGGATCGCCCGCTCCCGGTATACGGCAAGGGCGAGAACGTCCGCGACTGGCTATACGTTGAGGATCACTGCCGCGCCATTGACCTTATAATCGAGGGCGGCCGCGCGGGCGAGGTGTACAATGTCGGCGGTCACAACGAGATGCGCAATATTGATATAGTGAAGCTGATCTGCGACGCGCTCGGAAAGCCGTACAGCCTTATTACATATGTCGCCGACCGCAAGGGTCACGATATGCGGTATGCCATCGACCCGACAAAGATCCACCGTGAGCTTGGCTGGCTGCCGGAAACAAAATTTTCGGACGGTATCCGCAAAACGATCGACTGGTATCTCGAGAACCGCGATTGGTGGGAGACGATAATTTCCGGCGAGTACCGCAGCTATTACGACAGAATGTATAAAAACAGACTCGGATAAAATAAAAACAGCACGGCATCATGCCGTGCTGTTTTGCTTTCGTTACAGCGACGCTTTGAGAATTTCAAGAATATCGTTTTCGGAGAGCGGTGCCCACGCGCTGTCAAGTCCTTCGTTCACAGCAATGTGGTGCGCCATCTCGGCGAGACGCGAGTCGTCGATTCCGACATCGCGCAAATGCATCGGTATTCCGAGCGACTCGAACAGAGCGTATGTCGCGTCGATTGTGCGCTCTGCGATCTCCTCGTCGGGGAGGTTCTTATCGATCCCGAAGATGTGCGTGCCGAAGTGAACGTGCCGTTCGATCGTGCGCTCATTCAGGATATGACGCATCCAGCGGGGCGTGATGATCGCAAGTCCCTCGCCGTGCGTGATATCGTAGTATCCGCTGAGCGCGTGCTCGATACCGTGGCACGGCCATCCGGACGGAGAGTTTCCGATAGAGAGGATGTTGTTGCAGGCGAGCGAGCAGTCCACCATGAATTCGCCGCGCGCGTCGTAGTTGTCCGGCTCGTCCAGCGCGATCTTTGCGTTTTTGATCAGGCTGAGTATTGCCGCCTCGCACATTCCGTCCGTGAGGTCGGAGTGCTTCTCGCAGAAATACTGCTCCATGATGTGATTTATCGCATCGGCTGCACCTGCTGCGGTCTGCTTCTTCGATACGGAGAAGGTGTATCGCGGATCAAGGATTGATGCCACGGGGAAGAGATGCTCGTCAACGTAGCCGACCTTGTCGTTCGTCTCTGTGCGGGAGATCACGCATCCGCAGTCGTATTCGGAGCCGGTCGCAGCGAGCGTCAGTACGCATACGAGCGGCAGCGCGCGTTCGGTCTTGACCTTGTAGGTGATAAGATCCCACGGCTCACCGTCGTACAGCGCTCCGGCGCATATCGCCTTCGAGCAGTCAAGCGTGCTTCCGCCGCCGACCGCGAGTACCGCGTCGATTTTGTGTTCCTTGCAGAGACGAACTCCCTCGAGTACGCTCGTCGTGTACTTCGGGTTCGGCTCGATCCCGCCAAGCTCAAAAACCTCGTAGCCGTCGAGAAGCCGCATGACCTCGTCGTACAGAGCGATCTTCTTTATGCTTCCGCCGCCGTAGGTGAGAAGAACGCGATGCCCGTGCGGCGCGAGCACGCAAGGCAGCTTTTCAATAGAATTCTTGCCGAAAATCAGCTTTGTCGGTGTGCAGTAAGTGAAGTTTTCCATAATGCTATCCTTTCTCTCGTTATCTGTTCTTTTAATATTTGTTTTTTTCTTATTTCAGCGCCTTGCCGTCGTGGAATGCCTTGCCGACGACCTCTCCGAGTACAACGTATGTGTTGTTGAACGGATCAAACGTGATCGGGCGCGCCTTTGCAACGTCAACGTTGCCCTCACTGTCGAGAACCTTTTCATCGACGCTTACGTTTACGATCTCGCCGACCATGCGGCAGGAGTCCAGATCGTAGCTTGTGAGCTTGCACTCAACGGTGATGGGAAGCTCGGATATGATCGGCGCGTCAACAAAGTCAGATTTTTCTGCGTGGAATCCCGCGCGGTCGAATTTGTCGGGAACGTTATTGCCGGAAACGATTCCGACATAGTCGCACGCTGCCGTGTGATCGGCGTCAGCCATGCTGACGGTGAACGCGCCGCGCTCGAGAATTGCAGCAGTCGTTTTGTGCCCGGCGCTTATGCACATCGAAAGCTCCGTGCCGTCGCTGATTCCGCCCCATGCGGCGTTCATCGTGCATACGCCCCCGTCACTTCCGTATGCGGCGAGAATGAATACCGGCTGCGGATAAGTGTACGGTTTTGCTCCGAAATTTTTTCTCATAATATAAATACCTCCGTATTTCAAAATCAAATTGCAGAGCTTTTCGCTCTTTATGCTAATTATACAACTTGGAGTAAGCTCCAAGTCAAGATGTTTTGCGAAAAAATTTGTGAATTTATATAGCGGCGGAAAATCGCTTGAAAAAACACGGATCCGAGCGAAAAATTTCCATTCATATTTCCGACATATGCATCCATAATAATAGCAGAGAGCGCAAAAGCGTTCTCGATTAAATAGATTGAAGTCGCATGGAAGCGAAATCAAAAGACAGGAGATCGAAAAAATGGCTACAAACAAAACTCTTGTTCCCGAAGCTAAGGCTGCTCTTGACCAGTTCAAGATGGAAGCCGCAAGCGAGGTCGGCGTCTCTCTTAAGCAGGGCTACAACGGTGAGCTTACTGCCCGTCAGGCAGGCTCCATCGGTGGTCAGATGGTTAAGAAGATGATCGAGAAGTACGAGAACGACATCAAGGCAGGCAAGTAATTAACTTGCACACTCTCTGAATTGCAGGCGCAAGCCCGCAAACAAAGAAGGCTTCGGGAAAAACCGAAGCCTTCTTTAATATTTATTCAAGCTTTGCCGAATATTTTTTTATCGCGTCAAATGATTCGTCGCTGATGACGTGCTCCATCTTGCACGCATCCTCTGCCGCCGTGTCTGGGTTGACCCCGAGCTCTACGAGAAATTTCGTCAGGATCGTATGACGCTCGTATATCTTTTCGGCGACCTCTTTTCCGGCTTCGGTCAGAGTGATGTATCCTTCGCGGTCAACAACGATGTACTCTCCCGATTTCAGAAGTCCGACGGCGCGGCTCACGCTCGGTTTTGAAAAACCCATGTATTCCGCGATGTCAAGGGAGCGTACAGCGCCCTTTGTCTGATGAAGAACGTGTATCGTTTCAAGATACATTTCGCCGGATTCCTGAAGATGCATAGTAGAAATCTCCTCTTTTTAGTCTGCGCAGAGCAGGTGTTACATAATATAGTACCACAAATTGCCGCAAATATCAAGCCTTGTTTTGAGCAATATTCACTATCCTTGCATCACTATCCAATTTTGCACAAATATTCGGTAAGCGGCGGCTAACAGTGTTGTCGATTGCGCCGAAGTTGAATTTTATGTCGATTTTTTGCGGGACAGCTATTGACTTTGTGTTCGCAAGGGAGTAATATATCATTAGGTTAGCTAGAGCTAACCGTGTTTTCGGCGCGGCGGTTAGCAAACACTAATCACCGCCGAGCGAAAGAAAGGCATGGTAATTATATGATTCCGCTTGCACTTGCCAATGTTGGCGAAGAAATGACGATAAAGAAGATCGGCGGCACACCGGAAGTGAAGAAGCACCTCGAGAACCTCGGATTTGTTGTCGGCGGAAATGCGAAGGTCATAACGTCTCTCGACGGGAACGTGATCGTGAACGTAAAGGAAGCACGGATCGCGATCAGCGAAGAGATGGCGCTGAAAATCATGGTATGATGGCTACGGCCTCTTACACAATAAACAATTATTTCAGGCGAAAGGAGAACGCAAGTGAAAACGCTTAAAGAAGTTGGCATCGGAGAAACCGTAAAGGTTGTAAAGCTCCACGGTGAGGGCGCGATCAAACGCCGTATCATGGATATGGGTATCACCCGCGGAGTCGAGGTTACCGTCCGCAAGGTAGCTCCCCTCGGCGATCCGATGGAGGTCACCGTCCGCGGCTATGAGCTGTCGCTCAGACGCGCCGACACCGAGATGATCGAAGTCGAGTAAAACCGAATATTTGCACTGGCAATTCAGTTAGCATGATTAATTTCAGCTGATCAAAGAGAGAGAGAAAGAAGGAATTTTTGAATGGACAACAAGACCACAATCAGAATTGCTCTTGCCGGCAACCCGAACTGTGGTAAAACCACATTGTTCAACGCCCTGACCGGTTCAAACCAGTTCGTCGGAAACTGGCCCGGCGTTACGGTAGAGAAGAAGGAAGGCCGCCTGAAGAAGCATGACGGCGTTATCATCACTGACCTTCCCGGTATCTATTCGCTGTCCCCGTACACGCTCGAGGAGGTCGTCGCACGTAATTATCTGATCGGCGAGCGCCCCGATGCGATCCTGAACATCATCGACGGTACAAACCTTGAGCGTAACCTGTACCTCACAACCCAGCTCACCGAGCTTGGAATCCCGGTGGTCATCGCCATCAACATGATGGACGTCGTAAAGAAGAACGGCGACAAGATCAACACCGCAGAGCTTTCGCGTCAGCTCGGATGTAAGGTAGTCGAGATCTCGGCACTGAAGGGCACCGGTATTTCCGAGGCTGCCGAGGCTGCTATCGACGCTGCAAAGAACGGCAAGACCGTTCCCATGCACACATTCGCAGGCCCCGTTGAGCACGCTATCGCTCATATAGAAGAGGTAACCGTTCACAACCTCCCCGAGGAGCAGCAGAGATGGTATGCGATCAAGCTGTTCGAGCGCGATGACAAGGTTTATGAGAGCCTTAACATTGAGAAGACAACGCTTGACCATATCGAAAAGGATATTGCGGCTGTCGAGGCTGAGATGGACGACGACGCAGAGTCGATCATCACGAATGAGCGTTATATCTACATCGGTTCCATAATCAAGGCTTGCTATAAGAAGAAGGACGCAGGAAAGCTTACGACCTCCGATAAGATCGATAAGGTCGTGACCAACCGCTGGCTCGGTCTCCCGATTTTCGCGGCAGTTATGTTCCTTGTGTACTACCTCTCGATGGTCACCGTCGGTTCCATGGCTACCGACTGGGCGAATGACGGCGTGTTCGGCGATGGCTGGCACCTGTTCGGCATCGGCTCCGGTGAGTACAATGAGCTTGCAGAAGAGTATACCGATGCAATCAACGCGATCAACGGATTCGTTGAGATCGACCCCGAGGCTGAAGACTTTGATGCCGAGGCTGCTCTCGACGAGATCAAGGCATTCGTTCCCGATTCCGAGGACGAGGTCGGCGTCGTAACTGTCGAGGATGAAGAAACCCTTGCACAGGACGACTACAACGTTTACTACTCCGCAATTCCCGAGTCTGTCAAGAATGACAAAGAAGCAGATCCGTATATCGGCGTTACCTACCTCGAGGCAGTTGAATACTTCGAGAATGATAACACTGAGTTTGCAACTCCCGACCCGGCTGAGCACGGTGTTTGGGTTCCCGGCGTTCCCGTGCTGATCGGCGATGCGCTGAGAGTTGACAGCGACAACCCCGTTTGCCCCGAGTGGCTCAGCGGACTGATCCTCGACGGTATCGTCGCAGGTGTCGGTGCGGTCCTCGGATTCGTTCCGCAGATGCTTGTGCTCTTCCTCCTGCTCGCATTCCTTGAGGCGTGCGGATATATGGCACGTATCGCATTCGTGCTCGACCGTATCTTCCGTAAGTTCGGTCTTTCCGGTAAGTCCTTCATCCCGATGCTCATCGGTACAGGATGCGGCGTTCCCGGAATCATGGCTTCGCGTACCATTGAAAATGAGCGCGACCGCCGTATGACCATCATGACCACAACGTTTATCCCCTGCGGAGCAAAGGTTCCGTTTATCGCAATGATCGCAGGTGCGCTGTTCGGCGGATCTGCATGGGTAGCAACCAGCGCATACTTCATCGGTATGGCGGCGATCATCATCTCCGGTATCATGCTGAAGAAGACCAAGATGTTCGCAGGCGACCCCGCTCCGTTCGTTATGGAGCTTCCCGCATACCATATGCCTACTCTCCTGAACGTGCTTCGTTCCATGTGGGAGCGCGGCTGGTCCTTCATCAAGAAGGCAGGTACGATCATCCTTCTGTCCACCATCTTCGTGTGGTTCACCACCTACTTCGGTTGGGTCGACGGTGCGTTCCAGATGCTCTCTGAGGATCAGATCGATTCTTCGATCCTTGCCGTTATCGGCGGTGCCATTGCATGGATCTTCAAGCCCCTCGGCTGGGGTACATGGCAGGCAGCGGTTGCATCTATCACCGGTCTTGTTGCTAAGGAGAACATCGTCGGAACGATGGGTATTCTCTACGGCGCATCCGGCAATACATATGCAGCTCTTGCAGACGCATTCACCGGTATCACCGCATATTCGTTCCTCGTGTTCAACCTCCTGTGCGCACCTTGCTTTGCAGCTATCGGCGCTATCAAGCGTGAGATGAACAACGCTAAGTGGACTTGGTTCGCGATCGGCTATCAGTGTGGTTTCGCTTACCTCGTAGCACTGATGATCAACCAGTTCGGCGGTGCGTTCACCGGCAACCTGAACGTTATCGGTCTTATCGCCGCAATCATCGTTCTCGCACTTATGATCTTCATGCTCGTGCGCCCCTACAAGGAAGCTACCAAGCTTACCACAAGCGTAAAGAATAAATAAGATCATTGAAACTCAGACTTGAAAGGAGTCGGTATTATGTTTACATGGATAGCAGATAATATTGTGACTATTGCAATATGCGCCGTGCTTGTGGCGATCGTCGCAGCAATAATCGTGAGCCTTATTCGGGATAAGAAGAAAGGCAAATCGACGTGCGGATGCAACTGCGCTCACTGTGCAATGCACGGCTCCTGCCACAAAAGCTGAGTAACTTAAAACAGAACGGACTGCCGCCTATGTGCGGCAGTCCGTTTTTTATGTTTTTTCAAAAATTTCGGAATTCGCGTCTTTGCCTATTGACAAGGTAGGTAAAGCGTGCTATACTACACTTACCTACTAAAGAGGTAGGCAAACCATAGACCACATAAAAAGTATGACAGCATGAGAAAGGAGCAAACCAGTGCCTCATATTTATGCAGATAACGCGGCAACCACAAAAATGAGCCGCAAAGCAATAGACGCAATGCTTCCGTATATGGATGACATATATGCGAATCCGTCAAGTCTCCACACCCCCGGCCAGCGGGCGAAGGAGGCGCTTACCGCCGCGCGCGAGAATATCGCATCACTCCTCGGATGCAGTGCGCAGGAGATCTATTTCACCTCCGGCGGAAGTGAGGCTGATAATCAGGCGCTGCTTACGGCAGCCGAGATCGGCGAACAGCGCGGTCACCGACATATTATTTCCACGGCGTTTGAGCATCACGCGGTTTTGCACACGCTTGAGAAGCTCCGCCGCCGCGGATTTGAGGTGGAGCTGCTTGACGTCCATGACGGCGGCAATATCACGGCACAGGCAGTCGCCGATGCGATACGCGACGACACCTGCCTCGTAACTATAATGTATGCTAACAACGAGATCGGCTCGATCCTCCCGATCGCCGAGATCGGCAAGATCTGCCGCGAGCGCGGCGTGCTTTTCCACACTGACGCAGTACAGGCGGCGGGTCATCTGAAGATCAATGTCGCGGATGAAAACATTGATATGCTCTCATTGTCCGCGCATAAGTTCCACGGACCCAAAGGTACAGGCGTCCTCTACGCCCGCAAGGGTATCAGACTCACAAACCTGATCGAGGGCGGCGCGCAGGAGCGCGGTCATCGCGCCGGTACAGAAAATATTCCCGCGATCATGGGAATGTCGGCGGCTCTCTCCGATGCGTGCGAGCATATCGATGAGAACGCGGCAAAGGTAACGCGCCTGCGCGATCGGTTGATCAAGGGACTCTCAAAGGTTCCGCATTCTGCGCTGAACGGCGATCCCGTTAACAGACTGCCCGGAAACGTGAGCTTCTGTTTTGAGGGGATCGAAGGCGAGAGCCTGCTCCTCCTCCTTGACGCCAAGGGAATCTACGCGTCGTCCGGCTCGGCTTGTACGTCCGGTTCGCTCGATCCGAGCCATGTATTGCTCGCGATCGGCAGACCCCACGAGATAGCGCACGGCTCTCTCAGACTTTCGCTCTGCGAGGAGAACACCGACGAGGACGTGGATTATATGCTGCGCGAGATCCCGGAGGTCGTGGATTACCTCAGAAATATGTCGCCGCTGTGGCGTGATAAGGTCACCGGCAAGAAAGAATTTCAGCTTTGAGTATATAGAAAGAAGGGAAGATATATGGCTCTTTACAGCGAAAAGGTTATGGATCATTTCACGCATCCCCGCAATGTCGGCGTGATCGAGGACGCGGACGGTGTCGGAGAGGTCGGCAATGCCAAGTGCGGCGATATCATGAAGATCTATCTGAAGATCGACGGCGATATTATCACCGACGTCAAGTTTGAAACATTCGGCTGCGGCTCGGCGATCGCGTCAAGCTCTATGGCAACCGAAATGATAAAGGGAAAGTCGATCTCCGAGGCGCTCGAGCTGTCGAATAAGGCGGTGGCAGAGGCGCTTGACGGGCTTCCCGCGCATAAGATGCATTGCTCAGTCCTCGCAGAGGAGGCTATCAAGGCGGCGCTGAAGGATTACTATGACCGCAACGGCATCGAATATGATGCCTGCAAATTCGCCGATTGCGGCTCCTGCCCTCATTGCCATGAGTGATGCCCGCCCGATGAAATATGATCGTTTCAACAAGAGGAAGATATGCACTGCGCGTGCTGATTGACCTTGCACAGCACGAAGGCAACGGGTATATCGCAATGAAGGATATCGCCGAAAGACAGGAGATATCCAAGAAATACATGGAGCAGATAATGCCGGCGCTTACCAAAAACGGTCTTGTTGAAGGCGTCCATGGGCAGCGCGGCGGCTATCGTCTCACAAGACCTCCCGAGGATTACAGCGTCGGTGAGATCCTCCGTGCTACGGAGGGCGACCTCGCTCCGGTCGCGTGCCTGTCGTGCAAAGCGGAGCCATGCAGCCGTGCAGCCGAGTGTAAAACGATTGCAATGTGGACCCGCTTTAACGAGATCACAAATGAGTATTTCGACTCAATTAGCATCGCCGATCTCGTGAATCCGGCAAAGCATGGCAATACGTGAGCGCTCTGTCCTGCGTGTGCGAAAAAATGTTGTGTAGTGACGAAAAAATTCGGTTTTCTATTGACAAGCCATATCCATTGTGCTATAATATATAAGCTTGATGAGAGCATCTGGGTGTGGCGCAGTTGGTAGCGCGCTACCTTGGGGTGGTAGAGGCCGCTGGTTCAAGTCCAGTCACTCAGACCATAAAAGGGCTACAAAATAGATGTAGCCCGTGAAAACCCCGATAAAATCGGGGTTTTCACCGTTTATACGGCAAAATTTCAGCGAACCGTTTTGACAGATATAAAAATGATGTTTTCCCTTTG
>CAKSDP010000019.1 GCA_934446065.1 uncultured Eubacteriales bacterium
TGACTTAACTGTAACACATTTGACTCTCATTTGCTATTCTTTTTTTGCGCTGTAACTTATCTATTGTAATCCTACAATCGCACGGCAGTATGGTATGGGGCACCACTTGACATTGCGGGCAATATATGATACAATATATAGTGATAACAAAATGAAATTTGAAAGGACAGGTGAATCATGAGCAGTGCAAACGTGCTTGACGGAGTTTCCGTCGGAGAGAAGTATCTTTTATATAAGGGCCGTCCTCTTGTTCGCGAAAAGAACATCATCAGCTATGGCTGTGTCGAAGAAAAATACATTCTTCAGTTGACTATAATGACCACCAAGGAATACGACGGAAAAGAGGTACCGGACAGGGTTCTTGTTCAGGTACTCAACACCGATCAGAGTCTTCCCGTTCATGAACGCATTGCGAAGCAGGACATGAAGGCGGGGCTGTACGAAGCCTTTGATATCGGCATCATTTGGCTTGAACGGCTTCTCGCAGCGTAAACAGCACAAAAAATCCGACGGTATAGATCCGTCGGATTTTTATTATGCCGGGAAGTCTGCTCGAGGCATTTATTTTTCTATTATATTGAGATTTGCGGGGAGGACACCTGCCTGCTCGTAGACGATCTCACTTATCTGCGAGACCTCGTTCGGGAGGAGTCCGTCAGATTTGACTATGACACTTGCGCTGTCGCCGTTCAGAACGGCTACGCACTGATCAAAGCCCTTGGAAACAATGAGGGACTCGATATTCGCCTCAAGCGCGATCTCGTCCGCGATACGGCGCATATCCTCCATTGCATCCGTTTTCATCTGATCGACTGCGCTGTCGCTGTCCACCACGCCTTGCAGGACCTCCATGGCCTCGTCTCGCGCCTGACGGCGGCTGAGCACCATTGTTGAGAAGTAATCCTCGCCTGCGGCTGACGCTTTATCGGTATCCTTCGGCGTGTCCTCTCCCGATTTCGTCTCGGCGATATTTTTGAGGTCGATCGCGGTCTTCAGACCGTCGCGATCCCCTCCGCCCATAAGTATGAAATTCAGCAGCACCGCCACACCGATCAGTGTTATGGACGCCGTAACAATTATCGTTTTTCTGCCGACCTTTCCCGCGAGAGTTTTTGCCTTCTCCTTCAGATTATCAAACTTTAACTTCATATCCCTGACTGCCTTTCTCAAGTTTTGTAATAGAATATATTCGCCGCACGCGTATTTTATACCGGATCACGTACCCGCGACCTCGATCTTATTTGCGCTGACGCCGAATGCCGCCGCAAGAAGCCGCGTGACCTTCTCGCGCACAGCGGAACTGTCACCGTCGGTACATACCACGGCTATGCCGCGTATCTGCGGATACATCTCCTTCACAAGGAGCGCTTCGTCGCCGGTTTTCTTCCCTATCACGAGATAATCGGCGCTGTATGCCGCATCCCCCTCGACTCCGCGCTCATTTTTCGCATATTTGTACTCACCCGAGCCGTCGAGCGTCACGATAGATGTCACGCGGTCTATGCCGGCGAGCGACAGCACAAGCTCATCCACGCGCCGCTCAAGCTCCTCCGAATAATACGTACCGACGCTCTCGCCGGAGACGGTCGTCTCACTCCCGCCGCCCCTTGCAAAAATCAGTATCATTGCGCCTGCAAGCGCGGCGCAGATCAAAACAAGCGGCGCTTTTGTGCGCAGCATACCCGACACCGCCCGCACATTATTTTTCGCATCCATACACACTCACCTCGCATCCGAGTAACTCTGAAAAATAGCGTTCTACGCTCCGTGCCGGAAGCTCTGCCGCCTCCCCCGTAACGCTCACCTCTGCCCCTGATATTGCAAGTGATCCACCCTCTCCGACAAGCGACAGCGTAACCGAGAAATCCCCGTCGGGCACCGAGAAATACTCACCTGCCGCTTTTTCGGCGGCGGTGCATATTGCGGATACCACGACATCCTCTGTGCTGCCGTCGTCGCGATCTTCGTCCGGTATCATACGATCGGCATATTCCAGAACGTCCGGAATATCCTCGGCAATATTCGCGATCGGGCGGATTATCGCGCAGAGCATGACGAGCGACACCGCAAGTCGGACGCAGCGTTTTCTTCCCTCCGACCTCTCCGGCGCTATCATCAGGACAATTCCGCAGGCGACGGCGCATATCATTATTTCATGGACGTATTTCATTGTTATGACCTTTCCTTGCATTTGCGGGTCCGTCTACGATGCGATCGCCACGGCGGATGAGGTAAACAGCGTCAGAGCATACACGAATGACACCGTGACCGCGATCATGAACGCAAGCACGATCGACGCGGTCTGCTCTATTTCGCCGATCAGGCGCTCCTCGCGCTCGCAGCCGAGGATCCCCGCCGCACTTTTGAGGGCAAAGAGGAATAGCTTTTGCGCAAGCACACATATGATCCCCGGCGCGACGATCGCAACGATTATCACGATCGCGATGCTGCCGCACGCCGATTTCAGCACGCCGAGGCTGCCGCCGATCGTGCCGAGCGAATCGGACACGGCGCCGCCGATTATCGGGACGAGGCTGCCGACGGCAAATTTAAGGCTCCGTATGCCGAAATTATCGGCGCTCTGCGCGACGGTATTCTGAAGCCCGAGAAAAAACGAAAACAGTGTCATAACGCTGAGCGTGAGCCACGTCACGGCGCTCTTTACGGCTGCCGTTACTCCCGAAAGCCCTGTTTCACCGAACACCGCTCCGATTATCCCGAGCGACAGGCAGACGCCCGCGCAAGGCAGAAGCACTGCCGAAAATATATTCTGACAAAGGGTGACGAGAAGAAGCATTCCGCCGCTCTGCACTGATGCGGTTGTAACGTTGCCCGACGCTGCGTACAGGGTCCCGAGTATCGGCACCACAGCGTTCATAACTCCGCAGACAAGCTCCTTGAAGTTCTCCGCCGCTTCCACTATACGGCTTCCGACTCCGGCAAGCGAGAGCGCGACTGATATACTAACCGCCGTATCGGCAAGACGCGCCGTCTGCGCACTGCCGAAGGACGCCGCCACCGTGCGCACTACTGCGGAAAGGATAAGCATACAGAGCACGAGCGAGAATGTACCGAGCTGCACCGGCAAAAGCTTAGCAAGCGATCCGATGATCTGTTTGGCAATTTTCTTGAAGCTCAGCGCCGATATTGCGTCATCCGGTGTCATATCCTCCGTGATCGATTCCGGCATATTTTTGCGTACCTCATCGGGAAGATTGCGTATAAGCTCCCCGATGAGGTCGTCCGACACCGCCGTCTCAGCGCCATCCGTATCCTCCGGCGTTAGGTAATAATCAAGTGCGCCCGCCCTGCACGGAAGTGCAAGAAATACTGACAGCACAAGCGCTGCGGAAAGCATTGCGACTCTGCGGCAGAGCTTTGTCATGCTTAACTTTTCACCGTCCTTCCACACGTCATTCTATAAATCCGGCACAGACTGCGACAAGGCTTTTTATCACGGGCAGCGTGAGAATGAGTATCTGCGCGTGCTCGACAATGCGTACTCCCTCGGCAAGCCCGTTTTCACCGACATCGCTGCAAACAAGTGCCGCGATCTCGCCGACACAGACGATACCGAGGACGCGCAGGGGCACGTCAGCACCGCTCTGCGCACACAGCTCCTCGATGTATTTAACGCTATCGCCGAGTCCGCCCACCGCAAATCCCGCAGCCGCGACAGTGCCCGCAAGCGCCACGAGATACCGCGCGCGGCGCGCCTCAGGCGGCATGAGAAGCGTTACAAGCGCCGCCGCGAGCAGGACGCCGCATACCTTCAGCACGTCCGTCATATTCCGAAAACCGTTGTGATCGTCTCAAAGAGCTTGCCTATCTGCTCGGTAAGGAGCAGAAGGATCATCACAACTCCGGCGAGGGACACGAGCATCGACTGCTCATCCCTGCCCGCTCTTGAGAGGACCTGACACGCGACAGTTACGAGAAATCCCACCCCCGCGACCTTCAGAATAAGTCCTACCTCCATAACCGATCCTTTCAACTCCCGCTAAATCAGCATTATCACGACCGAAACTCCGGCGAGCGCCGACACTGCGCGATATATCTTCCGCTTCTCCGGCAGATCCTTTTTCAGACGCTCCGAGATCGTGCGAAGTCTTGACGCCGTATACGCGCAAAGCTTCACCATATCCTCCGCGCCGCCGCTCCCGATCTTCGCGGAGAAATCGCGGATTATCTGCCGCTCCTCGTCTCCCGCAAGCATTCCCGAATCGGCTGCGGCTGTGTATACCCCGCCGCCGAGCCCCCCCGCAAATCCGGTCTCCCCCAGATAACGGTCATCGCATTTTGCGAATATTTCCGGCAGCGGTGTCTTATACACCGCGATCTCCGACGAAACAAAATCGGCAAAGTCGGCGAGGGCATCTATGTCACGTATCCTCCGCCTGATCGACTCGCCGAGAAAATATCCTACACCGAGCGATGCCAGTATCACGATCATCGCTCCCGCAAATTTCAGCATATGTACCTCCTCCGCGCGACGCTTACGCTGCGCGTTACATAATTTCACCGACCTATCCGGATAAGGCTGCCCTCGCTTCTCCGATATATTTCGTAATCGTATCCGCCGAGTCTGCGTCCGACAAGTCCGAGATACGCGCCGATACTGTCGGAGCGCAGGACCGGTGCGAGCGATTCCTGCGCCATCAGCTCCGCAGCGCTCCCAGCATGAGCCGATGCCACGACCGGGATCCCCGAGCCTGTCGCCTCAAGTATCGCGGAAGCGTCGTCGCTGCTTCCGATCTCATCGCAGATTATTACCTGTGGTGAGAGAGTGCGTTTTGCAATCTCGATTCCCTGCGCGCGCGGATAGCCGTCGAGCACGTCAATGAGTCCAATCCCGCCTATTCCCGCGCCAAGCTCGTGGCGTGTATCGACAAGCGCGACACGGACGGCGCCGCTGCCGCTGCCGAGCCGCACGGCAAGCTCGCGCAGAAGAGTGGTCTTTCCGACGCCGGGCGGCGACCAGACGATGATTCCGCGCCGCAGCTGCATTTCGCACAGCAATTCATACGCGACATCCCCCGCTCCGGGGATCCGTCTCGGTATTCTTATCGAGATCGCGCCCGGCGCCGCTATCGCACAGACCTCGCCGTCATCGAGCACTGCCCTGCCGCATATTCCCGCGCGGATCCCCTCCGGTGTTGTGACAAAGCCGTCGCGCAATGTTTCGGCGTGAGAATACACTGAGCTTTGGCACAGGCGCATGAACGTTTCCTCGCACTCCTCCGGTGTCACGCGCACACGGCACGGGATATTCTCCCCCATGATCGTCACCGACATCACGCCGCCGCTGTGCAGGCGCACCTCATTTATCATGCCGCCGTAAAGCGCAGCCTGCCGCCTGACCTCCTCGGCCAGCCGATCCGGAAGATACGACAGCGCCGCCGTTTCCTCTCCGGTGATCCTGTAACCGGTCAAAATATCATCTCCTTACCGCTCGTCCGTTTTTCTATGTAACATATATATGCGTGCCTGTCCCGAATATGAATCACAGGGTGAAAGTAACTCTCCGCCGAAACAAAAAAGGCCGAACCCGCAGAATGCGGACTCAGCCGTTAAAGCTATTCTTTTTTCAGTCGGTGACACCGCGCCGCGAAAGGCTTACCGCCGCGTCATACTCGTTCTTTCTTCCCTGCGACAGATAAAATCCGTTGAATTTTATGTCCTTCAGGAACTCTGCGTCCTTCTCCATATCAATATAGCCAAGATGGAAAAGCACCTCCACGTCGGTATTGTGCCGCTTCGCATACTTAATGTACTGCGGCAGAAGCTTGCGCACACGCTCATCCGTCATATTTCCGGAGAACATTATTCCGAAAAACGCAGCGTACTTTACGCCGAGCCGCTTCAGTCGGCGGCTGCACAAGAGCTTGCACGCTTTGAGCGTCCACTGCTTGATTAGATTCGGCGAGAGGTACTGTACATACATTGACGGAACGCTCAAAAACGGGCGGATCGGCTCTGCGGGAACGCGCAGATACCCGACGTCGAGTCCGTCCTCCGCAATCACCTCGCACATTGCGCGAAACAGCGCGGGGATCATATGCGTATGCTGATGGCTGTCCAAGAACAGCGGTACCGTATCGTCGAGATACGGGCGGACCCGCGCGATCTGCATCCGCATTTCGTATTTTATCTGTTCTATAAGCTCCGCGCTGTGGGTAAGCGACAAAAAGAACAGCCCCGTAAACGTATTTTTGAAATAGCCATCCTCATCGACTAAAAGCGAGAGCCGCGATCTGTCGCCGACACACTCTCCCTCCACAAAATTCAGGTGCACGCAGAGGCGGACGTCGTGCAGGCCTTCAAGCTTTTCGCCGATATTGCAGACGCTCATGTTCGGCATAATGCTGATCTTATTGATAAATCCACTCTCGGCGCACTCGATTATGTGGTCGCAGCTTGTCTCCGTCATACCGAAATCATCGGTGCAGTAAAAAATATACGGTTTTCTATCCATCGGTCATTCCCCTTCGAGAGGTTCTTCGCTCAGCTTCACGACAACGATATCGTCTATGCACGCAACCGAGCCTGCGGCAGGAAAACACGGCATATCCTTTACCGTATCGGTGGATTTGAGCGCTCGCGCTTCATCTCCGGCGAGAAAATCGAGAGTGAGGTTGGTGTAGTCGTTCAGCGCAGACGTAAGAACGCTCTGCTTCACCGTCTCATCATCGTGTCTTATAATAAGTCCGTCCGTCGTTCCGGTTATCTCCGGGGGAAACGTTACGGAATACGCCTCGGAATTTTCAAGCTGTCCGACGACAAGGATGCGCCTTATTTTGTCGATATTTTCGAGCGATTCTATGCGGTCGGATATGCGCATGAGTATGCCGTACGATTTTTCATATGACATCTGAAGCTTATGATACGCGACGTTTGCCGTGCAGATCCCGGAAAATGTGATAACACCGCAAAGCACCGTCACGATCCACGCCTTGACTGTCTCAGACTTCACCGACCCGAGATCCACCTTCTCATACAAGAGTATAAGATACAGATACGCCACGACGAATCCCATTTTCATGAGCGTATGGAAGTCAAGGTTGCTGTTTATGAAATAGAGCGCCGAGCAGCCGAACGGTATCGTGAGAACATACAGCACGAGAAGCGGTATGGCTGCGCCGCGAACCTTTTTTACCGCCGCCCAAACATAGCCCACGGCAAGAGATACGGATACTGCGATATTCACGGCGGAATACAGGTTAAATCCCGTTGAAAAATCAATGAAGAACTTATAGAAGGAGTACAGCGATTCCTCGAGCGCCGGAACAATCGAGATCTCCTCGAAAGACAGTGTTTGCGCAAACTCCTGATAGTCGAGCGCCTCGATGTTGCCGAGCGTCATGACAGCCGTCTGCACGGCGTAGTAGCAGGCGCAGGCGATCACTCCGCACAAGAGATACTTTGCGGCTTTTCCGAGAGATGCGGCGGCGCTGTCCGTGCCGGTCACAAGCCCGATCACAAGCGTACAGGTGATGAGCGCGACAGCGGTAGTGATATACGCCTGATAAATTCCGATCGACAGCACGAGCAGCAATACGGCAGGTATCGCCGCAAGCTTGCCCTTGCGAGTCAAAAGATAGACCGCAGCACACGTCAAAAGGAACGACATTGCATACGCATCCGCAACATAGCAGTACGTAAAGGTTGACGTGACCGTCGGAAACGTTACTATAACCGCTCCGATGAGCGCTGCCGAAAGTCTGCTCTTCACGTCTAATATTTCGCACACAATCACGGCTGCCGCCGAAATAAAGACAAGAGTCAGAAGCCCGTTCAGCCACGGCAGCTCAAAGTCCGTGCTGAGCTTTGACGCGACCGGCAAAAACCAACGGCCGAGCGCCTCCATGTACTGCGGATCGTCGCGGAACACGAGCGAATCCCAGTTCGGCAGCCAATTGGTCATACGGTAGAAATGCGCCGCGATCCCGAAGAGAAACGCTGCAAAGAACGCAACCTTTCGTGTAGGTGTCAGTTTTGATTTCAAAGAGTTGAATATTACAGATGGCATACTACTTCCCTCGTGCTCTATATTTTATCACAATTAACTTTACATTTCAACGATAAAAGGTTCTGTTTTTGCGGGCAAGTCAAGATATTATTCGGTTTTCTGATACGCGATGCGTTCCGTGCCGTCGGCAAGCGTTATTGTTCCGCAGCGCACAAATCCGAGCTTTGCGAGCAGGTTTTGCATAGGGATATTCTGTCTGTGCGTGTCGATCTTGAGGTTGTGTGACAGGTCGAACGCATAACGCAGGCAAAACTCGGCTGTGCCGCGCACACTGCCGGATGAAGCGATCCTGTGCACCACGGCATACGGCAAGTCATTTTGCCACGCCCCGTCGATCGTCCGGTAGCTCTCGTCGTCGCCCTCGCGATAGTAGAACACTCCGAGAACATCATCCCCACTCACACAGAGATACAGCGCATTATTCGCAATATCGTCCTCGATCTGCGCCTGCGGAGGGTATGTGTTCCCCCACTGATCGGGGTTTCCGTTCGCAGCCATAAACTCACGCGCCCGCGCATAGATGCGGAGGATTGAGGTCATATCATCGCTCGTCGCTCTGCGTATTTCCATATTTTCTCCTAAAGAAAGCACAGGCTGCCGCACAAAAGCACGACAGCCGTAAATTGCTGATATACTCAGACCTTGAGCACACGGATCACGCCGTCAAGCGCCGCGACCGCACCCACGGTAGCCTCGGAGAAATCACTGTCGGCGTCGAGCAGAGTGCAGGCGTAGTCGCCGCGAGAGCGGTTTGCCATGTTCTCGATATTAAGCCCTGCCTCGGAGAGCACTCCGGTAATTGATGTGATCATATTAGGGATATTGCGGTGGAGGACGACAAGTCTTGCAGCTCCGCTGCGCGGCATCTGAACGGACGGGTAGTTCACACTGTTCGTGATATTGCCGTTCTCGATGTAATCGATCAGCTCATGTGCAGCCATCACTGCACAGTTATCCTCAGACTCGGCGGTCGATGCGCCGAGGTGGGGGGTAGTCACGATTCCGGGCCGGTTTATCGTCTCCTCTGTGGGGAAGTCGGTCACGTATCTCGTGACCTTGCCCTGAGCGATTGCGTCCTTGACATCTGCGGCGCAGACGAGATCCGCACGCGAGAGGTTGATGATGCGGACGCCGTCGCGCATCATTGCGAGAGTATCGCGGCGTATCATGTTCTTGGTCTCGGGCGTTGCAGGCACGTGGAGAGTGATGAAATCGCAGGACTTGAATATCTCCTCGTAAGATGCAGCCTTGCTGATGTGATGGGACAGTCTCCATGCGCCCTCGATGGTTATGTACGGGTCATATCCGATAACCTTCATACCGAGCGCTGCTGCGGCGTTTGCGACCATTCCGCCGATCGCGCCGAGTCCGATCACGCCGAGAGTCTTGCCCTTCAGCTCGCATCCGGCAAACGCGGACTTACCGCGCTCGACGCTCTTTGCGACATCCTCGGTGAGCGTTTCGGTGAATTTGACACCGCCGATGATATCTCTTGCCGCCATGAGAAGCGCTGCGATTGCAAGCTCCTTGACGCCGTTTGCGTTTGCGCCGGGGGTATTGAATACGACGATTCCCTGTTCGGCACACTTGTCGATCGGAATATTGTTGACTCCGGCACCGGCTCTTGCGATCGCAAGCAGCTCGGGACCGAAATCCATATCGTGCATTGCAGCCGAGCGGACCATGATCGCCTCGGGTGCGGCTATATCAACATCAATATTGTATTTTCTCTTATCGAACTCGTCGGTACCGACCGACGCGATCTTGTTCAGCAGTTTTACGTTATACATTGTAATATCTCCTCACAATTCCGGTTCCGGATTATTTGGGATTCTTCTCTGCAAAATCCTTCATAAACGCAACGAGTGCGTCGATTCCCTCGGCAGGCATTGCGTTGTAGATGGATGCTCTCATACCGCCGACGGAACGGTGGCCCTTGAGGTTCACAAGTCCCGCCTTTGCTGCATCTGCGGCAAACTTCTTATCGAGGTCGGCGTCACCGGTGACGAACGTGACGTTCATCATGGAGCGGCTTGCTTTCTCGACAGGTGCGATATAGTAGGACTGGCTGTCAAGGTAGTTGTACAGCACATCGGCCTTTGCGCGGTTGCGTCTGCCGATCTCCTCAAGTCCGCCCATATCGAGGATCCACTCATAAACGAGCTTTGCGATATAGATGCACCAGCACGGAGGCGTATTGTACATGGAATCGTTGTCAGCCATGAGCTTGTAGTCAAGCATTGCGGGCGTTGTCGGGCGTGCATTTCCGATGAGATCCTCACGGACGATCACGACGGTCAGTCCTGCGGGAGCCATGTTCTTCTGTGCGCCTGCATAGATGAGTCCGAAGCGGCTTACATCGACAGGCTCGGAGATGATGCAGGACGACATATCAGCGACAAGCGGAATATCTCCCGTATCGGGAATGTAGTTATACTTTGTACCGTAGATGGTATTGTTGAAGCAGATGTGCACGTAATCTGCGTCGGGACGGAAGCTCTCACGCGTCGTCTCGGGGATATGCGTGAAATTGTCATCCTTGGAGGAAGCGGCAGCAACGACATCGCCGTACTTCTGAGCCTCCTTATATGCCTTGGTGGAGAACTGACCGGACAGGATATAGTCCGCCTTGCCGTTCTTGTTCATCAGGTTAAGAGACACTGCCGCAAACTGAGTTGACGCTCCTCCCTGCAAAAACAGCACCTTGTAGTTGTCGGGGATGTTCATGAGCTGACGCAGCTTTTTCTCCGCGTCCTTTATTATCTCATCATAAACAGCCGAGCGGTGACTCATCTCCATCACTGACATTCCCGAACCGTTGTAGGACATCATGTCCCTTGCGGCTGCTTCGAGCACGGGAACAGGCAACATAGACGGGCCGGCTGAAAAATTGAAAACTCTGTTCATTGTGACATACCTCACTTATTATTTGGAAAATGCTACTTATTTATATTATAAGACTACCGCGCTGATGTGTCAACATTTTTTTGTCCAAAGTCTTTGATTTACAAAGTTTTTATGGTATAATATAATTATTCGGACGCTCTCCCGGAAATCTTGTGCAAATTTGGACGGTGTAAAAATGCTATCAAACAAAAGGGGTATTCCCGCACGGCGGCGCCCGCTTCGGTGTGCGCTTGCAATTATTATTGCTGTCGCAATCCTCGGCTGCGCATTTGTCGGGATAACGAACTCGGTCGTGATATCGTCCGCAAAGGACCGGATCATTTCCGCAGACGCGGCGGCAGAGTACGGTGCCGACTGCGCGATCGTACTCGGGTGCCTTGTGCGCGCTGACGGAACGCCGTCAAATATGCTGTCCGACAGGCTCGAGGTCGGGTGCTCGCTGTATGAGGCGGGAGCTGTGCCGAAGCTGCTCATGAGCGGCGATCACGGCCGCAACGATTACGACGAAGTCGGCACGATGAAGGATTTCGCGGTCTCGCGCGGGATCGCGTCGTCCGACGTGTTCGAGGATCACGCGGGATTCTCGACATACGAAACGCTGTACCGCGCAAAGGAAGTATTCGGCTGCAAGAAAGTCGTGATAGTCACGCAGGAATACCATCTGTACCGTGCGCTGTACATAGCGGAAAAGCTCGGTCTTGAGGCGTGGGGAGTTTCGGCTGACCTAAGGCAGTACGGCGGGCAGTCGATGCGCGATGTGCGCGAGGTCGCGGCACGAACAAAGGATTTTCTGAGCGTTCTCTTTCACGTAAAGCCGAAGTATCTCGGAGATGCGATACCGATATCGGGCAACGGTGATCTGAGCGAGGGATAAACGAATATTAACCGGTGGAGGGATCTTTATAAAGATCCCTCCCTCTCTGTCTGAAGCTTTTTTGCACTGAATAAATCGCTGTATGGTCAAAGAAAAGCCTGTCGGGGAGCTTACAATATTTCGATGAGCGCGTCAACGTCGCTCATTTTTGTTGCAAAGCTTGTGACAAATCTTATAACGGTATGGCTGTCGTCATACTTTTCCATGAAGCTGAACACGACTTTTTCCGAAAGTTCGCGCATCTTTTCGTTCTCGATCACAATGAATATCTGATTCGTCGGTGAATCGAGGAAGAATGTATAACCCCTCGAGCGAAGCCCCTCCTTCAGCCGCTCTGCGGTATCTATCGCGTTGCGGCTGATCTTCATATAGAGATCGTCGGTGAACAGCGTATCAAACTGGATGCCGAGAAAGCGCCCCTTGGCGAGCATTGCGCCCTCGGTTTTGGTATACGTGAGGAAATGGCGCGGTGCGCCGCCCTTTGTGAAAACGACAGCCTCGCCGCAGAACGCGCCGACCTTTGTGCCGCCGATATACAGGACATCGCAGAGTGACGCAAGCTCCGGCAGCGTGAGGTCGCATTCATTGCAGGCAAGCCCGTATCCGAGCCGCGCTCCGTCCACGTAAAGCACGAGCCTATGCTCGCGGCAGACCGTAGAGATCGCCTCAAGCTCGGCGCGTGAGTAGATCGTGCCGTACTCCGTCGGGAACGAGATGTAGACCATGCCCGGATACACCATATGCTCGTGGTTCGCGTCGTCGTAGAAATCGCGGACATAGCGGTCGATCTGGGATGATGTGATCTTTCCGTCTTTCTGCGGGAGCGGCAGCACCTTGTGTCCGGAATCCTCGATGGCGCCCGCCTCGTGGACATTGATATGCCCCGTTTCGGGGGCAATAACGCCCTCGAACGGTGCGAGCATGGACGAGATCACGACACGGTTCGTCTGCGTACCGCCGACGAGAAAATACACGTCGGCATCGGGCGTACCGCACGCCGCGCGGATCTTCGCCTTTGCGGATATTGTGTACTCATCCTCGCCGTAGCCGGGCGTTTTCTCAAAATTCGTCTCGATCAGGCGGTGGAGTATCGGCTCGCACGCGCCCTCGCAATAATCGTTGATAAATGAAAGCATATTTGCCTCCGATCGCAAATTTTATATAACAATGTGTCAAAACACCGCCTGACGCACATCAGACGGTGTTTTTAATTTAACTCTTACAGACCGCGCTTAACGTAGTGTGTATGGAGGATCTCGTGAGCCTTGTGGCTGCCCGGCTTCTCGAGGAAGTCCTCGTAGAGCTTGATGCAGCACGGGTTCTCATGCGAGCGGCGCAGCTCCATATCGGAATCTGCGTTGTAAAGGACCGCCGCACGCTTTGCCTTGAGATCAACGGTAGAACGGACTGTTGCGTCCTGGACGGGCTGACCGCCGCCGTTTACACAGCCGCCGGGGCACGCCATAATCTCGATGAAATCGACCTCCTCGGTGCCGTCCTCAACGCCGCGAAGAAGCTTCTTCGCATTTGCAGTGCCGCTTGCGACAGCAACACGGACGGTAAGGTCGCCGAGCTTATAAGAAGCACGCTTGATTCCCTCGGTTCCGCGGACATCGTCAAACTCGAGACGCTCGAGCTTTGTTCCGAGGATCGTCTCGGCAGCGGTACGGAGAGCAGCCTCCATAACTCCGCCGGTTGCGCCGAAGATAACGCCTGCGCCCGATCCGACGTCGATCGGAGAATCAAACTTCTCGTCGGGGAGACGGCGGAAGTTGATGCCTGCGCCCTCGATGAGTCTGCCGAGCTCGCGGGTAGTGATCGCGATATCGACTCCGGGGATTCCGTCAACGTCCTGACCGTCACGGTTGACCTCAAACTTCTTTGCGGTACAGGGGATAGCGGAAACAAAGACGATATCCTTCGGGTCAATGCCCATCTTCTCTGCGAAATAGGTCTTGTAGATCGCGCCGAACATCTGCTGCGGCGACTTGCAGGTGGAAAGGTTGTCGGTCATCTCAGGGAAATAATGCTCGCAGAACTTGACCCATCCGGGCGAGCAGGAGGTGATCATCGGAAGCTTGCCGCCGTTCTGGACGCGTCCGATGAACTCGTTTGCTTCCTCGATGATGGTGAGGTCGGCTGTCATGTTCATATCGTACACGCCGTCAAATCCGAGGCGGTGCAGTGCTGCGACCATCTTGCCCTCGACATCGGTACCGGGCTCATAGCCAAAGCACTCGCCGAGCGTTGCGCGGACGGAGGGAGCGGTACAAATAGCGACGTGCTTTGTAGGATCGTTTATCGCCTCGATCACACGCGCGGTATCGTCCTTCTCATAGAGAGCGCCAACCGGGCAGGCAACGATACACTGTCCGCAGGAGACGCAGCTCGTATCAACGAGCTTCTTGTCAAATGCGCACTCAATCGCGGTATCAAATCCGCGGTTAGCCGCGCCGATAGCGCCGATGCCCTGCATATTCTGGCAGGCGCCGACACATCTGCGGCAGAGGATACATTTGCTGTTATCGCGAACAAGGAACGCAGTAGACTCGTCGATCGATCTGTCGGGCTGCTTGCCGCCGAAATAGTTCTCGTCAACGCCGAACTCCTGCGCGTAGCGCTGAAGCTCACAGTTGGTGGAACGGATACAGGAAAGACATTTCTTGTTGTGAGCAGAGAGCACAAGCTCAATGTTCATCTTGCGCGCTGTCTTTACCTTATCGGTATTGGTGAAGATCTCCATACCGTCGTTTGTGGGGTAGACGCAGGCTGCGACCATTCCGCGGGCGCCGGTGACCTCAACGAGGCAGAGACGGCACGCGCCGATCTCGTTTACATCCTTCAGGTAGCAGAGCGTGGGAATGTCGATGCCCGCATAACGCGCTGCCTCAAGGACTGTGCTTCCGGCGGGAACGCTGTACTCCACGCCGTTTATCTTAACATTTATCATATCCATTTATCAATGCTCCTTATTTCTTGATGATCGCGCCGAACTTACATTTTTCGATACAAGCGCCGCACTTCACGCACTTGGTGTTATCGATAATGTGAGGCTCTTTGACCTTACCTACAATTGCGCCGGCGGGGCAGTTTCTCGCACAGAGAGTACATCCGCGGCACTTGTCCGCATCGATATGGTAGGAAAGGAGCTTCTTACATACGCCGGCAGGACATCTCTTGTCCTTGATATGCGCGATGTACTCGTCACGGAAGTTGCGCAGGGTTGAAAGGACGGGGTTCGGTGCGGTCTGACCGAGTCCGCAGAGGGACGCGCTCTTGATGTACGCTGCAAGTTCTTCAAGCTTATCGAGGTCTTCCATCTCGCCGTTGCCGGACGTAATTTTCTCAAGGATCTCAAGCATTCTCACGGTACCGATACGGCACGGTGCGCACTTACCGCAGGACTCGTCTACGGTGAACTCGAGGAAGAACTTAGCCATATCGACCATACAGGTGTCCTCATCCATGACGATAAGTCCGCCGGAGCCCATCATGGAGCCGATAGCGATAAGGTTATCGTAGTCGATAGGAGTGTCGATAAGGGATGCGGGGATACATCCGCCGGAAGGACCGCCGGTCTGAGCCGCCTTGAACTTCTTGCCGTTCGGGATGCCGCCGCCGATCTCCTCGACGATCTCACGGAGGGTGGTACCCATCGGGATCTCAACAAGTCCGGTGTTCTCGATCTTTCCGCCGAGAGCGAAGACCTTAGTACCCTTGGACTTCTCGGTTCCCATGGATGCGAACCAATCTGCGCCCTTCAGGATGATCTGCGCAATATTCGCGTAGGTCTCAACGTTGTTGATGATAGTGGGCTTGCCGAACAGACCCTTGACTGCCGGGAACGGAGGACGGGGACGGGGCTCACCGCGGTTGCCCTCGATAGAGGTAAGGAGAGCCGTCTCCTCGCCGCAGACGAACGCACCTGCGCCGAGTCTGATGTGGATATCGAAATTGAAGCCTGTTCCGAAGATGTCGCGGCCGAGCAGACCGTTCTCTCTTGCCTGTGCGATAGCGATGGTCAGTCTCTTGACTGCGATCGGGTACTCCGCACGGACGTAGATATAGCCCTCGTCTGCGCCGATAGCGTATCCGGCGATAGCCATAGCCTCAAGAACTGCGTGGGGGTCGCCCTCGAGCACGCTTCTGTCCATGAACGCGCCGGGGTCGCCCTCATCCGCATTACATACGACGTACTTCTTATCGGAGACGCTCGCACGCGCGAACTGCCACTTGCGTCCGGTCGGGAATCCGCCGCCGCCGCGTCCGCGAAGTCCGGATGCGAGGATGGTATCAATGACCTGCTCGGGCGTATACTCGGTGAGCACCTTGCCGAGGGCGAAGTATCCGTCCATGGCGATGTACTCCTCGATCTTCTCGGGGTTGATAACGCCGCAGTTGCGCAGCGCAACTCTCTTCTGCTTCTTATAGAATGCGGTATCGGAGAGCGAGGTGTGGATATCGTCCGGCTTCTCATCCGATCCGGTATCGTTGTAAACAAGGCGCTCGACGATACGTCCCTTGAGGAGGTGCTCCTCTACGATCTCAGGGATATCATCGGTGGTAACGCGGCTGTAAAACGTTCCTTCGGGATAGACGATCATGATCGGGCCGAGGGCGCAGAGTCCGAAGCATCCGGTCTGAACTATCTTTATCTCGTCGGACAGTCCTTTTGCGCGAAGCTCCTCTTCTAGGTGCTTCTGAATGGTCACACTTCCGGAGGAGGTGCAACCCGTGCCTCCGCAAATAAGTACGTGAGATCTTATCATTGTCTAATTATCTCCTAATCTCAAAGATTTGTCTTTCCGATTGTATATTCTTCGACAGGCTTGCTGTCGCGCAGGTGCTCTGCGGCAACTCTCTTTGCCTTGTCTGCGGTCATCTTCACGTAGGTGACCTTGTCCTTGCCGTTCTCGTAAACTTCTACGACAGGCTCATACTGGCAGATACCGATACATCCAGTCTGAGTAACGGTTACACGGTCGCTGAGGCCTTCATCTGCAACTGCCTCGACGAACGCGTTGAGTACGGGACGCGCACCGGCGGATATGCCGCACGTTGCCATTCCGACGACCACTCGTATTTCCCCTGAGCCGGTGCGGATAGACACCTTATCTTTCATTTGCTCTCTGATCTTCATCAGCTCTTCAAGTGATTTCATTTTTCAAACCTTTCTTAGTTGTTTTGTTTATATAAATTAAAATTATATACTGTGACCGTACTCGCTGTATGCGTCACGGAGATATTCTCCGATGAACGCGAGCACCTCCGGCGACGACGCCGGGATATGATCTCCGAGATACGAACGCACCTCTTTCATCGAAAGGCGGACTTCTCCTCCCGGAAACGTATGGCAAAACTCGAAATCGACCGCAGGGCTTCCCTGTACAAGAGTTACAAGCGTCGCAGGCATATCGCCGAGCGGAACGAAATCAATGTGATTTTTGAAAAATCTTGCAAACACCACGGTTCCGTGATCGGCGCTCTCACTCTCGGGCACCGACTCGACACGGACGTATCCGCCCGTCATCTCCGCGAGCATTCGCAGGAACGGAACGCCGAGTCCGACCTTGCGCGTTTTGCGCGTGGTGAAGAACGGATCGGACAGGTGCGCGACCTGCTCTGCCGTCATTCCGCAGCCGTTATCACGTATGGTGAAATCAAGCGTTTCGTCGCACTCGTCGAGCGTGATAACGATCACGTCGGCTCCGGCTCTGACGGAATTCATGGCGATATCGAGTATATACAGTGACAGCTCTTTCATCTTCCTGCCTCCGCGCCGTGCAGAATATGGCTTATAAGCGACCGCCTTACCGCGTCTGCGCTATCTCCTTCAAGCTCAAAGAAGCTCTCCGGCTCGGATATGTTCCACAGATAATGCGCGTCAGAGGACACGATCTTTTGCAGGTTCGCGATATGCGGAAACCGTGCGGCGTACTCCTCTGCCGAATCTTTATCGGCAAGTTCATATGCGTAGTGGGTGTCCGGCGGAAAATCGCCGAGGACGGCGATGATACCGTTCGACTCCCTGTCGATATGCGCCGGATAAGCCGCGCCGCCGAATGACTCGCAAAGCGCCTTTCCGCACTCAAGCGTGATATCCGCTGCGTTCAGCAGCAGGTTTTCCTCCTCGCCCGTGATTCCGTCCTCCGCATCCATTATGAGCTGCCGTCCGAATATCTCCGGTCGGTTGCGCACTGGCGGGCGGCGGCGGGCGATCTCGCGCTCAAACTCAGCTGCCGACGAAAGGTCGGGAAACAGGCACACGAGATGCACATCCTCGGATGTGGTCAGCTCCATTCCCGCGACGGGAATGATGCCGCATCTCTCGCACGCCGTGAAGAACGCGGGACAGTTTTTCGTGGAATTGTGATCGGTCAGCGCAACGATCCCAAGCCCCTTGAGCGATGCCATTCCGGCGATATTCGCGGGGGTCATGTCGTCGTCGCCGCACGGTGACAGGCACGAATGAACGTGCAGGTCGTAGAAATACCGGCTCATGCCGACTCACCGATCACGGATGACATTGCCGCGCAAAGATCATATACAGGCATATCTCCGGAGAGGAGCGTGATACCGCGCTCTCTTGCGGCTTCAAGTGCAGGCGGATCAGGCTCGACGCCCTCGGCGAGTATTACCGCAGCCGCGCCGGTAAGGCTTGCGACCGCGACGACATTGACGTTGGACATTATCGTGATCCATGCCTCGCCGTCCGTGAGGTGGCTCATGACCCAGCTCAGGAGGTCCCCGGCGTACACACCGCAGATCTCGCGCTCGCCGTCGCCGCAGATAATGCGAAGACCGAGCTTTTCTGCCGCAGTTCTGACCGTCATTTTTCATCACCTCCGTCGCCGGAATCAAACCCCATTGTATCGGGAATTGACCCGAGCTTTTCGCGAAGCTTCAGGATACAGTCGTCCATCTTCGCTTCGCCCCGGACGACGTCCTCGGCAAACGCGGCGCAGGTAGGAGCACCGCAGAATCCGCAGTCGATATCGGGAAGCGTTCGTCTGATCTTCTGTATCTCCGCCATAAGCTGCATTGCGCTTCTGCCCGAGGAATCGGACAGCTCGCCGACGGGCGAATACTCAAGCTCCGTCGATTCGATAGCGCTCTCGGGAATCTCGTCCCGATCGAACACCCAGTTCGGCGACACGGGAAGATATCTTTTGAGCGACTGCAATCTTGCCTTTGATATGTACGGATTTGCGACTGTCATAACGCCGCCCACGCATCCGCCCGGACAGGCGTTGAGTTCGACGAACTCGAGGTCGGTGAACTCTGCGTTCTCGATCTGGTCGAGCACACGGATCACGTTCTCGATCCCATCTGCCGCAAGGTATTTTTCGTTGAATATTGCGGACGACTCGCCGCCGGTCGCAGCCCAGCTTATGCCGATCATTCCAGACTCGGTGAAGTGCTCGGGCTCGGTATCGGTCTTCATCACGTCGATGAGCCGCAGATATATCTCCCTCACCGATATCACGACATCGACGCCGACGCCGCTTATTCTGTCGGAATTCTTTACATAGCTGACCTTCGCCGGACACGGCGATATAAAGCACACGCCGACGTCCTCCGGAGGTATTTCCGGATGCTCGGCAGCGACGCGCTCCCTTGCCATCTGCGCCGCAAGCTCCATCGGAGGAAGCAGCGGCAGGACATTCTCGCACAGATACGGGAATCGCATACCGATAAGGCGCGTGATAACGGGACAGGCAGAGCTTATCACAGGCTTTTTTATGTCGTCCCGTCTGAGGTACATTCTTGTATAGCTTGAAACGATCTCGGCTGCCTTTGCAACTTCAAATACCATATCGAAGCCGATCTTGTACAGTCCGTCGATTATAAGCTCGATATCGTCGAGATTCTCAAACTGACCGTACAAAGACGGCGCCGGCAGCGCGATCTTATAGCGGAAGCGATCCATATCGGACAGCTTGTCGCTGATGGATTTTTTCGCCTGATAGGGGCATATCCTTATACATTCTCCGCAGTCGATGCACCTTGCGGTATCGATCACCGCCCTGCCCTCTCTTATGCGGATGGCCTCGGTCGGGCATCGGTTCAGGCAATGCGTACACCCCTTGCATTTCTCAGCGTTCAGGGAAACGGAATGCTTATATGTATTCATGACCCTCTCCCACAGCGAAGTTGTGTCAGAGCTTTACCGTCATTGTAATTGTGGTGCCGACTCCGACGGTAGTGTCGATCTCCATAGAATCGGTGTACTTCTTCATATTCGGAAGTCCCATACCGGCTCCGAAGCCGAGTGAACGGATACTGTCCTTCGCGGTCGAATATCCCGCCTGCATCGCAAGCTCCACGTCGGGAATGCCCGGTCCGTGGTCGGCAAGAATCATCGTGATCTCCTCCGGAGTCACGTACACGTCCGCCGTGCCGCCGTCCGCGTGGATGACCATATTGATCTCGCCCTCGTACATGGCGATCGAGACTCTACGTATGATCTCCGGCGACAGTCCGAGCTGTCTGAGCCGCTTTTTCACGATAATGGACGCTTCCCCCGCCGAGGCGAAGTTCTCGCCGTCCACGTCAAAATGAAATTTTACCGACTCACTCATCTCCGGCGTCCTCCGGTGTGATAACCGAGCCTGCCGCGAGTCCGGCGCTGTACAGCCGACCGCACGCCTCATACATTCGCATACACGACGCCATGATCACGATGCCGCTCTCCTCGCCGAGTTTTATTACCTCCTCACCGGGGATCTTGCCGCGGACAAAAACTATGCAACGCATATCCATCATTGCTGCCGTGCGCACGACCTGCGGGTTCACAAGTCCGGTGAGGAGCACGCCCTGATCCTTGACAAAGGCGAGGACGTCGCTCATCATATCACTGCTGCACGCGGAATACACATCCGAATCAAGCTCGCTTTCTCCGCAAAGAAGCTTCGCACAAAGAAGGGTCTGTATCTGACGGATTTTCATAGCTCAGCGCATCCTTTTTGAAACTTTATTTAGTTTATCAGTTGTATTTTGCGAGTATTCCCTTCAGATCATCCGGCTCAAGTCTGCCGTAAACGTCCTCTCCGATAGTCAGGACGGGAGCGAGTCCGCACGCACCGATGCAGCGGGTAGCGTCGAGGCTGAAGCGTCTGTCCTCGCTGATCTCACCGTTCGAGATACCAAGCAGCTCCTCAAGTTTTTCCATCAGCTTGCCGGAGCCCTTAACGTAGCAAGCTGTTCCAAGACATACGCTTACGGGGTATGAGCCCTTCGGATTGAGCTGGAACTGAGAATAGAATGTTGCGACACCGAACACCTCGGTCACGGGGATGTCGAGAGCGATGGCGATATAGCGCTGAACTTCCTCGGGCAGATAGCCGTAGATATCCTGTGCCTTCTGGAGAATCGGCATCAGCGCGCCCTCTTCGCCGCGGTGCTCGGCGATAACCGCATCAAGCTCCTTTTCCTGTTCTGCGGTTCCGTTGAACGCAACAGTTGTCATTTTCTTCTTCATTGTTCAAAATTCCTCCCGGATTTTGGTTTTGTTTGTTCTGACTATATTATTATACAATGTTCCGTCGACAATTTCCATAGATTTTTCAAAATTATTTATAAAAATATATATGCATATTCCTTTTTTATATATGCTCACATGAAAAAACGAAAAAACGGCGCAAAAAACGCCCCGCAAAGAGCTCGTTACTCTCTGCGGGGCAAAGAAATATCCGTTATTTTGTGCAATATGACGGGATCACTTGTTCACGGCGTTCTCGATCACATCGGCTGCGGCATCGAGATAATCGTTCTCCATCAGCTCGATCACGCCCTTGTCGCAGAGCGCCGTAAGCTTCGGATCAAGCGGCAGGTGCGCAAGAACCGGTACGCCGCACACGGTATCGCCGTGTCCTTCGCCGAACACGCGGATCTTCTTTCCGCAATCCGGACATTCGATATACGACATATTCTCAACCATTCCGAGAACGGGAATGTTCATGAGCCCTGCCATATTCACAGCCTTCTCAACGATCATGGACACGAGATCCTGCGGAGTTGTAACGACCACGATACCGTCAAGCGGGATCGACTGGAATACGGTCAGCGGCACATCGCCCGTTCCGGGGGGCATATCGACGAACATATAGTCCACGTCATCCCAGATAACGTCGGTCCAGAACTGCTTTACGGCTCCCGCGATAACGGGGCCTCTCCAAACGACGGGCGCCGTCTCATCCTCGAGGAGGAGGTTCAGTGACATCACCTTGATGCCGGTCTTGCTCTCGAGCGGGATGAGGGAATTGTCGCCGACAGCCATGACCTGTCCTTTGACGCCGAACGCCTTCGGGATAGACGGACCGGTAATATCCGCATCGAGGATCGCGGTGCTCATACCGCGGCGGTTGAACGTCACGGCAAGCATTGAGGTGACGATCGATTTTCCGACACCGCCCTTACCGGACACAACGCCTATGACGTGCTTTATCTTACTGCCCTCGTGCGGAGCCTCATGCTCGGGAGCACTGTGCTCTCTTGAGGAGCAATTTGAGTGGCACGTGGAACAGTCATGTGTGCAATTTGCTTCATCAGCCATTTTTATATCTCCAATCTGCTTTAATTGCAATTCTGATAGTTATACTATTGTACACCAATCGGCGAACAAATTCAAGTCTCGTTCGTTTTCTTTTCGGATTTCTGCATTTTTCCGTCTTTTTTCCCCGGAAGCACGAATATTGCCGAAGCGGCAGCGAGGTCGAGCACAAGTCCCCACAGGACAATTGCAGTCGCCGAAACTATCGGTGCGCCGAAAAGTATTGAAACGGCGTAGGCACAGCGGACGCCGAGGGATATTCTCAGGTACATGAGAGCCGTGCGGGAGCGGCGGTGCAGACCTGCCGCCTCGCCCGCAAGTGCGAGCAGCGCCTTTACCGATGAGGCATTGCCCTTTGCGGATGCGGCGACCGATCCCGGTTTTCCGTTCGCTGCATTGCGGATCGCTTCGGAGCTGTCGGCGACGAGGATACGCCGTCCGTCGGACGCGGCAAGGATCATCTTTTGTGCCGCACGGCTGTCCGGGACAGCCACGGCTGAGGTCGCAAATCTGCCGTCGGCAAAGTCGCGGTTCATCTCAGGCGTAATATCCGATCTGTCGGAGATAATCTCGTTTCTGCGCAAAAAGTTCGCGTCCTCGCCTGTTCCGTCGCAAAATACCGCAAGCGGCACGTTCATTTCGCGAAGCGAAGCCATAAGCGGGGAGAGGCTCTCCGACGCCGGTGAATCTATTGCGGCAAAGCCGACAAGGGTAAGCCCCTGATCGAGCACCGACAGGCGTTTGATACTGTTATACGGCGACGTGCGCACTGCCACGGCAATTATGCTCTGCGCCGATCTTGCAGCGTCAGCGGCAGCTGCAAGCACTCCGCGCAGGCTCTCGGAAGTTATCGGCACATCGTCGCCGCCCTGCCTCATGTGGGTACAGGCGGGGATCACGTTCTCGATCGGGCCAACGGACGTGAACAGAAGATCCCTGCCGTCGAAAAGCAGCGCGTGCTCCTTCGGCAGCACTGTGACTTTATCGAGAATTGCGTATTTACGATGAGCCGAAGCGGCAAAATCCGCTGCGCTCTCGCCGTTCCCGACGTAGTCGCCGACCGCGCTCACAAGCATTTTCCCGATGCGCTTGCTATCGTCGGACGTACACATGAGAAGCGAGAACAGCTCATCGCCTGCGGCGGATCGCGCATCCGCTTTGCCTCCGGCGTACACCGCGTTCAGATGCGATGTGCCGGAGCGCAGGTTCTGGATCCCGACGACGGCGACCGCGTCAACGTCCGGCACTGCGTCAAAGATACCGTAATCGCGCACGGCGGCGCCGTTTTTATCCGCGCGGATCATTCCGCAGGCGTAGCCGAGGCACTCTGCCGCAGGCAAAACCTCGCCATACGATGATACAGCAAACGCGAAAAACACAAGAAACAGTCCGGCGAGGTTTGCCGCCGCAAGCGGATCGAATATTCCCGCGATGACGCAGACGAACGCGAGGGCAAGGGCAGCCGTACCGACAATATTCGACTCGCGGCGCACACGTGTCATGCGTGCGCTCTCTGCGGGGGAGCTTATGCGGATCCTGCCGCGACGGCGCACAACCGCACAGTCGTCGCCGACGGCGAGCACCACCATACGGCACTTGCCGCCCGTCACAGCCGATCCGGCGAGCAGTACGTCGTCCGCGACGGGGATGCTCTCCCCCGCCCGCACCGGAGCATCTGTATAGGCACGCTTAACGCGCTGCTTCTTTGCGCCGGTGGCAAAAAGCTCGTTTACGACGATCTCGCATCCTGCGAGGAGCTTGCCGTCCGCCGGAACGGTCTCGCCCGCAGTGAGACGCACGATATCGCCAACCGCAAGCATATCGCCGCGCACACGCTCGTCCTCGCCGTTGCGTCTGACGGTGTATCGCGGGATCCACCGCTCACTGTACCGACAGCAGACAAGTCCCGCCGCAATACATATCCCCGCACGTAGGACGAGCCCTATAGCTGCCGCGACGATCACCGAAGCTGCGGCTCCGGTCTTGGCGAACACCTCAGCCGCGACGGCGGCGATTATCAGGACGGCGATGCCGAGGAGAGAGAAATAATTCTCGCGAAAAAGGAACGTAAACGGTGTACCGTGATCCCACACGGTATTCCTGCCGTCGCGCTTTATGCGGTCGGAAGCACTCCGCGTATCGAGTCCGCCCTCATCCGCGCCGATCTCCTGCATAGCCTCCACGGCATTCATCTTGTGCCACTCGCCGTTTGTTCTCATTCCGGATCACGTCTCCTTTCCGATGTCATGTAAAAACAGTCGGGGCAGGCGAACCTACCCCGACCGGAAATGCGGGCTCAGACCGCGTCCAGCGCAAGCTCGCCGTCACGGACACCGAGCGTTGCCGCCGTTATGTTTCCTCTTGCCGAAATCACGTCGGAGGCAAGCTTGTCCTCGACGTTTCTCTGTATAAATCTGCGCATATTGCGCGCGCCGTACTTCGTTGAGAACGATCTCTCGCCGACGAGCGCGGCAGCTTCGGGCGTAAATGTGAATTTCACGCCGTGGCACGCGAGCTCCTCTGCAAGCTCTCCGAGCAGGAGCGACGCGATCTTTGTGAAATCGTCGCGATTGAGGTGACGGAACGTGATGATCTCGTCAACTCTGTTGATGAACTCGGGACGCAGGAACTCGGACAGCGCCTTCATCGTGCGCTCGTGATCGCTCGAGCGAGCCTGGGCATCGCCCGCGCCGGAGAATCCGGCGAATGCATTGCCGCCGAGCGCTCCGGCATTCGTCGTCATGACGATCACCGTGTTCTCGAAATTCACCTCGCGGCCGCGAGAATCGGTGATGCGCCCGTCATCAAGTATTTGCAGAAGAATATTCATGACGTCCGGGTGCGCCTTCTCGATCTCATCGAAGAGGACGACCGAATACGGATGGCGGCGGATCTTCTCGGTGAGCTGTCCGGCATCGTCGTAGCCGACGTATCCGGGAGGCGATCCGATAATGCGCGATGTGGAGAACTTGTCCATGTACTCGCTCATATCGAGGCGCACAAGGTTATCCGGTGTCTTGAACAGGTCGTCGGCGAGCACCTTGACAAGCTCGGTCTTACCGACGCCGGTCGGACCGGCAAATATGAACGAGACGGGGCGCTTTCCGGTGGTCACTCCCGCACGGCGGCGGCGGATCGCACGCGACACTGCCGACACCGCTTCGCTCTGCCCGATGACACGGGAGGAGAGGCGTGCCTCGATGCCGTCAAGCCGCTCATACTCATTTTCGTTAACGGTGGACGCGGGGATCCCCGTCCAGATCTCGATCACGTCCGCAAGGTCGCTCTCTGTCATTACAACGCTCTCGCAGTCGTGCGAAAGACCGTCGATCTGCTCGGAGAGCATCATCGACTCCGCACGAAGCCCGGCGAGGCTTTCGTAGTATTCCTCAAACACCTTCGGATCGGAATCCGCTGCGGGCGCTTTTGACTCAAGCTCGTCGAGCGCGCGGTCAACGCCGGATTTCTTGTCGGTCGCCTCACGCTTTTCATTCACCGGAGCGCTCGACAGCGAGATGTGCGCTGCCGCCTCATCGATGAGGTCGATCGCCTTATCGGGGAGGAAGCGGTCTGTAATATAGCGCTCGCTCAGCCTTACGGCAGACGCGAGAACCGACTCGGGAATAACGATCCCGTGGAACTCCTCATAATAATGCTTGATCCCGCGCAGGATCTCGACTGTGTCCTCGAGCGTCGGTTCGTTCACAATGACGGGCTGGAAACGGCGCTCGAGCGCGGTATCCTTTTCGATATATTTACGGTACTCGGTCAGCGTTGTCGCGCCGATCACCTGTATTTCGCCGCGTGAAAGCGCGGGCTTGAGGATGTTCGCGGCGTTCATGCTGCCCTCGGCATCTCCGGCGCCGACAATATTGTGAACCTCGTCGATGACGAGGATGATGTTTCCGGCTTTCTTGATCTCGTTCAGGAGCGACAGCACGCGCGACTCAAACTGACCGCGGAACTGTGTTCCGGCAACGAGAGCCGTAAGATCGAGCAGATACACCTCGGAATTTTTGAGGATATATGGAACATTTCCGTCAACGATGCGCTGCGCGAGCGCCTCGGCGATCGCGGTTTTACCGACGCCCGGCTCGCCGATCAGGCACGGATTGTTCTTCTGCCTGCGGCAGAGGATCTGTATTACGCGCGAAAGGTCGCGGTCGCGCCCGACGATGCGGTCAAGCTTACCGTCCGCCGCCTTTGCGGTGAGGTTTGTGCAGTACGCCTCGAGATTCTTGCGATCCTTCTTCGCTTTCGATGAAGCATCGCCCTTTGCGTTCTCGGATTTTTGTCCCTCATTCTTCACGCCGTCACGCATGAGCTTCTGAAAATTGATGACCGGTGCTCTGCCGTCTGCGGAATCGTCGCCGCTCCGCTCCGGCTGAGCCATGATATCGGGCATATTCGACGCATCGAAATTCTCCATAAAGCTCGAGAGATCGGAATCCATGCGATCGAGATCCTCGTCGGTAAGCCCCATTTTATCTATGATATCGCTGACGGGCTTCAGTCCGAGCTCACGGGCGCACTTGATGCACAGGCCCTCCTGCTTAGACTCATTCCCTTCGATTTTAGTTACAAAGACCACAGCCGGTCTTTTCTGACACCTTGAACAAATTACCATCAGTTACTACTACCGTCCTCCGAAACATTTGATGTTTTGCGCGATATACCCATCTTTTTCCCGCGAAGATAGCTGAAAAAGTACAGGACAAGTGCGAGTATCGCCGCAAGCGCCGCGCATACGCACAGGAAATTCACGATTACAGGGTCGAGCCTGTCGCCCCAAAGAATTATTACGGCAACTACGGCGTAGAACAGCACCGTTGCCGCTTTTCCGAAAAATTTGCTTCCGTAGACCTCGTTGCGCTTCTTGAAAAGAAACAGCGCTCCGCCGGCCATGCAGCCCTCCTTCACCACGAAGAAGGCGAATATCCACCACGGTGCGACGCCCTTCAGTGCAAGGCATAAAAGAACCGTACACTGCATGAGCTTATCCGCGATCGGGTCGAGGACCTTGCCGACGCGGCTCACCCAGCCGAAATGGCGCGCAAGCGCTCCGTCAACGACATCGGTGAGTCCCGACAACATGAATATTCCGACTGAGGCAAGTATTCCGTCGGGATATGTCGCGAGAAAGACCCACGCAAAGACAGCTACGAGTACGATTCTGAACGAGCTTAAAATATTGGGTATATACTTTGCTTTCATTGCTTGAAGATAATCCTTTCACGGCGTATGCACTTATATTGCAGCCTCGTGTATATTCCGTATCAAGACACGACTTTAACCGCCGCATCCGAAAATTTGATTAAGGTATTACTTTGTTTTTCGATTAAGATATTACTTTATTTACGGTATCTGAAATTATTCCGAAAATGTTGTTCTCCGAGAAGAATTTGACGATTATCGTACCATTGATAACGTCGGCTCCGAACAGCTTCGGCGAAACGGATCCGAGCGCACCCACAAGATTTGCGGCAACGGCACTGTATATAAAGATGACAACGACCGCAAGCACTATTCCGAGCGCAAGCCCGCCGACCTTGTTCACGGTGTTCAGCACCGGGAACTTGAATATCGCATCAATTATAACGATCACTATCTTCAGCACGATCAGTGCGACGATGAATATTGCGATAAACGCGAGCGCCGACGATATCGCCGAAGCGATCGGCCCGGCAATGGTATCGGCAACGGACTGAACGGTGCCTGTTCCCTCCTCTGCGGACTTCAGCATTGCGCTCACCGTCTCCTCACTGACATTATACTGTCTGAGGATGCCCGACAGCGCGTCCGGCATCTTCGAGAACATATCGGCGATACCCGCCGCATCTCCGTTTCCCGCAAGGGACGCGATTGTCCCGGCGATACCGCTCGAGATCCCCGAAAGGACAAATTTATCATAGAAGAATCCTGACAGATTCGGCGTGAATACGACGGCAAGCAGCACAGCCGCGATCGACGCTGCGATCGACAGTATCGTTTTGACAAATCCGCGTCTTACGCTGCGCACGACAACAGCTATACATATTGCGATAAGAACTCCGTCGAGAACAAAACTCATTTCACTGCTCCTTCTGACTTGTGATATTTTCGTCTGTAACTTCGGCATCGGAATCATTTACGGTGAATCCGAATGCCGTACTCTTTCCGCAGATCACCGCGGAAACTCCGTCCGCAAGTATCACACCGGAATCCTCCGGCACATCTATCCTGTAAACACTTCCGGCATCAGCACCGGAATACGAAACGCGGTACGCGCTGCCGTTTCCGAGCGCATACAGCACTCCGCCGAACGCCGACACAGAGCTTATGCTGTCGTCTACCACACCATTATACAATAATTCCCCTGCGGTGTCAAATACAAATAAACTGCTTTTTTCGCCGAGCGCATCATTATCTGCGGAAAGAGCGAGCGTGCTCTCGCCCGCCGACAGCGCCGAATATCCGAACGTTGGGGCGCTGACCGTCCGCACAAGGCTTCCTGATGCCGAGAAGAACAGTATCCTGTCGGTACACAGCACATAATACGAGCCGTCGCGCCATGTTCCGCACCTCACCGGGATCGTTCCGGAATCGCTGTACGTATACGCCGGAGCTTCGTCGCCGGATTTATAGAATTCCACCTCAAACGAGGGGCTGCCGCCCGAAAGCTCGGTCGCACAGATCAGGACATCCGCCGCGCTCCGTCCAACGGATGCGCAGGTGACATACTTATTTTTATAATACTTTGCCGTATTGCGGAACGATGAGTTGTACGCATAGACAACGTACTTCGTCTCGTCCGAGCGGCAGACGAGAATGTGATCGCCGCGGTCGTTTATGTCAGCGTCCTCGACCGTTCCCGGAGCGTCTCCGCCGCTCACCTTTGTGATCGAATTGTACACGGCATACTTCGTATCGCCGAGGTCGTAGGCAATGAGATATTTGTCCGAGGATGCAAGGACGGGATTCTCAAATGCAGTTTCATACCGTCTTGCAAGCGTTCCGGAGGAGTTGTACATTGCAACGGTCCTGTTTCCCGCAACGGCAAGCTCCCCGCGGAAAAGGGCATACGTCATATTGTCCTGCTCGTCGTACTTCACAGGCTCGAACACATTGCTGTACTCCGTCTCGCCCGCGCTGAAATCGCGGAGAAGATACATCATATTTTCATATGTTATATCGTCCCTGTATTTTGCAAGCATAAAGACAAGATACACCGCAAGCAGGACAAGCAGTATATATTTTGCGCGCATATACCCTTCGCTTATGCGAAGGTAGTAGCCGTTCGGCCGCGTCTCCTGCGTGTTCTCACCGAGCGGTGCGGGAACCGATGCCCTCCTTGATCTGAGAGCCATAGAAGCACCCCCTATTCACACAAAAAGTCTAACGGAAAAGGATAAAACACACGTTCGAGATACAGTCCCGACGGCGGAGCAGTTGCTCCGGCGAGCGTGCGGTCTCCGGTATCTATCGCCGCTCCGACTCTCTCGGGATCGATCGTCCCGAGTGCCGCGCCAGCAAGCGTTCCCGCCATTATCCGCACCATGTTGTAGAGAAATCCGTCGGCGGCGACTGTGAATGCGATGATCCCGTCCGGGCGGCGGAACACCTCCGCTTCGCTGACGCATCGGACCGCATCGGTTATCTTTGAGCCTGTCGCCATAAATCCCGAAAAATCATGCGACCCGCGAAATTGTGCCGCGCACTCGTTCATGCGTGCGATGCCGCCGCAGTCTATTCTGTGAGGGAGCTGCCACACGCGGTCACGCATGAACGGATCGGCATCGGGCATATCGCGCATAAGGTAGACGTACCGCTTTCCGACGGCGCTGTAACGCGGGTGGAAATCATCCGGCACGGCGGCACATCCGATCACCGCGATCTCGGGGACGAGATATGGGCGGATGGCGCGGTGAAGCTTTTCGGGAGGTATACGGCACCAACCGTCCGAAATACCGCCTGCAGGCTCGACCGTGGCAACGAATCCCGTTGCATGGACGCCGCTGTCCGTGCGGCTGCATCCTGTAACGCTGCATTCAAAGCCGAACAGAGAGGAGGCAGCACGCGTGAGATGCTGCTGCACGGTATTGCCGGACGGCTGCGCCTGAAATCCTTCAAACGGCGTACCGTCGTACTTCACAAGCAGCGCAAGCTTCACGGAATCCCCTCCTTTTCGACGTATTCTCAGATCATCAGAACCGGAGTCCGACTCCGGGAGAGACGATATTCAGCACAACTATACCTGCGCCGAGCGCGATGACCGCCGCAAGCAGCACGAAATCCTTAGGCTCGGCGTGCATCACGTTCATTCGCGTTCTTCCCTCTCCGCCGGTATAGCAGCGGCACTCCATTGCGTCCGCAAGCTCCTCGGCGCGTCTGAACGCCGACACGAGCAGCGGTATCAGTATCGGCACGAGAGCGCGTGCCCGACGCACAAGGCTTCCGCTTGTAAAGTCGGCGCCGCGCGCCTTCTGTGCGTTCATTATTTTCGTCGTTTCTTCGGTAAGTGTCGGGATAAATCTCAACGCTATCGTCATCATCATCGCAAAATCATGCACGGGGACGTGCAGCTTTTTGAGCGGTGAGAGCAGAAGCTCAAGTCCGTCAGTAAGCGCGAGCGGAGTCGTCGTATACGTGAGGAACACTCCCGTTCCGGCGATGAGGATAACTATTCTGAGCGCGATGAGCAACGCGTTCACAACGCCCTCGAGATATATATGGATAAACGCAAAATCCACAAGCAGCACGTCGCCCTTGTACCAGAAAATATTTATCGCTGCGGTAAAAGCCATTACGACTATGAGCGGCCGCAGTCCGCGCAGATAGCGCGATACCGGTATTCCGGTAAGGATGATGAGCACGACCGTTGCGGCGGCGAGCAGCGCAAAGGAGAGGAGACTCTTCGCAAGGAACACTACGACGATGAAAGCGATGGACGTCGCAAGCTTCACGCGCGGATCCATGCGGTGCAGGAACGAGTCGCCCTCGACATACTGTGCGAAAACCGCACCCTTATTCATCGGCAGCACCTCCCTTCAGCCTCTCCAGATACTCGGTAAGTCTGCCGAAAGCAAACTTCACTGTATAGACATCACGTCCGATATCAATGCCGACATCCGCGAGAGCGCCCGCGACGCGCGTGATCTCCGGCACGTCAAGTCCCACGGCAATAAGCTCCTCCGAACGGCTGAACACCTCAGGCGTTTCGCCCTCAAACATCAGCTCTCCGTGAGACAGCACAGCTACCCTGTCGCAGTAGACCGCCATATCCTCCATGCTGTGGCTGACGATTATGACTGTATTTCCGGCAGCTCTCTGATACGATTTTATCCTGCCGAGGATCTCGCTCCGTCCGGCGGGATCAAGCCCTGCGGCAGGCTCGTCGAGGACGAGCACCTCCGGCCGCATGGCGATAACTCCCGCGAGTGCCGCGCGCCTTTTCTGACCGCCCGACAGATCAAACGGGGATTTATCAAGAAGCGCCGCGTCAAGTCCGACAAACTCCACCGCATCGGTGACGGCGTGCGCAAGCTCATCGCCTTTCATACCCATATTGGCGGGACCGAACGCTATATCGTCTCGAACCGTATCGGCAAAAAGCTGATATTCCGGGTACTGCATGACAAGTCCGACCTTGAAGCGGACGTCACGCATATTTACTCCGTCGCCCCATATATCGGAGCCGTCGAGCATGATCTTGCCGCTCTGCGGCTTCAGAAGCCCGTTGAACATCTGGACAAGGGTGGATTTACCGGAACCGGTATGACCGATAACGCCGGATATCTGCCCCTCCCTGAATTCAAGATTTATATTATTCAGCGCAAACTTCTCGCTGCTGTCCCCGCAGTAGGAAAACGAGACTCCGCATACCTCAAGCTTTGCCGTAACTATCCCTCCCCATCACCGGATCATTTTCCGGACACGATCTTTTCGCGCAGGCGAAGTATCTCCTGCGCGCATGCCTCGGGCGCAAGTGCATCAAGCGAGACATCGTATCCCGCGCCCCTCAGCATATACAAAAGCTCCGTCGTCTGCGGGACGTCTAGTCCTGCGGCACGCAGCTCCTCCACTCTCGTAAACACGGATGCGGGCACATCGTCCATTATGATCCCGCCGTCACTCATGACAACGACTCTGTCGGCACGCGCCGCCTCGCTCATATAGTGGGTGATGAACACGACGGTAACTCCGTCTACGCGGTTGAGATGCTCGACAGCCGCCATGACCTCCCGTCTTCCCGACGGATCGAGCATTGCCGTACTCTCGTCGAATATTATAAGGCGTCGGTGCATTGCAAGCACGCCTGCGATGGCGACGCGCTGCTTTTGTCCACCAGACAGGCTGTACACGGTAGAGCGTGCGTAATTGCTCATGCCGACGGCGGCAAGTGATTCATCGACTCTGCGGCGTATCTCATCCGACGGCACGCCGAGATTCTCGCAGCCGAACGCGACATCCTCCTCAACTATTGTTGCAACGAGCTGGTTATCCGGATTCTGGAACACCATGCCGATCTCGCGGCGGGCATCGTTTATACGCTCGTCGGGATCGCCGTCCGCGTAGATGCTCTGACCGTCCACCACTATATCGCCGCTGTCCGGCGCAAGTATCATGCTCATAAGCTTCGCGAGCGTCGATTTGCCGGAGCCGTTATGTCCGAGCACCGCGACAAATTCTCCCTCGCCGACGGTAAGCGACAGATCGCTCATGACACGGACGGGATGTCCGCCGTCGTCCGCCGGATATGAAAAGCTGAGATTTTTTATCTCGAGCAGAGGTCTCTTTTCGTTTGGCATTATCGCTGTTGTCCCCCGATCAAGTGTTAGCGTTACCGATGCATACGCGCGGTCGGTTTTACGCGAGTGCATTTTACATTCGCGCCTAATTATGCAGTTGCCTTGCTTTGCCGCATTCGGCGTTTGCCTTGCGTTTTATGCAGCTGCCGTTATTTTTCCATCCATATGGTGGAGGCTCCCGCAGGAAGCACAAGCCCGCTGCGTTTCACCGGCAGCCCGAGCTCGTCCGCAATGATACGCCCGCGCGCCGCGCGATCGCCGAGCGAATACTCAAGCATATACCCCATTGTTGACGGAGAAATGCCGGTAGTATACGAATTTATAAGAAAGAACAGAGGCTCGGGCGACAGGAGCTTTGCCGCAAGCGATATAAGCCCGAACGCCGCCTCCTCAAGCTTCCACACCTCGCCGCCGGGGCCGCGCCCGTAGGACGGCGGATCCATTATGATCCCGTCATACGTGTGTCCGCGGCGTATCTCGCGTTCGACGAATTTTTTGCAATCGTCTACGATATAGCGCACCGGCGCCTCCTCAAGCCCGGACAGTCTCAGGTTTTCCTTTGCCGCCTGCACCATTCCCTTTGAAGCATCGACATGGCACACGGATGCGCCCGCCTTTGCCGCAGCGGCTGTTGCGCCGCCGCTATATGCGAACAGGTTAAGCACCGACACGGGCCGCCCCTCTTTTACGCGGGCGGAGATCAGCGAAGACGTAAGATCCCAGTTCTGCGCCTGCTCCGGGAAAAGCCCCGTATGCTTGAAGCCCATCGGCCGCAGTCTGAACGTAAGGTCGCGGTAGCCGATCGTCCAGTTGTCCGGCATTCCGTAGTTTGTCCATGCACCGCCGCCCGCCTTCGAGCGCTTGTATACGCCGTGTGCACGGCGCCACGCCGGATCCTCCTTCGGGGTATCCCATATCACCTGCGGGTCGGGGCGGATGAGGATGTACTCTCCCCACCGCTCAAGGCGGTTGCCGCCCGAGGCGTCGATCAGCTCATAATCAGTCCAGCCGTCACTAACTCTCATCTGCCATATACCTTTCCCGCGTTATTTCGCGGATCCGTTTTTCTTTTTCGCGGGTATCACGATATTCGTACCGTTAAGTATGCGCTCGTCGGTGATCTTCCGGCGCACTCCCTTACCCGCGACAACGCTCTTGTTGTAATACGCGCCGATCCCCGATGCGCCCGAATGCGCATGGCACACGGCGATCGCAAGGGCATCCGCCGTATCGTCGGGCTTCGGCGTCTCGGACAGTCCGAGCAGCGTCGTGACCATTGTCATGATCTGCCGCTTCTCCGCCCGACCGTAGCCTGTTATCGCCTGCTTCACCTGAAGCGGGGTGTACTCGAATATCTCAAGTCCCGCGCGTCTTGCCGCGCAGAGTATCACTCCGCGCGCCTCCGCGACGACGATACCCGTTTTCTGGTTCGTATTCCAGAACAGCTCCTCGATCGACATACAGTCCGGCAAATACTTTTTTATAATTTCCGACAGCTCCTCATATATTATCGTGAGTCTGTCTTCGACAGCAAGTCCGGAGTCTGTGCGCACCGCCCCGTATCCGAGCGGACTGAACTTGCCGCCCGAATACGACAGGACTCCCCATCCGACGATGGCGATCCCGGGGTCTATTCCGAGTATTATCATGCGGCGGCACCTCCGTTTTTCATGCGCTCTGCGGCTTGCTGCCGATCACGCGCTGTCTATCTTGATATTATAGCATAAATATCCCGCCGTGTCAAAGATTTTCCGCTATTTCGGGACGCTTTGGCGACACTTTTTTCACAGCGAAAAAGCGCTTCGGCATTTTGTACCATATACGCCGTTTTCTGTACCGCGAATGTGAAAAAACTGTCAAAGAATTAAAATTTTTATCGAAACTTATTTACATCGCGAAAAATCCTGATATAATGTAATGTGATGAATTTTCACAGGGCAAATCCTGCAAAAACTCACCGAATATATTTACATACATCATTTTTTCGGAGGATTTCTTATGAAAAATCTCGGCTACTACAACGGCAAGTTCGGCCTGCTTGAGGAAATGACCGTTCCCATGCTCGACCGCGTGTGCTATTTCGGCGACGGCGTTTACGACGCAACGTACAGCCGCAATCACAAGATCTACAATCTCGACGCACACATCAACCGTTTCTTCAACAGCGCAAAGCTTCTCGAGATCAACATTCCCCACACCAAAGAGGAGATGAAGGAGATCCTCTCCGAAATGGTCAGAAAGGTTGACGACGGCGAGCAGTTCGTCTACTGGCAGGTAACGCGCGGCACCGGCATCAGAAATCACGCGTTTTCCGGCGACGATGCGGGCAACATCTGGATCATGCTCAAGCCCGCAAAGGTCAAGGATACATACGAAAAGATCCGCCTCATCACGCTTGAGGACACGCGCTTCTACCACTGCAACATCAAGACCCTGAACCTCATCCCGTCCGTTATGGCAGCTCACAAGACCGAGGTTGCCGAATGCGACGAGTCCGTCCTGCATCGCGGCGACAGAGTTACCGAGTGCGCTCACTCGAACGTACACATCATCAAGAACGGCGTATTCCGCACCGCTCCGACCGACTGCCTCATTCTCCCCGGCATTGCGCGCGCAAACCTCATCAGAATGTGCGGCAAGCTCGGAATCCCGGTAGATGAAACGCCCTTCACCCTCGACGATCTCATGAACGCCGACGAAGTCATCGTTTCAAGCTCCGGTTCGTTCTGCCTGGCTGCATACGAGATCGACGGCAAGCCTGTCGGCGGCAAGGCTCCCGAGCTTCTGAAGGCACTCCAGGACAACCTTGTCGAGGACTACCTCGAGGAGACCGCCGAGTAATCGGGAGAGGGTACAAAAATGGATCAGAAAGAACTGACTGTACAAAATCTCGGACAGAGCCTTGACGACCTTGCGAACATCGATCCCCGCGGATACGGCGTATGCAAGATCCTCTACGCCGGAGCGAAGGCATACACCGGCGAGCCGCTCTCGACCCACGCAGCAAAAAAGCTTGACGATATTCTCGAGCCGGGCGACTCCGTTATTCTCGTCTCCGGATTCGTACTTCGCCCCTGGGCAAGCGCCGAGACCGACGGCATCATAAGCACGATGCTTCTCGCACGCTCTCTTGTACTCGCATACGGCGTGCGCCCGCTCCTCATCTGTCAGGATGAGAATATGCCCGCGGTACGCGGACTCTCTGCACTGCTCGGACTTCACCTGTACTCTTCCCTCGAGGAGATGGGCGATATGCCCGCCTCGATGGCGGCGTTCCCGTTCACGAAGGACAAAGGCGCGGCATCCGACATGGCTGAGCGCATTGCTGCGGCGGAACTGCCGAAGGCGTTTATCACGATCGAAGCCCCCGGCGAAAACGCGCGCGGTGTCTACCACAACGCGATCGGGCTTGACGTAACTCCGCTCGAGGCAAAGACCGACACCCTGTTCGACCTCATGAAGGCGCGCGGCGTATACACCCTCTCGATCGGCGATCTCGGAAACGAGATGGGCATGGGCACCATCGCCGATCACATAAAGAAGAACATCCCCTATGCGGCTGAGGGCGAGTGCTCCTGCGGCTGCGGCGGCGGACTTCTTGCCCGCACTGCGGCAGACGACATAATCACGGCGACAACGTCCGACTGGGGCTGCTATGCACTCATGGCGGCGATCGCCTACCTGCACGGCGACATCGAGATATTCCACGACGCAGAGCTACAGCGCCGCGCAATGGAGGTTGCGGCAGAGTGCGGCATGGTAGATATGTACGGCTGGACTATTCCCGCGATCGACGGATTCGGACGCGAGCTTTGCGCGTCGATCGTCACGTCGATGAGAGAATGCGTCAAATATTCTCTCGCACTTGAGAAAAAGTGCAAGGCATGGTTCGACCGTGTGCTCGAAAAAGGTTATTTTCAGAAATAATTCCGGGGGAGATCATGTATCATATCCGTTCATGCGGCGCCGGCGCCGTTACAGTTGAGTTTGAAAACAGGGTAGCGCCCGAGGTGAACGGACGTGTCATGGCGCTCGCCCGCGCAATAACGCAAAAAAAGATCAGCGGGATCACTGAGGTGATTCCCGCTTTTCGCGCGCTTACGATAATTTTCGATCCGTGCAGGCTCAGCGAAGAAAAGCTTCGCCGCATGATCGACCGTATGGCAGACAAAGGATCCGCGAGCACGTCCGGCGGCAGGATATTCCACATTCCGGTGTGCTACGGCGGAGAGTTCGGGTGTGATCTTGCCGACGTCGCAGAGATTCACGAGATCACCGAGGACGAGGTCGTCCGCCGTCACTCGTCGCGCGACTATCTCATATATATGCTCGGGTTCCTGCCCGGCTTTGCATATCTCGGCGGACTTGACGAAACGCTTGTCACGCCGCGCCTTGAATCCCCGCGGACGGCGGTTCCGGCGGGCGCCGTCGGCATCGGCGGCGAGCAGACGGGCGTATACCCGGTCGAGTCCCCCGGAGGATGGCGGCTGATCGGCAGGACGCCGCTCCGCCCGTTCGATCCTGCAAGAGATCCGGCTATACTTTACAGCGCGGGCGATATGATACGCTTTATTCCGATAAGCCCCGACGAGTACCGAAGGAGCGAGTGCGAGGTCGCAGACGGAACATACAAATACGTAATCGAGAACGCCTGACGGAACCTGAAAACAAAGCGAAGAAAGGAACGGGCATAAAACGTGAGCTTTTTTATTAAATCCCCCGGCGCTCTGTCAACGATACAGGACATGGGCGCGGTAGGTCACCTCGCCGATGGCTTTCCCGCTGCGGGAGCAATGGACCGATACAGCGCGGCACTCGCGAACATTCTTGTCGGGAACGGCACGGGCGAGGCGGTCGTCGAAATGACCATGAAGGGAATGTGCATAACGTTCCTTGACCGGACGGTATTTGCCGTGACCGGTGCGGATATGTCGCCGACACTCGACAGGCAGAATATCCCGATGAACGCCGCAGTCACCGCACATCCCGGAGGTGTGCTTGAGCTTGGCTTTGCACGCACAGGATGCCGCGCATATCTTGCGCTGCGCGGCGGAATCGACGTTCCGCGCGTATTCGGCTCCCGATCGACAAATCTTCGCTGCTCCTTTGGCGGATACTACGGACGGAAGCTTGAGGAGGGCGATGTTGTTCCCGTGATACCGACGCACCCGCTGCCGGAATCGGCTGTATCGGTGCGGAGTCTGCCGTACAACGGCGTCGGCGGCAAAAACATTTCCGTCCGCGCGATCCCCGGTCCGCAGGATTATATGTTCACGCCTGCCGCACTCGAAACGTTCTTCTCTGCGCCGTACACGGTATCGCCGGAGTCCGATCGCATGGGAATACGCCTGTCGGGCGAGGTGCTCGAGAGCCGCGACGGCGTCGATATCATTTCCGACGGGATCGTTTTCGGCAGCGTGCAGGTTCCCCGCTCCGGTCTGCCGATCGTGCTTATGGCGGACAGGCAGACGACTGGCGGGTATGCAAAGATCGCGACGGTGATCGAAGCCGATCTGCCGCATCTCGCGCAGGCGAGACCGGGCGACACGGTAAGGTTCACTCTCACCGACTCGAAAGCGGCGACGGCAGCGCTCGGCGAGATGCGCGCGGTGCTTGCACAGACTGCGGCAACGCTCGATGCAAAGTCAAAGCAAAGGAGATAATTTTATGAAAATAAATACTGAAAATATGACGCCCGCAGAGGTGCGTGCCCTTATCAGGGAGGGCAGGATCGACTGTCAGACCTCCGGTATGTGTCCCGGATACGCTCAGGCAAATCTCTGCATTCTGCCGAAGAAATACGCGTATGATTTTCTTCTGTACACACAGCGCAATCCTGAGGCATGTCCCGTACTCGAGGTGTCCGACGCAGGCTCGCGGGAGCTTCACATCATTGCAAAGGATGCCGATATCGCACGCGACTTTCCGAAGTACCGCATATACCGAAAGGGTGTTCTCTGCGAGGAGGTAACTGATGTATCCGACTTCTGGCAGGACGATTTCGTCAGCTTCCTCATCGGATGCAGCTTTTCATTTGAGGCGGAGCTGCTCGACGCGGGCATACCGGTACGGCACATCGAGGAGGTGCGCAATGTCCCGATGTACATCTCAAACATAAAGTGCAGAGAGGCAGGCGTTTTCCACGGAAACATGGTCGTAAGTATGCGCCCGCTTCCCTATGACAAGATAATCCCCGCAGTTAAGGCGACCGCCGCGATGCCGAAGGTTCACGGTGCGCCCGTTCACATCGGAGACCCGTCCGTCATCGGTATCTCCGACATAAATTCTCCGGATTTCGGCGAGGCTGTCACGATAAACCCCGGCGAGGTACCGGTATTCTGGCCGTGCGGAGTAACTCCTCAGGCGGCGGTGATGGCGGCGTGTCCCGACATTGCGATAACTCACGCACCGGGCCATATGTTCATAACCGATGTACGCAACACAAGTCTGAAATACTGATCTATCGGGGGCAATCATGAAAATCGATCTCAACTGCGATCTCGGCGAGAGCTTCGGCGCGTACACGCTCGGTCTCGATTCCGAGGTCATAAAATACATAACTTCCGCAAACATCGCCTGCGGCTTTCACGCATCCGATCCCGTGACGATGGATAAGACGGTAAAGCTCGCGGCGGCAGCCGGTGTCGCCGTCGGTGCGCATCCGGGATATCCCGATCTCGTGGGCTTCGGCAGGCGCAATCTTGCCGCGACTCCGGCGGAAGTACGCGCATACGTCAAGTATCAGGTCGGCGCTCTTGCGGCATTCGCCGCATCCGAGGGGCAGTCGATCTCTCACGTAAAACCGCACGGTGCAATGTACAATATGGCGGCAAAGGATCCGGCTCTTGCGGATGCCATTGCCGAGGCGGTACAGGAATGCGCACCGGGCGCGGTGCTGCTCGCCCTCTCTGGCAGCGAGATGGTCCGTGCGGCTGCAAGGATCGGCGTTCCGTGTGCAGCCGAGGTGTTTGCCGACCGCGCGTATATGCCGGACGGCACGCTTGTTCCCCGCTCGCGCCCCGACGCGATGATACGCGACGAGGATGAGGCGATCGCTCGTGTTATACGCATGGCAAAGGAGGGAGTCGTTCGATCAGTTGACGGCACCGATGTGGAGATCAAAGCCGACTCCGTATGCGTACACGGCGACGGCGAATCTGCACTCCTGTTCGTGCAGAAGATACGTGCTGCACTCAAAGAGGCGGGAGTCGAGGTCGTGCCGATCCGCGAAGTTCTCGGATTATAAGGAGATTTACTATGGAATACCGCAGAGTTTACGCAAAGATAGACCTTGACGCACTTGATCACAATGTATCTCTGATAGAGAAAAAGCTGCCGGAAGGCACGAAGATTATGCCGATCATAAAAGCTGACGCATACGGTCACGGTGCGGTTGAGTTCGCGCGTTTTCTTCACGACCGCGCCGCTTATTTCGGCGTTGCGGCGCTTGACGAGGCGATCGAGCTGCGATCAGCCGGGATCGACACGCCGATACTGATACTCGGTTACACATCGCCCGAACTGTTCGATGACGCGGTAAAATACGACATCACGCTCGCGATCTTCCATTCGGGAGATGCCGTGCTGCTCGACCGTGCGGCTGAGGCGCAGGGCAAGCGCGCAAAGGTGCACATCGCCGTTGACACGGGAATGTCGCGCATCGGCTATCAGGTGACGGACGGCTCCGCCGACGACGCCGCACGGATCGCCGCACTCAGAAATATTGATGTTGAGGGAATGTTCAGCCATTTTGCGACGGCGGATGAGGTCGACAAGACCGAAGCCGAGCATCAGCACGAGAGGTTCGATAAATTCCGCACGATGCTCGCCGAGCGCGGAGTCAAACCGAGGCTTGTACATCTCGACAACAGCGCCGGCATTATGGAAATGAAGGACTCATTCTACGATATGGCGCGCGCCGGAATCATTCTTTATGGACTTTACCCGTCGGAAGAAGTTATAAAGGAGACTTTCCCTCTCCGACCCGTGATGAGTCTCGTTTCCCACATTTCACACGTGAAAATACTGGCGCCGGAGCGCGGGATCAGCTACGGCCGCACATACATAACCGATCACGAGATCCGCGTGGCGACGATCCCGGTCGGATACGCTGACGGATATCCGCGGGCGCTGTCCGGCATCGGACGCGTGCTGATATGCGGCAGATCATGTCCCATACTCGGCCGCGTCTGCATGGATCAGATGATGGTCGACGTAACGGAGCTGCCTGACGTTGCTGCGGGCGAGACGGTAACTCTCGTCGGACGCGACGGCGACGAGGTTATCACTGTCGAGGAGCTTGCGGCTCCGGCAAACTCGTTCAACTACGAATTTGTCTGCGGCATCGGACGCCGCGTACCGCGCGCATATTTCAGGCACGGCGAACACGTAAAAACCGTTTCATATCTCGTCTGAGCACACCGTGTTGGTTTGTCAATGATATGTTACACCATGCTTCAAAAAATTATCGAGAGTAGCCTTGGGAGAGATCCAGTTAAGC
>CAKSDP010000020.1 GCA_934446065.1 uncultured Eubacteriales bacterium
ACGGCAAAGGCAGGCATGACCGCACAGGTCATGGATGCAAAGGGCGCGTCGGTCAAGGCATTTGCAACCCTTGCAGACGCCATCGCGGCGGCGACGAGGAACAGCACCGTCACGCTGCTGGCCGACACGAAGGAAAATGTCACCATCAGCACGCCCTACGTGACGCTTGACCTGAACGGTCACACCCTCAACGGCAGCACCGGCGAACGCAAGCCCGCTCTGACGATCACTGCACGCGTGACGGTCAAGGACAGCAGCGCGGCGAAGACCGGCACGATCATGCGTGAGGACACCGCAGAGAACTCCGGCGTTTCCTCCCACTATGTCATCGACGTTCAGGGCAGCGGCTGGCTAACCTTTGAGAGCGGCAACGTCAAGAATGACAGTGGCGCCGGCGGCACAAAGGGCGCGTCCCTTGTCCGCATCGGCGACGACAGCGTTGCAAAGTACCCCGGTCTGAACATCAAGGGCGGCACGTTCACGCAGGACAACTTCATTGTCATCAAGGTTGAGCGCGGCGACCTCTTCCTGAACGGCGGCTCGCTGAACTCTGCGAACAGCTACGCGGTTCAAACCTGGCATAGAGCGACGATCAAGGGCGGCACGGTCAACGGCGCTGTCTCCTCGTGGACCTATGACGGCGGTCCCGGCGCCGAAACCACGATCAGCGGCGGCACGGTCAACGGCAACGTTGAAGCCATCAGCTATGACGGCAAGGCTGGCAAGCCGGCACTCGTTTCCATCAGCGGTGGTACGGTCAACGGCACGCTCATAGCGGGCATCTATAATAGTGCGACCGAGCCTACCAAGGACATGGCGACCATCGAGATCACCGGCGGTACGTTCAGCAGTGACCCGACCAAGTATGTGATCGAGGACTCTGCCATTACCGCGAACGCTGACGGCACCTTCGGTGTGGCGAAGGCTTACCTTGCCAAGGTCGGCAACACAAGCTATTACACCATGGAGGAAGCCTTCAAGGCGCAGACGACAAGCGGCGAACCCGTCGTTCTGCTCCGCGACTACACCACCGGTGGAACCTTTAATTCCGGCAGCATCAACCGCACGGTGGACCTGAACGAGCACACCTGGACCTACACCGGTACCGATGTCAATGATGCAGCGTTTGAGATCAATCATTCCGATGTGACGCTGACCGTGAAGAACGGTACGGTCGTCAGCAGCACGATGGTGGGTCTGATCCCCTCCGCTAATGGCGGCACCATCAAGTACGACAATTCCGGCCTGGTGCTCGATGGCGTTACGGCGACGGCAAACGGCAACAGCGGCATCGAGACCAACGGCAACAACACAAACGATACCGTTACGCTGAAGAACAGCACACTCAATGTTCCGAACGGCTTCGGCATCTACTTCCCCAGCAGCGGTACGCTGACTCTGGATAACAGCACCGTCAATGCCAAGACCATGGGCGTTCAGGTCTGCGCAGGCAGCCTGAGCATCAATGGAGGCAGCGCGGTCACGGTCACCGGTGATGCGGTGCCCAAGGCCGAGAACGACGGCGCTATCCAGGACGGCGCGGCGATCTCCGTTGTGAACCGCACCGGCTATAAGGGTCTTGTGAATGTTGCTATCACCGGTGGTACGTTCACCGCTAAAGCCGATAATGCTGCAATCAAGGCATATGACTGGGCAAATGCGAACGAGAGTGAGTTTACCGCAAATGACAAGGTTGCAGTATCCGGCGGTACATTCTCGAGCGAAGTTCCGAAGAGTTGCTGTGCAGAAAACTACAAGTCCGTAGCAAACGCAGATGGTACGTATACTGTTGCTGAGATCGTTCTCACAGTTGTTTTGAATAGCACTGCAGGAACTACAGGTACGCTTATCGGTGGCGGAGAGTACACTGCCGATGAAGTTGCAAATGGCATTACCATTACTGCAAAACCTGTTGGCGGATATACGTTCATCGGTTGGTATGATAGCGATGACCAATTGCTTACGAACGATACTAAATACACGATTCCCACGGATGCTAAAGACAAAGTAACCTATACTGCAAAGTTTGAGGGTAATGTAAAACAGAAGCTTACAGTTTATATAGGAAGCGGAAGTGTAACTGCTGAATATGACTCTATAACAATCGATTGGGATCTTTCTCTGATTAATAGCCCGTTTGCAAAGGGAACATACTTCACGCTGACGGCCAAGCCATATACTGAATTTGAATTCCTGTACTGGGTTGATAAGGATTTCAGAATTGTAAGTTCAGATTCATCATATAGTTTCTACCTTGGCGATGACAAGACTTTGACTGCAGTTTACAGAAAAACTGAATCTGCGACTCCGTATGTCATTGTAAGAGATATGAATGATAAAATTGTAACTTCGGGTTATGCCTCTGGCGGAAATTTCGAGGTTCCGAAGCATTCTGAGTTTAAAGGTTACAAGTTCATCGGCTGGGAATATGATGATGGTACTGTATGCAATATCGATAATGGAATGTTCACAGGAATAACCAACTCGGTTACAATTTTCGCCAAGTATGAATATATAGGTGGTAAATACACAGTCACTGCAGTTGGTGGTCAACCCGACAGTGCAACATATGACTATGGATCAATCGCAAAAGTAACAGCTAACGAACCCGATGAAGGAATGTTCTTTGCCGGTTGGTATAATGGCGAAATACTTGTGAGCACCGAAATGGTTTACTCGTTTATTGTTACAGGTGATATTACACTTACTGCAAAGTACGATAATGAGCCGATAGCAAGTGCGCCCACTGTTAGTATAAATATGGGCGAAAGAACGGTGGATCCCAACACTGGTAAAAATGCGGTTGTAATAGATGTCGCATGGAATGTTCCCAACGGATATACATTTATTGAAGGCGGCTTGGTTCGTACATTTGATGATACTAAGAAAGACAGCTTAACCCTTGAAAATGTAGATAATAATACTATTAAGAAGAATATGACAAAGTTGAGTGACGCATCGGGAACATATAGCTGTAACCTTACCATGGGATCTAATTCATCGACTAAAACGCTTTATGCAGTTGGCTATATTATTTACAGAAATAACGAAACTGGTGCGATAGAGACCATTTATACAGCTACAACTCATTCATCCCCGCTTAGCTAAGATCGTTTTATAGCAGAAAGGAGTGCTTAGATGAAAAAGGTTTACGAAGAACCTGAAATGAAAATAGTAGAGTTTGATTTTCATGATATTATTACAACTAGTGGTTGGGATCCCGATTATGTAGAAGAAGACTAACCCCATTCGCGCAAACTACTAATTTCACAGGAAAGGATGGCAGGCTTTGGCCTGCCATCCTTGGTATTACGAAAAAACAGGAGATACAGATGAAAAACAGGACAAAACGGCTCGCGCTCGTGGCGGCGCTTCTCCTTGTGGTGTGCCTTGTCAGTGTGAGCGTTTTTGCGGCGGACGAATACTCCGAAGGGTATTTCAAATATCTCATCGAGGACGAGAGCATCACGATCACGTCATACTTCGGCTCGGAGAGCGAGGTCGTGATCCCCGATCACATCGCATCTCTCCTCGTGACGCGGATACGCGGCAGCGCATTTGCGCGAAACAGCTCGATTGCCGTGCTGACAGTTCCCGATACGGTGACTGAGGTCGGAGACGGTCTGTTCACACAGATGAAAGGGCTGAAAAAAATCATTCTCCAGTCGAAAAGCATTGCCGTGACGGCGCCCGACGGGTGCGTTATTGTCGAGGATTATCCTGTGTACGTGAATCCGGACGACCAGAACAGGTTTGAGACGGACGTCACTACCGCCGCGCCGATACCGCCCACTACCACGAACAGCGGCGATGACGTAATAAAGAATCCGTCCGACGGGACGGCCGCAACGCCGTCGCCGCCTGCGAACAGCGGCAACGTCGGATTCGAGGTCGCAGGCGGCGACGAGGATGACGACCGCACGAAGATCCCCACGAAGGACAACGGATACATCACGGTTGACGGCTCCGGAAACCTGATCTTTGTGGACGGGGACAACAATCTCGCGATCATCGACCGCAGCGGCGGATACGCATTTTCGTCCGACGGCAGCATTATTGACGCGAGCGGAAAGCGCGTGGGGCTGGACGAGGACGGAAACACCGTTTCATTTGTCGACGGCAGCGGCAATACCGTGACGAAGAAGCTTGACGAGGTAGAGTTCGTGACCGAGAAGGGGCGGACGAGCGAGACGACCGAAACCACCGAAGCCGAAACGACGTATCCCCTCGGCGCGATCGATCCCGGCGACGGCTCGGGCGCGCGGACTGCGGCGATAATTGCGGTCGTAGTCGCGATTGCGGCTGTTGTAGTCGTGACGGTGATAGTCGTTCGCAAGAGAAAGAATCGGTGACGCGGCGCATGGAGAGCATGGTACTGAGGCTCGCGGACGCGGTGATCGCGGTTTGGCATATTTTCCCCTATGCGGCGGAATACTGCAAAAAGTACGTGTGCGATGTGCCGCCCGATGCGGCGGACATCCGTGTTTGCGTGACGGCGGACGATATAGCCTATGAACGTGCGAAATCCGAGAAGGAGGACGTGGCGGCGGGCAGAGCCGTGCAGCGATTTTCGGATGAGTACCTCGAAACGCTTGCAATCTACCGGAAAATCGCCGAGCGGATGCCGGATCACAACACGATCCTGTTCCACGGATCGGTGATCGCGGTCGATGGCGAGGGATACCTGTTCACCGCGAAGAGCGGAACGGGAAAGTCAACGCACACGCGCCTTTGGCGGGAGCGGTTCGGCGAGCGCGCCGTAATGGTCAACGATGACAAGCCGCTCATACGGATTGCGGACGGTGCCGCGTATGCATACGGCACGCCGTGGAACGGCAAGCATCACCTTGACACCGATATCGCGGTTCCGCTGAAGGGACTGTGCATTCTATCGCGTGCAAAGGAAAATCACATTGAGCCTGCGGACAGGCGGGCGGCGTACCCGATGATCGTGCAGCAGACGTACCGCCCGAGCGATCCGCGCGGCATCATCCGGACGATGGAGCTTATAGACGGACTCATGGACAGCGTGAGGATATACAGTCTCGGATGCAATATGGATCTCGATGCGGCGTTGACGGCGTACAACGGGATGCAGGTGTAAAGAAAGGAATTGCCATAACATGAAGCTGAAAGATACATTTATATCGCATGAGGTCGCAGGCGAGCAGGTCCTCGTGGACTGCACAAGCTCGTTTTCGGGGCTCGTGCGCAGCAATAAGACGGCGGCGTTCATAGTCGATCATCTCAGAAGCGAGACGACGCTCGACGGCATCGTGTCCGCGATGCTCGAGGAATACGACGTTGCGGAGGATGTCGCGAGGCGCGACGCCGCAGCCGTGATTGAAAAGCTCCGTGAGATCAGGGCGCTCGATGAGTAACACCACGTTTGAGGAATATCTCGCCGCACACGGGTCGCTGACCTATAAAAACGTCGGCGTGAGTATGCTCCCCCTGCTGAAGCAGGGCAGGGACGTTTTCACCGTTCGGCGTGTGGGCGAGGGCGAGATTTGCCGCAAGTGGGATGTCGTGCTGTATAAGCGCCCGCCGGACGCGTATGTGCTTCATCGGATCATAAGGGTTCGCGACGACGGCAAATACGACATCCTAGGTGACAACTGCATCGGCGTCGAGCGCGGAGTCCCGCAGGAGAACGTGATCGGCGTTATGACCAATTTTGTGAGAAAAAACAAGCCCTGCACGGTCAACGACCGTATGTACAGGCTGTATGTTGCGCTGTGGTGTAAGCCGTACAGATTCCGCACGGCGCTGAAGTGGTGCGTGTACCGTATAAAGCAGGTGTGCCGGGTGCTCATCCCGCGCCGCCGGAGAGGATGAGATCGTGGAGCAGAACCGAAAATCCGTGCATCGCTACATCGACGAGGTAGTCGGAGCGAAAAGGGTCTATATCCTGATCCTTCTGCTTATACAGGCGGCGCTCGGCGTGTCAAGCGTGCTTTACGCATTGTTCTTGCGCGATATCGTTGACGGCGCCGTCACGCACGATTTTGCCGCGATGGTCAGGAGTATTTGCGCATTTGCAGGACTCGTCGTGTGTCAGCTTGCGCTGCGGGCGCTGTCGCGCCATATGAGCGAGCTTGCGTGTTCAACGTATGAGAATGCGTTCAAATCGCGCCTGTTCGGCGAGCTTTTGTCGCGCGATTTCGGGTCGGTCACAGCGATCCACTCGGGCGAGTGGATGAACCGGCTTACGTCCGACACCGCCGTCGTTGCCGACGGACTCGCGTCGATCGTGCCGGGCGTCGCAGGGGCGGCAGTGCGCATTGTCGGCGCACTTACCATGATCCTCGTGATCGAGGCGCGCTTTGCGTACATACTGATCCCCGGCGGAGCGGTGTTTGCGGCGCTGACATACGTGTTCCGCCGGCACCTGAAGCGTCTGCACAAATCGGTGCAGGAGCGCGACGGCGAGGTCCGCGTGTTTCTTCAGGAGCACCTCGGAAGTCTTATGATCGTCAAGGCGTTCGCAAAAGAGCGTGAGACGGAGAGCGCCGCCGAGCAGCGAATGTCGGCGCACAAGAGCGCGCGTATGAAGCGCAATCGCTTCTCCAATATATGCAATATCGGCTTCGGAGCAGTGATGAACGGCGCGTATGTGCTCGGTGCGCTGTACAGCGCATTCGGAATATACAGCGGCAGCGTGAGCTACGGAACGCTTATGGCGCTGCTTCAGCTTATAGGGCAGGTGCAGTCTCCGTTTGCGAATATCACGGGGTATCTGCCGAAATACTACGCGATGCTCGCGAGCGCGGAGCGTCTGATGGACGTCGAGCGCTTCGCCGCAGACGATGCAGCTGATCCGGCGCAGGCGTGCGAGCCTTTCACAAGGCTTGGACTGAAGAGTGCGTCATTTTCGTATGTCCCGGAATCGGACGGCAAGCACTCGCCGATAGTTATAAAGAATTTCGATTTTGAAATAAAGACTGGCGAGTTTGTGGCGTTCACGGGGCCCTCCGGCTGCGGAAAAAGCACGGTCCTGAAGCTGCTCATGTGCCTCTATGCACTTGACGGCGGCGAGCGCTACTATGTGACCGAAGGCGCGAGCGGGGAAGAATACCACGACCTCACCGCAGCCATGCGCCCGATCTTCTCGTATGTTCCGCAGGGCAATCAGCTCATGAGCGGTAGAATAAGAAATGTCGTCGCCTTTACCGACGGCGGCTCGGCAAACGATGACGATGCCGTGTGGAATGCGCTCCGCGTTGCCTGCGCCGAAGAATTCGTCCGAACGCTTCCGCTCGGACTTGATACCGTCCTCGGCGAGCGTGGCTCCGGCCTGTCGGAAGGGCAGATGCAGCGTATCGCGATCGCCAGAGCCGTGTTCTCAGGGCGACCGGTGCTCCTGCTCGACGAGGCGACAAGCGCCCTCGACGCGCCGACGGAAAAGCAGCTCCTTGCAAACCTCCGAGCTATGACCGACAAAACTGTCATCATCATTACGCACCGGGCGGAGACCGCCGCGGTCTGCGACAGAGAGGTAAAGTTCGGCTGATTCGTCAGACGGGCGGAAATAATGTAAAAATAAAACGGGCAGTCCGCAGACTGCCCGTTTTTCATATCCAAATTTATTCGTCAATTTCCGATATCGCGGAAATAAGACCGGTGTACTCGGCGCTCACCGCATCGAAAAGCTCTTCCGAGCCGTCGAGCGTGCCGCCGCGCAGTATCTCCGTAAGATCTGCCGTCGGTCTGTACAGCGCCGAAAATCCGAGGTTCATGCAGATCCCCTTCAGCGTGTGCGCCGCGCGGAATGCGTCGTTTGTGCGGCCGTCGAGAAGAGCTTCCTTGAGATCGTCGAAGCTTGGGTCATCGGTGAACTTCAGAACGAATTTGCGCACGAGCGCCTCGCTCCCGAACCGCTTTATAACATCCTCGTAGTCCGATCCCGTAACCGCAAAAATTTCCTTTATCGTCATGTGTATTCTCGCTTTCTTCTGTATTTATTATTTGTCGGGAGTGTCGTCTGTGCCGTCGTAAACCTCATTCTTCAGGCGGTCGCCGACCTCTTGGAGACATTCAAGCAGCAGCGGATTGAATACTCCGCATTCGCCTGCGATGATCATGCGCATTGCATCCTCGTGTGAGAATGCGCTCTTGTATACGCGCGGACTTACAAGCGCGTCGTATACATCGGCGATAGATACGACCTGTGCCGAGATCGGTATCCTGTCACCGGCGAGTCCGTCGGGATACCCGCGCCCGTCGTAGCGTTCGTGATGATGGCGGCATATCTCCGATGCTGTCCTGACAAGCGGCTCGTCGCGGTACATCTCAAGATTATCAAGGATCTGCGCGCCGAGCGCGGCGTGCGTCTTCATTATCTCGAACTCCTCCGGAGTCAGCCGTCCCGGCTTGTTCAGGATGCTGTCGTCTATGCCGATCTTGCCTATGTCGTGCAGCGTGGACGCCATAACGATCATCTCGCAGTCCTGCCACGACAGGTGATAATGATTGTCCTTTTTCATCAGCTGCTTGAGCAGTATGCGCGTGATGCCGTTGATGTGAAGCACGTGCGACCCGCTCTCGCTGTTGCGGAAGCCGACTATCTGACTTAGAATGTCGATCATGATGCGGTCGTGCTTCTCGCGTTCGCGCGATTGATGCGTGACGAGCGAGATGAGCCTGCGCTGCTTTGTGTAAAGAGTTATCGTGTTCTGAACGCGCCGGTATACGACGTTTGCGTCAAACGGACGCGATATGTAGTCGGAAACGCCGAGGTCATACGCGCGCCTGATGTTCTGATCCGAGTCCTCTCCGGATATCATGACGACCGGGATGTCCTCGATGTAGTGATTTGCGTTCATGTATCCGAGAATGCCGAAGCCGTCCATGATGGGCATTACTATGTCGAGAAGTATGAGCGAGATTCCCGTGCCGTACTGCTCTATCATCGCAACTCCTTCGGATCCGTTGGACGCTTCAAGTATGCTGTATTCATCCTGAAGCATATGCGTGAGGATCATGCGGTTCATCTCGGAATCGTCAACGATCAGTATCTGCTGGCGCACTCCTGCGGAGCCTGCCGCCGAGCCGCCCGCACCGAGCGAGTCATGGGATTCGGTGACGACGCAGTTCTTCTTGTTTTTCGCCTGATACATGAGCCTGTCGGCGCGGATAACGGCATCGTCCGCCGTCTCGTTCTCGGTGACAACGCCGCCGATGCTGACGGACAGCCGCAGATTCGGGTACTCGTCAATGCGCGTCAGGCGAACCTTTTCGCGTATCGCCTCAAGCATACGCCGAAGCGAGTCGATCTTGGGTTCGGCTGTGATGAGAAGAAACTCATCTCCGCCGTAGCGGATCAGTGTGTCATCTTCACCCAGCTCCCCGCTTATCACCTCGCACAGCTTCATGAGTGCGGCGTCGCCCGCGCTGTGACCGAAGGTGTCGTTGCACAGCTTGAAATCGTCGAGGTCGATCACGGCAATGCCGGAGGTGAGTACGGACGATTTCAGATTAAGCTCGTAGTAGTTGCGGTTGAACGTGCCTGTCAGCGCGTCGCGGTACGTTTCCTTTTTGAAGTGCGTGAGCTGACGCTCGTAGCGCTTGACTATTCCGCTTACATCGGACTGCGACATGGTGATGATGCGGTGGCTGTCGTCAAGGTAGCAGTACGTCATCTTTTTGTAGAACAGCTCACCGTCATATCGCCGCAGCGTCGTGAAAACGACGTATTCGTCCATGTGCTCAAGAGCGGCTGTGACCCGGTCAAAGCGCATTCCGGCAATTATGAGTTCAAGCTCGTCATCGACAGCGTGCTTCCTCATGTATTTTTCCATCGCACTGTCGTAGTCGTGTATTAGATCGGGTTCGATCTGCTCGTTTGTATTTCCGCAGTGAGTCGTGATAAACGTGCGCGATTCAACGTCAATGTTGAGGATGGAGTCGAACTCTTGCTTCGCCAGGTGGCTGAGCGAGCGGTTTTTGATGTCATCATATGTGTCCCTGGCTGAGATCACGAGATGCTCGTCATCGACCCGTTCAAGCAGAACGTCATACCACTTGAGCTCCGCGTTGTTTAAGGTGAATCTCAGATAGAACTCGACCTGCTTGATCTCAAGCCGGAAAAAGCTCCGCAGATATGAGCGGTTGAGGTATCGGTCCCATACGGACTTGTCTACGCCGAACATATACTTGTCGCGGAACAAGCGCGAAAGCTCATCGGGAGAGTACCACTCGCCTTCGCAGTCCGGCTCGATTTTGTTGTACAGAACGTAGATCTCGTCCTGCGCCTTGTCGTATTCCCACACCATGTCGCAGTAATGTGCGACGGTGTTCAGTACCGATCCGTATCCAAGCATAATGTTCCTCCGTCAAGTTTTTGTGTAAATGAAGGGGCATTTCCGCAATTTCGGTCGAAATATATCTCTCCATATTATTCTATCATAAATTTTTGAGAATGTCAAAAAAATACGGCGAACCTTTCGGCTCGCCGTATGCAGTCGGCAGGGAGCACCTGTGTTTTTGCAGACTCGGAGCCGTACAGCTCCGTCAAATGGTGCTTTTCGCCATTCGTCGGATATAAAATCACGGGTTTCTGATCGGCGGAACGATACATAATGCTGCATCGAACAGCTCGGAATCCCCCAACCCCTTGCATGATGCCGATCAGAATACCCCGCAATTTTAACGAAAATTATAACTGAGCGAAAGGCTCGTTTTGCGCGGAACCGTTATAAAAGAAAAAACTGCACACCACAGCACTCCTCAATCGGAGATGCCGTTTCAATGTGCAGCAAGGCGAACATAGACAGTCAGTCCTTAGTCCCTACGCTTTGCGTCCTGCGGTTTTCCGCAGTTTGCCGAAATATTTTCTGTCTGTAATCATGATATACCGACGGCGCGGATTTGTCAAGAGCTTTTTCAAAAATACTTGAAATATATGCATTTTTTCGCGAAAAAGAAGCTGCCCACAGGGCAGCTTCTGATGTATTCCGTTATTCTTTTCCGGACTCGTCGTCACCGTCGTCCTCATCTTCTTCGTCATCTTCGGGACGGTGTACCGTGAGCTTTATCTCGGAGGCGCGTCTGCCATCGGTCTTTACGACCTCGACCGACAGTATGTCAAAGTCGAAGGTATCGCCGACATTCGGGATCCGTCCGAGATTGTCGAGAACCCAGCCGTTAACGGTTGCGTTTTCCTCGAGCACATCATCATCAAAGGGATATATGTCCTCAAGCTCGGTCATAGAAGCACTGCAATTGATAAGGTATGTATCGTCCGTGAGCTTGGTCACGTTTTCGATCACCTCGTCGTGCTCATCCCATATCTCGCCGACAAGACCCTCAAGCACATCCTCAAGCGTAACGATTCCGGCGGTTCCGCCGTATTCGTCAACGACGATCGCGATGTGGCTCTTTGCACCTTGGAACTCGCGCAGCAGCTTTGATATCTTCATGTTCTCGGTTATGAACATGACGTCATGTATCGCTGATGAGTAATCGGTTACGCCGTCGTACACGAGACGGAAGAAATCCTTTTCGTGAATTGCGCCGATAACGTTGTCGATTGTGTCGTGATATACCGGAATGCGGGAGAATCCGCTCGTGTGGAAGAGATCCGAGATCTCATCCATCGTCGCGTCGTCCTCGACCGCAACAATGTCAACACGGGGAGTGAGGATCGCCTCGACCTCCACGTCATTGAATTCGATCGCACTCTTGATGAGGTTGCCCTCGTGCTCGTCAATTCCGCCTTCACTCTGTGCCTCCTCGACCATCGTTATGATCTCATCCTCCGTGATCGAGAGGGAGGGATCGCTCTTGAATATCTTTGACATAATAATTCGCCAGAGCGAGAACAGAGCCGTGAGAGGGGTGAGGATCGTCATAAGGAAACGGACGATCCCGACTACATGCATCGTGTAGCTGTCGGCAAAATCCTTGCCGAGGAATTTCGGCGTGATCTCACCGAATATAAGAATTATTACGGTCATGACCGCTGTTGACAGCGTGGCCGCAAGACTTGCATTTCCGCGGACGAACGATGCAAAAAGCAGCGTTGATATCGTGGATGCGCTGATGTTCACGATGTTGTTGCCGACGAGGATTGTTGACAGGAACTTTTCATACTGTTCTTCGACCTTCATTACCGCGACCGCTTTTTTGTTTCCGTCCTGTGCAAGGGTCTTCATGCGTGTTTTGTTGAAGCTTGTGAAAGCTGTTTCGGTTCCTGAGAAAAAAGCAGACAGCAGCACGAGAATCACAAGCGCCACTACCTGCATACTACCGGCAGGATCCATAAAAATATATCAACTCCTTAAAAATGTTGCCCGCAGCTGTGCTACAGGTATAGATGGTAAACATTATAACATACCTTTGTGAAAAAATCAACTGTTTTTATAAGAATTTGAAATGGGATATTCGTGTGTATCAGGACTTTTTTCGCGGAAAAGCTCCATTTTTGAGCCGATATGTGATAAAATATATTCGGTAAAGTATTATTCACGGAGGCGCATGATGAATATTGCCATTGATATCGACGATACACTGACCGATTCGTTTGACTATTTTCAGCCGTATGTCGCGGAGTATTTCGCGTCCGATACAGAGACGCTTCGGCAGAGGAATATATCATATTCAAATCTCCCCGAGGAGTGGAAGCGGGACGAGCTTGGATTCTGCCGGCGCTATTTTGGCCGTGTTGTGCCTGACACGCCGTTCAAGCCGGACGCGGCAGCGAGCGTACGAAAGCTCCGTGCTGCGGGACACAGGATAGTCATTATTACCGGGCGCACCGATCTTCTGTACACCGATCCTTACGCTACGACGGAGGATGAGCTTCGGCGCGGCGGGATCGAGTATGACAAGCTCATCTGTACATTCGATAAGGGAGGCGCGTGCCGTGCAGAGAACATCTCCGTCATCGTGGATGACATGATCGCGAACTGCGATGCTGCGGAGGCGGCGGGCATCCCCGCGATCGTGTTCGACAGCAAGGCGAACCGCGATGCCGAAACGCTGCACAGAAGAGCCGCCGACTGGAACGCAGTCCTGCACGAGATCGCGATGATCGAGCGCGGATATCCGGACAGGCTGACGGCGGAGGAGCTGCTCTGCGCTGCACTCGAGCTGAATCCCGGACCGTGGGGCGACCACAGCCGCACGGCGGCAATGTGCGCGGAGCGCATCGCTTCGGCTGCGGGAATGGACGCCGAAAAGGCGTATATCGTGGGGCTTCTCCACGATATCGGCAGGAGTTTCCTCGTGCGCGATCTCGGTCACATATACTACGGATATCGCTATATGACGACCCTCGGATACAGCGCGGTCGCGCGCGTTTGCCTCACGCACTCGTTCCCGCCGAAGGATTTCGATATCTACATTGGAAAGCTTGATATTCCCGACGATGAGGTCGAGGAGGTCAGACGCCTGCTTGACGGGATAAGTTTCGACGATTACGACCGCCTGATACAGCTGTGCGACGCGGCGGCTGGCGCGGGCGTGGTGCTCGATATCGAAGAGCGTATGGCGGACGTGAAAAGGCGTTACGGCAACTATCCGCAGGTGCAGTGGGACCGCAATATAGAGCTTATGCATTACTTCGGAGACAAATGCGGACGCGATATCTACGATATCTGCCGATAATGTGCGAGATTTTTCAAAAGTACCGTGATTTTCTTGCAATTGCAGCGCTTTTGCTGTATAATTTATATGTTATATATTTGAATGCTTCAGGAGGATTTTGCCGTGGTAAAACTGATAAGTGGCGGCGTTTATCTCAAGGGAGGACGCGATCTTGTACCCGCAGGGGATGCGGGACTGCCGACGCCCGAAACTGCCCGCAAGGGGACAATTGCACACTCGATTCTCAGCGCTCACAATACATCGGGCGATGAGAAGAATCTAAAGATAAAATTCGATGCTCTTGCATCGCACGATATTACATATGTCGGAATTCTTCTCACCGCGAGAGCGGGCGGACTCGAGAAGCTTCCAGTGCCGTATGTCCTGACAAACTGTCATAACAGCCTCTGCGCCGTCGGCGGCACGATCAACGAGGACGACCATATGTTCGGTCTGTCCGCCGCGCAGAAGTACGGCGGGATCTATGTGCCTGCGCACATGGCGGTCATTCACGCGTTCATGCGCGAGATGATGAGCGGCTGCGGCAAGATGATCCTCGGCTCCGACAGCCACACAAGATACGGTGCTCTCGGAACAATGGCTATCGGCGAGGGCGGCCCCGAGCTTGTAAAGCAGCTTTTGTGCCGCACGTATGATGTCGCCGCTCCCGGCGTTATCGCAGTTCGCCTTACCGGCGCACCGAGACCCGGCGTCGGACCGCAGGACGTGGCGCTCGCGATAATCGGCGCAACGTTTGCCTCCGGCTTTGTCAAGAACAAGGTTCTTGAGTTTGTCGGCGACGGTATCGCAAATCTCCCCATGGAGTTCAGAAACGGCATCGATGTTATGACTACCGAGACGACGTGCCTCTCCTCGATCTGGATGACAGACGAGAGGACCGAGGAGTATTTCCGGATCCACGGCAGACCCGAGGCGTACAAACGCCTTGCTCCCGCAGATATGGCATACTACGACGGAGCGGTCGATGTTGACCTCTCGTCGATCGAGCCGATGATCGCGCTGCCGTTCCATCCGAGCAACACGTTCACGATCCGCGAGCTTAACGCGAATGCGGGCGACATTCTCCGCGAGTGCGAGAAGAAGGGCGAGGAGACGCTCGGTCTTGCGCGCGGCTCACTGAAGCTTTCCGAGAAGGTCGATCCTGCGACCGGCAGAGTTATCGCCGATCAGGGCGTCATCGCCGGATGTGCCGGCGGAACGTTTGACAACCTCTGCGCGGCGGCGGATATCCTGCGCGGCGGCAGCACCGGATGCGGTGAGTTCGCGCTCTCCGCATATCCCGCAAGCCAGCCCGCGTTCGTTCGCCTGATCGACGTCGGCGTTGCGTCCGACCTCATGCGTGCGGGCGTTACAATGCGTACCGCATTCTGCGGCCCGTGCTTCGGTGCAGGCGATGTTCCCGCCAACGGCGGACTGTCGCTTCGCCACTCCACAAGAAACTTCCCGAACAGAGAGGGATCAAAGCCCGGTGAGGGACAGATCGCGTCCGTTGCCCTGATGGACGCGCGTTCGATCGCGGCTACCGCTGCGAACGGCGGCAAGCTGACCGGCGCCGATGAACTGTCGGTCGAGTATAAGAATTACGAGTACAAGTTCGACCGCACGGTGTACGAGCACCGTGTGTGGTTCGGCTATAATAAGCCGGTCGAGGGCGCGGAGCTGAAGTTCGGCCCCAACATCGCCGATTGGCCGGAGCTTCCGACTATGTCGGACAACCTCGTGATCGGCGTTGCGTCCGTGATCGACGACGACGTGACCACCACCGACGAGCTGATCCCCTCCGGTGAGACCTCGTCCTATCGCTCGAATCCGTACCGCTTGTCGAGATTTGCGCTGTCGAGACGCGATCCCGGATATGTCGGATACACCGATCTCGTGCGTCGCGCAGCCGGCACCGATCTTGAGGCGCTCGAGAAGTATGAGAAGATAGATGACGCAAAGGTCGCAAGTGTCAAAGCAGACCTTGACGCCGCGATCGCCGCTGTCGGCGGACTCTGCGGAACGGTAGGCATAGGTACGCTCGTTTGCGCACTGAAGCCCGGCGACGGCTCCGCACGCGAGCAGGCTGCATCATGCCAGAGAGTGCTCGGCGGCGCCGCGAATGTTTCGCGCGAGTACGCAACGAAGCGTTACCGCAGCAACCTCATCAACTGGGGAATGCTGCCGCTTCAGAATGCGGAGCTGACTATCGGAAAATCCGAAGGCAGCGCCGGCGTGCCGATAAATGTCGGCGATGTTGTGATCCTCAAGGGCGTCCGCGATGCCATTGCGGCAGGCGCAACGGAGATACCCGGACTCGTATGGTGCAAGGAGTGCGGAAAGGTGACAGAGGTAACGTTCTCAACGGGCGACCTCACTGACGACGAGCGTCAGATCATCCTTGCCGGCGGACTTGTGGGCTATTACAGGCAGGCGAAATAATGGGATACTGGAGCGGAAAAAATGTGCTGTGCATCGGCGACAGCATGACCTCTGCCGGAGGGTGGCAGGCTGAGCTTGCGCGCGAGCTTTCGTGCAATGTCAGAACGCACGCGAACGGCGGAATAGGTCTTATTGATATGGTCGACGGTCAGGAGGGCACCACGGACGCGGATGTTATGTACGATCCGACGACAGACGTTTGCGGCAAGCTCGGCAGACTTACCGTGGAGCGCGTGGCATGGGCGGATCTCATAATCCTGTGCGGTCCCTTCAATGAGCGCCATGTCGAATACGGCGAGCGCGGGGACACGTATCCCGAAAAGAATACACTATGGGCGAAATATTCGTATGTGCTTGACAGGATATTCGCTCTGCTCGACGAGGCGGGACGCCTCGATTGCCGCGTCGCGCTTGTGACGCCGCACTGTGTCGGCTGCTACGACTGGATACCGGTGGACGGATATTCGGAATTCCCCGAGGGGAGCGGCCGTACACTCGAGACCATGGCGGGCGTTATCTGCGATATTGCGGGCAGCTACCACCTGCCGTGCTACGACGCGTGGCATTCGAGCGGCATCGGCAGATTCACGTGGAAAAAGTTCTGCCATTCGCCGGTGGTTATGGACGAATCATACGACCCCGCGAAAAAATACGATGCCCCGTACCCGATGTTCGCCGATCAGGTTCACATGAACGAGGCCGGACACGCGAGACTCGGTCACTGTATTGCCGGATTTGTTGAAACAATATAAAAAGAAAAGAGCAGAGGAAAAACCGTTTCGGCTTTTCCTCTGCTCTTTCTTATTCTATGGCAGCTTTCTTTATGTTTGCAGCAATGATCCTTGAATAATCGGAGAATTTCTCCTCACGTCCGTATGTGTAAAGACCGTTTACTTCTTGTTCAATATCATACAGCTGTGTATAGCAGAATCCCATGATGTTCGGACTGTCAAGCAGTGCTGAGACAAGCCCTTCGTAACGTGTGAAGAATTCGTCCTCGGATTGCGGAGCATCTCCGTAGCCCCATGCATTTTCACATTGTGCCCCCGAGTTGTCCGGAAGAGTCCACTTTATTCCGCCGAATTCGCTTATGAACAGCGGCAGATTCGGAGTGTAGAGCTGTGACTCGCGGTATGACAGCCTGAAACTGTCGGCTTTGCCGTCGTAATTGATGTAGGATTTACGAAAACTTTCGGGATCCTGATCGTAATCATGCTGATCAAATATATCGGTGACAGTGTGAAATCCGCCGGAAACATCTATTACGGGTCTGGTCGGGTCGAGCTGTTTTGTCACCTCGTATACCGCACGTCGTATGCGAGGTGCAGTATCATCTTCGCCGTACCACGTTTCGTTGAACGGACACCATCCGACTATCGCAGGATGATTGAAATCCCTTTCGATCATTTCGCACCACTCGGGAAGAAACGAGAGCAGCGCACCGTCACATTCAAGATTTATCCCCCAGCTTGCGTGTTCACTCCAGACAAGATATCCCGCTACATCACAGTGATACAAAAATCTTGGCTCAAACATTTTTTGATGCAGCCGCGCACCGTTGAATCCGAGCCTTTGCGCAAGCTCGATATCGTGCGCGAGCGCTTCATCGGACGGCGCCGTGTAGATGCCGTCGGGGTAATATCCCTGATCGAGCACTGTGCGTTGGAAAACGCTTTTCCCGTTGAGTAGTACACGAAATCCGTCGATGCGGATATCCCTCAGACCTGCGTAGCTTGAAACGGTGTCTGTCCCTGCGGGACTTTCAAACGTGAGACGAATATCGTATATCCTGCCGTGTCCGACCTCCCATAAATGTTTTTCGGAGAGCGGCAGACGAACTCTCGCGTATCGCCCGGTGACATTCTTTGACACGCTTCCGCAGGGTCTGCCCTCGTAGAACGCCTCTGCTCTAAATTTTCCGCATCCTGACACGAATGCCTCAATATCAAGCGAACATTCATCAACGTCCGGAAAGTATTTTACGCATTTTATGTAGTTCTCCGGAACTGTTTCAAGCCACACTGTCTGCCATATCCCTGTGGTCCTCGAATAATCGCAGCCGCTCGAGTTGTAGGTGTTTGACTGCTTGCCTTTGGGCTGTTTGCCGCTGCGCTGATCATCTTTTGCGTTTACAGTAAGATCGTTTGAACCGGTGTGCAGAAGATCCGTAATATCAAACGAAAATGAGCTGTATCCGCCAAAATGCACGCCGATCTCTATTCCGTTCACGAACACACGGCACTCGTAGTCAACTGCGCCAAAGTGCAGTATAACTCGACCGGAGAGCATTTCTTTCGTTATTTCAATCTTTCTTTTGTACCAAACAGCCGGAATGAAATCCAAATGTCCAAGCCCCGAGAGTTTGCTCTCGGGACAAAATGGGACAACTATTCTTTCTTCATAAAGCTCGTCGCTGTCTGCCTTGAAAAGCCCTTTTTCATATCCCGAACAGTCAAAGTCGAATGAAAACATCCACTCACCGTTGAGATTCAAAAAGCTGTCACGACGCATCATAGGTTCCGGATGTTCCGGCCGCGGGATCTGAAAATTATTCATAATGTTTACCCTCAAAGAAGTGATGTCAGAACGACACGATAAGCTGCATCTTGAATCTTTCCTCGCCATAGACCGCGTGCGGAATGTCCTTCGGCATGATGAGCGTTTCTCCTGCGGAGAGGACGAACACCTTGCCCCCCACTGTAAAGCGCCCCTTACCCTCAAGCACGGTGACCATTGCGTCGCCGCCTGCGGCGTGAGTTGAGATCTCCTCGCCCTTGTCAAACGAGAAAAGCGTCATGCTGACACGCTCGTTCTGTACGAGCGTTTTACTTACTACCTGACCGGGCTGATACAGCACCTGATCCTTGAGGACTATTTTTTCATCCTTTGCTATGTTCTTGTACATTGTATCTACCTCCGTTTTGGTTTGCCGTTTTTCTATTATTGTACCACGTACCGTGCGGTTAATCAACCCGATATCTGCGGGCTGCCGAGAAAAAATGCGCGGGTACTTTATTTTTCCACCGGAATGTGTTATGATATGGATAATGCTTCAAAAGGAGGGTGAGGAATGCAAAAGAGGGCATTTGAAATGCTGCGCCGTCTCACTGTCACGAAGATACTGTTTCTGTGCTATTTTCTGATCGTGGTCGTCGGTGCGGTGATTTTGTCTCTGCCGGTGTCGGTGCGGGCGGGCGAGAGCCACCGCGTGCTCGACGGATTCTTCACATCGGCATCCGCCGCGTGCGTAACGGGTCTCGTTCGTTTCGATACATATTCGCATTGGTCGCCTTTCGGTCAGGCGGTGATCCTCGTGCTGATCCAAGTCGGCGGCATCGGATTTATGACGCTTTGTGTGTCGGCGCTGTCCGTAACGCGCCACAGGATCGGACTTGTGTTCCGCTCGCTTACACAGAATGCCGTATCTGCTCCGGAGCTCGGCGGGATCGTGCGCTCGGCAAAGTTCATCGTGATATTTACCGCCGTAGTCGAGACGGCTGGCGCGATATTGTTTTCGTTCTGGTTTTGCCCGAGATACGGCACGCTGCGCGGAATATGGTATTCCGTGTTTCACAGCGTTTCGGCGTTCTGCAACGCCGGATTTGATCTGATGGGCGGCACCTCTCCGTTCTCCTCGTTTACCTCTGCGTCGGGGAGCGCGTACCTGAATATTGTACTCATGCTTCTCATAATATTCGGCGGACTCGGATTTTTCACGTGGCGCGATATCTTCATGACGAAATGCCGCTTGCGCCGCTTCAAGCTTCAGACAAAGGTCGTGCTCTCGGTTTCAGCGGCACTGACCGTCATCGGAGCGGTGCTGTTTTACCTGCTAGAGAGGGTGTCGGGCAGCGGCAGCGCAACGGAGCTTGAAGCTGTGTTCCAGTCGGTGACGTGCCGCACGGCAGGCTTCAATACGGTGAATCTTGCGGCGTTGTCCCAGTCAACAAAGCTTGTGATGATCGCGCTTATGCTCGTCGGCGGCGCGCCCGGCTCGACCGCAGGCGGCATCAAGGTGACGACCGCAGCAGTGCTCGCGGTTTCGGTGAGATCGACTCTGCGGCAAAGGCGGAGCGCGGAGATGTTCGGCAGACGGCTTGACGACACGAGCACGCGCACGGCAGTGTGTGTTCTCATGATGTATCTCGGGCTTGCGCTGACATCATCCGTTGTACTCAACGTGTTCGACGGAGTCGGAATGCTCGACGCGATGTTCGAGAGCTTTTCCGCAGTTGCCACGGTCGGACTCACCGCCGGAGCTACTCCGACGCTCGGCACAGTCTCCGCCCTCGTGCTTTCGGCGCTGATGATATTCGGCAGAGTCGGGTCGCTGACAATGCTGTTTGCGCTCGCATCGGAGAAGGGAAGGACGGCATCGTCGCTTCCGCTCGAAAAGCTTCAGATAGGCTGATGTTTTACAATGCAAAGAAAGGAATGGCTTTTAATATGAAATCGGTACTTATAATCGGACTCGGACGATTCGGACGTCATATGGCGCAGAAGCTGCTCGACGACGGACACTCTGTAATGATAGTTGAGCGGGATGAGGCGCGCGCCGACATGGCGGTTGATCTTGCGACGAATATACAAATCGCAGACGCAACGAACGAGATGTTCCTGCGCTCGATCGGGGTCTCGGACTTTGATTTGTGCGTCATTGCTATCGGCGACAACTTTCAAAGCTCACTCGAGATCACGGTGCTTCTGAAGGATCTCGGCGCAAAATTCATACTTGCCAGAGCAAGCCGGGACGTGCACCGCAAGCTCCTTCTCCGCAACGGCGCGGATCGCGTAGTGTACGCGGAACGCGAGATGGCGGAGCGGCTCGCCGTGAGCTACGGCTCCGACAGCATTTTCGACTACATAGGTCTTTCGGGGAATATCGGTATATACGAGATCGCCGTGCCGGAGCAGTGGCTCGGTCACAGCATCGTGGAAATGTCCGTCCGCGCAAGATATCACGTGAGTATACTTGCGACAAAGCGCAGCGGGGTCATCTGCCCCCTGCCGCACCCCGATCATGTTTTCGATTCTGCCGAAACCCTCATGGTGATGGGAGACTACGACGATATAAAGAAGCTGACAAAGTAACTTTGCTTAAATAAAAAGCATGGCGGCAGTTTTTCTGTCGCCATGCTTTTTATTTATGATTCAGAACAGCTCAATCAAATACGATCTCGCGTCCCTGATCGGAGGAGTCGTAGATACCCTGCATGATCTTTGAGGTCAGTACAGCGTAATCAATGTGAGACGGGAGCTTCTCTCCGGTCTGAACACAGGAAACGAAGCTGTTGATCTCGTTCTGGAACATATCGCTGTTCTTGTAGACCGGCTGGTTCTTGTAGAATCCGTGGCCGTCGTTGCCGAATACGGTAAAATCGCCGCCGTAGTTCAGGCGGATCGCAGCCTTTGTTCCGAGAAAGTCGATGTAGTTGTCCTCTTCCTCAACGTTCTGCGCCCATGCGCCCTCGAGGGAAATGATCGGACCGTCGGTGCGGATGAACGCCGTTACGCTGTCGTCAACGTCGTATGTACCGTCGACGTTCTTGGTGTCCTCAGCCCACATATAGCGGTAGAGGTAGTTCTTCATGTCAACGCCGAGCTTGGAGAACGCCTTTCCGGAAACGGAAAGCGGCTTCGGGTCGCCCGTGCAGTACATTACGATGTCAAGACGGTGAACGCCCCAGTCGATGAGTACGCCGCCGCCGGCGATAGCCTTGGTGGTGAATGCGCCGCCGAGTCCGGGGATGCTGCGGTGCGAGCGGAAGTTGATGAATACGTGATAAAGCTCGCCGAGATCACCCGCCATGATGCGGCTGCGGACCTCGTTTACGGCAGTGTTGAAACGGTTGACAACACCGATGTTCAGGATCTTGCCCGTCTCGTGCTGAACCTGCTGCATCTCGAGCGCCTCTGAGTAAATGCGGGCAGCGGGCTTCTCGCAGAGAACGTGCTTGCCGGCGCGGAGCGCGTCGATGGATATGGTCTTGTGCATGAGGTTCGGGGTGCAGACGGAAACCGCAACAACTTCGGGATCGTTCAGCACCTCGTGATAATCCTCAACGGCAATGCCGCAGCCGTATTTCTCAACGGCAGCCTTTGCCTTCTCCGGAATGATGTCGCAGAAATACTTGATCTCGGCGTCCGGGCAGTTCATATATGAGGGAATGTGAGCAGCGTTTGCGATAGTACCGCAGCCGATCACTCCCACCTTGATTTTTGCCATGTCTTTTTCCTCCCAAAAAGCTTAGTTACCTATATTATACATCCTTTTGCGAAAACTTCAAGCCTTACGGCAAATTTTCCTTAAAATATAATATAGCGCAAATTGGCGCGATCATTGCCCGATTTCTTGATTTTATCCGAATAATGTGATAGAATAAATACGATAAAATAAAATGGGGGAACAGACGTTGGCAAAGAGAGAGAATATCAGAAATTTTTCGATAATTGCTCATATAGATCACGGCAAGTCCACGCTTGCCGACCGTATTCTTGAATTTTCAAATACCGTTGCAAAGCGCGATATGGAGGAGCAGCTCCTTGACGATATGGATCTCGAACGCGAGCGCGGGATCACGATAAAAGCGCGCGCCGTCAGGATTGATTATACCGCGCCGGACGGCGAGGTGTACGAGCTGAATCTGATCGACACCCCCGGTCACGTTGACTTCAATTACGAGGTGTCGCGTTCGCTCAGTGCCTGCGAGGGCGCTCTGCTCGTCGTTGATGCGACACAGGGAATCGAGGCGCAGACGCTCGGCAACGCATATCTTGCGGTTGACGAGAACCTCGAGATCGTCCCGGTAATAAACAAGATCGACCTGCCGTCGGCAGACCCCGACCGCGTCCGCGACGAGATCGAGAACGTCATCGGTATCCCGGCGGAGGGATGCCCCGCCGTCTCGGCCAAGACAGGTCTCAATATCGAGGACGTGATGAGTGCCATAATCTCCGAGATCCCGGCACCGGGCGGCGACGCTGCCGCCCCCCTGCGCGCGCTCATATTCGACTCGGTTTATAACAGCTATCTCGGCGTTGTCGTGTATATCAGGGTGATGGACGGAGCCGTCCGCGCCGGCGACACGATCAGCCTTATGTCAAACGGCGCACAGTTCGAGGTAGTCGAGGTCGGGCATATGTCCCCGTTCGGTCTCGTATCGCAGGACGTGCTCGAGGCGGGCGACGTCGGATACATTACAGCATCGATAAAGAGCGTCGGCGAGACGCGCGTCGGCGATACCGTGACTCTCGCCGAAAATCCCGCGTCGGAGCCGCTGCCCGGATTCAAGCAGGCGCTTCCGATGGTCTTTGCCGGAATCTATCCCGCCGACGGATCAAAATACAACGAGACAAAGGACGCGCTTGAAAAATTGCAGCTCAACGACGCAGCGCTGACGTTCGAGCCGGAGACGAGTATTGCGCTCGGTTTCGGATTCCGCTGCGGATTTCTCGGACTGCTCCATATGGAGATAATCGAGGAGAGGCTCGAGCGCGAGTTCAACCTCGACCTCATCACCACCGCGCCGAGCGTTATTTATGAGATAGTCACGCGCGGCGGAGAAACACTGCGTATAGACAACCCGTCGAACTATCCGTCGCAGGACGAGATTATGACCGCACGTGAGCCGGTAGTCCGTGCGTCGATCATCACCCCAGCCGAGTACATGGGCGGGATCATGGATATGTGCAAGGAGCGGCGCGGCACATTTCTTGATATGAAATACCTCGACAGCACGCGCGTCGAGCTTCACTATAAGCTTCCGCTGAACGAGATAATCTACGATTTCTTCGATGCGCTGAAGTCGCGCAGCAAGGGCTACGCCTCGCTCGACTACGAGCCGGACGGCTACGAGGATTCAAACCTCGTCAAGCTCGATTTTCTCCTGAACGGCGAGGTCGTCGATGCACTGACGTTCATCGTCCACGCCGACAAGGCGTATGCCCGCGCAAGAAAGATCGCGGAGAAGCTGAAGGACAACATCCCGCGTCAGCTTTTCGAGATCCCGATACAGGCGGCGATCGGCTCAAAGATAATCGCACGGGAGACGGTCAAGGCAATGCGCAAGGATGTGCTTGCAAAGTGCTACGGCGGCGATATCACCCGAAAGAAAAAGCTGCTTGAGAAGCAGAAGGAAGGCAAGAAGAAGATGCGCAAGCTCGGCAGCGTACAGGTGTCGCCTGAGGCGTTCATGGCTGTGCTCAAGCTTGACGACAACTGATCTTCGGATCGCCGTCCGATAAGGAGGCTTTGATGCTTACAGGATACAATTACGACAGACCGGGGGCGCGTGACAGGATCCTCGGACTGTATTTTCACATACCGTTCTGCCGGAGCAAGTGCGCGTACTGCGACTTTTATTCGTTCATTCCCTCCGGTGAGGAGATCATGGAGCATTATGTGCAGACGCTGCTCCTCCATATGCAGGATTACAGCGACTGCGCCGCCGACTGCGTCTGCGATACGGTCTATATCGGCGGAGGAACGCCGACCGTGCTCCCGACAGAGCTTCTCGTGAAGCTCATACGCGGTATACGTAAAAACTTTAATTTTTCGGCAAATCCGGAGTTCACGATCGAGGCGAATCCCGCAACTCTCACGCCGGATATGCTGAAAAAGCTGCGCCGTGCGGGGGTGAACCGCCTCAGCATCGGACTTCAGAGCGGCGACAACCGCGAGCTTCGCGCACTGTCGCGCATCCATACGCGTGCCGATTTTGAGCAGTCGTACAGGATGGCGCGTGAATCGGGATTTGACAACATCAGCGTAGATCTCATGTTCGGTATCCCGGGAGAGACGGTGGATTCTCTCATGCGGAATCTGCGGTACGTCACGCGGCTCGGCGTCGAGCATATCTCGCTCTACAACCTGAAGCTCGAGCCGGGAACGCCCCTGTTCGAGCACAGAAGCGAGCTTGTCCTTCCCGATGAGGATACCGAGGCGGATATGTACCTCAGGGCGGTCGAGTACCTCAATTCGGAGGGATACCCGCAGTACGAAATCAGCAATTTCTCGCTGCCGGGCAGACAGTCGCGCCACAACCTGAAATACTGGAACTGTTACGAATATCTCGGCTTCGGTCCGGCAGCGCATTCGTATTTCAACGACGTGAGATTCTCGTACACGAGAAATATCGAGGCGTATATCACAGGGGTGGAAAACCCCACCGCCGACGTGTCGATTATCGACCAGTCGGAGAAGATCCCGGCGCGCGAGCGTATCGGCGAATACGTGATGCTCCGTATGAGACTTGCGCGCGGCGTGCGATTCGACGATTTCAGGTACCGCTTCGGCGCGGATTTCGAGGAGCTGTACGGGCGGAAGCTCCTTCCGTATCTGCGCGGCGGATTTGTCCGCAAGACCGATGGCGGAGTGTGCCTCACGCCGAAGGGAATGTTCGTCTCGAACTATATTCTGTCGGATATACTTGATTTCAGCAATGTCGGCGAGACGATGTTTAACGGAGTGAAATAACTGTGCAGAGAGAAAAAATTGCCGTTGCAATGAGCGGCGGCGTTGACAGCGGAGCTGCGGCATATCTCCTCGCAAGCGAGGACTTTGACGTCTGCGGAGTAACGTTTGACATGGCGCACGCGGATGTTCCGGATACCGGAGACGGCTCTGCCTCGGCAGGCGCTGCGGCAATATGCGGCGCACTCGGGGTAAGCCATGCGTCTCTCGCGTGCGGCGATATGTTTTGCCGCTATGTGCGCGAGCCGTTTGCGCAGACATATATGAACGGTCAGACGCCGAACCCGTGCGTCATGTGCAATATTCATGTGAAATTCCCGTGTCTCCTTGATTTTGCTGACAGCGTGGGCGCACGCCTTGCGGCAACGGGGCATTACGCCCGAATCGGCGAGTCAGGCGGCACATATTACGTCAGACGTGCGTCGGATACGCGCAAGGATCAGAGCTATATGCTGTGGGGGCTTGATCCGGCGACGCTCAGCCGCGTGCGCTTCCCGCTCGGCGAGCTGACAAAGCCGCAGATACGCGAGATCGCGGCGAGCGCAGGGCTTCCGTGCGCGTCAACGCCGGACAGCCAGGATATATGCTTCATACCCGATGGGGATTTTCGCGGGTATCTTGACCGTGCACTCGGCGAGTCCCCGCGCGGGAGCTTTATCGACGCTGTCGGGAACGTTCTCGGAAGCCACACAGGTCAGCGCAACTTTACGATCGGGCAGAGCCGCGGGCTCGGTATCGCGCTCGGTCGGCGAATGTACGTCCTGCGGCGCGATGCCGCAAAAAATGAGGTCACGCTCGGCGACGAGGCGGAGCTGTTTCGCCGCGAGGTGCGCGCCGCGGGAATTCGGCTGAACTGGGATTTTCCTGCGGGAACGCGCTTTTCGGTGAAGATCAGATATTCTCAGGCGATGTACCCGGCGTCCGTCACTCAAACGGGCGAGGATGAGGTCACGGCGGTGTTTGACGAGCCGCTCAGAGCACCTGCGCCGGGACAGTCGATGGTGCTGTACGACGGCGATACACTTGTCGGCGGCGGAATAATTGCATAACGGACTCCGGAGGTGTTATGGAAAACATATATACAAGAACGCGGATGCTCGTCGGGGACGACGGGATCGAGCGGCTCGCGTCGGCGAGCGTTGCTGTGTTCGGACTCGGCGGGGTCGGATCGTATGCGCTCGAGGCGCTCGCACGTGCTGGCGTCGGGCGGCTTATTCTTGTTGACGGTGATGTTGTCGCTCCGTCAAACGTGAACCGTCAGCTTATCGCGACGGAGAGCACCGTCGGAATGCGCAAAACGGATGTTGCCGCGGCGCGCGTGCGCGAGATCAACCCGTCGGCAAAGATCGAGACATATGACCTGTTCTATTCTGCTGAGACTGCGGACGATGTGCCGCTGTCCGGCGTCGATTTTGCGGTTGACGCGATCGATACGGTGAGGTCAAAGCTTGAGATAATAAAGAGATGCGACGCGCTCGGCGTCGGACTTATTTCGTGCATGGGTACGGGAAATAAGCTTGACCCGACGCGGCTCGAGATCGCCGATATCTACAAAACATCGGTGTGTCCGCTTGCGCGGGAAATGCGCAGGCTTTGCCGACGCGAGGGGATCGCGGCGCTGAAGGTGCTGTACTCAAAGGAGGAGCCGCGCCGCCCGATCGTATCCGATACGGAAGGTGACAAGGGCGAGTCCGACGCGTCTCTGCCGCAGATATCGAAGCGCTGTCCGCCGGGCAGTATTTCGTTCGTGCCGTCGGTCGCCGGACTGATCATTGCGGGAGAGATTATACGCACGATCACGGGCGTTTGACGGGAAACGGCTCCAAGCTTTATAAATAAAAAATCTGTATGCACAGCATACAGATTTTTTGATATGTTTATATGTCCGTTTACTCTCTGCCTTCGACTATCTGAACCTTGATTATGTTTGTCGAGCCGGAGGTGTTGAGCGGAACGCCGGCGGTTATGACTACGCAGTCGCCGGGCGATACGAGGTCGATCTGCTTTGCGCAGTCGATCGCGTGACGGAACAGGCTGTCCGTGTCGCTCTGACACTTGGAGAGTACGGGGAAAACACCCCATGAGAGCGAGAGCTGGTGGAACGTTTTCTCCTCGGGGGTCGCCGCAATGATGAACTGCGACGGACGGTATTTTGAAACTCTGCGTGCAGTGTGACCGGATTTCGTCACCGCAATGATCGCCTTCGCCGAGAGATCGCGGGCGGTCGTGCAGGCAGCGTCGCACAGCGCATTCGTGGTGTCGTTCTCGTCGTTTTCGTGGATCAGTCCGCGATACGCGCCAAGCTCGATCGCGTCAAGCTCCGCCTGCTCGGCAATGGTCGCCATAACGCGCACTACGAGCGCCGGATGATCTCCCATCGCGGTCTCGCCGGACAGCATGACTGCGGACGTCCCGTCAAATACGGCGTTTGCAACGTCGGTGATCTCGGCTCTCGTCGGTGTCGTGCTGTGGATCATTGATTCAAGCATCTGCGTTGCGCAGATGACCATTTTTCCCGCACGGTAGCATTTGCGAATGAAGCGCTTCTGAATTCCCGGAAGTTTTTCGTATTCGACCTCAACTCCCATGTCGCCGCGCGCGACCATTATTCCATCGGAATAGTGCAGTATCTCGTCAAAGTTGTTTACGCCCTGAATGTTTTCGATCTTTGCGATTATCTTGATGTCGTGACCGCCGTTGTAGTCGAGGAATTTGCGCATCGCGATCACGTCGTCCTTGCTGCGTACAAACGACGCCGATACAAAATCGACCTTTTCCTCGATGCCGAACAGGAGGTCAGCCTCGTCGCTCGGACTGAGATACGGCATATCGAGCGCCACATTCGGCACGTTTACGCCCTTGTGCGTGCTGATGTGACCGCCGTCAATCACACGACATACAATATTTTCGTTATCGGTCGATACGACTTCAAGACTGATGCGTCCGTCGTCAATGAGAAGATGGTCGCCGCGAGTGAGCTGGCGCGGCAGATCCTTGTATGTTATCGATGCCTCGTTGGAGCTTCCGACAACATCGCGGGTCGTGAATGTGAAATCCTGCCCGCTCTTCAGAACAACGCCGTCCTCAACCTTGCCGAGACGGATCTCCGGCCCCTTCGTGTCAAGCATTACGGCGGCAGGCACCTTCAGCTTGTCGCGGACCGAGCGAAACAGGGCAATGTTCTTGCGGTGCTCCTCGTGAGTTCCGTGCGAAAAGTTCAGCCTTGCAACATTCATGCCCGCGCGAAGCATTTCGGCAAGCGTTTTTTCGTTTGTGCTTGTGGGTCCGAGCGTGCAGATGATCTTTGTTCTTCTCATTTTATATACGACCTTTCCGATGGAATCAGCAGATAGCGGGAATAAAAACTTCCCCCTCATTTTATATTATACCTCAATTTTGCCGCAGACGCAAGAGAGCGTGCCGTATTTTCCGATAATGCACAAAAAATTGCTGTCCTGTATTTACATAATAACGTATGTGTGATAAAATTACATATGTATAATATTTTTTAGGCGGAGGATCTGTGATGGTTGAAGAAAAAGTCCGAGATACGGAAATGCCCGCAAAAAAGAAGAAAAGGGAGGAGGAGTTCCGCCGTGTGCGCACCGCTTCTCCGATGCTCGTGATAACTTCCTATATAATGAAAACGCGCGTCGGCTCGCAGAATATGATAGCCGATAAGCTGAAAATAGACAATGTTGATAAATACATAAAGGAAAAGCAGGCGGAGGGGTACAAAAACATAAGCTATATGCACGTGCTCATCGCCGCGTACATCAGAACTGTGTCGCAGCGCCCCGCGCTCAACCGGTTTATTCGCGGACAGCGGATATACACCCGCAGAAATGTTGAGATCTCGCTTTCAATAAAGAAGCAGATGAATCTTGAGTCCCCAGATACGGTGGTAAAGGTGATACTTCCGCCCGACGCGACCGCAGTTGATGTGTATGAGAAGCTCAATCAGGTGGTAACGGACTACCGCGATAACCCCGGCGGAGATTTCGACAATACCGCAAAGGTGCTGAGCTATATTCCGGGACTTGTCCTGAAGTTTTCGATATGGTTCCTCAATCTGCTTGACTATTTCGGACTGCTGCCGTCGTTCCTGACCGGCGTCAGCCCGTTCCACTGCTCGTTCTTCATAACGTCGATGGGTTCGCTCGGTATTCCCGCGATCTATCATCACCTGTACGATTTCGGCACCTGCCCCGTGTTCTGCTCGTTCGGCACAAAGAAGCGAGAGTACAGCCTGTCGGACGACGGTACGGTACATAAGGATAAATATATAGATGTTACTTTTGTCCTCGACGAGCGTATCTGCGACGGATACTACTATGCGTCGTCTCTGAAAATGATAAAATCGCTCATCAAAAACCCGTGGCAGCTTGACGTGCCACCGGAGCAGATCGTAAGCGACATCCCGTAAGTGATGATTTTTGGTAAAATCATCACAAAAATGCCGCTTGGGACTTGCACTTTTGAATGATTTGTGATATCATATGTGCAGATAGGTGAGCTTCACCGTAAATAATTTAAGGAGAATCCAAAATGAAAAAACTGATTTCCGGTATTTTGTCTGCGGCAATGGTTGCAGGCATGGCACTGGTAGGCGCGGGCGCAGCCGATGAGAACAATAAAGCCCTTAAGTTTGATGATACCGTGCTGTCCGAGGGCGGTGCTGCAAACGGATATATGTCACTTGACACCGGCGATAAGGACAACAGCCTCTTCTCAGAGGGTGGAATGACGCTGGAGTTTGATTTTACAATGGGTCATACCGCTCCGTGTATTCACCCGTTCGACGCAACTCTTTATCACACGCCTAAGCTCAACATAACGATTGGCAGCAACGGCGACGGCGAGTTCAAGTACTTCGGCTACAACGCCGAGGGCGGCTATTTCTACCTCGCAAACTCCAAGATGTCTCCGAACGTAACCGAGGGCTCTTCCGACTGGAAGGACGTTGATATCAACAGCGCACGCGGCGACGGACTCGGATATCTTGTAAAATCCGCAGCCGGACTTGTAATCCCCGGCGAGACCTACAAGGTCGCTTTTGAGCTTAAGGGTGAGTCTGAATTCACCGCTTACCTCAACGGCGAGAAGATCATTGATTTCGATATGTACGACGACATGATCTCCCCGATGTTCTTCGACTACACCATGGTACTGTTCTACGCAAGACACATCTGTTGCTACATCGATAACCTCGCACTCTACAAAGAGGGCGTGTACAATCCCGCTACCGGCGAGGGACGCGATCAGAGCTTCGGCTTCTGCGACTTCGACAATACTTACTTTGAGAATGAGGCGCAGACAAAAAAAGACGGCACGACCGAGACCGGAACGGTCGTTAAGAACGCCGATATAATCAACCAGATCATGGATCCCAGAGCGTTTGCGTTTGTTGATCCCGCGCTTGAGATCTACGGCCAGAAGCTGAACACCGCAGAAGAGGGTGTTGCTGCTCTTTCCTTCGAGAAAGAGATCGTTTCCAAGTCCGGAAGAACGTTTGAGGCTGACCTCGCAGTTTCCTCGAACCCCGGTTTCAGAAACATTGAGCTGTACCTGCTCCAGGATCCGCTGATCACTGTTGAGAGCGTCACGGGAGCGAACGGCCTTACCGCTTCATATGATGATGAAGAGGGTAAGCTTACGATCACGACTCCCATCGACTATACCGCTGACGGCGTAATCGCTACCATTACTTATAAGATGGCAGGCGCCAAGAAGGTTTCGAACGATGATACGAATCTCAGCGTTCAGGACTTCTCGTATGGCTTCGGCGCCGACGTGAATGACTACAAGTTCGTCGGTTCCGACGGAGCAAACAAGGATATCGCGATCTGCAACTCCTCCACAAAGGTCTTCAACTATTCCGTCGGTGATCTTAACGGCGACGATAAGTATGACATTGCAGATGTAATCCTTATCCTCAAGATCATAGCTAAGTGGGACCTCCCGGATGTGTTCAAAGAGGCCGGCGACGTTAACGGCGACGGTCGTACAAACACGATGGATGCTACGTACTACCTCAAAGCTATTGCAGGTTGGAAGGGCTTCAGCGTCGGTACGCTTGTCAACTGATACAAAACCGGAATCTAAGTGTTAAAAAAATATAAACATACGGTATTGCAATTGTTATGACGTTGTGATATAATGTCATCATTGAGACTATATTCGCCGCATACAGCGGCAATAAAAGGAGGATCACGCAGATGAAAAAGTTCATCGCAGTGCTTATGTCGGTGATGATGCTCGCGTCTGTTGCCATTGTAAGCACATCTGCTGCCGGAGAGGTCCTGTTTACGGATGATTTCTCTGACGGATTTACTAACACAAACAACTGGATCCTTGAGGGCAATTTGTTCTTCTCCGATGACTCGGAGCCCGGAAACCTTTGCGTCAGCGCATACAGGGACGGCGTAATCTCTCAGATGGAGTATCGCTACGATTACAGCCCGTCTCCGAGACTGTACGCTGCCAACTCTGCGTCCATCAAGATCAAGGTCCGCGACTTTGATGCAGACGGCGATCACAGAGCAGGTTTCTGGTGGAGAGACAATTTCCTCTATGTTGCTGAGTCTGACGGCGGTACGCCCGGTGATCACGTTAACGGTAACATTTACAATGTCCTCGTGAACGCTGATAAGCAGACCGTTGAGATTTACAGCTCCGCAAGTGAAGGCGATCCTGTGGCTTCGTCCGCGCCGATCTCCGATATCGAAGTCGGCGGCGATTGGGTCGTTCTCGGTATGAGAATCGTTCCCGGCAAGATTACCGGTTACCTGGACGGCGAGAAGGTCGTTGAGTACAGTGATTCCACGCTCGCTGCAAATATGTCTTCGCCGATTCTTCTGCAGAACAACAACTGCTACGTATCGTTTGACAATCTCGTTATTGCAACTGCTGACTACGATCTGTTCGGCGACCTCGCCGACGGCGGAAATGACAACCCCGATCCCGCAGTCACCAGCGGCGATAAGAATAACGGTAACGGCGGCAGCAATGGAAACAACGGCAATAACGGCGGAAATTCCAACAACAATGCTCCCGCGGCAACATCCGTTGTTGAGGAGGTCATCACCAATGACAAGGGTGAGACCGAGATCGTAACAAAGGTGGTCGAGGTTACGGCTGAGACCAACAAGAACAACTCCGGTGTGAACTCCAGCACCAAGACCGGTGACGCTGCGTTTATCGTTGCGGCAGCAATGGTCATCGCGCTCGGAACCGCACTCGTAGTTAAAAAAGTTAACGTAAAATAATCGCGCAGTCCCTTATTTTCACAGCATATCCAATTAAAATTTCAAGTTTTTTGCCGAAAATGCGAAAAAGTACTTGATATTTTAGTCCGACTGTGATAGAATACAATTGTCCAATACGCCGAAGACTTTACGGCGTTGGGAAAATATATGTACATATAAGGAGAAAAAACATGAAGAAGATTCTTTCTTTGCTTTGCGCTGTACTCATGATCGCAAGCCTTGCTTGCTTCAGTGCATTTGCAGACGATGCAGCAGCAGTAACCGTTGCTGCAGTTGCTCACGACGTAACTGTTGGCGATACTCAGCTCGTTGTTGACTTCGTTCTCAACGTTCCTACCGACGTTACTCTTCAGGGCTTTGCTGTAAACTTCCAGTACGACAAGGAAGTTATGACCCTCGTTGAGGCTTCTGACTATAACATCAAGGGTCAGGGCATCTACGGTCAGAACTACACTGATATGCCTTACAACCTTGTATGGGCTGGTATCGACAGAGACGCTATCAAGGGAAGCGGCGAGGACCTCGTTATCCTTTCTCTGACTTTCGACCTTGCAGCTCCTGCAACCGAGGGTGCTGAGTACACTGTTAACATCGCTTGCACCGATCTTAAGGACTCTAACGACAACTCTCTCGAGGGTTCCGCTGTCATTAAGAATGCATCCGCTGTTGCTGCAGTAGCTACCACTGCTCCTGTAACCACTGAGCCGGCTCCTACCGAGACCGCTACCGAGGCTCCTGCTACCTCTGCAACTGAGGCTCCCGCAACCACTAAGGCTGCTACCGAGGCTCCTGCTACCACTACTACTGAGGCTCCCGCAACCACCAAGGCTCCCGATAAGGCTAGCCAGACCGGCGACATGATGTTCGTTGTTGTTGCAGTTATGGTTGTTGCTCTCGGCGCAGCTGTAGTTGTTAAGAAGGTTAACGTTAAATAATTAACCCTCAACACGATTTGAAAAAGCGCTTCTTCGGAAGCGCTTTTTTGCTCGTAGTATGACAAAACAGAAAAATCTCTAACAGAAAAGCGGGAAAATTGGTACTAAAAACCTGCTATATAACTAAAATTTTTATTCAAAACTCTTGCAATTGTGTGAGCAATGTGATAGAATATGTATACAAAATGTGGCGTGGGCCATAATTCCATAAAGGAGAAACACAAATGAAGAAAATTCTTTCGATTCTGCTTGTCGCAGTTATGCTCGTAAGTGCTGTCTGCGTAAGCGTCTCCGCTGAGGGATATTACCTCCAGGAGAGATTTACTAACGGTGGCGCAACCTTCGATAGTAACTTTATCGCAGGTGCAACATGGATCACTGATGACGGTAAGCTCATCGGTTACAGCGATGCTCGTACTTTCATGTCCAGATATGACGACTCTGACGGTGTCTTTAACAATACTATGCTTACTTGGCTTGAGTATGATGTTGAGATTCAGGTTTGGGCAGATGCTGACGAGAACGCCGGCGATTCCAGAGACTATTCTCTTGCTTACTGCAACGACAACCTTGTTGTCGCAGGTATTGAAGAGGACAGATCTTTCATTTCTTTCGGTTACGACTTTGTAAACGGTGAGTTCTATCTGTCTAAGGTTCTCGGCGGCGGCGGCGAAGAGGATCAGCTCGTTGCTCGTGTTGCTAAGGAGATCAAGGGTGACGAGTTCAATAAGCTCGGTATGACCGTTACCCGCGGCAGAATCCGTGGTTACTTCAACGGTGAGCTCATAATCGACTTCGTTGATACCGCTGATACATACAGAATCGCTAAGGAAATCAACTCTCCTTTCCTCTTCTGGAATACCAGCAACTTCTTCCAGGTATCTTCTGTTGACGTTGCTTCTCCTGAGTACATCTATCCCGCAGGTCTTGCTCCTGTTACCACTGCTGAAACTACCAATGGTGGAAACAATGGCAACAATGGTGGCAACAACGATCCTGCTAACACCACTAACTCCGGTAATAACAACAATCCTCCGGCAACCTCCGTTGTTACATCTGTTGTAACCAACGATAAGGGTGAGACCGAGATCGTAACCAAGGTCGTTGAGGTTCCCGCAGACACCAACAAGAACGGTTCTTCCGTTAACAACAGCACCAAGACCGGCGACGCTGCTATCATCGTTGCTGTGGCTATGGTCGTTGCTCTCGGCACCGCTATCGTTGTAAAGAAAGTTAACGTTAAGTAATTAATCTTTAACTAATAAGGAGTCGTGTTTACGCACGGCTCCTTTTGTTGGTTTGTCAATGATATGTTACACCATGCTTCAAAAAATTATCGAGAGTAGCCTTGGGAGAGGTCCAGTTAA
>CAKSDP010000021.1 GCA_934446065.1 uncultured Eubacteriales bacterium
GCTTAACTGGATCTCTCCCAAGGCTACTCTCGATAATTTTTTGAAGCATGGTGTAACATATCATTGACAAACCAACAATTACTGAAGATTTGTATAAACATACTGGTTATTCATAAGCGAATAATTCAGATAGAAGCCGAAGAACACGAGATTCAAGGCAATACAGGTCATCGGCATTGATGCAAAGTACGGCAGCACAAAGCGATATGCGGAAAACGCTATGACGCATATCGCACCGATGATCATAAGAATCACGAATCTGCGCTTTTGTGATCTCGCGATATCCGCACGATCATGCTCGGACACCGATCTGAACGATTCGGCGTGCGATGCCGACAGTCTGTAATACACGACAAGCATGAGAATGATCGCCGCGCCGCACAGCAGTGCTTCCGCAAGCTCGACTGCGGCGAGCCTCCAATACCCCGGTTTCACTTTATTTATATGCTGATCATAGACGTACTCATCATTGGTGAGGTACGTCTGGAGCATGATCGCCTTATAGAGTGCGTAATAATCGTTCTGCAATTTTGAGGTGTATATCGACACGGGGATCGCAAGAACGGAAGGAATCACGGGGACAAGCGCTGACGGTGCACGGTTGGCTGAGACGAACATCGCAAGGCTCACGAATATCACGATCGCCGCCGGTATATATCGCGGGATCATGTTTATCTGATAATCATAGAAGCCCATGTACAGCAGCACCGCCGCTCCGGCGAAGAAGGACACAGCCCTCATCCGCGAGCACATACGCGGCTCATATGGACCGCCGTACCGCTTGTTTATCTCGCGGTCTATGCCGGACAAAAGATCCTCGGCGGCACCGACGCGGCGCAGGAAGCGCACCAATATTACGAAAAACACGACGGCGGGTATCAGGAACACCACCGACACCGCAAACCGTATAAGAGTCGAGACAGACGAAAAATCAAGCGCTGCGATATCGCCGGCATGATCCGTCAGCTGCAATGCGGGAAGCTCCGGCACGACGGACAGTGCCTCGCGCACGACAAACAACACTATCGCAAACACTCTGACACCGCCGACCGAATCCCTCGGGACTTTGCCGAATCGGTATTCGCCGCCCTCGTCGTGGTAAAAGCCCTCGCGCATTCCGGACGAAAGGATTCCCGAGCCGCCGTAACGCATAGCGGCGTACTCTATCCCGCCGAAGAGGCTCTTTGTTGCAAGCACAAGCAGTATTCCCTCGACTACGGCGATGGAAAACGCAAGCGTCAGCGGCAGCGTATTTATCTTATTCACGCCGGAAAGACTCAGAAGAAGTCGGGCGATCCCAACCCATATGAGGTATGTATACCGCCTGCGGGCAAGTGACAGCTCCTCAACGATATACGATGCATCACGGATTCCGAGGATTATAAGCGTGTATCCGATAAAATCGGGGAGCAGGTCTAACAGTCCGAGGACAGGATTCAGCAGAAACAGAAACCCTGCACCGATAAAGAACACATTCATAGCATTGCTCCCCGTTTATTATTTATTGTTGACCGTCATCCGAGCCGTCAGGCTCCTCGCCGTTCGGCGTCGGCAAAGAATCGGATTTCGACTCGTCCGGACTGTCGTTTGCATCGGCGGAAATATCGTCGATACCGCCGTCTTTCTTGTGCGAACGCACCTTTTCCTCAAAGGCGTTTATGCGCCCTCCGAGCTTTGTGAGAAGGCTCTCGTTTGCAAGCTGTGTGCCGTTCTGCTCCGCCTCGGCGACCTCTGCGGGTACGACCCATTTGAGGAAGGAGAGGATCAAAACAAGCATGATGAGATAGTACACGATCTGGAACAGACCGATAACCGAGGCATATCCGTTGTACACCTTGACTGACGCTTCTGCGATGCGGTCGCCAGCGAAATACAGCACAAGATACGCCGCCGTATAGATGAAGATAAGGCTGAGCACCCACACTGTGCGGCGTCGGAGCTGGACAAGCCCGACGGAGCCGGCAAGGCGGATCATCGGCAAGAGCATACAGATGTACAGTGCGACGACGACGATCGGAAGGATCACCTGAATCACCGCAAAGACCTGCGCGCCGATAAGCTCGGGAGAGATGCTCTCGTCGGCATAGCCCATGAGCGCCATAACGGCAGAAGCACCGCATATAAGCGAATATCCGGCGGATGCCGCCGCCGAGGCGACAAACGAGCGCTCATACTGCCTGAGCTTCAGAAATGCGAGAAGCATTATTACGCCGCCGATCACGTCGCCGAAGAAGTAGGTACCATAGTACGTTGATCCGATGGCGAGCGCGTATCCGACAAACAGGATCCCGAATCCCATCGTCAGTTCTCCGAATCTGCGGAGTCGTCGATGCCGCTGCCGCAGCACTTCTTGTACTTCTTGCCGCTGCCGCATGGACACGGATCGTTGCGTCCGACCTTCTGCGCCTTGGTCACAACTCCACGCGGAGCAGTCTTGGGCTGAGCCGCCTTCTGCGGTCCGCCGACAAAGCCTGCGCTAACGGGGCGTGCGACCTCAACTCGCTTGGTGACAGACTCTCTCGGAACGACGGAAAGGATTCCGCGAACCGTATCGTCTCTTATCTGCGCGATCATCTCGTCAAAGAGATCGGCGCCCTGAATACGGTACTCGTTGATCGGGTTGCGCTGTGCGTATGCCTGGAGTCCGATGCTGTTCATGAGGTTATCCATATCCTCAAGATGATCCATCCACTTCACGTCAACATTCCGGAGCAGGATCGCCTTCTCGACCTCACGCATCGTAGCCTCGCCGAACACTTCCTTTTCCTTGTGCTCATAGACCTTGTGTGCGCGGGAGAGCAGCTCCTCGCGTATAGCCTCGCGGCTCTCGGATGCTCCGCCGTGCAGATACTCGAAATCGCCGTCCGCCGTAAGCAGTCCGCGGTACTTCTCGCGAAGCCCCTCGAGATCCCACATGGAGATATCGTCGCTGTGCAGGAACGAATCGACGGAGTCGTTGATCGTATTCTCCATCATGGCGAGGATCTTCTCCTTGACGCTCTCGCCCTCGAGGACGTCGGAACGCTGCTTGTAGATGATCTTTCTCTGCTGATTCATAACGTCGTCGTATGCGAGGACGTTCTTACGTCTGTTAAAGTTCTCGCCTTCGAGGTGCTTCTGCGCATTCTCGATGGAGTTGGAAAGCAGCTTCTCTCCGATAGGCGTATCGTCGTCAAGGCCGAGACGCTCGACGATGCCGATTATGCGCTCGCTTCCGAACAGGCGCATGAGATCGTCCTCGAGCGAGAGGAAGAATCTTGACTCGCCGGGGTCGCCCTGACGTCCGCTTCGTCCGCGGAGCTGATTGTCGATACGGCGGCTCTCATGGCGCTCGGTACCGATGACGAACAGTCCGCCCGCCTCACAGACCTTCTGTGCCTCGGGGCGTATCTCATCCTGATATTTCTTATAAAGATCGCGGTAGACCTCGCGTGCGGCGAGCGCCTCCTCGTCGATGTTCTGAAGCGATCCTGCGGCGACGGTGATGATCTCCTCGGGGTACTCCATGCGGCGCATCTCCGCCTTTGCGAGATATTCCGCGTTACCGCCGAGCAGGATATCCGTACCACGTCCCGCCATATTAGTAGAGATCGTGACGGCGCTGAGCTTACCTGCCTGAGCAACTATGTCAGCCTCGCGCTCGTGATGCTTTGCGTTGAGGACCGTATGCTTTATTCCGCACGCCTTGAGCTTTGCGGACAGCTCCTCCGACTTCTCGACGGACACAGTACCGACAAGGACGGGCTGTCCTTTTTCGTGGCAGGTACGGATCTGCTCGATGATCGCGCGGTCCTTGCCCGCCTTGGATTTATAGACGACGTCATGGTGATCGACACGGATCATCGGCTTGTTCGTCGGCACCTCGACTACGTCGAGATTGTAGATCTCGCGGAACTCGTCCTCCTCGGAGAGAGCGGTACCGGTCATACCGGACAGCTTATCGTACATACGGAAGTAGTTCTGGAACGTGATCGTTGCGATAGTGCGGTTTTCCTTCTGAATCTGGACGTTTTCCTTTGCCTCGATCGCCTGATGGAGTCCGTCGGAGTAACGTCTGCCAGGCATGATACGTCCGGTGAAGGAATCAACGATAAGGACCTGATCGTCCTTGAGGACGTAGTCGATATCGCGCTTCATGATACCGTGCGCGCGGATCGCCTGATAGATATGGTGCGAGATCTCGGCGTTATCGGGATCGGAGAGGTTGTCAAGCTCGAAGAACTCCTCCGCCTTCTTGATTCCGGCGGCGGTGAGGGTCGTGCTCTTTGCCTTCTCATCGACGATGTAATCCGCGTCGATATCGTCGTTCAGCTCCTTATTGTCAAGCTCCTTGATAACAAAGCAGCGGAGCGAGCGTGCAAACTTCTCGGCGCGGTCGTAGAGGTCGTTCGTTTTCGTACCCTGACCGGATATAATAAGAGGGGTTCTCGCCTCATCGATGAGGATGGAGTCCACCTCATCGACGATGGCAAAATTATGCCCGCGCTGGACAAGGTTTTCCTTATATGTGACCATATTGTCGCGGAGGTAGTCGAAGCCGAACTCGTTATTCGTACCGTAGGTGATATCGCATCTGTACGCGGTCTGCTTCTCGCTTCTAGACTGGTCGTGTACGACAAGTCCGGTGGAGAGTCCGAGATACTCGTGTACTCGTCCCATTTCCTCGCATCCGACGCGGGCGAGGTACTCGTTGACGGTAACGATATGGACGCCCTTACCGGTAAGTGCATTGAGGTATGACGGGAGGACGGCGACGAGCGTTTTACCCTCACCGGTCTTCATCTCGGCGATACGTCCCTGATGGAGCAGGAGTCCGCAGATAAGCTGCACCTTGAACGGGCGCTTACCGAGCACGCGGTCGGCGGATTCTCTGACGAGGGCATATGCATCCGGGAGGATCGTATCAAGGTCGGTTCCTCCCGCGATCTGCTCCTTGAATTTAAGAGTGCGCTCAGCCATTTCGGCATCGGAGAGCGCGGCGTATGTATCCGCAAGCTCCTCGATACGGTTTATGACGCCCATCTGTTTTTTGATCTGGCGGTCACTGTACGTTCCGAAGATTTTTGAATAAAGTCCCATATATATTCTCCAAACAGTTTAAGTTTTCTCTTGCTGAAAAAACAGTTATCCTATTTTGCATATTTATAATATTATACAACACTTCCACGAAAAATAAAATAGATATTTGTAAATTCTTTGGATTTCACACACGGGTATTGAAACGCCGTGCGAAATGCTATATAATTCTGTGTAGCATGAGATCGGAGGGGATAAAATGAAGCTGAACATTGTACTGCACGAGCCGGAAATTCCGCAGAACACGGGCAACATTGCACGGACGTGCGCGGCGACGGGTGCTGCGCTTCATCTGATACGCCCGCTTGGGTTCAGGATCGACGACGCGAAGCTGAAGCGTGCGGGGCTTGACTACTGGCACAGTCTTGACATATTCTACTATGACGGATTTGATGAATTCTTCGCGGCACATCCGGACGCGCAGTTCTACTGCTTTTCGACAAAGGCGCCGCGCCCGTACACTGCCGTCAGATATCCTGACGACTGTTATCTGATATTCGGCAAGGAGACGCGCGGGCTGCCCGAGGATTTTCTGCGCGAAAACTACGACAGGTGCGTTCGCATTCCGATGCGCGACGGGCTGCGGAGTCTGAATCTCTCAAACTCTGCGGCAATTGCGGTATACGAGGTTCTGCGGCAGCACGAATTTGACGGGCTGCTCGAGGGCAAGGACGTACTCGAATAAGCAGCGGAGGGGCGCGGGGGATGCGGGGGCGCGGTTCTTTTCTTAAAAGAAAAGAACCAAAAGAACTTCTACACAAAATCAAAATAAAAAATCACAGTCACAGCGCGGGAGGGGCTTTTTTGAAAAGCCCCTCCCGCATAGTAATATTCATTTTTCAGCGGATCAATACATACCGCCCATGCCGCCGCCCATACCGGCTGCGGGAGCTGCAGGAGCCTCCTCGGGCTGGTTTGCAACGAGAGCCTCGGTGGTGAGGACGGTCGAAGCAACTGAAGCTGCATTCTGAAGTGCGCTTCTCGTAACCTTAGTCGGATCAACGATGCCCTTCTCCATCATATCACAGTAGGTCTCGCTGTAAGCGTCGAAGCCATAGCCGACCTTTCCGCTCTCGCGGATCTTATCAACGATAACGGATCCCTCGAAGCCTGCGTTCTCAGCGATCTGACGAACGGGAGCCTCAAGAGCCTTAACAACGATCTTGACGCCGGTCTTCTCGTCGCCCTCAACGGTGTCAACAAGCTTTGCAACCTCATCGATAACGTTAACGTATGCGGTACCGCCGCCTGCAACGATACCCTCCTCAACAGCTGCACGAGTAGCGTTCAGTGCGTCCTCGATGCGGAGTTTCTTCTCCTTCATCTCGGTCTCGGTAGCAGCGCCGACCTTGATAACTGCAACACCGCCGGACAGCTTTGCGAGTCTCTCCTGGAGCTTCTCGCGGTCGAAATCGGAGGTGGTAGTCTCGATTGCGCTCTTGATCTGTGCAACGCGGCTCTTGATGTCCTCGGGATTGCCTGCGCCGCCGACGATAATGGTATTATCCTTGTTGACCTTGACCTGTCTTGCGCGGCCGAGCTGCTCGATAGTGGTCTCCTTAAGGTCAAGACCGAGCTCGCTCGAGATTACCTCGCCGCCGGTCAGGATAGCGATATCGCGGAGCATCTCCTTACGTCTGTCGCCGAATCCGGGAGCCTTAACTGCAACGCAGTTGAACGTGCCGCGGAGCTTGTTCAGAACGAGAGTCGTGAGAGCCTCGCCCTCAACGTCCTCAGCGATGATCAGGAGGCGGGAGCCGCTCTGGACGATCTTCTCGAGCAGGGGCAGGATCTCCTGAATGTTGGAGATCTTCTTATCGGTGATAAGAACGAGTGCGTCGTCGAGGACAGCCTCCATCTTATCGGTATCGGTAGCCATATAGGGCGAGAGATAGCCGCGGTCGAACTGCATACCTTCTACGACCTCGCAGTAGGTCTCAGCGGACTTGGACTCCTCAACGGTGATAACGCCGTCAGCGGTGACCTTCTCCATAGCGTCTGCGATGAGAGTACCGATGACCTCGTCGCCTGCGGAGATCGTACCGACTCTTGCGATATCAGCGCTTCCGTTTACCTTCTTGGAGTTTGCAACGAGGCAGGAAACTGCCTTGTCAACAGCCTTCTGAATACCCTTGCGGATAACCATCGGGTTTGCACCTGCGGTAACGTTCTTCATGCCCTCGTGGATGAATGCCTGAGCAAGAAGAGTTGCAGTGGTCGTACCGTCGCCTGCTGCGTCGTTGGTCTTTGTTGCGACCTCGCGGACGAGCTGAGCACCCATGTTCTCTGCTGCGCACTCAAGCTCGATCTCCTTTGCGATGGTAACACCGTCGTTGGTGATCAGCGGTGCGCCGAACTTCTTGTCGAGCACAACGTTTCTGCCCTTCGGGCCGAGTGTGATCTTAACAGTATCAGCCAGCTTATCAACGCCGGCGATCAGAGCATTTCTTGCATCTGCTCCGTACAGAATATCCTTTGCCATGATGTATCTCTCCTTTGTTTCTCTCTGTTTAAGATTATTCAACTACTGCGAGGATGTCGCTCTGACGGACGATATTGTACTCGTTTCCGTCGCACTTTACCTCGGTTCCTGCGTACTTGCTGGTGATGACCTTGTCGCCGACCTTTACGGTCATAACGACTTCCTTGCCGTCAACCATTCCGCCGGGGCCTACTGCTACGACCTCAGCAACCTGCGGCTTCTCCTGAGCGGTACCGGGAAGAATGATTCCCGCCTTAGTGGTCTCCTCTGCTTCTACTGCGCGTACAACTACGCGGTCTGCAAGCGGCTTTATTTTCATAATACCCTCCTATAATAAATGCAATGATTTTTTATCTCAAGGTTTAGCACTCGAATTATCCGAGTGCCAAGCTTTGAGTATATTCTATACCCTGCAAGAGATAAAATCAATAGATTTTCTTAGAATTCACATATCTTTAACAAATTATTCCTATAATATATAATTTCCTTTGTATCCGAGTGCTAACGCATGAATACGGCGTCTGACGAATAATATGTAAACGGTATATTATGCGGAAAAGTATGCGGGGGTGCGCGGATGAATGTGCTTGAGTCGGTGAATGCTGCTCTGTCGGGGACCGTTCTGCCCATATTTCTGATGATCGCAGGGCTTGTTCTCGGACGGCGCGAGAAATTTTTCTATATTCTTCACCCCGCAAAGCTTGTGCACGATCTGAAAGACGCGGCGGCGGGCGGGGGCGTATCCCCCGCGAGGGCGCTGAGCGTTGCGCTTGCTGGAACGCTCGGCGTGGGCAACATATCCGGCGTTGCGGCGGCGATCGGTTCTGGCGGCGCCGGTGCGGTATTCTGGATGTGGATCTGCGGGATCCTTGTAATGAGCGTAAAATATGCGGAAGTTTATCTTTCGCAGGAATACAGGCAACGCGGCGCAAACGGCTACTACGGCGGCGCGATGTACTATATGCGCGACGGGCTGCGCCGACGTCTCGGCAGACGCATCGCCTGCGCCGTCGCGGCGATATTCGCGTTTCTTATCGCGTCAAACTCGATCCTCACGGGCAACATCGTGCAGGTCAACGCGGCGGCATCAGTGTTCTCCAAAATCCCGCCGATATACTGCGGTACAGCGTTCGCGGTAATCGCGGCGATAACTGCGGCGGGCGGGCTTCGCCGCGTATCAGATCTGACGGTGCGGATGATCCCGCTGCTCTCACTTGCGTACATAATGCTGTCGGTCGCGGCGATAATACACTGCAGATCACGACTCGGCTCGGCGTTCCGCGATATTTTTGCGGGAGCGTTCCGCTTTGAAGCGGCAGCCGGAGGGGTGTTCGGTTTCGGGATATCGCGCGCCGTGAGATTCGGGATAACGCGCGGGATATTCTCAAACGAGGCGGGGTGCGGAACAGCCCCGTCGGCACACGCGGCGGCTGCCGCCAAAAGCCCGCATCATCAGGGGTGCATGGGGATATTCGAGGTATTCGCCGACACGATCGTACTGTGCACGATGACGGCGCTTGTAATGCTGACATGTGATGCCGGTGGGACGGAATTCGGAATCGGCGAAGTGATGGCGGCGTTCGGCGACGCGCTCGGCAGCTGGGCTGCTGTGGTGATCGGAATATCGGTCGTGCTGTTTGCACTTGCGACTGTGGTCTGCCAATCGTACTACGGCATCTGCGCCATTAAATATTTCACCGATGCGAGATCGGCTCGATTTTTATACATCGCGTTTTTTTCGGCATCGTCCGTTATAGGATCGATAATTTCGTCAGGAGTCATGTGGCAGCTCGCCGATCTGATCATCGCTCTGCTGACGGTGATAAACATGGGCTGCGTCTTGGCTATATTCAAGAAAAAGCTTTAGGGGAATACGGTCGCTTTCTTATAGGGGATATGGTCGCTTTTTCGAGAAAAATCTACGCAAAAAGCTTTATACTGTATTATTCTTGTGTATGTATCCATGTATAAAATTCTTTGCGGAGCTTTCTTTTAAGAAAGCGACCGTCCCCCCGCGACCGTATCCTCTGTATCAATATACAAAAACACGGCGGGAACTTCGTCTGAAGTTCCCGCCGTATGAATGCGGTTATTAACTTACGCCTCGATTTTGGAGCTGTTGACCTTGATGCCGGGGCCCATCGTAGATGCGATAACGCAGCTCTTGATGTACTGACCCTTTGCAGCAGCAGGTCTTGCCTTGATAACAGCACCCATGAGGGTGTTGAAGTTCTCGGAGAGCTTCTCTGCACCGAAGGAAGCCTTACCGATCGGGCAGTGGATGATGTTGGTCTTGTCGAGACGATACTCGATCTTACCTGCCTTAGCCTCAGTGATAGCCTTGGCTACATCCATAGTTACGGTTCCGGCCTTCGGGTTAGGCATGAGTCCCTTAGGACCGAGCACCTTACCGAGACGACCGATCGTACCCATCATGTCGGGGGTAGCGATAACAACGTCGAACTCGAACCAGTTTTCCTTCTGAATCTTCTCAACGAGATCAGCGTCGCCGACATAGTCAGCGCCTGCCTCAGCAGCAGCCTTAGCGTGATCGCCCTTAGCGAAAACGAGGGTGCGGATGGTCTTACCGGTACCGTTGGGGAGAACTACCGCACCGCGGACCTGCTGGTCAGCGTGACGGGAGTCAACGCCCAGACGGACGTGGATCTCGATGGTCTCGTCGAACTTTGCCTTAGAAGTCTGGCAAACAAGGTCGATTGCCTCGGAGGGATCATAGAGCTTGTTCTTGTCAATCAGCTTAGCGCTGTCTACATATTTCTTACCCTTAAACATCTCTCTGCCTCCTTATTCCTCGACAACTACGCCCATGGAGCGCGCAGTTCCGGCGATCATGCTCATAGCAGCCTCAACAGAGCCTGCGTTCAGGTCGGGCGCCTTCGTCTCTGCGATAGCGCGGATCTGATCCTTGGTGATTGTTGCAACCTTGTTCTTGTTGGGCTTATCAGACGCAGTCTCGATGCCGCAAGCCTTCTTGATAAGTACAGCTGCGGGGGGCGTCTTTGTAATAAAGGAGAAAGAACGGTCAGCATAAATGGTGATGACGACGGGAATGATCATTCCGATGTCGTTCTTTGTGCGCTCGTTGAACTCCTTAGTGAAGTTGATGATTGTAACTCCGTATGCACCGAGAGCAGGTCCTACGGGAGGGCCGGGTATTGCCTTGCCTGCGGGCAGCTGAAGTTTTACATAGCCGAGTATTTTCTTTGCCATAGTCTTAAAACCTCCATTTGTGGTTTATGACGGGAGAATTAAGAAATTTTTCTCCCTCCCACGCACGCGCCAAAGCCGGTGGCGCACCTTTACAGTCCGACGCCCGCGTTTCACCATAAAACGCAGCCGCTGACTGTGGCATTGCAGTTTTGCGAACCTTAAGCGTCCGTCTTGCGGCGGATCTGCTTCAGCTCGACCTTGACCGGCATATCGCGTCCGACAGTGGATACGATAACGGTCGCCTCGCCGCTTGCCTCGTCGATCTCGTCGATCTTTCCGGAGAATCCGTTGAACATTCCGTCAACGATATCGACCATATCACCGACCTCGAGCGTCACGGTAGTCGTGCGGGTCTCGTTGAGGATGGCGGCAGCCTCCTCGTCGGTAAGCGGAACGGGCTTTGATCCGGGGCCGACAAATCCGGTGACGCCGCGGATATTGCGGACGACATGCCAGCTCTCGTCGGTCATGATCATTTTAATGATGACGTAGGACGGGAAGACCTTTGATTCGACTTCCTTCTCCACGCCGCCGTCGGATTCCACGATGATCTCCGTGGGGATCCTTATGTCGAAAATGAGGTGTCCCAGTCCTCTGTTCTCGACGATCTTTTCAAGGTTCATTTTGACCTTGTTTTCATAGCCGGAATAAGTATGTGCGACATACCATCTGGGTCCGGCGTTCATTTCGTTGAAATCGCTCATTTCTGCGCACCCTCCGTGCGTCAGATGAGACGGCTGAGACCATCAACTCCGGAATTGAAGATATAGTCAAGCAGTCCGACAACGATAGCTGTAACAATGATCGCGACGATAGTCATAATCGAGTTGTTCCAGACGGTCTTCGGGCTTGTCCAAACGATCTTCTTGACCTCGGACTTGTAGGATCTGAACCATGCGCCGAGTCTTGCTCCGAGCGAGGGCTTATCCTTCTTCGGCTTTGCAGCCTTTGCGGACTTATCCTTGCCCTTTGCCTTTTCGGCAGGAGCAGCAGGCGTGCTTTCAACTTCGGTATTCTCGAGTTCCATGTTTTCGTTATCAGCCATGTCTAACTCCTCCGAATTACTTTGTTTCCTTATGCAGGGTATGCTTGCGGCAGAAACGGCAATACTTGTTCAGTTCGAGACGGTCGGGATCGTTTTTCTTGTTCTTTTTCGTCTCGTAATTTCTCTGCTTGCACTCACTGCACGCCAGGGTGATCTTAACTCTCATTCTTTCGGCACCTCCTTGTAAATTCGGGATATTCCCGTATAAGCCGCCGTATGTGGCGTGTACCTCCCTCACATCGGGCGCAAAAAAAGAACCCAAATCGAGGTATAACAATTATACCACGTCTGAGTTCTTTTGTCAACATTTTTTATAAATTCACCCAAAGTCTCCCGAAACGGTGCATATCAGCTCCAGCCATTCTCGATCCCGATACCGCTGTCGCGGAGATAATCGACCACGCGGCCGAGGATCGCGGTATTCGTCTCAGAGACGCCGTGGAGCAGGTAGACCGCTCCCTTATGCGCGCAGGAAGTAACCTTGGCATAAGCTGTCTCGGTATCAAGCTGGTTCGAGGTATCGTAATCGTAATATGCGAAGCTCCAGAACACGGACTTGTATCCGAGGTTGTGTACGACCGCGAGCGACTGGACCGAAAACTCGCCCATCGGAGGACGGAACAGGAACATCTCATACCCGAAATTGTCGCGAACATAGTTGTGAAGCCCCATGACCTCGCTCTCCATATCGTCAATGCTCAGAGTCGGCATGGAGAGGTGGTTGACGCTGTGATTTCCGAGGGTGTGACCCTCGTCGATAATGCGTCGCACAAGCTCGGGATTTGCGGTCACGTACTGCATAGTCACAAAGAATGTGCCCTTGACGCCCTTCTCTTTCAGCGTATCGAGTATCCTTCCGGTACAGCCGAACTCGTATCCGAGGTCAAACGTGAGGTGCGCGCCCTCAGTTTCCGGTGCGATGTATATTCCGCCGTACTCGTTGCCGTATTTATCCTGTGCCCATGTTGCGCCGGTAGGTCTGTTGAGCGAATCGACGTTCACGCCCTGACCCCAGCCGTTCTTGGTGGAATCAAGCGCGGCAAGCGCTTCGCGCGTATAAAGCCCGCTCGGATATTCCGGCGCCGGCGGCGCGGGGGTAGTCTGAGGCTCGGTCACAGGCGGCTCGGTTGCGGGCGGAGTTGTAGTTGTAACAACATCGTCAGTTGACACAGCCGGAGTCGATTGCTCGGCAGTCGTCACAGCGGATGACGTTTCGGACGAGGACACGACCTCCGTTCTTCCGACTCCGCCGTCGGTCTTTCTGAAGCATCCCGAAAGAGTCAGCAGCATCGCGGCGGCAAGCGCCGCAGTTATGATTTTCTTATTCAAATCGTTCCTCCGTAACTCTGCATCATTCCTCGCCGAAGTGCGCGAGGACGTGACGTCTTGCAACATCGGCAAGGTCGGTGATCAGTGCGTCAACACCCGCCTCGATCATGTGATCCATAACGCCTTCGTCATCGATCGTCCAGGGATTTACGCGGATGCCGCGAACATGGCACTCGCGGATGATGCCGGGAATACAGTCCACCTGATAAGCGGCGGGGTGGATAGCCTTAGCGCCGATCAGCGACGCGTAGACCCACGGATAGAGGATGCGCTCGGAATAGAGCGGAGCCGTCGGCACGGAAATATCGGTCTCATGAAGACGCTCGAGATTCACGTGATTGAACGCGGAATAGTAAACTCTGTCCTTCATGCCGTACTTCTCGGACAGGGCGATGCACATTGCGGGAAGCTCCTCCTCATCGCTCTTGATCTCGACGTTCACAGTCAGTCCGGTGGGAGCGAGCAGCTCAAACACATCGTCGAGCAGCGGTGCCTTTACAAATCCGAACTCATCGTATCTGCCGTTCACACGGTATGCAAAATTGAACTTTAAGATCTCGTCATATGTAAGATCACAGATGGCGCCGTGTCCATCGGATGTTCCCTCGACCGTGCCGTTGTGGCAAACAAGGATCTTCTTGTCTTTTGTAAGATGGACGTCAAGCTCAACGCCGTCAGCCTTCATATCGACCGCCATCTGAAACGAGGGCAGCGTATTTTCGGGAGCGTATGCGACGCCTCTGTGCGCCCAAACGAGCGTGCGTTTGTTAAGTGTTCTTTCAGCCATGATATATTTTCCCTTCTGCGGCATTTACCGCACAAAATCATTATCTTCGGCACAATTATAACTCATAGTGCAGAAAAAATCAAGGGTGCGGAGGAGATATTTCACATCCTCCGCACCCGCAGGCGTTTGTTTTATTTTGACTCAAGATAGTGGCACGCACCGACGTATTTCACTGCCTCGCAGAGAATACGCACCGCGCACTCAAGCTCCTCCTCGGAGGGGTAGGTAGGCGCGATTCTGAGGTTTCTGTCGCGCGGATCTATTCCGTAGGGATATGTTGCTCCCGCACGCGTCAGGGCAACTCCCGCCTTTGCCGACTCGTCATACACTGCTTTTGCGCAGCCGTCACAGACGTACAGGCTGATGAAATATCCGCCCTTCGGCATTGTCCACTCGGCTATGCCGAGTCCGGCAAGCTCCTCCGTCATTATGCGGTTAACGATCTCAAACTTCGGGCGCATCACGGCGGCATGGCGCTTCATGTGCTGCATTATACCGTCGGCATTTTTGAAATATTTCACATGGCGCATCTGATTGATCTTGTCGAAGCCGATCGTCTGATGCGAAAGTATCGGACGGATCTGATCGAGGTTGTTCTTGCTGGCAGCCATGATCGCAACGCCCGAACCGGGGAACGTGATCTTAGATGTTGACGCGAAGTAGAATATGTTGTCCTCGTGGCCGTACTTTCTCGCAAGCTCGAATATATCGGCGAGCGGAACGAACTCATCGGTCAGCTCATGCACTGCGTACGCATTGTCCCAGAAAATGCGGAAGTCGGGAGCCGCAGGCTCGAGCGCCGCAAACTTCTCAACGACCTCGTCAGTGTATGTAATACCATCGGGGTTCGAGAATTTCGGAACACACCAGATGCCCTTGACTGTGGGATCGTTCTCCACGTACTCCTTGACCGCGTCCATATCGGGACCGTCAGGCGTCATGTCGATCGTCACAAGCTTTATACCGAGCGACTCGCAGATACCGAAGTGGCGGTCGTATCCGGGAGATGGACACAAAAACTTGATCTCGCCCTGGCGTCCCCACGGAGCCGTGCTGCCGTACACGCCGTACAGCATTGCGCGGGCCACGGTGTCATACATGACGTTCAGCGAGGAGTTTCCCGCGACAAATATCATATCGGTGGGGATCCCGAGCAGCTCCGAGAAGAGACGCTTTGTTTCCGGGAGTCCGTCGAGGATTCCGTAGTTACGGCAGTCATATCCGCCCTCGGAGAAGCAGTCCGAGGAATCCTTTATGACTCCGAGGAGCCCCGAGGTGAGGTCGAGCTGCGCCGCGCCGGGCTTTCCGCGCGTAAGGTCGAGCTTTTTGCCCGCCGAAGCGTACTCTTTCAGCTTTGCGGCAGCAGCGTCGCGTATCTTTGTAAGCTCACTTGCATCAAGCTGTGCGTATGTCATCATGCATCCATCCTTATTTGATTCACTTGATATATTTGAATGGCCGAAGCCGCATCAAAGCAGGAATATTCCGTGCTCTCCGCAGACCTTGTACATATCCTCGGGCCATACCGAGCACTGCACCTCTCCGATGTGGACCTTATCGGTCATCGCCATCGAGAGTCTGCTCTGTCCGATACCGCCTCCGATAGTCAGAGGAAGCTCACCCGCGAGCAGCATACGGTGGAACTCGAGCTTTGAGCGCTCCCACACGCCTGCCGCACGAAGCTGCGATGCAAGGCTGTCGGGATCGACTCTGATTCCCATAGACGAAAGCTCTAGCGCACGGCCGAGCGGCTCGTACCATATCAGGATATCGCCGTTGAGCGACCAGTCGTCGTAGTCGGGTGCGCGACCGTCGTGCGGCTTGCCCGATATCGGCAGGGGTGCGCCGATGCCCTCAAGGAACACGCAACCGTATTCGCGGCACACGATATCCTCGCGCTCGCGCGGGGTCTTATCGGGGTACATTCTCTCAAGCTCCTCGGTCGAGACGAAATGCACCTCCGACGGAATGTGCATCTGAAGTCCAGGGAACGCGGCGGTGAGCGCCGTTTCGGTCTCGTTCATTGCCGCAACGATATTCTTCACGGTATCGCGGAGATATTCCCTCGTGCGGTCGGCACGGGTGATAACCTTCTCCCAGTCCCACTGATCGACATAGACGGAGTGGAGATTGTCGCAATCCTCATCGCGGCGGATAGCGTTCATATCGGTATAGAGTCCCTCGCCGGGCTTGAATCCGTAGCGGTACAGCGCCATTCTCTTCCACTTCGCGAGCGAATGGACTATCTGCGCGTTCTTCCCCGCAGCGGGAATGTCGAATTCGACCGGACGCTCGACGCCGTTGAGATCGTCGTTAAGTCCGCTCTCCGGTGTAACGAACAGCGGAGCCGAAATGCGTCTGAGGTTCAGGTGAAGCGAGAGTCTCTCGGCGAACGTGCGCTTTACAAGCTCGATCGCGTGCTGTGTTTCACTTGTACCGAGGATGGTTTTGTACCCCTCGGGGAGGATAAGCTCTTTCATAAGGTTACCTTTCGTCAGCCGTACTTGCGGGAGATCGCCCCGCTCACTGTTCTTTATTATATTACAGCGCCGCCTCTATTGCAAGAGATTTGACGCAAATATTTTATTTTTGTGCAGAATTCACCCAAAGCGGCTCAAATGCGACGCATTTTTGACGGAGACAAGACGCGATCCTGCAAGAACTTTGAAATATCCGTCGTCAAAAGAAAACTGTTTACAAACAGTAAGCTATAAGGTATAATATTAATTGATAAAAATATCACCGTGAAAGGATCGGCGCCATGTACACCAAAGATGAAGTTATGACATTCGTCATGCAGGAGGACGTAAAATTCATCCGACTTGCATTCTGCGACACGTTCGGACGGCAGAAAAACATTTCGATCATGCCGACCGAGCTTGCCGAGGCATTTGAATACGGCATACCGATCGACGCCACGGCAGTTCCGGCGTTTGCCGGGGCAAATATATCGGAGGTGTTTCTCGTTCCCGATCCGTCAACTCTGGCGATACTGCCGTGGCGTCCGTCTCACGGCAGAGTCGTTCGTATGTTCTGCGACATCAGGACTCCCGACGGAGCATCGTTTGACGGCGACACGCGCAATTTTCTGAGATCGGCGATCGCCGAGGCGGAGGATGCCGGGATCACGGTTGACATCGGTGCAAAATACGAATTCTACATTTTCAGAAAAGACGAGTTCGGCAACCCGACAAAGGTGCCGTTTGACAACGCAGGATATCTCGACATTGCACCGGACGACACCGGTGAGGACGTGCGCAGGGAGATCTGCCTGACGCTCGCCGACATGGGAATAACGCCGCAGTCCTCGCACCACGAGGAGGGTCCGGGACAGCATGAGATTGACTTCCGCCGCAGCGGTGCGCTTGAAGCGGCGGACAACGCGGTCACGTTCAAATCGGTCGTAAAGACGATCGCGATGCAGAACGGGCTGTGGGCGACGTTTTCACCGAAGCCGCTCCCGGAGCAGACCGGAAACGGTATGCACCTGAGTCTGTCGGTCTCCGAGCGATCCGGTGCCGATGTATCAGAGCATTTTGCAGCAGGGATAATGCATCACATCCGTGAGCTTTCGGCATTTCTCAACCCGACCGAGGAATCCTACCGCAGACTCGGTGAAAAGAAAGCGCCGAAATACATCACGTGGTCGCCCGATAACAGCACTCAGCTCATATGCTTCGCAAAGCGGCCGTCCCAGCCGTGCCGCCGGATGGAGCTGCGCTCGCCCGACGCCGGGGCGAACCCCTATCTCGCATACGGGCTTCTGATCCTTGCGGGGCTGCGCGGCATACGCGAAAACCTCGTATTGCCCGCGCCTGAAGATATCGACTTTCGCACGGCGAAAAAGAGAATGTTCCCGCATCTCCCGTCCCTCCCCGACACGCTTGACGATGCACGTCTTGCAGCGGCGGAGAGTTCATTCGTCCGCGATTCTCTCCCGGACTTCATCTTCTCCGCCTATACCAAGCCGCAGGACTGAGGAGGATAACCGATGCAGAGAGAAAAGAACGCCTCAAGCGTCCTCGTCGTGTCGCAATCGGCAAAGGGACACGAGTACATCTGCGATCTTCTCCCGCAGGCTTCGTTTTATCCGATAGAATATGCGCCGAACGCGGGAGAAGCCAAGCGGCTGCTCATGCGCAGACCGTTCGACATCGTTGTGATAAATACCCCTCTCCCGGACGAATCCGGAATCGAGCTTGCGCTCGATCTGTCAAAGGATGATTCGATAGGCATTCTTCTGATGGTCAAGAACGATCTGTACGAGCAGGTCTCGTACAAGGTCGAGGATGAGGGAATATTTACGGTCGGAAAGCCCGGAACAAAGCAGGGCGTGTACCAGGCAATAAAGCTGCTCGTCGCATCGAGAGCGAGAACGATGCGTGCCGAGATGAAGGCGGCAGGGCTCAAATCCAAGATGGAGGAGATCCGCCTTGTAAACCGCGCAAAGTGGCTTCTGATAGATCATCTGAAGATGAACGAATCGGAGGCACACAGGTACATTGAGAAGCAGTCGATGGACACGCGCATATCGCGCAGGGACATCGCAGAATCAATAATAAGGACGTACGAAAACTGAAAATGCCCCAAGGCAGCCGCACATCAAACGAGGCGGCACCGGGGCATTTTTTATATTTGATTTTACGCTCTCTCGTCGAGCTTCACATACGGGACGCGATCCTTGACCGCTCTGTATGCGGGGCGAATGATCTTTCCGGTATTGATGATCTCCTCCATGCGGTGAGCGCTCCATCCGGCGATACGCGACACGGCGAATATCGGGGTGAACAGCTCCTCGGGAAGTCCGAGCATTCTGTAAACAAAGCCGCTGAAGAAGTCAACGTTGTGGCTGACGCCCTTGTAGATCTTGCGTCTCTCGGCGATAAGGTCGGACGCGATGCGGGCGGTATTGCGGTACAACTCGTACTCATCTCCGCGTCCCTTCTCGGCAGAAAGCCTGCGGGCATAGTCCATGAGTATCTCGGCTCTCGGATCGGATACGGAATAGACCGCGTGTCCCATTCCGTAGATAAGTCCGGAATGGTCAAACGCCTTCTTATCAAGCACATCCGACAGATAAGCGCGTATCTGCGAATCCGAGCCCCAGTCACGCACGTTCTCCTTCATGTCGTCGAACATATGCACGACCTTGATATTCGCGCCGCCGTGGCGCGGTCCCTTCATCGAGCCGAGCGACGCAGCCATAGCGGAATACGTATCCGTGCCGGATGACGTGACGACATGGTTTGTGAAGGTGGAGTTGTTTCCGCCGCCGTGCTCGGCGTGGAGCATCAGCGCCATATCGAGCACCACCGCCTCAAGGTGTGTATACGAGCTGTCCTGACGCAGTATGTGGAGCAGATTCTCGGCTGTGGACAGCTCCGGCACGGGCGGGTGGATGAACAGGCTCTGATTGTCGTGATAGTGCGAGTATGCTTGATAGCCGTACACGGCAAGCATCGGGAACAGTGCTATGAGCTGGAGGCACTGGCGCAGGACATTCGGAAGCGAGATGTCGTCTGCGTTGTCGTCATATGAGTAGAGCGTGAGGACGGAACGCGCAAGCACGTTCATCATATCCTTGCTCGGCGCCTTAAGAATTATATCGCGCACAAAGCTCGTCGGAAGCGTGCGGTAGCTGCTGAGCACCTGCGAGAACTCGGAAAGCTCCGTCTCTGTCGGAAGATTTCCGAACAGGAGAAGGTACACGCACTCCTCAAAGCCGAAGCGGTCGTCCTTTGCCGCACCCGCGACTATATCCTTGATGTTCACGCCGCGATAGAACAGTCTGCCTTCGCACGGCACAAGCTCGCCGTTCGTCTCATCGTAAGCCTGAACCTCGGATATTTCCGTAAGTCCGGTGAGCACGCCGCGTCCTCTAAGATCGCGAAGCCCGCGATTGACCGCATATTTCGTGTAAAGCTCTGTATCAATAAGACTTTCCTTTACACACCTGTCCGCCATTTCTCTGATATACGGCGTAATCTCCTGATAGTTATGTTCAGCCATTGCGACCTCCCTCTCCCGTTATACGGCAAAATGTTATTTGATTTATTCTATCACACACAAATGAACCCTGTGTGAATTTTTTAGAAACTAAAGTGCAGAGAACCCATGTTTTACGCCGGAATATTCCCGAAAACGGCGCATATGATACGTTATAAAACCGCTATTAAAAATTCGGGGGTTGCATTTTTCATATGTTTGTGATATACTATATTTGAATTTGCCTTTTTGAGAGGCGGATCTCAACTTCAGGAAAGGATCAAAAAGTTTAGCAAAACCGCTTTTGCGGAATGGAGTTATTATGGGAAAAATGGGCAATGATCTCCGCCGGACGGCTGAGATACCGGTCACACAAAATCCCGGAGAACGCCGGAAAACTTTGACCAGACCTTACAAATCTCGTATATTTAAAGAAATCGTATCGCCCCGAGGCGCGGCGCTCACCGCATCGCTCCTCACAGCCTTCACGCTGATAATAGCTGCGGCTGCTGCGGGCAGCATTCCCTCAGACGAGGCGGATGCTTATATCGGTCATGAAAACTATGAGCTTCTCCCGGGTGCGCCCGCCTCAGACGGCGGCGCAGGACGCTATTTCGAGACAGTCGATGAAAGTGCGTCCGACATACCTGTCCTTCTCTCTGCAAAAATGTCCGACACAGCTGAATCCGGCACGGACAGTGCAGATACTGCCATGACAGGTACGGCGGCACCGGCCGCAGCCGCTCCGGAAACAACGGAACAGGCGGAAAAAACCGAGCGTTTCACGGTAACGTTTGAGTTCTACGGGCGCGACAGCATAAGCTGCGTCACCGCTCCCGCGACGGTTGCCGAGATCGCGGAAAAGGCAGGCATCTCGTTTGACGAGAGCGAGCGTCTCAATATTGATCTTGACGCGATGCTCTACTCAGACACCACAATTTCGGCAGACACCGTGACATACGGGACGGCAAGCGTCACAGAGACGATCGACTACGACGTCGAGTATGTGGACGTTCAGACGATCCCGAACGGTACCACCCGTGTTGCCGAGTACGGCTCTGAGGGTGAGCGCGTAGTCGAATACGACTGCACCTACGTCAACGGAGTTGAGGTAGCGCGCACCGAGCGCACCTCGTACATAAACTCTTACCCGAAAAATCAGGTAGTATACAGAGGTGTCGGCGGCACATTCACCGGAGCTGACGGTGTGACCCGCAGCTACTCGTACTACATTGATGTCAAGGCGACCGTCTACTACACCGGCGGAATCTGTGCAACAGGCGTTCCGGCTGACGAGACCGTCATCGCGGTCGACCCGTCCGTCATTGCGCTCGGCACCAAGGTTTACGTTTCCGGCAGTTATGCCGACTTTGGCGTGCGTACAGCAGCCGACACCGGCGGATCGATCAAAGGCAACATTATCGACATTTGCATAAGTCCGTCAAGTCCTTACGCCGGCGGCTTCGGATTCAAGCCGATGCGTGTCTACATACTGAATTAGCTTGAAAAATCGGAAAGGGACGCACCCTTTCCGATTTTTTAAGTGTTCTGAAATTATGCGTTTGACTAAAAATCGTAATTTTCTGTTTTTGCAGAAAATTGCACCTATTTTCACAAAAACCGCCCAAAGGATGTGTTTCAAAAATGGATTTTTCAAAACTTGATGCGTTTCTCGATGAGATAGCAGGCACACTTGTTCCGTCTACAGACTGCGTTGTATTCATGGATCACAAAATGATCCACCGCCACATATCCGGCTATATTAATAATGAAGAAAAGATCGCGCCGACGGGGGATGAGCTCTACTATATGTTCTCGTCGTCAAAGCCCGTGACCTGCGCTGCGGCGCTGATACTTCTGGAGCGTGGATGCTTTTCGCTCAACGATCCGGTGTCAAATTATATGCCCGAATTCGGCGAGATGAAGGTACTGATGCCGGACGGCTCGCTCAGAGCACCCGCATCGCCGATAAAGATCCGCCATCTGTTCACGATGACGTCCGGTCTTGACTACGATCTGTCGTCAAAGCCGCTGTTCGACGCGATCGAAGAATCCGGCGGGCGCTGCCCGACCCGCGATATGGTCCGCGCGATCGCGAAGCGCCCCCTCTTGTTTGATCCCGGAACGAAATGGATGTACGGTCTGTCGCACGACATTCTCGCAGCGCTCGTTGAGGTGATCTCCGGCGTTCGCTTTGCCGACTTCGTTCAAGCGAATATTTTTGATCGCGTCGGTATGCCGAACTCGCATTTTCATCTGACAGAGGACGAAATGTCAAAGCTTCCGCCAATGTACATATACGATAATTCCGCCGAGTGCTTCAAGCCCACACGTCTTGTGAATGACTACGTGTTCGGTGAGGACTACGACGCCGGCGGTGCCGGAATAATTTCGACCGTCGAGGACATGGCAAAGTTTTCAGATATGCTCGCCTGCGGCGGCGTCACCGCAGATGATGTGCGGATCCTCCGCCCCGAAACCGTGCGGATGATGCACACAAACTGCCTGACTCCTGAGCTTCTGCCGTCGTTCAACTGGACGCAGTATATCGGCTACGGTTACGGTCTCGGCGTTCGCACGCTTATCACGCAAGAGTACGGAGCAAGATCGCCAATCGGCGAATTCGGCTGGGCGGGAGCCGCAGGCTCGTACACCCTGTGCGACTGTGAGAACAGGCTCTCTCTGTTCTGCGCACGCCATATGCTGAACAACAAGGAGCCGGAGATCTCGCCGTATCTGCGCGATTTCCTGTATGAAGCGCTTTCACTGTAAATACACGGGGGCGGCACGCCTAAAGCGTACCGCCCCCAAAAACCGCGTGGCGTGCCTTGCAAATGTTGTTTTTCCACGCCTCACGCCGGCATTATCATGCCGTAGTCGTTGTTCTTACGTTTGTAGACTACGCAGATGTTTCCGCTCTCCGCGTCGGTGAACATGAAGAACGTATGGCCGAGCAGATTCATCTGAAGTATTGCTTCCTCGGGCGTCATAGGACGCATCGGGAACGTTTTCGTGCGAATATTGAACTCGCCCTCCTCCTCGATCTCGGCTGCGGGATCGTCGCTGTCGGGGACATGAAAATCGCCGCCCTTCATGCGCCGCTCAAGGCGCGTTTTATTTTTGCGGATCTGCCGCTCGATCGTATCTACACATTCGTCAAGTGCCGAGAGGAAGGTGGAATTCTTCTCCTCGCTGCGCACCATCATTCCCTTGTACGTTATCATGATCTCCAGGCATTCCTTGCCCCTCAGGCGGCTGAAAGTAACTACCGCGTCAGCCGTTCCCGGGAAAAATTTATCAAGCTTCGAGAGCTTCGCCTCTACTGCTGCCTTGAGGTCATCGCTGACTGTCATTTGTCTGCCGATTACGGATATTTTCATAAACCTTACCACCCTTTTTCTGTTCTACAGACGGTGATCCTGTCTGTATTTTTATTATACCATCCAATTTGTGATATGTATATAGTGTTTTAATTATTTTTCTGTGAACGTTGTTTATTTGTGATAGATGCACAAATTTTCTTGTGCAGGATTGGTGTATCGGCGAATTGCATTTTTCCCAAGGATGTGATATAATATTATTGTTGCGTGACAAAAACGGAGTCTTGTGTTTTCCACAAGACTCCGCTTTATTTTATATTTTCGCTCAGTTTTCCGACTGTTTTGCGGGACTTTGTTTTTCGGGTACCTGAGACAGCACGATTCCGCAGAACATAAGCGCGCACCCTATGTAGCCGGTAACGGTCATGTACTCCTTCAGAATGATCGCCGCGCCGACCGCGCTGAACACCGACTCGGTAGAGAGAATTATCGCGGCAAACGTCGGGTCGGCGTCCTTCTGCCCGAGCAGCTGGCACGTATACGCAATGCCGACCGATCCGACACCGCCGTAAAGCAGCGGGATGATCGCCGCGCGAACATACTCAAACGAAAAGCTGTCGCGCTCGCAGAACAACGCTATCGCGCCGGAAACGACCACGCACACGGTAAACTGCACCGCCGAAAAGCGAAGCGGACGCACCTCATTGCCGAAACGATCGAGAACGATTATATGGAACGCCCACAGCACCGCTCCGATGAGCAGCACGACATCACCTATGCCGAACGAAGCCTCGCCCTGCACGCCGCAGAGGAGGTACAGCCCGATCACGGTCACGACGGCTCCCATCCACACAAATTTCCCCGTGCGTCTGCCGAACATGAAGTAGATCATCGGCACGAGCACCGTATATACGCCGGTGAGGAACGCCGATTTGCCGGCGCTGCCGGTAATCTCGATCCCGAACTGCTGAAGGTTTGATGCGGCGCTGAGGATCACGCCGGCGAGGAGTCCGTACAGCACAGTATTTTTCAGCTGGGCGCGATCGGACTTGCCGCGCTCGAATATCAGAATCACCGGAATGAGCGACAGCGCTCCCATGGCAAAGCGAATCCCGTTAAACGTAAATGGGCGCAGATAATTCGCGCCCACTCGCTGTGCCACGAAAGCGGATCCCCATATCACGGCTGTTATTACCAGAAATAATGTGGATTTCAGCTTTTTCATGACCATATGCCTCAAATGATTTTGTAATTATTCGGATACGCTCTCGGATGCCTGATTGTTCTCAGTCTCAGACGCACCGGCGTCCGCCGAATTATATCCCGCACGGTCTGCGCGATCCCTGTAAGAGGGATTTCTGCGGCGACCGCCGCGACGGCGCTCCTGCTTGTCCGCGCCCTCATAGGTTACGACGACCTTGCGGTTCTCGTCGGAACCGACCGAGTGAGTCGAAACATCCGGTATATCCTGCACCTCAGAATGGATGATGCGGCGCTCATACGGATTCATCGGCTCAAGCACGAAGTTGCGCTTGTACTTGACCGCCTTGCCCGCCATTCTGCGCGCGAGTGCGCGGAGAGTCTCCTCTCTCTTTGCGCGATAGTTGCCGATATCGACAACGATCTTCAGAAAATCTCTGTCCGGCGTCGGAGAACGGCGGCTCGCGCTCAGGTTCGCAAGGAACTGGATCGCGTCAAGCGTTTCGCCGTGGTGTCCGATGAGGAATCCGGTGTCGTCTCCCTCAATATTGATTCCGACAAATGCACCCTCGTCGTTCTTGACAACGACAGGCTTGCCGTCCGAACCCATATCGGTGATAACGTTCTGGATGAACTCCACCGCAAATCCCATCTCAGCCTCTGTGATCGGCTCGTATTTCTTCTCCGGTCTTGCAGATTCTTTATTTTCGGCATTTGCCGCAGGAGCAGTCGGAGCTGCCGCCGGTGCCGCTGCCTCAACAGGCTTCTGAGCCGGTTTCGGCTGAGGCTTCGGCTTTGCCTGGGGCTTCGGAGCATCGGCAGCCTTATCTGCCGCAGGCTTTTCAGCCTTTGCGGGAGCGGATGCCTTTGCCGGTGCGGGAGCTTTTTCGGCAGCTGCCTTTGTTTCCTTGTGATCCATGCCGTCGCCGCCCTTGTCGGTCTCGACCTTCATGGCTTTCATATCGCTTATGATAGAGCTGATGTCGGCATCATCCTCGCCGTCATCAACAGTTACTTTTATTTTTGCGAGAGCTGCGCCGAGTCCGAGAAAGCCCTTCTTCGGCATCTCAAGTATCTCACACGACACCTCGCCGTCCGCGCTGTACTTTGAATACGCGTCGGACATTGCTTCTTCCACCGTTTTGGCGGTAATAATATATTCCTTTTTCATATTCTTAGCATACGCGCCGCTGCGCATATCCTTTCACGCTGTTATTTGTTATCTGAGTTTCTGTCTTCCTTCATCGGAGCGGGAGCGACAACGCCCTTCAGCGCGTCGTCACGGCTCTCGGCAGCCTCCGCCTTCTCTTCCGCATTATCGGAAGCAGGAGAATTTTCTCCGGCATCGGCAGTATCCTCGGACGGCTTGTCGTTCTTCTTTGCCTTAGGTTCCGGAGCCGGCTCGCCATCGTCGTCCGCATCGATGTAGTGAAGTGATTTCACCTTCGGTTTGTTGGGATCGGCAACTCTCGGAGTCTTCTTCTTCGACTTTCCGGCAAGCTCACGCTCTGCCGCCTTGTAATCCTCCTCCGTGAACTTCGGCACAGGCATGATCTTCGCAAGTGCTATCTGCTGCACGGTCTGGAGAATATTGCGGAGGATCCAGTAAACGCCGAGCGTACCGGGCCATACTGCTGCAAAATAAACAGACATGAGCGGTCCGACGATCATCATGATCTTCATGCTCGGATTGTTCTGCTGCTCCTTCATATCGGGAGAAACATAGGTGAAATGGCGGATGATCTTCTGGCTTCCGTACATCGCGATGAACGTGATGAGCGGAATCAGCATGAGCGCCCAGCTTGTGACCTTGCCGTCCTTCAGGGGAGTCTGCGTAAGGTCAAGTCCGAACAGCTTGAAATCGGGGAAGTTTCCGCCGAGATCGATGCCGCTGAACGCGCCCTCGCCCATTTGCGACATATGGTGCGCGAGATCAAGCTCAAGCGTAGCCTTGGAAAGCTCGACACCCGTAGCCTCAACCACCTTCTGTATTGCGGCGATAGTATCGGCGCTGTACTTGAGAATGTAGCTGAGCGGCATACGGACAACGTTGTACAAAAGCATGATGATCGGGAGCTGGATCAGAAGCGGCATACAGCCGCCGGCGGGATTGAAGTTCTCGCGCTGATAAAGGTCGAGGGTCTCCTCCTGCATCTTCTTCTGCGTAGCCTGATCGTTTCTGCCCTTGTACTTGTTCCGGATCGCCATGATCTTCGGGGCAAGCCGCGCCTGCTTTATCGAGTTCTTCTGCTGCTTTATCGCAAGAGGCAGGAGTATCACCTGCATCACGAGCGTGAAGAAGAACAGTGCTACGGTATAATCACCGAACAGCCTGTAACAAAACAGGATGATCGATCCGAAAAAATTGTAGATTGCTTCAAACATTACTGTTAATCATCTTTCTTTGTTCTGGATTTTCTTCGTCTCTTCGGGACCGGATCGTATCCCCCGCGCCCGAACGGATTGCACCTGAGGATGCGCCACAGGGCGAGCGCCGTTCCGACGACGACTCCCCACTCGCGCAGCGCCTCGATGGCGTATTCGGAGCAGCACGGCGTGAATCTGCACGACGGCACGCTCTTCAGGGGCGAGATATATTTCCGGTAAAGTCCGATAAGATAAATGAGTATCCTTGAAATCATGACCTACCGTCTCCGACAGAGAGCATATCAAGACGTTCAAGGCAGTACACCATATCGCGCTGCACCTGCTGCATTTTCATCTCCACCGCAGCGGATCTGCATGATATAACGACGAGGAAGCCGTGTTTTACACCGATATCCCGTTCGATGAGGCGATAAGCTTCGCGAACGACTCTTTTCGCCCGGTTTCTCTCGACCGCGCCCCCGATCTTTTTTGAGGCTGATATACCGACGCGGTTGAACGACTGCTTCAGCGGATTTTCCCGGCGAAGCCGTCCCTCTGCCCTGTCGCGCAGGACATAGACCGCGACGGTCCTTGATGCGCACTTTTTACCTTTGGCGTATGCCTTTGAATAAAGATGATTTTCCCTTATCGGAAATTGTTTCATGCCTACCACCTTCGCCGCATTGCGGCAATGTGACGCGCACCGCGCGGTGCGCCGTTTTGTGCAAATATACGTAAAACCTCCGAGAAAAGCACGATCGCCTGTTTTTCCGGAGGTTTTCTCTTCAAAGGAGCGTAGCGTATACTCGCAATGCGAATGCTCAGTGGGTGAGTCTTGCTCTGCCCTTCTGACGTCTTCTCTTCAGTACTTTTCTGCCGTCTGCAGTTGCCATTCTCTTTCTGAAGCCGTGTACCTTGCTGCGATGACGCTTCTTCGGCTGATATGTTCTGAGCATGGGATGCACCTCCTTTTACATGCGTTAAAATTAAATTCGGGATAAAGCTAAGTACGACGGGCGCACATAAGCATTATTAATTATACATTATATACCTGCGATTTGTCAAGTATTTTGCGTAATTTTGTTTTTTACGATATTACAAGGTGAAAATACGGGCGAACACCTTTCGGTATCCGCCCGTATAATATTTGTATGTCAGTCCTCGGAGGGAGCGGTAACGCTGTCTGTACGGTAGATGAACTTGACCTCGCCGTTCATATCATCCGATATTCCGGTGAAGGATTTGTAATCCTTGGATACATCGACCGTCGCGCGCATTCTCGTCACAAGTCCGGCGAGATCGCCGTTTACTGCATCGACGAGCTTCTGCACACCCTTATCGTTGAACTCGCGGAGTCCGTCGGACAGCTTGAGAGAGCCGTCACGCAGCGCCGTGATTCCGTCAACGAGCGCCGGTGCGCCGTTCTTCATCGTGAGAACACCGTTGTACAGCTCGGCTGCGCCGTCGGAGAGGGATGCCGCGCCGCTCTTCACCTGTGCTGCACCGTCGGAGAGGCTTGACGCTCCGTCGGCAAGTGCTGCGGCTCCGTTCTTGAGATCAGCCGCGCCGCCTGCAAGCTCTGCGGCTCCGCCCGCGAGTGTGGACGAGCCGTTCTTCAGCTCTGCCGCACCGCTTGAAAGAGTTCCCGCTCCGGCGTTTGCGGATTCAACACCGGCAGTGTATTTTCTGAGTCCGTCATAGAACTCGTTGTAGCTTGAAAGCTGCGCCTTAAGCGCCGTAAGGCTTGCAGCGCCCGCGCTTGCCTTTTCCACGGCTGCGTTGATCTGCGACTGCACCTCATCGGACTTCATATTCTGCTCGATAAGCGCTGCCGCCTGTGCCGCAGTGTTCTCAGCGATTAAAGCCTTAACTTTATCCGACGCCATCTGAGCCGCAAGATTCTGCTCGATAAGAGCCTGAACGGCTTCGGTCTGCATCTGTGCGTCTATTGCGGCGTTGATCTGCGCCTGAGCCTCGGCACTGATCGCGCCTGCCGCGACTGCTGCATCATACTGCTCCTTTGTCATGCCCTGCGATGCGAGCACCTTTTCTTCAACGCCGCTGCGGACAGCCGCCTCGACCTGAGGCTTCACCTGAGCCTCAACGGCTGCGGTGACACCCGCCTCGATCTGAGCCATATTTTCATTCACCTTAGCGGTGACGGTCTCGCGTGCAACAGCCTCCGCCTTTGCAGTGACGCTTGCGGTATCAAGCGACGCGATTATTCCGTCAAGTACCGTCTTGTAGTTGTCGATGGTCAGCTCGGGAGCGTCAATTCCGGCTTCCTTTATCTGATTGTTAGCGAGCGTGAGAAGCGAGGCGAATACCTGCTCCGCGCCGCCGTTCAGCGTATCGTTGTTTGCGCAGAGCTCGCCGAGACCGCCCGCAAGCTGTGCTGCTCCTGCGGCGATCTGACCGACGCCCGAATCAAGCGCTGCCGCGCCGTTTGAAAGTGTGTTCGCACCGTCGGAAAGAGTGGCGGAGCCGTCGCGAAGCTGTGCTGCGCCGCCGTTCAGCTCCGACGCACCGTCTGCAAGGGTGGACGATCCGTCACGGAGCTGCGCCGCGCCGTTCTTCAATGCTTCCGCACCTGCGGCAAGCTTATCAATGCCGCTCACAAGCTCGCCCGATTTGTCAAGCAGCGTGCAAAGTCCGTCGTAAAGCTGGCTTGAACCGTCCATGAGCTGGCTCATGGCATCCGTCAGCTCATCGAGAGAGCCGGTCAACTCGTCGGCTGCGTCAAAATTGTCGGAATTCATCTTGCTGAAGATATCGTTTGTTGCGATGCTGATGGTGTTCGTCATCTCAAAGTTTTTGACGTCCGCCTCGATCTCGACATAAGACGGGATCTCAAGCTTGCTCTCGTCGATCGCGAGGTTATCGCTGAGTCCGGGGAACGCGATTCCGACTACCACCGTATGATTGCCGTCATTCACGATCTTACCGTTCGTAACCTCGACATTCGTGAACACATCGTTGTCGAGGAGCATTCCGGTGAGCATTGCAAACGGCACGTAGATCTTCTCCTCTTTGCCGTCGATCTCAACCGTTTCGTACTGATTGTTCGTATAGTCGTAGCGTATGGTGACATGGCCGCTCTTTCCGGCAAGCTCATCTGTCGAAATACTGCTGCCGTCAAGCTTGTATGACACGCTCATACCGACGGGAAGCTCTTTCTCAATGTTGCCCTGGTAATATATATCGCCGCCGGCAGCATCCCAGACGCGCGTGCCGTCGCCGCCCATCGTGTAGCTCTCATCGCCGTGGACGTTCTCAACGTCGCCCATCTCGGACTTATCGCTGATCTGCGCCGCCCCGAGCGTGTTCTTCAGCCAGTCGCTGACGATGATCTTCTTGACCGCGCCGTCCGCGCCGGCAATGACGTACACCGTCTCATCCTTGGTGTTTTCGTTCTCGTCGCCGTGATCTATCAGGGATACCTTATCCTCTGCGGCGGTATTATCTGTCTTGCCTGCATTTGAGGAGTACGCCGCAGCGGCGACTGTTCCGCCGACCGCAAGAAGCGCACACAGTATTACCGATATAGGTTTTACGATTCTGTTTTTCATATCTGTACTATCCTTTCTTGGTTATCGCTTACTTCTGATATGTGGGCACCGGCGCCTCACTTGTCTGAGCGTTCTTTTTCTTCAGGACCCCCTTCATTTCGAAGGTCGTTGCACATATGAGCTTATCGCACAGAAGCAGGAGTGCGGGGAGAATGAATATTACGCAGAGCATACTTACCACAGCGCCTCTTGCCATCAGCATACACATGGAGCTGATGATGTCGATATCGGAATACACCGCAACTCCGAATGTTGCTGCGAACAGTCCCATACCGGACACGATGATCGACGGGATCGAGGACGAGAGCGCCGTGATGACGCTTTCCTTTTTGTCGTTTCCGGAAAGGCGTTCGGACTTGTATCTTGTGGTCATGAGTATCGCATAGTCAACCGTTGCGCCGAGCTGTATCGTACTTATACATATCGGGGCGATGAACGGCAGCGACTGACCGAGGTAATGCGGCAGGCCGAGGTTTATGAATATCGCAAGCTCGATCACCGCTATAAGGATGAACGGAAGGCTGAAGCTCTTCTCGACCAAGGCAATGATAATGAAGATCGCGACGATCGACACTGCGTTTACGACCTGGAAGTCGTGGTTTGTCGTTTCGATCATATCCTTCATGCACGGCGCCTCGCCGATGAGCATACCTGTGTCGTCGTACCGCTTGAGGATGGCGTTCAGGCTGTCAACCTGCTCGTTTACAAGATCGCTTGCGACCTTGTACTCGGAGTTGATGAGGAGCAGCTCCCACTTATCGCTCTCGAGAATCTCTCTGATGCTGTCGGGGATTATCTCCTCCGGCACGCGTGAACCGATCACGGATTCCATGCCGAGCACGTATTTGACGCCGGGCACATCCTCCATCTCATCTATCATCGCTCTGACGGATTTCTGCGGGAGGTCAGCCCTGACGAGCAGCATATGCGTTGACGCGATGTCGAACTCATCGGACAGCTTGGAGTTTGCAATAACGTACTCCATGTCCTCGGGGAGGCACTGACCCATATCGTAGTAGACCTCATCGTTCGTCTTGTCATAGCCGTAATATGCCGGCGGAATGAGTACGAGGAACAGCGCAAGGAACACGGGGAATATTTTTGCAACGCCGCGTGCGAAGCCGTTCATACTCGGTATAAGCGAACGATGGCGGGTAGCCTGAAGCGGTCGGTCGAGAATAAGTATCATTGCGGGGAGCACCGTCACGCATCCGATGACTCCGAGGATAACACCCTTCGCCATGACGATTCCGAGGTCGCGGCCGAGGGTAAATGTCATAAAGCACAGCGCCGCAAATCCGGCAACCGTCGTGATCGAGCTTCCAACGACTGATGTCAGCGTATCGCTGATCGCCGCGGACATTGCCTCTTTATTATCGGAATATATCTCACGCTTCTCGTTGTAGCTGTGCCACAGGAATATTGAATAGTCCATTGTGACCGCAAGCTGAAGGACTGCGGACAGCGCCTTTGTTATGTACGAGATCTCGCCGAAGAAGTAGTTCGTACCGAGGTTCAGAAGGATCATCATGCCGATAGACGCAAGGAACACGAACGGCACGAGCCAACCGTCGAGGAACAAAAGCATTGCAAGTGTTGCAAAGACGACTGCAAGCGCGACGTAGATCGGCTCCTCTTTCTCGCACAGATCCTTCAGGTCGGTGACGAGCGCCGACATACCGGATACGAAGCACTGCTTGCCTGCGATCGAACGTATCTCACGGATCGCGTCCATCGTGATATCGGCTGACGTTGCGCTGTCGAAGAACACCGCTACCATCGTTGCGTTATCGCGGTTGAACTCATTGTACAGCTTGTCGGGGAGCATCTCCATCGGGATGGATACATCGGCGAGAGTCGAGTACCACAGCACAGTCTCTACGTGGTCCACCTCTTCGAGCTTATCGCAGAGCGCAGCCACGTCTTTCGGCTTCATGTCCTCCACGACGATAAGGGAAAACGCGCCCTTGCCGAAATCCTCAAGCAGCTCGTTCTGTCCGATGACGGTGTCAAAGTCATCCGGCAGATAGTCGAGCATATCGTAGTTGATCCTCGTTCCGACCATGCCGAACACGGACGGTATCAGAAGAAGGATCGCAATTATCAGAATCGGAATGCGGTATTTTACGACTGCCTTTGAGAATCGCATCTGTCTCAGTCCTCTCTTTCAATGAAGTCAGCCTCGATGTAGTCGGGCTTCTGGTTCTTTATTATCTTCACCGCAGTGATAACGGTGCAGAAATTGAGGATTCCCTCAAACACAAGCGTGATACCGAGGATCACCATGAGAAGGCTGCCACCCTCTCCCGGGCGAAGCATAAGTGCAAGCCCGCACACTCCCGTGATCACCGCAAATATGAGTATCACCCACCAGCTCGGAACGCCGAAGCTTTTTGCATCAAGTGATATCTGAATCTTGAACATCCCGTCGACCAGGATGTACAGCCCGAGGCTTATGCAGATGAATGTCATAAGGCTTCCCGGATTTGCAAGCATTATCACGCCGAGTGCGATGAGCACTATACCACACGTCAGATCATACTGAAACGCGAGGCGGTACAGATCCCTCGAAAAATACCCGGTAAGTCTGACGACTCCGAAGAGTATCATAAGCACTCCGCAAATGATCCCGAGCACGGATGCCGAGATCTCCGGATATACGATAAGCAGTATTCCGAGCGCACAAAGCGCAGCGGACATAATAATGTAACCAATCTTGGCAGCTCTCATCGGCGCAACTGAACGCGGCCTCATAAGAACGCCCCCTTTCATTTGTTCGGTATTTGGTACCTTTTCATTTCGGTGACAGTATATCATCAGGCGGAGATGGTGACAATGGACAATGACGGCACGTTGCAAAAAAAGCGGACACTCGGCAGGCAATTGTCCGCTTTTCAGACAAAAGCCCCGCAAGTGTCCAAAATTCAGGCAGGTGGACGCATTTTGTCAAGAAAACGGTCACGGCAGTCGATTTGACCATTGCAGCCGCTCACGGGACAGAGTACAATTTTAGACAAAGCGGTTACCGTGCCGTTTTTCTCCTGCCGCAGCACGAATTGTTGGTTTGTCAATGATATGTTACACCATGCTTCAAAAAATTATCGAGAGTAGCCTTGGGAGAGGTCCAGTTAAG
>CAKSDP010000022.1 GCA_934446065.1 uncultured Eubacteriales bacterium
CACTGCTCGACGGCGGCGGAGATATCGCCGGTACCGCATCCGACACCACCGTATCGTTCGGCGATATCGGCGTTGAGCTCGACGGCACGACGGTACGTGTGACAGGTGCTGCGCGCCCGCTCAATATAACCGTCGCAGATTATAATGGCGACGGCGCATATGCCGGTTCCGACTACACTCTCGGATTTGATCTCAGCGAGGGCGAGCGCCTTTTCGGCCTCGGTGATGAGAGCCGCGACAGTATTGCGCGCCGCGGAACGGTCGCACGTATGGACGTAAAGAACGTCGTCTCGTACGGCCCGATCCCGTATGTCATGAGCAGCGACGGATGGGGACTTCTCGTCTGCAATACGTATGTACATACATATGATATTGGCGCCGCAGATAAAGACAGAATGACGGTCAGGGCCCGCCGCGGCGGAGTTGATTTTTACCTCTTCCTCCCCGCGTCGCACAGACTGCGCGATATAATCGCCCTTTATACAAAGGTCGCCGGCAAGCCTATCATGCTTCCAAAGTTTGCATACGGCTATACGTTTGTCCTCAATGAGCAGACAAATGCCCGTGAGATGCTTTGGGATTGTAAGATGTTCCGCCGCGAGAAGATCGCGTGCGACATGGTCGGACTTGAGCCGCAGTGGATGAGCGTTATCTACGATACAACGGTCGATAAGAAGTTTGATCCCGATCGCTTCTATATTCCCACGTGGCTGCCCGAAAACACGAGCAGCGACTACACTTTCTTCTATAATCTCCGTCAGATGGGCTTCAAGTTCAGCCTGTGGCTCTGCAACGATTATGACCTCCTTTGGGAGGAGGAGAGAGGCGTCGGCGAGCGTGCTCTGAAGGAGAACCGCGTCTATTCCTATGAGGGTGCGGCGATCATCGACCCACATTTTGAGCAGCCGCGCTACCTCGATCAGATAACGAAAAAAGAGGAAGCATGGTTCGAGCACCTGAAGAAGTTCGTCGATAACGGCGCATCTGCGTTCAAACTCGACGGCGCGTTCCAGGTGAACGATCACCCCGACAGACTCTGGGGCGGCAGATACCTTGACGACGAGGTTCACAACGTTTATCCCGTCATTTACGCAAAGCAGATGAAAGAGGGATTCGAGAGCCACACCGACGGCAGACGTGCATTCATCTATACGCCTTGCCTCTACGCCGGATCGCAGAAGTATTGCGCATCGTGGGCGGGTGATACAGGCGGCGGCTTTGACACCGTTGTCGCAATGCTGAACTTTGGACTTTGCGGCCATACAAACGTTACGTGTGATATGGACGCGGCAAGAGCCGAAGCTATCCATTACAGCTTCTTCTCTCCGTGGGTCCAGCAGCTCGGTTGGCGCAACTGGCAGCAGCCGTGGTTCCTCGCCGACGAGCAGGAGGATATGATCCGCTTCTATTCGCGCCTGCGTTCGGCACTCTTTCCGTATATCTACACGGCGGCACACACCGCTTCTGCGACCGGTATGCCTGTGGCGCGTGCGCTGTCGCTCATGTATGAGAATGTGCCGGAGTACGACTACGTAACGAATACATATATGTTCGGCGACTCGTTCCTTATCACCGTGTTCGATATGAACGTGACCCTGCCCGAGGGTAAGTGGTACGATTTCTGGACGGGTGAAGTTTACGAGGGCGGAAGAACCTTCGAGTACAAGATCCCCGAGGGACGCGGCGGCGCTGCATTCGTGCGTGCCGGATCCGTAATCCCGATGATGAAGGATCAGGATTATATCATAAAGGTAGAGCAGCCCGAGGAGTATATCCTCCGCGTTTATCCCGGTGTTGACGGCGAGGGCGAGCTTTACGAGGATGATGGATATTCCTACGGATACGAGAACGGCGAGTACGCAACGACCGCGCTCGGTATCACCGACTCTACCGACGCGGGATTTGCCCTTGTGATCGGCGAGAGAAAGGGAACGTTCCCCGGACGCGAGCGCCGTCCCGACGACAGATACAAGGAATCTGATCCTGTGATTCCGGGAATCGGCGAGGTCGTTCCGATGAGGATCGTCATCGAAAGGGAAGTGTCCTCCGTTACGCTTGACGGCGAGAATATTGCAGTTATCACGAAGGACGGACGCAGCGAGTTTGCGCTCGGCGCAAAGAGACACGAAGCGGGCGAGGCTCGTTTTGAAATAAAATATTGATCTGAGACTGAAAGGGACAATATCATGAGTGAGCAGCTTAAAGAAATATTTCCGAGTTATTCGGTTCACGGCATCGTGCACCGCAATACCAAAACCATCTTCAGATATAACGGTTGGCCGAGCATAACGAAGGATGACCGCGGCGTTCTCTACGCAACCGCATCGAGTATGCGTGTTCAGCACGTCGATCCCCTCGGCAAGAACTGTATGTTTGTCAGCTTCAATGAGGGCGAAACTTGGACTCCCCCGATTGTCGTGAACGACGATTTCCTTGACGACAGAGATGCCGGAATCGTTTACCTCGGCGGCGGCAAGATGTGCATGAGTTACTTCAATCAGGTCGACGAGGATCATTACGCGCGCTTCGCCGATTACGAGTGGCTCAAGGATCAGCTGAAGGAGACCATCCTCAGCATGGGCAGAGTGCAGGCAATGCTGACGCCCGAGCAGGCTGATGAGGGCGCATTTGTTAAGCTTTCCGACGACTACGGCGTGACGTGGAGCGAGAGCATCCATGTCCCGATGAGCGCTCCCCACGGACCTAACGTCACAAAGGACGGCGGACTCATATACCTCGGTCGCATACTGCCCGGCAACTGCGGCGAGAACGAGAAGCGCATCGCACTGTTTTACAGTGGTGACTGCGGAAAAACATGGGAGATGCGCGGTATCGTCCCCCAGCCGGATTACCTTGTGTCCGACCATCTCCACGAGCCGCACGTCGTAGAGCTGCCGAGCGGCAGACTTCTCGGCGCGATCCGTGTGCATTGCCGCCCCGATCCGTATGAGCCTAAGGATACAGTGTATACCACATTCTCCGACGACGGCGGAAGGACATGGTCAATGCCCGAGTGCATCGGAGTTTCCGGACTTCCCCCGCATCTGCTCGTGCATTCCTCCGGCGCAGTTATATGCAGCTACGCACGCCGCGGCGGTCCCGGCAATTCCTCTCAGAGAGCTGCTGTCAGCTATGACGGCGGTGAAACATGGGCTGAGGATTACGTCATCGACGACACCGGCGCGCACTGGGATCTCGGATATCCCGCAACGGTCGAGTTGTCTGACGGCTCGCTTCTCAGCGTTTACTATCAGTGCCTGAACGATACGGATGATTTCTGTTCGATCCTCTCTACAAAATGGAGACTCGAGAAATAATCCCGGTTTCGGCGGAAAGGAGGACTGACGGTTGAAGAAGAAAAATTTTTCATTCGGCTTTTCATATAATTCACCGGTGATACTTACGTTTTCGCTCCTCTCGCTCGGTGTTCTCCTCCTCGCGCATCTGACCGGAGGCAGATCAACAACGCTGCTTTTCTCGGTGTACAGATTCCGCCTGACCGACGTCCTCGGATACCTGCGGCTGTTTCTCCACGTCCTCGGACACTCCGGCTATGACCACCTCGCATCAAATATCTGTATGATACTTGTTGTCGGACCGATGGTCGAGGAGAAGTACGGCTCAAAAAATGTCCTCATAGCGATAGCCGGCACGGCGCTCGTGACCGGGATCGTGCATATCGCAACCTCCTCCGCCATAATGCTCGGCGCGAGCGGGATCGTGTTTATGCTGATACTTATGGCATCAATAACGAACTTCCGCGGCGGATATATTCCGCTCACCCTCGTGGCGGTCGCCGTTATCTATATCGGCAGCGAGATCTCAAGCGGAGTCCGCCTCGACGACAACATCGCGCATATGGTGCACATTGTCGGCGGAATGATGGGCATTATCTGGGGAATCGTGTTCAACAGAAAAAGAATATGACATGACACCACTGAAAAAGGACTGTATGGTATCCATACAGTCCTTTTTGCTGCTTGTTTGTATTTAATCAGAGAAGCGACATTATAAGTACGACTACGATTATGAGCGGGAGCACGTATGTCATGTACGGGCGGATCCAGCGCGGGAGCTTCGCACCGCTGCCTTCGTTTACCTCGGCGAAGTAGTTCTTGAAGCCCCAACCGTAGCGAGATGTGCAGAATATTACGTACAGAAGCGATCCTACGGGCAGAAGCACGTTTGACACCGCTTTGTCCTCGAGATCCATGAATCCCATGCCGAGAATGGTGACGTTTCCCCATATATTGCACGAGAGCGCGGCGGGAAGAACAAGTATCAGCATCATCAGAATGTTGATTCCTGCAACCTTGCGGCGGGAGAGGGAGGTCGTCTCAAGCCAGAACGACATTATGTTCTCGAATACGGCAATGACTGTTGACATCGCCGCGAATATCATGAACAGGAAGAACAGCGTTCCGAAAATGCGTCCGCCGGGCATCGTGTTGAATATGGACGTGAGCGTCGTGAAGAGGAATCCAGCGCCGCCCTCGCCCTCGATCATCGTGTCGTTGTACGTGTAGTAAGCGGGGAAAATGATGAGTCCGGACATCAGCGCAACGAACGTGTCAAGCCCGACGATCGTGAGAGATTCGCCGAAAAGGCTGCGGTCGCGTCCGATGTAGCTGCCGAATATCGCGATCGCACCGATGCCGAGACTGAGCGTGAAGAACGCCTGACCCATCGCCGCGGTGATTACCTTGACGATACCCGCGTGCTTTATGTTGTCCACCGACGGAACAAGATAGAACGAAAGTCCGCGTCCCGCACCTGAGAGCGTGCAGGTGTATACGGCAAGTCCGATCATCAATATAAACAGTGCGATCATCATGACCTTTGTTACCCGCTCAACGCCCTTCTGAAGTCCGAACGAGCAGACGAGCAGTCCGAGCACGACTGCAATATATGCGCCGCATACCACGATCCCGGGGGAGGCGAGCATATCGGAGAAGGTTCCGGCGATCTCCTCGGAGGTCGAGGCGCTCATAACGGAGCCGGTGAGGTATTTCCAGAAATATATCATCATCCAGCCGGTGATGGTGGTGTAGCACATCATCAGAAGATAGTTTCCGGCGATGCCGACAAACTTCATGAGATGCCATTTCTGACCGGGACGCTCGAGCTTCTCGAATGAGGTGACGATACTGCGGCGGCTCGCCCGTCCGACGGCAAGCTCTGTCGTCATTACGGGGATTCCGAGCAGCAGAAGAAATGCTATGTAGATGAGGACGAAAATTGCGCCGCCGTATGCTCCGGTTATGATCGGAAAACGGTAGACGTTGCCAAGTCCTATTGCGCAGCCCGCGGAGATCAGAATAAATCCGAGACGGGACGCAAAGCTTTCACGGTTGTTCATATGATTTACCCTTTTCATTAAAATAGACATTTAATATTTTATCATATTTCAAAAAAATTGCAATAGCTTTGACCGGTTTAGATGAGGTGCTGCGCGTATAATAACGGAACATTTGCACATAATTAATATGAAATCGCAAGATTTCATAAGCTTATGTGAATTCGGAAAGGACAAAAGTCATGGACAACAAAACAAACAAGAACAGCCATATCGAGTGCACCGTCAGCCAGTGTGCTAACCATTCCTGCGAGGGCAATTTCTGCGCTCTTGAGCGTATTCGCGTAGGAACCCACGAGGCAAACCCGACGATGATCCAGTGCACTGACTGCGAGTCCTTTGTGCTCGAGAACAAGTGCTGCCACTGAGAATCGGCATTTGGCGGACGGTAGATCCATACCGTCCCCGATACATACAAAATCCTGTATTTTGTCTTGACGCAGGACGGAAATAGTGTTATAATATGTCGGACAAAATCGAATACAAGTATAAGTTCATAATATGGTTGAACGTTTCTACCAACTGCCGTAAAAAGTTGACTACGATATAATCGCAGCCGACTTTTATTTTTTGGAGGGTATCTCATGAATTATGATGTCGCGATAATCGGGGCAGGCCCCGGAGGAATATTTTCCGCGTATGAGCTGACGCGCCTGCGTCCCGATCTCAAAATAGCTGTTTTCGAGGCAGGGCATAAGCTCGAGCGCCGCCGCTGTCCTATCGACGGCGACAAGGTGAAAAGCTGCATCGGATGCAAGAGCTGCTCGATCATGAGCGGATTCGGTGGAGCCGGCGCGTTTTCCGACGGCAAGTACAACATAACAAACGATTTCGGCGGTTCTCTCTATAAGTATATCGGCAAGGCTCAGGCTCTGCAACTCATGAAGTACGTCGATGAGATCAATATGAGCTACGGCGGAGAGGGAACACGTCTCTACACCACCGCCGGTACGAGATTCAAGACTGTCTGTATCCAGAACGACCTGCACCTTCTCGACGCGTCCGTCCGTCACCTCGGTACGGACATAAACTATATAGTCCTCGAGAATCTGTACGCGCATCTGAAGGATCGTGTGGACTTCTTTTTCGATACGCCCGTCATATCCGTCGAGCGCGACGGCGACGGCTACAAGATCACGTCCGAGGCGGGCGAATGTACGTCTGACAAGTGCATAGTCTCGGTCGGACGCAGCGGCAGCAAGTGGATGGAGAAGGTCTGCCGCGAGCTTAAGATCCCGACAAGCTCGAACCGCGTTGACATCGGAGTCAGAGTTGAGCTGCCCGCCGTGGTGTTTGCGCATCTCACCGATGAGCTTTACGAGAGTAAGATCGTGTACAGAACGCAGAAGTACGGCGACCGCGTCCGCACATTCTGCATGAACCCGAAGGGCGCAGTCGTAAACGAGAACACAAACGGCATAATTACCGTTAACGGACACAGCTATGAGTCGCCCGAACGGCAGACTGAGAACACAAACTTCGCTCTGCTTGTGGCAAAGCATTTTTCGGAGCCGTTCAAGGATTCCAACGGCTACGGCGAGAGCATCGCCCGACTGAGCAATATGCTCGGCGGAGGCGTTATCGTTCAGCGCTTCGGCGATCTGATACGCGGACGCCGCTCCAATAAGAACCGAATCGAGGAGGCGTTCATCACGCCGACGCTGACCGCAACTCCCGGCGATCTCAGCCTTGTCCTGCCGAAGCGAATACTCGACGGCATAATCGAGATGATCTACGCGCTCGACAAGATCGCCCCCGGAACCGCCAACGACGATACGCTTCTCTACGGCGTAGAGGTGAAGTTCTACAACATGGAGGTCGAGGTTGACGAGCACCTCGAATCACGCCATCCCGGACTCTACATCATCGGCGACGGCAGCGGCATCACACACTCGCTGTCGCACGCGTCCGCGAGCGGAGTCTACGTCGCGCGTGAGATCGCGAATTCCTGACTTGGTACAATACGAAACCACCGGTGCATCATCTGCATCGGTGATTTTTTGTGATTTTCCGAAAATCTATTGCCGAACGGCGCACGGTATGGTATCATTTACACATAACTCTGCCGAACGAAAGGATCATCAAATGGCAATAAAATACAACAAGGCGACAAAGAAATTCTTCCTTACGACGAAGAATACCATGTACGTCTTTCAGATCGTCCACGAAAAATTTCTCGGACATATTTACTACGGACAGAAAAAGCGCGGCTTCGACCCTGATTTCTATGAGCACAACGGCTCGTTCTCTCCCTATTTTGAAGAAGAAACATCGTCCTTCTCGCTCAACGAGGCGTATACCGAGTATTCCTACTTCGGATCGGGCGATTTCCGCTGTACCTCACTCAGACTGAGAAACAGCGACGGAAACGCCTGCACCCTCTTTTTCTATAAGTCGCACCGCATCATCAAAGGGCGCGTGCCGATCTCCGGTATGCCGTATGCTGAGGTGAAGGACGGGGATGAAACTCTTGAGATAACCCTCACCGATGATGTCACCGGATGCATCCTCAAGCTATATTATACCGTCATAGAAGACTGCGACGTTATAACAAGATATATGAAGCTTGAGAACGGCGGCGAGGCGCCGGTCGATATCGAAAACTGCATGAGCCTTCAGGTCGATCTGCCGGAGCGCGACTACGACATGATCTCTCTCCACGGCGCACATTGCTGGGAGCGTCAGTATTGCCGCACTCCCGTTCGTATGGGCAGCCAGACGATATTCAGCAGACGCGGTGCGTCGAGCCACCAGTTCAACCCCTTCATGGCGCTCTGCAAGCATAAAGCGACAGAGGAGCGCGGCGAGGTGTTCGGATTCAACTTCGTGTACAGCGGCAACTTCTATGCCGAAGCGGAGCTTGGACAGGCTGAGGCTGTTCGCGTGCAGATCGGACTCGGCGGCGAGAATTTCAGATGGCATCTTCTCCCTGGCGAGACGTTTGAATCTCCCGAGGCGATCATGACCTACACGAACAAGGGTATCGGTCAGATGTCGCGCAATTTCCACAAGTTTACGAACGATCGTATTCTCCCGCCGGAGATCTTCGACAAGCGTCCCGTCGTTCTGAATACGTGGGAAGCCTGCTTCTTTGATATCGACGAGGAAAAGCTGCTCGAATTTGCCCGCGTGTCGTCCGAGTGCGGCATTGATATGCTCGTGATGGATGACGGCTGGTTCGGAAGCCGCGAGAACGACTGGGCAGGACTCGGCGATTGGTGGGAAAACCCGAAAAAGTTCAAGGACGGGCTTCGCGCATTCGTTGACCGCGTGAAAAAGAATAATATAAAATTCGGTATCTGGATCGAGCCCGAGATGGTGAATCCCGACAGCGATCTTTACCGCGCACATCCCGAGTGGTGTCTGAGAGTCCCGCACAGACCGAATACACTCTCGCGTCATCAGCTCGTGCTTGATATGTCAAACAACGACGTGGTCGATTACCTCAAGGAGTCGTTTACAAAAACATTCGACGGCGTCGCGATCGACTACATAAAGTGGGATATGAACCGTCACCTCTCCGAGGTCGGCTCCGATTTTCTCCCGCCCGAAAGACAGCTCGAGGTTCCGCATCGGTTTATGCTTGGCGTGTATGAGCTGTTCCGCTGGTTCAGAGAGAAGTACCCGAACGTCATGATCGAGAACTGCTCGGGCGGCGGCGGACGCTATGACCTCGGAATGATGAAATACAGCTCGCAGATCTGGGCGAGCGACCTCACCGATCCCGTATGGCGCTGCAAGATCCAGTACGGCTCAATGCTGCCGTATCCGGCGAGCACTATGAGCTGCCACGTGTCTCACCCCGGATCGAGCGTAAAGGAAGCCGACTACCGCTGGGCAGTCGCGATCGGCGGAATGCTCGGATATGAGCTGCACATAGTCGGAGCGGACGAGGCGATCCGCCGCCGTATTCCCGAGCAGATCGCGGAATACCGCAAATATGAGGAGCTTATAAAGCACGGCGATTACTACCGCCTGTACAGCCCGTTTGAGACGAACTACAATTCGTACTATTTTGCCTCCGAGGATAATTCGAAAATACTTCTCTCGTTCATCCAGCTTTCGCCCGATAAAAAGGAGAAGCCGATAAAGCTGAAGGTGTCGCGTGCCGACCCGCACGCAGTGTATGTCGATGAGCGCACGGGAGACGAGTATACCGGCGAGGAGCTTCGCCGCGGTATAACCCTGACCTCATCCCTTGAGGATCGGTTCTTCCGCATCTGGAGCCTCGTGCGTAAATAAAATAAAAAATCACGACCGTCACCGGTCGTGATTTTTTTTGATCATTCTTTGTTTTTCAGCAGCTCGAGGATCTTCTTGTCTCCGTATACGCTCTCCCAGTCGGCGCTGAAATCGTCTACCGCGTAAAGCGTGAGCGGGTGGTATACGAGATTCTCGTAAAGATCGGGGTTGATCGTGACGGCGTGAGCGCCGACCATCGCAACCTTGTGGATCTGCTCAACGTTCTTGAAGCTTGCCGCAAGCACCTTGGTCTTTACGTCGTGAATGCGGAACATCTGAACGATCTCCTCAACAACGTGAACACCGTCGGATACGATGCTGTCAAGACGGTTGATGTAGGGAGCAACATATGCAGCTCCCGCCTTTGCGGCGATGAGCGCCTGCTGCTGAGTGAATATCGCGGTCATCGTGACCTTTATGCCCATCTTTGTAAGCTCCATCGTAGCTTTGAGTCCCTCGGGCGATACGGGAATCTTTATGTAAAAGTCGCCTCCGACAGCCTCCTTCAGAGCAACAGCCTCTTTTACGATCATGTCGGCGGTGGATTCGGTCGTCTGAATGTGGAACATCAGATCGGGACCGATGATGTCTCGGATCTGCCGTATAAGATTTGTGAAATCGGTGTGCTCTCTCGAGATGATCGTCGGGTTCGTCGTAACTCCGTCGATCGGGTAAAATTCAACGCACTTTTTGATTGCGTCAAGCTGAGCGGTGTCAATAATGTACTGCATAATCCTGCCTTCTTTGACTTTGTAAATTTATTCTTCAACATAAAAAGTATAGCACAGTGCAAAATGGTTGTCAATTGGCGCAGGGCTTAATTTTTGCGTGATTTTTCACAAAAATTTGAGCGTTTTTCACGCTCCCGTGAAAAATTTTATCACTTCCTCAATGTGAGAGTTCCAGAAGAACCAGTTGTGCGTCCCCGGCGCCTCGGCGTAGGAGTGATCAAGCCCCAGAGCCTTGGCGTGTGCGGCGAATGCGCGGTTGTGTTCAAGGAGAAAATCATCCTCGCCGCAGAACTGTATAAGGCGCGGCGCATTCGGGCACCCCTTCATTTTTTCGGCAAGCCAAAAGAGATCGGCGTCGCTTCCGGGTACGGTATCGGGGTAGTCCTCGCCGAATATCATCCGCATATCGTCATCCCATTGACGTTCGCGGGCGATTCGCGCAATGTCCATAACACCGGAGAGCGCACCCGCCGCAGCGTATTTGTCTGGGTTGCGCATTGCGATCTTGTACGCGCCGTAGCCGCCCATCGACAGCCCGGCGATGAAATTGCGCTCGCGCTTCTCCGACAGATTGAACATATTGTGTACCACCTGCGGCAGCTCCTCCGTAATGTGAGAGTAGAAGCGTTCACCGTGTACCATGTCCTCGTAGAATCCGCGCCCGCCGTTCGGCATGATGACCGCAATCCCGTAAGCGTTTGCAAAAGCTTCGATCTGGCTGTAACGGCTCCAGCAGGTGTAGTCGTCGGTCAGACCGTGAAGAAGCCAAAGAACGGGAATGTCGGATACGTCGTGCCCGTGCTCCGGAACCACCGCGCGGAAATCCTGCATGTGCCCGAGCGGAACAGAGTAAAAATTGCATGATATTATTGCCATGTCAAACCTCGTATGTGTTGTTTTTCTCAAGTGCTTTTATATAATAATACTATAAAGCGCGCCGCAGTGCAACAATTTTCGCATATTCCGCGAAAAAATACTGTGTTTTCCGATATTGCCCGCACCGTTGTTGAAATATTTCCCGAATTGTGATAGAATTAACATATATCCCGACGCTGTCGTATTTGTAAGAAAGATGGTGAACTATGGAGAACATAGAGAGTATAGAAAGATTCGTGGAGTATGGACTTAGAAAAGACGTTAATATGCGGTTCCTGAGAAAAATGACGTGGGGATTAAATATTTGGTGGATACTTGGCTTTTTTATCGGCTATTTGTTAGGTGGAATAGCTTTTGTATACGGAACTGTAATATTATGTTTAGGATTGCTTTCGCCGGTTTTTATTGAAATAAAACGAAAGGATGAATCTGTTTACGGGGTTGCGCGTGGGTGGTGTGTTCTTTCGATAACATCGATTGTAAACCATATTTTGTTGGCTGAAATTCTATGTGGCATGCTTACATCTTCAATTGCATTAAAGTTAGTGATTGCGGCATTGCCTCTCGGGATGATATTCTTGTTATACTTTGTTACTAAAAGACGCATTAAAACTAATGCATTCAAAGATAGCCAAAGAGTGGCAAAGAGCAATAGACGTTTGTTTTGCCCTGTGTGGGGTGCGATAGGCATTTCATTTGGCAGACTGTTTATGACAAAACTTCAGCAGGAGAGTGCTATTGCTATTGTAATTATTTGTTTTCTCGTTTTTTCGCTTTTGTATTGTTTTGGTACAATAAATTTGCTCAAGGTGTATTACATAAATAAGTACAATCTTGAAAAATACAAGCACATAGAAGAGGCAGATAAATGAAGGCGGCGATACTCATGATACATAAATATCCCCGCATTTGCGAGCAAATTTGACATCTCATCCCCCTTGATTTCGCGGCGGCTGTGGTGTATAATATAGTCAGACGAAATGGGAGGACGGCGCATGGCTGACAAAAATGTGAAGAATCAGAAAAAAATCCTTGCGCTGAACCGCAAGGCGCGTCACGATTATTTTGTTGACGAGACATACGAAGCGGGAATCTCTCTCTCCGGAACGGAAGTCAAAAGCATCCGCGCCGGAACGGTCAACCTCAAGGACTCGTACTGCCGTATAGACGACGGTGAGCTGTTCGTCATCGGAATGCACGTGAGTCCGTATGAGAAAGGGAACATCTTCAACAGAGACCCCCTGCGCGACCGCAAGCTTCTTATGCACAAGCGCGAGATCATGAAGCTTCTCGGGCTTATCACGCGCGACAGCTATACGCTCGTGCCGCTGTCGCTGTATCTTTCCGGCTCAAATGTCAAGGTCGAGCTTGGACTTTGCCGAGGCAAGAAGCTGTACGACAAGCGCGAGAGCGACGCAAAGCGCGCCGCCGGCAGGGAGATCGAGCGCGCGATGAAGACATACAGATAACGGAGGCTCATATGGAATTTGAAAAACTTATGAATGCTCGCCATTCGACACGAGGCTTTTCGGGCAAGCGTCTGAGCGAGGATGAGGTCCGCGAGCTTGTCCGCGCCGGAACTCTTGCACCCAACGCCTGCAATATGCAGTCATGGCATTTTTACGCCGTTGTCGGCGATGCGGTCGAGAAACTGCATCCGGATTCGTATGCGAATGAGTGGATAAAAACCGCAGGTGCCGCGATCCTTGTGTGTGCCGAGGACGGCGAGCTGTGCGCTCGCTTCGGCGAGAGGGCGCGCGATCTCTTTATACTCCAGGATACCGCCGCAGCAGCAACGATGATCCTTCTGCGCGCAGCGGATATGGGAATGTCGGGCTGCTTTATCGGATCATTCAGGGAAGAGGCTTGCCGCCGTGCGTTTTCCGTCAAGGAAAACCATATACCAGTAGCACTTCTCGCGATCGGATACGAGACAGAGCCGCAGACTCCCGAAAAATCGCGCAAGCCGCTTGACAGCGTTCTGACGATCGTCAAGTGATATAAAATAAAAACTCCGCCGTCGGCGGAGCCCATGGGGGCGTAATGGTTTCGACGGGGATGATGAAATACGATAAGCGGGTAGAGCATGGGGAAAGCTCTTAAATCCGACCCTAACTAAAATTAAACGCTAACAATAATAGAGTAGCACTCGCTGCCTAACGGCAGTATGCCGCCTTTGCGGCTCGTCTCACGGTCGGAATGCCACGGCCGCCGTCAGGCGTCAAATCAGTGGCGTACGTGAACAGCCTTTTAGCTTTTGAAGCTGTCATGAATTAAAAAGCTGCCGCAGTGTAACCCTGTCTGCCGGGGAATATTGCGGGAGATATGTAGACAGATTGCACCCGGAGAAAGTTGTATGGAGTTGTTTTCGGACAGGAGTTCGATTCTCCTCGCCTCCACCAATCTTTGAAAAGTCGAACACCTATCCTCTGCATCGGAGAGTTGATTGCCGACAGAGGTAGGTGCGCATCCAACCGTTGAGTATGTGCGACGGTATATGTGGAATATTTTGTAATGACGGATCGTTTTGTGGACGCTCAATCAAAATATCCCGACGATTTTTATCGTCGGGATATTCGTTTTATATTACTCATTAAATTAAAGGAGCCGTCCGATATATAGATTTTGCCCGGCGCAGCCGAGTGCTATCGGATGGACGATAGCGGAGCCGCAAAGATCCGCGATTTCTTCCGGTTGGACACGGGAGAGAACTGAATATTACATGATCCGCTGCCGTAAGACAGCGGATCTTTTGATAGTTTGCAAATCATGCTCGGAGCGAGCCGGATTTAGAGATTTTACGCAAAGTCGATGCGGACGATCTGCATATTCATGAATCCGTCTCCGACCTTGGAGAGAAATCTGAAAAATCCGCTGACCGACGGGTCTTTCAGATCGTTGTACCCGAGCATATAGCCCCTGCTCGATACCGCGATCCTTTTGTCCCACGCGGATATTTCGCGTGCGGCATCCGATACGGCAAAATATGCACCGACGTCCTTTATTTCGGCGTCTTTTATCCATGTTTTGAGCATGAGCTTGACCGCTCTCTCGTTTGCGGCGTCAAATACGAGCTTCGCACCCGGGAAAGCGCACGCCATCTTTTGCACGAGCGCCCGTACCTGATCCTTCAGGAAATAGTAGAACACCCCTGCGGCGAAGAATACCGCTCCGCCGGACGCGTCGATCTCATCAAACCACGCCGTGTCGTTGAGATTGCACGCAATATTGTGCTCACGTTCACCTGCGGGCAGCATGGCATCGCGTGCGGCGATCACGTCGGGAAAATCGAGATTGTAGATCACGCAGCTCCCGTTGTCGCAGGAGCGACCCGTGTCGTCAAGTCCGCAGCCGAGATTTACGACCGCCGCGTTCGGGTGGCTTTTCAGATAATCGCGAACCTCCCACGCAAGATCGTTCTGCCGCATTGCCGCTTCAAGGAATCCGAAGCGCTGCATGAGACTTCTCGACTTCTTCTCAAGTACCGAGAAGTCATAGTCGATCTCGTTCATAAGACGCACGGCTGTATCATCCCGAAACATATTCGGGTACAGCTCCGTGCACATCTTCCGCCCGTAGAGCGGAATTACAAGTGTTTCCTGTACGCTGTTCTTCTCAATCTTGTATTTCACTTTGCTGTTCTCCTTATTTCAAAAATGTCAGCTCGGGCAGACTGCCGTGCTGAATGATCGACGATAGCATTTCGGCAAATCCCTCGGGATCGCGTATTTGAAACTGCATATGGTTTTGCCCCTCGAACACCGGAAAATTCGCATCCGGGTACGACTTCATTACGTCATCGCGGTATTTGTAATGCTCCTCGGCGCTGCCGAATTCAAAAAAGACGCGGCGCTGCATCTCCGGCGGCAGAGAGGGGAAGGGCTTGTCCTCAAGACTGTCAGATAGCTGACGGCGAAGATTTCCGTATGTAAGCGCTTTTCCTGCGGCAATAAAATACGGCTTTATTGCATCGTCGTCGCACCACATGATCCGCTTCAGCGTGCGCCCGCCCGAGAGGTAGAGGCTTTTTATCGCAAGGTAGAGAAACGGCACCATTATCCCGCGCGTCGCCTTGCCTATCTTTGCGAATTGTCCGCCGTCGAAAAATACGTGCTCGGTCGGGATCTGCGACTGAGTTATGAACGCCATTGCGAGATCGGCACCGATCGAGGACGCTGTGATCAGCTCGAGCCGCCCAACTCTGCATTTTTGCAGAAACGCTTCGATCTGCCGCACTTCGTCAGCTTTGCCCGCGTATTTCTGTCCCTTGCAATATACCGTGGACGTCGGCAGAATGCAGAAATACCTGTCCTGCAAGAGCTTTGCAACAGGTTCGCTGCTTTGGCCCGTGACTCCCATGGCGTGGAAGAAAAGCACCGCAGGCTTTGACCTGTCGCCGAGTGTTTCAAACAGCATAAGAGCTCCCTCCTGTCAATTCCGGCGATATCCCGCTTCATCGCGCTATTCCGGATGATCCTTCAAACGCTCGTCGCGGTCTCCGTAGATCGTGTAGTCGCATTTGTCGCCGTTCGCACAGGTGGTCGTGCGGACGAGCTTTGCGTGTATGCACTCCATCGCTTCATAATCGGGATTGCACAGCGCCGGCATGACCTCAAGCAGTCCGTGCTTCTTCGCGAATTCCGCCGTCGGGCATTCCGTGAATTCGTAGTAGATCGGCTCGCCTTTTTCAAAGGGAGCGAGATTCATTTTGAAATCTCCCCATTTGTCGCACTGCCTTTTTGCATTGCAGAACGCTTTGTACAGAAGCCTTTTCAGAAAAGGCTTGTTGCAGTCTGCAAATTTCATCTTGCGAAAAGCGCCGAGGAACAGATTGCCCTCCATTTCCTCGATTTCCGCGAGATTTGTGACGTCCCCGCAAACGACATAGTACGCCATAAGTGCAATGCAGTCGTATGTTCCGCCTGCACCGTTGTAGAAGTTCTTCTTGCCGCCGAGATCGGTGCGCCAGTCGGAGAGATACTCGACATACTTCATCTGCACCGCTTCCCACACATCCTCGCGTCTGTCCTCGGGATAATGCAGGGCGATCTTTTTGCATATCTCGGATTTGCATTGCTTTGTGTACAGTACATGACAGGTCCGGTCAAATTTCAGCTTGCTGTCTTTCATACATTTCTCCTCCGAGTGATAGTTCTTGCGTCAGCGGCATTTGTCGTCAGAATATACCGCGTCACGGTTAGCTCTCGCTAACTTCAACGCTATTGTAGCACAGGAATCAGAGATTATCAATAGAAAATAATAATTTTTGCGCGACGGAAATGTTTTTGTCGTTAGTGAGAAAGCGAAAACGGGAAGCCGCGGCGGCTCCCCGTATGTGTGATGTTCTATTGTGCCGAAATCAAGCAGCGTCTGCGGTAGTGCTCATTTCTTCTTCCATTTCAGCAGAAGTGCGGAGTTTACGATAACGAGTACGGAACCCGCGTTGTGCACCAGCGCCCCGATGACGGGGTCGATCTGCCCGATTATCGCAAGCGCTATCGCGACAAAATTGAGCGTCATCGAAAAAGTCATGTTGAGTTTTATTGTTGTCATCATCCGTTTTGCGAGCGCGATAAGGTGCGGCAGCTCCTTTATCTCATCATCAACAAGTGCAATATCCGCTGCGTCAACGGCAATGTCGCTGCCGGCTTTGCCCATCGCAATGCCCACATCGGCACGCTTGAGCGCCGGTGCGTCGTTTATTCCGTCGCCGATCATGCATACCGGAAGCCCGCGCTCCTGATAACTGCCGATCTGCGTCAGCTTGTCCTCAGGCAGACAGTTCGCGCGGACTTCGGTGATCCCGAGCTTTCCGGCGATCGTTTTTGCCGCGTTCTCGTGGTCGCCGGTGAGAAGTACCGGCGTAACACCGAGACGGTCGAGTGCTCCGATCATGACGGCGCCGTCGCCGCGCAGTGTGTCGGAGAGGGCAGTGTAACCCGCGAATTCGCCGTCCACGGCAACATATGTGACGGTGCAGCCCTGCTCCGTGTAGTGCTCAATATCGGGAGTGTGTACTATGGCGATCCCCTTTTCCCTCAGAAGCTCCGCGTTGCCCGCAAGGATTCTTTTTCCGTCAATATTTGCTGCGACTCCGCGCCCGGGGATCATCTGAAAATCCTCGGCGAGTGACAGCTCCGCCTTTCCGTCTTTCTTGTAACACCGAACAATGGCTCTGCCGAGCGGGTGCTCCGACAGTTGCTCCGCCGAGGCTGTCAGACGGTATATTTCGTCGTCGGAGACGGAATTTGTGACAGATGCGGCGGAGACGACTTCGGGCGTACCGTATGTCAGGGTTCCGGTCTTGTCAAACGCGACAATCTTCGCCTTTGCAAGACGTTCAAGTGCATCTCCCTCGCGAACGAGAAAGCCGTGCTTTGTCGCGTTACCTATGGCTGCCATGATCGCGGTCGGCGTTGCGAGCACAAGTGCGCACGGGCAGAAAACTACAAGTATCGTGACCGCACGGATGATCTGCCCCGTGATGATCCACGTGAGAGCGGCAGCGGCAAGCGCAATAATTACGACCCATGTTGCAAATCTGTCCGCAAACCCGACGATCTTCGCCTTTCCGGCGTCATCCGACTGCACGAGCCGTATCATCCGCTGTATCGAGCTGTCCTCCCCGACCTTCGTCGCCTCCATTTCAAACGCGCCGAACTGGTTGACCGTGCCGCTCGATACGGAGTCGCCGACAGTCTTGTCGACGGGAAGCGATTCGCCCGTCATGACCGCTTGGTTTATGGATGTCTGTCCTGAGACGATCACCCCGTCAACGGGAACGCTCTCGCCAGGCAGAACGCGTATCAGATCACCGACGCAAACACGCTCTGCGGGGATCGTCTCCTCTTTGCCGCCGCGAATTATGCGCGCAGTCTGCGGTGTCAGGTGAACGAGCTTTTCGATCCCCGCGCGTGCCCGCGCCACTGTCAGTTCTTCGAGCAGCGCACCGAGCTGCATAATGAACGCTACTTCTCCTGCGGCGAAATCCTCGCCGATGCAGACCGACGCAATAAGCGCCAACGATACGAGTACGTCCGCCTTGATGTCGAATGCAGTAATAAGCCCGATCACTGCCTAGAGAACGATCGGCACGCCGCACAGAATGATCGCGATCCATGCCATATCAAAGGGAAACGGTGTGAACCCGAACAAGCTGCAAAGTACGGCAATTCCCGAGATCACAAGAAAAATTATGTCTTTTTTGATTCCGCCGAGCTCCATCAGATGCTCAAGCTTTTCTATTGCAGACTTCATACTATCCTCCTTATACCCCATGGGGTATATTCATATTATACATATAGGGGTATAGGTTATCAATAGAGAAATGCAAAAAACAAAATTAAAATAAGCTGTACGGAGCAGAGCCGAAAATCGTTCGTCTCTCACGTACAGCTTATTTGAAATATTGCAGAATTCCGATGACCGCCGTTACTGCATATTTGCGAAGCGTTCGACGGCTTTCGTGAAGCTCTCGATCGTTTTTTCGGCGTCGCCGTGTTCAATGCCGTCCTTGACGCAGTGCTTGATGTGCCCCTCAAGCACGACCTTTCCGCAGCCGTTGAGCGCCGATTTTGCCGCGTTTATCTGCGACAGCACTTCCTCGCACGGTATATCCTCATCTATCATGCGGTCGATCGCCTGTACCTGACCGATGATCTTCTTCAGTCGGCGGTGCAGATTCTCCGCATCCATACACTGCTTCATATCGCGTCCTCCTTACCCCATGGGGTATCTGTATTTTACCACGACCGGGCGGGGATTGTCAAGCGCTTGTCTGTCTTTCAGACAGCCGATACCCCGAACAGCGAGAGATACCAGCCGATGCCGACGGTCGTGATAACGAGGTAAGCCGCATAGATCGCAAGCATGAGAACACCCTGCCACCTGCTGAATTTTCCGTGGATGACGGTGGGTACGAGTGCAATGAGCGATACAAGTATTGCTGCGGGGAAATCAAGGTATATGTTCTGCACGGATACCGGCAGCGACCCGCCGTAAACGAATGAACATACCGCAAGGATCAGCGTCGTGTCAATGACGTTCGCGCCGATCACGTTTCCGACGGACATACTCGACTGCCGTTTGACTATCGCCGTGACAGCTGTTACAAGCTCCGGCAGGGAAGTGCCGACTGCAACTATCGTGACACCTATGATCGCCTCGGACACGCCCCACGATGCAGCGATCTTGCTTGCGCTGTTCACGAGCAGTTGCGATCCGGCGACGATGCCCGCCGCACCGCCTACGACGCGGAGAATGTTGCAGGTGACCGATTTTTTGTTTATCTCGGGACGTTCGTCTTGAGCTGCTGCACTCTCCCCCTTCGCGGAGCGGATGTTCTCAAAGATATACAGTCCGAAGATAAGGAGCAGCACAAACGCACCGATGAGCGAGAGCGACCCTCCAAGCGAAAATAGGAACAGGGTCGTTACCGCTGCGATAAGCAGGGCGGCTTTCGGCGCGAAATCCTTTCTCTTTACCGCGATCGGCATAAACGTAACGCTTATCGCGAGGATCATCGCAGTGTTGCAGATTACCGAGCCGATCCCGTTTCCGATCGCCATGCCGACCTTGTCCTGCGAGGCGGCAATGCAGTTCGCCGCGCCCGACACAAGTATTCCGTGCCCCTCGATCGCGGCGATCGTGGAGACAATGACCTCCGGCAGCGTCGTCGCAATGCTGATGACGGTCGCGCCGATGATGAACTTCGGTATGCGCGTCACCTCCGCGACCCATACCGCACCGTCCACAAACCAGTCGCCGCCCTTTACGATCAGGACTACGCCTATAATAAAGAAAACGTATACAAGAAATCCTTCCATATTTCCCTCCGTCTGTCATCGGCACAAAAAAAGTGTATGAAACGCAGTCCATACACAAAAGACTGCACGCACAATGACATTTATTGTACATGAGTCTCATTAATTAAGATATGCCAGGCAGTGACGCCAGTATGTTGACATATCGCGCCGTGCGGCGCCAATTACTCCCTCAACTCTGTAATTATAACATATTATTTCCCCGTTGTCAAGCGCCGTGCGTCACCGTGTATTGTTCCCTTATTTTTACACATTAAGTGCCAAAATTCTCCGTATAAAATCCCTCGCTTCTATTGCTTTTCAAATCATTATATGCTATACTATATCTAAACGAACGGTCAGTTAAAACGGGCACCTGCGCCTCGAAACTGACGCTCGTCTTTTGTGATTCTTAAACGGGAGCGCCCGTTTCAAGATAAATACCGCTCACAGTTTCTGAACGGAGGTACGATGATGAAAAAACGATTGCTCAGTTTGCTGCTCACACTGTGTATGGTGATGAGCCTTGTGCCGGTAACGGTACTTGCGGCAGAAGGCGATATTGACATCACCGAGGTCAATATCAACGGCGTAACAGGTGAGCTGTGGTCTCACAGCGATGCGCCGTTTGCATCCGTCGATGACGGCGCGAATTATACTGTCGAAAGCCAAAATTGGTATTCGGATATTGCGGGGGAAATCAAGCCCGACAGCGCAGACCGCAAACCGAAAGCAGGCGAGGAATATACTTTTACCATTACACTTAAAGCCAACGACGGCTATGTCTTCCCGATAAAGAGCGAAAGCCGCGTTTTTTATGACGGCTCTTTCAAGCTGAACGGGGCGGAGTATGATGCCGGCGCGGTCACGGTGTCGTCGGACGGAAAAACGCTTGTAGCCACCATGTTTATTTTAACGAAAGCCAAGGGTGTTGTCTTGCAGAATGCGAGCGTTACCAATGAGGCGGAGCTTATTTGGGCGCTGACAAACCCTGACGTGAACGTTATTACGATGAAAAACGACATTGCGGTCAGCGCTACTCTGATCGTTGATCGCGCTGTCACACTGGATCTTTACGGCTATATGCTCGAGATTTCCGGCAGCGGCAGCGTTATCAGGGTCGAAGACGGCGGTCACCTGACCTTGATGGACAGCGACCTTACATCTACATATTACTTCAATCCTGAAGCCGATGGCCTTTGGAAGTGGGGAACCAGCGGCACAAAGACCGTCAACGGCGGCGTTATCTACGGTGGCACGGGCAGCAGAAACGGGGACGTAGTCTCCGGCAGCGGTGTGTATGTGGATGACGGCGGCACATTCACCATGACCGGCGGCAATATCGTGGGGTGTGCGGTCACGATAGAAAGAGTGCAGGCGCAGGGCGGCGGCGTGTACGTGGCTGAAAACGGCACGTTCACCATGACCGGCGGCAGCATTGCGGGCTGCACGGCGATAGCGGCTCAGTTGAGCGCATATGCTATGGGCGGAGGTATCTGCAATGAGGGAACCACCACTCTGTCCGGCACGGCGGAGATCCGGGAATGCCGTATAACACATGCTGGTAATCTGATCGGCGGCGGCATCTATGACAGCGGAGTTCTCAATATCAGCGGCGATGTGAAGATCACCGGCTGTAGGGCTGAAGGTTTAGAAACGGAAGCCTTGTATACTAATATCGGCGGCACCATTGACGGCGGCACATTTGACGGTTCGGTGTGGAGCCATAGCACGATTACCGGCGGCACCTTTAACGGCGAGGTGATCAACAGCAATACGATCACCGGCGGCACCTTTAAAGGCAAGGTGACCAACGGCGGTCCGATCAGCGGCGGTATGTTCTATGGCGGTATCACCGAGGGCGGTGTGATCCGCGGATGTACCGTGACCTACAAGAACGGCGACGCCGACTACGCTATGCAGGTTTTGCAGAGCAGCAGCGCAGCCACCCGACCCATCGCCCCCACCGGCAGCTCCGGTAAAACCTTCCTCGGCTGGTACAACGGCGAGGAAAAGTATGACTTTACTCAGCCGGTGACTAAAAATCTGACCCTCACCGCCAAGTGGGCGCAGGATCATATACACTGCATCTGCGGCGGTGCGAACGATGTCGGTGACCACTCCACCCATTCCGATATAACGTGGACGGCGTGGACCTCGACCGACTCGCTCCCGACTGCGGCGGGCAGCTATTACCTTGTAAACGATGTCACACTGACGTATGATCTTGATACGAGCTTTGAATGGAAAGTAAAAGAGAACATCAACCTTTGTCTGAACGGTAAGACTGTCTCCACCAACGGCACATTCGCGAGTGTGGAAGGCTCCGCGATCTTTTCCTTGACCGACTGCACGGACGGCGGAAAGGTCTTCGGCGGATCGGACTATTTTGAAATGGAATTCATCGGATTCAGAGGCAGACTGAATGCTATGCGCTGCAGCGGTGCCTCAACATTCAATCTGTTCGGCGGCGCGATCATAATGAACGAGGCGGCAAAGGCAGGAGATAACAAGCTGCTGAATTTGAATTCGGGCTGGGACCATCCCACATTCAATATTTACGGCGGAAGTCTCGGCGAGGCATCCCATATCGGTACGGATGACGAAGGCAGATACCTTTCCGCAGCCTCCAATACGACCTTCAATGCATACGGCGGCGCAATTTACGGACCTACGTATTTAGGCTTGCGCACCAAGTGCAATTTTGGAAATACCGCGTTTGCGAGGGATGTACGACACCAGAAATACTATTCACAGGATTTCTTGGGAACCGTCCCGACCAATTTCATCGGCGACGCACAGATGGTTTGGGAGTATCGCCTGTACATACTCGTCGGCGACACGCGGATACATATCGACGACCGCAACAAGAACGACATCCTCGGCGACGGCACCGGATCGCTGAAATACGAATTTGACGAAGACTCGCAGAAAAACAGCTCCGGAGTTTATGACGATGACTTCGGTCACGGTACGCTGACGTTTAACAACGCAACGCTCGTCTACGATGCCGACGCCGATTGTAACGTGTTAGATCTCGGTCCGTTCTCGCTTGACATTGTTCTCATCGGCGAAAACGCCATAATCCCTGACGACGGCGTTGGCAATAACAAAACGGCCATAGCGGGAAAGCGGCAGATGAAGATAGGCGGCAGCGGCAGCCTTGAGATCATCTCAAAGCGTGACAAGTGCATAAGTATAGACTATGGAGTTGTTCTCGGAAATCCGGTCCTTATGATCCTGACAAGCGAAAACGCCGACGGTGCGGGCGCCGTGCTCACCGATGTGAGCGACGGGGGCGCACTCAGCGCGGCGAAATACGTGAAAATCACGCCTCCTCACACGCACTGTGTCTGCGGCGGCACGACCGATGTCGGCGATCACACCACGCACGCAGAGGATACGGTATGGCAGCCGTGGACGGCGACCGACTCGCTCCCGACCAAAGCGGGCAATTACTACCTTACGAACAATGTTACACTGAAGTCGAGTCAGTTCATACGTGCCGATGTGAAGCTCTGCCTCTGCGGCAAGACGATCACGTTTGAGAGTGGACGTCTGTACGCGTGGGCATGGTCATTTGCGCTGTCCGACTGCAAGGGCGGCGGCGCGATCTACGGCTTTGATTATTCCGTGGTTGATGTAGACGGTGTGTTCAATATGTACGGCGGCAGCATCGTGAATAATGGAACCGCCCTTGAGAACTACTGTGTCAGTGTCGGCGGCGATTACCGGACATTCAATCTTTACGGCGGTGTGGTCGGCAGCGATCCGAACGGTTTTGCTCTTATCTTTATGGGCGATGTCGATATCACTGCGGTGTTCAACGCCTACGGCGGCACAGTTGAGGGTATAGTTTATGCTCCTAACCTTGGACGCAACATCAATTTCTACGACACGGAATTCAACTCACTCATACAAATCCCGAAGCTTGCTCCTTATAACGGTACTCCGAAGTTCGGCTCGAACGGAAGTTTTGACTACATCTATCCTATAGCGTTTGATAACAACGGCTATTACGTGCTTGTCACTGATTCAAACAAGGACGACGTATTCGGCGACGGCACTGTAAAGTACGAATTCATCGACGACGGGGTGACGAGAAAGGGAGTCCTTACGCTCAATAATGCACACCTTAAATCGGATACCGGTTTCAGCACCATAGCGCCTTACGGTTTCTACCCGGAATTCAAGCCGTACAACTGCGACCTTGACATAGTTCTTGTCGGCAAAAATACAGTAGAGGAGTCGGGCGGCGGTTACTGCATATTCCTTTTCGAGGGCTATACGCTTACCTTCCGCGGAGAAGGTTCGCTTGATGTTGTCGGAAACGGTGCCACGGCAATCGACGGAATAGTAAGTGCTAAAAACATCATCGTTGAGAGCGGCGATATATCGATTTCCTCAGAAAATATCGGTCTTTCAGCGTTCGACTTCACAGTAAACGGCGGCAATGTCTCGATAAAGGGCAAAAAAGCAGCCGCTTCAACAAAACTCTATTATACTACGTCATACGGCAAGATCACCGTGAACGGCGGTGCGCTGTCACTCGCCGTGACCGATGAGAACGGCAAGGTGATCGACAGCGGTACAGAGAACCCGAATATTGAAATATCCGGCGCAATGAGCATGGTCACCGACGCGACATTTGCGCACACATCCCCCGCGATCACCGTAGTTACGGATTATACTGCGATCGCAGGTGCGAAGTATCTCAGCATATTTGGAACTCACGCGCACTGCATCTGCGGTGATGCGACCGGCAGTACAACATTTGACGGGCACGAAACACATCTGACCGACACCCTCTGGACGCCTTGGATCGCGACAGAATCGCTCCCGACAGCGCCGGGATACTACTTCCTCGTGAACGATGTGACGATCCCTGACGGCAATGCCGTCCTGCCTGACGGCGTGATTCTCTGCCTCAGCGGTAAGAGCATCCGCAGAGCGGGCGGCGATACAGAGCTGACGGTGAACGGCACGCTCTCCGTCACCGACTGCACCACGACGGGCAGCATCGGCGATATTGCGCTTGCCGGCGGCGGACTCACTATGTGGGGCGGCAGAATTGCCGAAAATACTTCACTTGAGATCAAACCGGGCACATCGTTCCTTATGACCGGCAGCTCACAGAATGATCATGTAATCAAGATCATAGGCAACGCAAGATTTACAATGGACGGCAACGCCCGAAACCTCGGCAGTATCATACTTTACGAAATCGAGGGCGACTCAAATGTTATTTTCCGCGGCCATGCCAATGGCGGCTCGGTGAGTGTTGATCAACCGCAGGAGAATGGCGGAATTCGAGTTGAGGGCAACGCAAGCATTCCCAATCTGTACGGATATCCCGACAAGGAAATTGTGCTCACAATGACGGAAAACGCCGAGATCGGCAAGGTGGAGAATCTTAGTTTCAAATATCCGCAGCTCAGCGGAAACGCAAAGCTCGGCTCGGCGGATTCGGCATTTGCCATGAGAACGGGCGTATACGGTACGGAGATCACCTTAAAGGACAGCGTGCAGCTCTTCGGTACGATCACGGTCGAACTGGATGACGGCGAGACATTTGCACTCGGAGACAAGGCAGGCATCACCGGGGACCTGATCGTGAAAAAATCGAATGCAATGGTGCAGTCGGCAAAGGTCGTGATGACCGGCGAGAGCGCTGTCCACGGCAAGCTCACCTGCACGGACGACGCTGTCTCCTTCGAGATGCAGGACAGCGCCCTGATCGACGGCGACATCGACATCGGCGGCTCCCGTGTGAACGGAAAAGTCACCTGCACCGATACTATCATCAACGGTATATTCAACGGCGACGTTGAGAACAACGGCAAGATCATCGGCGGTATCTTCTACGGTACCGTGACCGGCACCGGCATTATCGCCGAGAGCGCTAAGGTTTCCGTGATCTTTGATTCAAACGGCGGCAGTGCCGTTGCAATGCAGAGGATCCTCAGAGGTCAGAAAGCCGTCATGCCCGAAGCTCCTGCAAAGGTTGGTTATGCTTTTGCAAAATGGTATATCGGCGGCGCGGCGTATGATTTCAGCCAGCCTGTCATAAGCGATGTCACGCTTGTGGCTCAGTGGAATGATACGGATGATCCGACCGGCGAGATCGTTATCGGCGAAAACACCTGGAACAGCTTCTGGAACACGATTACATTCGGCTTGTTCTTCAAAAATACGCAGTCGGTGACGATCAATGCCAAAGACAACAGCGGCGATCCCGTCACGATCGAATACTATCTCAGCGGGGAAGAAATGACTATGGAAGCGCTCGACGGCGTGACATTCACGCTGTACAACGGTCCGTTTGACATAAGTCCCGATGACGAGTATGTAATCTACGTAAGGCTGACCGACAGCTCGAACAACAGCTGCTATATCTCCTCAAACGGAATCGTGCTCGACAGCACAGCCCCCATTATAGAGGGAGTCGTGAACGAAAAGATCTACTGCGAGGCTCAGACCGTAACGATCATCGAAAAATATGTTCATACCGTAACCTTGAACGGCGACCCCGTTTCGCTTGACGCGAACGGGCGGTTTGTGATCTCACCGGCGGACAGCGTGCAGAAGATCACCGTGATCGATGAGGCGGGCAATACCGCCGAGGTGACTGTAACGGTCAATAGCACCCACACACCGCTGGCGGACGACGGAAACTGCACAACGCCTGTTTTCTGCGAATTCTGCAACACGGAAGTAGTGGCTGCAAAGCAGCACGATTTCACGGGCGAGTGGCACAGCGACGCTGACAGCCATTGGCACGAGTGCCTCAATGCGGGATGCCTGCTCACTGATACTGTGACTGCACACAGCGGCACGGCGACCTGTACCGCAAAGGCAGTCTGCGATGTCTGCGGCACGGAGTACGGCGACGTTGATCTCGCAAACCACAGCGGCACGCTCGACTGGAACAACACCGAGACGACACACGAACAGAAGTGGAGCTGCTGCGAAGTCGCGGTTGTAGCCGAGGAAGATCATGAGTGGGATAACGGAGTCTGCACCGAGTGTGGACACGTCTGCACGCATACCGGCGGCAGGGCAACCTGTACTGCAAAGGCAGTCTGCGATATCTGCGGCACGGAGTACGGCGAGGCCGATCCGAAGAATCACGAGAAGCTCACTCATGTTCCTGCAAAAGCGGCAACGAAGGACGTCGAGGGCAATATCGAATACTGGTACTGCGAGGGCTGCGGCAAATATTTTGCCGACGCTGCGGCGACAAAGAGTATCGCAAAATCCGATACGGTTATAGCAAAGCTGCCGGAGGAAAGCACTGCGGCGAGCACCGAGAAACCCGATTCGGATAAGGCCACGCAGACTGGTGACGAGAGCTTTATCAGATGGCTCATCATGCTTGTTCTCAGCGGCGGCGCTGCGATCTGCCTGAAGGCTAAAAGCAAAAAGAAAGATGCTGATGCAGAATAACTGAACACCGAAAATCGGCAGACCCGCGCCTTTGGGTCTGCCGATTTTGCACATAATACAAAAATTTGCATTACTTTTCGGATTTTACTTGACATTTCGCGTCTAATGTGTTAGAGTATATGAGCTCTACTAAATTAGATTCAAAGGAGAAGTTCTGCTATGAGTACACCGAAAATTTTTGAGAGCGAGTATCGCTTTTGCCTTATCCTCTGGAAGAATGAGCCTGTCAAAAGCTCCGAGCTTGTGAGACTCTGCCGGGAGCAGCTCGGGTGGAAGCCCACCACGACCTACACGGTAATAAAGCGCTTGTCCGAGCGCGGCGTCTTGAAGAACGAGAACACCGTCGTCACCTCCCTCGTCACCAAGGACGAGGTTCAGGCTTCGGAGATCGACGAAATGGTGGAAAAAACGTTTGAAGGCTCGCTTCCCGCGTTTATCGCGGCGTTCACAAAGCATCAGAAGCTCTCCGATAAAGAAATAAACGAGGTCCAGGAAATGATCGACAGGTTCAGGAGGGAGGGATCAAAGTGAGTGGGGTCTTCCTGCACGTTGTCAATATGAGCATATCGGCAAGCTTTGTCGCTGCGGCAGTGCTGCTTCTTCGCCTGCTGCTCAAAAAAGCGCCGAAATGGATCACGGTTCTCCTATGGGGCATCGTTGCCGTTCGCCTTGTGTGCCCGATCACCTTTCAGAGCGCACTCAGCCTGATCCCGAGCGCCGAGACCATCAGTCCGGGCGTCATCGAGGGAGAGACTCCGCATATCACCAGCGGATTTTCAACGTTCAACAGCTTGCTTAACCCCATTATAGACGACGCGTTTTCCGCCGAGCCTGCCGCAAGCGCAAATCCGCTTCAGACGTGGATACCGATTTTCACCGTCGTGTGGATCGTCGGCATAGCGGCGCTTCTTGTCTCTGCCGCGATCAGCTATCTGCGCGTGAGACGGAAGATCGGCACCGCCGTTCTCCTCTGCGACAACATATACCAAAGCGAGAACGTCTCGTCTCCCTTTGTCCTCGGGCTTGTCAGACCGAAGATATACCTGCCGTTTTCCTTGAATGATGAGGAATCGGCGAGCGTTATTGCACACGAGCAGGCGCACATCAGACGCAGGGATCACCTTTGGAAGCCGCTCGGCTTTCTCCTTCTGAGCGTCTATTGGTTCAACCCGATAATGTGGATCAGCTACGTCCTCCTTTGCCGCGATATCGAGCTTGCCTGCGACGAAAAAGTCGTTGGAGCGCTTACGCCCGCCGAGCGTGCCGATTATTCACAGGCGCTGCTCTCGTGCAGCGTGAAGCGCCGCATGATCTCAGCCTGCCCGCTCGCCTTCGGTGAGGTCAGCGTAAAGAGCCGCGTGAGATCGGTGCTGAATTACAAAAAGCCGGCGTTCTGGGTGATCCTTATAGCGATCATCGCAAGCATCGCGGTGGCTGTGTGTTTGCTTACAAATCCGGTAAAGACGAGCGATCCCGATGACAGGATGCAGTCTCTCCGTGAAAAATTCCCGATGTATTTTGACCAGGCACAGGGTATGGGGCTTGAGATAATCATTTGGGAGGGGGAAGATCACTCCTACCTCTGCGGTCTTGTGCCGAATACGAATATTGACTCTTGGCACGATGACGTTGAAAAAGTCAAAAGCAATCCCGCAACGATCGCAGAGATGCGTGATATTCTTGCTTCGTACTATCCGGATATAACAAAAAAAAATATTACAGTTACGTCTCCCGAGGTGTCAACAAGATTTAGCGGAATGGCGATAGATGGCAAGTATCTCGACAGCATGAGCGAGCTTTTCTGGACTCTTATCACACAGATACCGGCGTATTCACCTGTCATTGATACGGCAGAGTTTGACATCGACGGTGACGGACGGAACGAGGAATGCTCCATTTGCTACGGACCGACGACGGGTATATTCACATTTGCAATTTACGCAAAAGACAACGGTGTAGTTGAATATTACAATATGTTCAGCGCGCCTGTCCTTGATCTGAGCTTTGAATCCGCTGAGGATGGGAATACATATCTCATAGGAAAAGACAGAGATACCGTAAACCGTATGGAGCTGAAGGTCACGGACGGCAATATAGAGATTCTGACGGATGTGCGCAATGTTACGTATTGGGGCGATCAGGGCGTTGACGCCATATCATCGACCACGCCGATCATAAAATCCGTTTATAAAGCTACTCCCGGGGATGAGGTCTCAGAGAAGATCGACCGTGAGGAATACGTGGTAACCCAGTCGCATTACCAAACGGATAACGGTATGTGGGTAGTCGGAGACAATACGTATGCATACAGACTTGAGATCACGGGCAGAATGCCGAATGCCGAAAAGAATACGACGTACATCGTGCTGAGCAACAGCGAGAACATCACATTCGATCAGGCTATGCGTGCAAGCGGACTGAGCAGCAATACAAACGATTATTTCAGATCCGAACTTGCGGTACTCCTAGGTTACAGAATTTTCTCCTGAATATATTTTCTTACAGACCCACGCAAGCGAAAAGCAGAAGACTCATTATGAGCTGCTGCTTTTGCTTTGAATACGGAATATGTGAAAGGGAAGTGCGGAATCGGTGTCGTCCTTGCTTTATCGGCGCCTGAATGCTATAATAAAACCGAAATACGGGCATCGGAGGGGATTTGAAATGGATAATACGACTCGTTTTGACGGCAAAGGTGAGATATAAGATCGCTCTCAAAGCTCTCGGAGAACAGCTGCATATCGCCGTCCGATACCGAGATGTCGATCTCGTTCAGTCCTACATCACAGTCGGTTCCGTTTGAAGCGTAAAGCGTAAGATTCAGGTCGCCGTTCTCGTCCATGTACATTTCCACGACCTTGCACATTACGGCATCGTCATAGTACAGAAATTCGGTGTATATGTCGAACGGGATAAAGAATTTTGCCCATGCATATCCCGTATCTCTCGCTTCAAGGCCGTAATAGGAGAATCCGGCGTCCTCATAGCGCGATTGCAGACGCGAACGGGCGTCGTCATTCCACTCGATCTTCCAACCGTCATCCGAGCGGCTCATGATCGTCGAGAGATACACCGACTGCTCTTTTTCGTTGGGATAGCCGTCCGGAATGCGGTAATACAGCGCCGTAAACCATACGAGATCGCCTAAATCGTCCTGCACCGATATCGCGATGAGGCTGTTTCCGTATTCTCTGAACTTGTCATACGAAGTGTTATAGTATTGGTCAATGACAGAACTGTCCGTGCTGCGGAACAGCTTCTCAAACTCATCCCTATCGTATCCCGCGTACTTTATGAGCAGATCGGTAAGCTTTCCTGCCGCGTCCTTGATGTCCGTGTCACCGGAAACTATAATGCTTCCGTTATCGGTATTGTCACTATGATCCGGCTGCGTGACATCGGGATAGCCGTCTGTCACCGCTGTGCCCGGCTGTGTGCTGTCGGCATTATCGGTGACTGTCCCCGAGGGGTCTGTCTGTGTGACGTTCTTTTTCGGACCTGTGCCGTCGATCATTTTGTACGGCGTCGGCACACCGAGATTTGTAAGAATACAGACGATAAGTCCGCAGGCGACAAGCCCGCTTGTAAATGCCGCAAGTCCACATCCGTTCCGCTCCGGAGCTTTGCCGTGTGTCACGGCATTTTTTATGCCGAGCAGAAAGGAATTCTCACCGGACAGCGCCGAGCAGAAGAGCAACAGCGCGAGCGACAGCACGAACGCATACGGCAGAACAAGCGAGATCACTGCCGCCGCGATGAAGAACCACAGTGCAGGCGGCTTCAGCCGCACCATGTTGCGGAGGGTGGTTCTAAGACGGGTGCAGATGCCGCCTCGCTTTATTTCCTCGATGATCTTGCCGAACGATACCATCAGAAAATAGAAGAACAGTGCGGCAAAGATCTGATTTGCGATCGAATTGCGGGAAAAGAGAGTGCTTGCAAACAGCACGGTGATGACCGCCGACACCAAGGCATACAGCAGCTTCAGGATCAGGCTCGGCCAAAACCGCTTGCCCTCGTAGGAGCTGATCATCGCGTCAAACGCGTTTGAAATTACGATACCTAATTTCATAGTTTTTTCTATCTCCTTAAAAAGTCTTGATTTTCAAGGGCTTCCGGAATCCGGCGTGTTTGGCTTACGCCATTTTTACGCCATTTTCGCATGGACTTATATGCTAGGAAACCCTGCCTGATTCAAATTGCCGCACAGCCTGATCCAAGGATTCAGATGTGACATGAACGTATCTGTCCATCGTTGTTTTTATACTTGCGTGACCAAGCAGCTCTTGCAGCACCTTGGGCTGTACGCCGCATTCAATCGCTCTTGTGGCGTAGGTATGGCGTAAAGCGTGCATACAGAATTTTTCAATTCCTGCTTCGTCACATAGCTTGTAAAGGTGGGTATCATAGGAACTGTTCTTTGCCGGTTCCCCGGTACGCCAGTTGATAAAGACAAGATCACGCATGACCAGCCGGGAGATTGCCCCCGTTCGCCGGTCGATATATTCCAGTGTTTGCGAGAGCAGCGGAGATTCCTTTTGCCAAGGGCGCTTGTCCTTGATTTCTTTCAGAATTTCATAGGCCCGATCTGTCAGCGGGATGGTGCGATAGCTTTGCTGCGTTTTCGGAGGTCCTGCACGCCAAAAGTGCTGCTTGTGGCGGTACTCCAAGGTTTTGTTGACCGTCAGCGTCCGATTCTGGAAATCTATCGCATCCCACGTC
>CAKSDP010000023.1 GCA_934446065.1 uncultured Eubacteriales bacterium
CTTAACTGGACCTCTCCCAAGGCTACTCTCGATAATTTTTTGAAGCATGGTGTAACATATCATTGACAAACCAACATTTTTATAATTCCACCAAAAAAAATTTTTATACACGCATATCGGAAAGTTTCCGGCGCCTCACGGAGAAATTCGGCGCACAGCGCGTTTACATTTGCCGTGCAATGTGTTAAAATATAGTGATAAAAGCATCGGAGGGACATATGCGGCTTGACAAATATCTATCCGACACGGGAAAACTGACGCGAAAGGAAGCCGGAACGGCTGTGCGCCGCGGCAGAGTCTCGGTCAACGGAAAATGCATACGCGATCCGGGAGCGCACATTGATCCGGGTGCAGACGTAACTCTTGATATGCAGCCGATCGTGCGCAGCGAGTTCACATACGTTCTGCTCGACAAGCCGGAGGGCTTCATAAGCTCGACTGAAAAATCCGATCGCACGGTCATGTCGCTTCTGCCGCCGGAGTTTGCCAAGATGGGAATGTTCCCGTGCGGCAGGCTCGACCGCGACACGACGGGCGTTCTTCTCGTGACGAACGACGGCGAGATGGCGCATCTGCTCCTCTCTCCGCGGCGGCACGTCTCAAAGACGTACCGTTTCACCCTGACGATACCCGCAGCAGATGACACGGAGGAACGTTTCCACAGCGGTATTGTGATCGGGGAGGACGAGTGCGCGCCGGCGGAGGTCTCGTTTGAGCCTGACAGGTGCAGCGGCACGATCATCCTCACCGAAGGCAAATTTCATCAGGTGAAGCGAATGTTTGCGGCGGTCGGAACGGAAGTTGTATCGCTGCGGCGCATAAAATTCGGGCCGCTCTCGGAGGACGGAAGCCCCGGTCCCGGGCAGTGGCGTTATCTGACGCACGACGAGGTCGCCTCCCTTGCGGCGGCTGCCGGGATCACCCGCGAATAAACAAAAAACTGTATCTACGGATTGGAGTAAACGATGGACATAATCAAAACTCTTGCCGGTGAGCTGTCGCTCTCCGAAGGAAGACTGGAGCGGACGATAGCACTTCTCGACGAAGGCGCAACCGTTCCGTTTATCGCCAGATACCGCAAGGAGGTAACTGGCGGAATGGATGACGAGACGCTGCGTCGCCTTGTTGAACGGCTCGAATATCTGCGCGGGATGGAAAAGCGTCGCGAAGAGATCACCTCACTCATAGATGAGCAGGGCAAGCTCACGCCGGAGCTTACTGCTGCGATCGCGGCGGCGGAGACTCTTGCTGCTCTCGAGGACATATACCGCCCGTACAGACCGAAGCGCAAGACGCGCGCGTCGGTCGCACGTGAGCGCGGGCTTGAGCCGATAGCCGCACTCATCGCCGAGCAGCGCGACTCGTATGACGAGGCGATAGAGGCGTATACGGCAAATTTTGTGACAGAGGATGTGCCTGATGCCGACGCGGCGATCGCCGGCGCTCTCGACATCATCGCCGAGGATATCTCGGACAGAGCCGATGTGCGCGGAGAGGTTCGCGCACTGACCGTAAAATGGGGACGGCTCGTTGTCTCCGGCGACGCCGAAGCCGACAGCGACGGCACGTACACACAGTATTACGAATATTCCGAGCCGCTGCGCGAGATCCCGTCGCACCGCGTGCTTGCGATAAACCGCGGCGAGCGCGAGGACGTGCTGCGCGTTTCGGTCGAGGTGGATGACGACATAATCCTCAACACCGTATACGGCATCGTCATCACGAATCACAAAAGCCCTGCCGTGCGTTATATGCTGCGCGCGATGTGCGACAGCTACTCCCGACTTATCGCCCCGTCGATCGAGCGCGAGATCCGTGCATCTATGACGGACACCGCCGGAGAGGCGGCGATCGCGCTGTTCTCGGACAACCTGCGCCACCTTCTGATGCAGGCGCCGCTCAAGGGCAAGGTCGTGCTCGGATTTGACCCCGGATACCGCACGGGGTGCAAGCTTGCGGTAGTGGATTCGACCGGCAAGGTACTCGACACCGCCGTAATCTACCCGACAAAACCGCAGGAGAAGCTGCGTGAGAGCGAGGCTGTGATCCGCCGACTTGTTGACAAATACGCGATCGACGTGATCGCGATCGGCAACGGTACCGCCTCCGGCGAGAGCGAACGCTTCGTCGCCGACGTTCTGACCCGCCTTGACCGCGAGGTCAAGTACATCATCGTTTCCGAGGCCGGTGCGTCTGTCTATTCGGCGTCGAAGGCGGGCGCCGAGGAGTTCCCCGATTTCGACGTTACCGAGCGCTCAGCCGTGTCGATCGCAAGGCGGCTTCAGGATCCGCTCGCCGAGCTTGTCAAGATCGAGCCGCGCTCGATCGGAGTCGGTCAGTATCAGCATGACATGAAATCCGCAAGGCTCGACGAGGCGCTGACGGGCGTTGTCGAGGACTGCGTAAACGCGGTCGGAGCCGACCTGAACACCGCGTCATATTCGCTCCTGTCATACATATCGGGCATAAGCGCCACTGCTGCGAAGAACATAGTAAAATACCGCGAAGAAAACGGCGCGTTCAAACGCCGCCGTGATGTTCTGAAGGTGCCGCGCATCGGCAACAAGGTGTACAACCTCTGCGTCGGATTCCTGCGCGTGCCGGAAAGCGACGATATTTTCGACAACACGGGCGTTCATCCGGAATCGGCGGCTGCGGCATCGGCACTGCTCGAGCGCTTCGGCTACACGAAAAAATCGGCGGCATCGGGATGCGCGGGACTGCGCCGCGCCGTTGATGCCGAAGGGATCGGAAAGATTGCACAAGAGCTTGGCATCGGTACGCCGACTCTGTCCGACATCGTCGGCGAGCTTGAAAAGCCCGGACGCGACAGCCGCGATGAGCTTCCGCCGCCGGAGCTGCGCAGCCGCGCGATCTCGATCGAGGAGCTGACTCCCGGCATGACGCTGACCGGCGTCGTCCGCAATGTCATAGATTTCGGCGCGTTTGTCGATATCGGAGTGCATCAGGACGGACTCGTTCACGTGTCCGAGCTGTCCGACAAATTCGTAAAGCATCCGTCAGAAGTAGTGTCCGTCGGCGACGTGGTCACCGTCCGAGTAAAAGACGTTGATCTCAAGCGCCACAGGATCGCGCTTACCATGAAATCAAAATAAAACTTCGGGGCTGTCGTGAAGTGACAGTCCCGTATTTTTCACATACGCAGAAATATTTCCTCAGGGCTTGCGATATCAGGAATTATATGTTAAAATAGGTTATAAGATTTGAAATTATATTATGTTTTACAAAAGCACGGCACGACAAATAAAGAAAGGAATATTAAATTCATGAAAAAACTGATCGCACTTACGCTTGGCGTAATCGCGGCGCTGTCGCTTACATACTGCGGTGAGGTTTCATCAGACGGCAACCCTGTCGGCACAACGGAAACGACACGCCCCGCGCACACTCTCTCGATATTCGCGGACCGCGAAAAAGGCACGACGAACACGACGGAGGTGAGCACAGAAGCACCCGAGACCGCCGCACCCACGGAGCAGCATGATGATCCCGTGCTCACGCAGCAGTACGACGACCCCGTGCCTGCGCAGCAGTACGACGATCCCGCGCCTGCGCAGCAGTACGATGATCCCGCGCCCGCGCAGCAGTATGACGATCCCGCGCCCGCACAGCAGTACGACGATCCCGCGCCTGCGCAGCAGTACGATGATCCCGCGCCCGCGCAGCAGTATGACGACCCTGCGCCCGCGCAGCAGTACGACGACCCCGCGCCCGGCGACGGGTACGCCTACACGGTTTACATTACGCCGACGGGCAAACGGTATCATTATCTGCAAAGCTGCGCCGGCAAGAACGCCACTCCGGTATCGCTTGAGGAAGCGCAGCGGAGGTTTACGCCCTGCAAAAAATGCGCAAGCTGAATTTTTAACACACATGATCGCAAAACGGTCGGGTACGACATCTGTCACACCCGTCCGTTTTATATTTACCGTTTGTTACTTTCCAAGCTCATCCGAACGCAGACGCGCTGCGGTATAAGCCTGTGCGATCGACTTATCAAACCCGGTGTCATCCATCGCGCAGAGCGCCGCGTATGTTGTGCCGCCCTTTGATGTGACATGGACTCTCAGCTCGGACGGCGACACCTCGCCGGACTCGAGCAGCTTCGCCGTGCCCGCCATCGTCTGCACCGCAAGTCTGCGAGCCGCATCGGCATCAAATCCGCGCTCGACCGCCGAGGCGATCATCGCCTCAAGCATACGACAGAAGTATGCGGGGCCGCTGCCCGACAGCGCCGTTACGTCCGAAATCATCGACTCGTCAACCTCGACAAGCTCGCCGAGCGGGGCGAACAGCTTCCTCGTGATCTCGCGATCGGCGTCGGTCGCGCCGCGACCGAGACAGAACGCCGTGGCGCTCATCATCTCCGACAGCGCAAGATTCGGCATAAGCCGCACGACGCGCGAAGCTCCTGTTGCGCGGGCTACATAATCGGTAGACATTCCCGCCATGATTGTGAGCACGAGCGTGTTCTCTCCGATATACTCGCGATACATCTCCGCCGCCTCATCAAAGCTCTGCGGCTTGACGGCAAACAGGACTACGTCCTTCCCCACGACATCCCGAGGCTCGCCGATATTGCACCCGATCTCAGCTGCAAAGCGATCGCGCGACTCTATATCGGCAGGATTCACCACAGTGATATACGAAGGCGCCACGGTGCGCGTGGAGGTGAGTCCCGATGCGATCGCGTGCGCCATAAACCCGCTGCCGATCATCGCGACCGTGAGTGAGGCGCCGACGCCGCTCTTTTTCGTGCGGATCTGTCCTGCGCCGCGCACCTTATATTTATATGAAGTAAGCTCGCGCAGTCCCATCGGGCCGCGTGCATGGAGCTTCTGCGTCGATATTCCGATCTCCGCGCCAAAGCCGAACATTCCGCCGTCGGTGTAGCGTGTGGACGCATTGTGATTCACGACCGCCGCATCGACGCGGGACAAAAACATCTCCGCCGCATCGGCGTTTTCGGTGACGATCGCTTCGGTGTGGCTGGTGCCGTAGCGCGTAATGTGGTCGATCGCCTCGTCGATATTCTCAACGATTTTTGCCGCCATATCGAGCGACAGGTGTTCGCGCTCATAACCGTGCTCACCTACGGGCACTGCATCGGGATATATCTCACATATTTCAGGATCGCCATGGATCGTGACACCCGCCGCAGCGAGTGCGCAGAGCAGCTCGCGCTTCCACTTATAATCGCGGTGTATAAGCACAGTCTCCGCCGAATTGCACGTAGACGGGCGATCCACCTTGGAATTCACGGCTATCGCCTCAGCCATCGCACGATCGGCTGCCGCATCAACGTAGACGTGGCAGTTTCCGATGCCGGTCTCAAGCACGGGAACGCGTGCATTATCCGCAACGGCGCGGATGAGCGACTCGCCCCCGCGGGGGATGAGCACATCGATCATGCCACGGGACGACATCATCATCGCGGACGCGTCACGTGAGGTGTCCTCCATGAGCAGCACAGAATCTGCAGGCACGCAGGTTTTTTCGAGCGCGGCGCGGATGATCCCGACTATCGCCTTGTTCGACTCGAGTGCCGATCTGCTGCCGCGAAGATACACCGCATTGCCTGTCTTAAGGCAGAGTGCAACACAATCCGCCGTAACGTTCGGTCTCGCCTCGTATATTATTCCGATAACGCCCATAGGCACGCGGACGCGCTCGATCTCAAGCCCGTCGGCGCCGGGGAAGCGCTCTGCGACCTCTCCCACGGGATCGGGGAGCGCGGCAACGTCACGGATGCCGGCGGCGATGCCGGCGATGCGCTCCTGCGTCAGAGTCAGCCGGTCGAGCATCGCGCACTGCCCGTGCTCTGCGGCGTATTTATCCGTATCATTTTTGTTTGCGGCGAGGATCGCTTCGGCATTCGCCTCTATCGCGTCCGCGATCTGCATGAGAGCCGCGTTCTTCTCATCCGAACAAAGTCCCACAAGCACGCGGGAAGCGCAGCGCAGCGTACCGCACGCCGTTTCAAATTCTTCTTTTGTCATATATGATGATTCCTTTCAGGGGTCATCTGTACCCCTCGAGATTTACCCAATTGTCGTGGTGTATCGCTTCGGCGAAATTTGATCCGCGCCCGCTCTCGCAAAGCTCTATCATTCTGAGAAGCTCCTCGCGCGAGTAGTTGACGATCCCGAGTCCGAGGTACTCATGGCTCTCGGACAGGTAGACCTTCACCACGTCACCCGCCTTGAAATCGCCCTCAACGGCGCGTATCCCTGCGGGAAGCAGGCTTCTGCCGTGCTGTGTTACGGCATCTGCCGCGCCGCGGTCTATGTAGAGGTTTCCGGCGCTCTGCGAGTAGAACGCCATCCACTGGAGCTTCGTTTTGAGCGAATCCTCCGCCTTGAAAAGCGTACCCTCCGCCTCGCCGGAGACGGCTTGCTTTATCGAATCCGCATTCTTCGACGAGCATATGAACACCGGGACGCCCGCCTTTGTTGCGAGCGTTGCTCCGCGTATCTTTGTGATCATTCCGCCCGTTCCGACGTGCGATCCCGCGTCACCGGCGAGCGCTCTTATTTCGGGGGTTATGCGCTCGACCACGGGAATACGCTTTGCCTCCGGATCGGTCGCGGGGTTTCCGGTATAAAGTCCGGCAACATCGGTCAGAAGGATGAGCAGGTCGGCGTGGAGCATTGCCGCGACCTGTGACGCGAGCGTGTCATTATCTCCGAGCTTCAGCTCATCGACCGCGATCGTGTCGTTCTCGTTGATTATCGGCACGGCGCCGCGCTTTATCAGTATCTCAAGTGCGTTGAACGCGTTGGTATACCGCCGTTTGTCGGCAAAATCGTCGCGCGTCAGAAGTATCTGCGCTCCGACGTATCCGCGCGCCTCAAGCCGTGAGGTGTACTCCTCGAGAAGAAGCCCCTGCCCGACTGCGGCGCTCGCCTGCTTTGCGGCGATAGTCTGCGGTCTTGTCGTATATCCAAGCGAGTGAAAGCCTGCGGCGATCGCGCCCGACGACACGAGCACGACGCGGTGTCCCTCGTCCCTCAGATCGCATATCTGACGGATGACGTCGCCCGCCTTTTCGGGTGACATACGTCCGTCCTTTTCGGTCAGTGAGCTTGTGCCCACCTTGACCACGATCAGCTTTTTCATAAGTCGGGTCTTATCCTTTCGTGTGTCCCTTTGAAGCTATCATATCCTGCTTGAGATGCCACAGCTTCTCGGACAGGTCAACATAGTATTTGTGCGGGTTCTCGAATCTGAGCACCTCGTCCCACATAGTATCAAGCTCGCGGCGGCAGTGATCGCGCACCTCCTCGAGCGGCGGGAACTTATAGACACACTTGCCCGCGCGGAAGATCGGCACCTTGAGCTGACGAAGGGTATAGTCGGTCATGGTCTTGCGCTTCCACGTGAAATCGGGGTCGAAGATCTCGACCGGTCCCTCGTCGTCGATTTCCTCGTCGTGTATGGTGATGAGGTCCGCCTCCGCCTTGCCGGTCTCCATGGAGTAGAAGCGATACACCTTTTTGTAGTGGGGATTCGTGATCTTCGCCTCGTTCTCGCTCACCTTGATCTTCGGCTCGATCACGCCGTCGTGCTCGACCGCGCAAAGCTTATAGACGCCGCCGAACACGGGGTCGCTCTTTGAGGTTATGAGTCTCTCGCCGACGCCGAACGCGTCAATGCACGCGCCCTGACGAAGCACCTCGTCGATGAGGTATTCGTCAAGCGAGTTCGACACGACGATCCCGCAGTCCTCCAGTCCCGCCTCGTCGAGCATTTTTCTCGCCTTGCGGGTGAGGTATGCGATATCTCCCGAATCAATGCGGATGGAGCAGAGCTTCTTGCCCATCGGCCACAGAACATCCTTTATCGCGCGGATCGCATTCGGTATGCCGGAGCCGAGCACGCTGTACGTATCGACGAGCAGCGTCGGACGGTCGGGATAGAGGCGGCAATACTCGGCGAACGCCTCGTACTCGGAATCGAACATCTGTACCCACGAGTGCGCCATGGTGCCGCCTGCCGGCACGCCGAACAGCTTGTCCGACAGAGCGCACGCCGTTCCCGCGCAGCCGCCGATATACGCAGCTCTTGCTCCGAGCACAGCCGCATCCTCGCCGTGAGCACGGCGCGAGCCGAACTCGGAGATCGGTCTGCCGCCGGCAACCCTGACCATGCGGCTCGCCTTTGTGGCGATAAGCGACTGGTGATTGATGCAGAGCAGGACATACGTTTCGATGAGCTGTGCCTCGATCACGGGCGCACGGACGGTGAGTATCGGCTCACCGGGGAATATGACCGTACCCTCGGTAACAGCCCAGATATCTCCCGTAAAGCGGAATTTCTTCAGGTACTTGAGGAATGCCTCGTCAAACTTCTCGGTCGAACGGAGGTACTCAATGTCATCTTCGTTGAAATGCAGGTTTTTGATATACTCGGCGATCTGCTCGAGTCCGCAGGCGATAGCATATCCGCCGCCGTCGGGATTTTTGCGGAAGAACACGTCAAAATACGCGATAGTATCGCGGTGTCCGCTGTGAAAATATCCTCTGCCCATTGTAAGCTCGTAAAAATCGCAGAGAAGCGCAAGATTGTCTTTTGCAAACATGAGTTTTATCCTTTCGGTAGCTCCGGCGCGCGGAGTATTTGTATTTTGTTCTGTGACAGGGCCGTATCAGAGTCTCTCGATCTCATCAAGCCAAAGCGCGGCTGAGGCATCGCTCGGCATACGCCAGTCCCCTCTCGGGGAGAGAGCAGCCGATCCGACTTTCGGTCCGTCGGGCAGGCACGATCTCTTGAACTGCTGCGTGAAGAAGCGGCGGAAGAACACGCGCATCCACTTCTTTATCTCATCGTCGGAAAATTCACCGTCAAACGCGAGCCGCGCCATACGGTAGATCTTTGACGGGCGCTCGCCGTAGCGGAGCGTATGATAGAGGTAAAAGTCGTGCAGCTCATACGGTCCGACGAGGCTCTCCGTCTCCTGAGCGATCTCGCCGTTCTCGTCGGCGGGGAGCAGCTCGGGGCTGACCGGAGTCGCAAGAATATCGAGAAGCACCGCCGCAAGCTCGGGGGAGCCTTCCCTCTCCGATTTTTCAGCGTAGTAGCGAACGAGATAGCGGACGAGAGTTTTCGGAACTCCCGCGTTCACGCCGTAGCTCGACATATGATCGCCGTTGTACGTGGCAAAGCCGAGCGCAAGCTCGGACAAATCTCCCGTTCCGACGAGCAGCGCCGATCTCGCGTTCGCGAGGTCAAAAAGGATCTGAGTACGCTCGCGCGCCTGAGAATTCTCATACACCACATTGCGCACCTCGGGATCGTGACCGATATCGCGGAAGTGCAGATTCACCGCATCTGCGATCTCGATGCACTCGAAGCCCACGCCGAGCAGGCGGCACAGCTCCTCCGCATTGCGGCGGGTGCGCCCGCTCGTGCCGAAACACGGCATCGTCACGGCGTAAACCGATTTTCTGTCAAGCCCGGTCTTGTCCGCCGCGAGGCACGCGACGATGAGCGCAAGGCACGAATCAAGTCCGCCGGAAATTCCTATTACAAGTGCGGATGCGTGAGCGGCGCGGATGCGCGAAGCAAGTCCGTTCGCCTGTATCCCGAGGATAAGGCGGCATCTTTCGTCGCGGCGTACGGCATCGGCGGGGACAAACGGACGCGGATCCGGCGAGTAGCCCGCAAATGCCGTTCCCGGCATCGGGTGAAGCTCACACTCACGTACAGGCATATCAAACGGAATATGCACATATCCGTCGTCGGCGTCGGCATCTCTTGTGGTGATATTTCGCCGGTCGTAAGCGATGTGCCCGAGGTCTGCGGCTGCAACTATAAGCTCTTTACCGGAGAACGGTTCAGCCTCGGCTGTGACCGTTCCGTTCTGAGCGATCATATCGTGTCCGGAGAACACTATATCCGTCGTGGATTCTCCGTCGCCCGCGTCGGCATACGCATACGCGCAGACAAGGCTCGCGCTGAGCGAGCGGACGAGCGAGCGGCGGTACTCCGCCTTTCCGGCGGTTTCGTTTGATGCGGACAGATTCACGATAACGGACGCACCGGCACCGATGTGTGCAATCGACGGCGGTGACGCGACCCACGCGTCCTCGCATATCTCGCACGCGACCTTGAAATCCGGCATACCGGGGCACTCAAACAAGAGCTTCGTGCCGAACGGCACTGACTTGCCGTCGAGCATCACCTCAGAAACTCCGTCGGGTGCGGCGGCGAATTTTCTCGCCTCGTAGAACTCACAGTAGTTCGGTATATTCGACTTCGGCACAATGCCGAGAACGCGGCCGCCGTACAGCGCCGCTGCGCAGTTGTACAGCTTTGATCTGTGCCGGAGCGGCATGCCGACGAAGATGAGCATTTCGGTGTCGGCAGTCTCACGTGCAACGTAAAGGAGCGCACTCTCAGCCGCCGACAAAAGCTCGTCGTGCCCGAAGAGGTCGCCGCAGGTATAGCCGGTAAGGCAAAGCTCGGGGAAAACAAGCACATGAGCGCCCGTGCGGACGGCGTCGCCCGTGATGCGCAGTATCTGTTCCGCGTTGTGCATAACATCAGCCACGCGAAGGACAGGCGTTGCCGCCGCTATTTTTATAAATCCGTTGTTCATCAGAACATCCATCCCGTGTTAAAATTATTCCATAATACATTATAGTATTATTTCCCCGCAAAATCAAGACAAACACACGCTTTTTCGGGAAGATCGGTCACATTCTTGAGGCAGAGCGGCACAGCAGCCGCACAAGCGCGTCTTGACTTGAATGTATTTCACTGATATAATAACGGTATCACCCGAAAAGGTATGGTATAAATAATGAAGCATGGACGGATCGCGGCGCTTTTGTGTGCCGCTTTGATGATATTCTGCGGATGCAAAGCAAAGTCGGACGGGCCTGTGGCGCAGTCCGAAAATTTCACATTTTCGCGTGAGATGACGCTGTATCAGCTCTACTGCGACAAGCTTGCCATGGGCACGAGCATGGCGGCGGAATCCATCTCGGCGCAGTCGCTTGCCGAATACACCGCCGACAACATAAAGAAAATGCTTGTATACTGCGAGGCAGCGAAGGCTGACGGATTCTCCCCCGATGAGGGGATGCTGTACCGCGCAAAGGAGACCGTTTCATACATTTCGGCTGCGGCAGAGAACGCAGGGATGAGCACGGCTGACTATGTGTGCGCGACGTTCGGCGAGGAAGTGACCATTGACGCAATAAGGCTCTGCGTCGAGATGTACGTGATGTGCGAGGGATACGAGGAATCCGTAATACTGTCGCACGAGGTGAGCGACGCCGAGGGAGATGAATACGCCGAAAATCACCCCGACGATTTTCTGAAATACGATCTTGTTCGGTACTCGACGTCGGATGAAAAGCTCCGCGACGCGCTCAAAGAAGCAACGACACCGGCGGAATTCGCGAACGCGGTTCTCGCCGCCGTACCGGCTCTCTCGCAGACCGACAGCGACAAGAGCGGGATCCCCGACGCGCTCGAGCGCTCGGGTGTCACGGTATCGGACGACGGTGAGGCGGGCAAATATTTTGCCGGCGACGGCCGCGCCGTAGGCGATACGTTCGTTGAGACAAAGTCCAGCGGATACACGGTGACGATGGCTGTGACGCTTCCGCACAGGATCGAGACCCCGACATGGGATTTCCGCATGGTAAAGCTGACCGACGCACGCAGCGAGGCACCGGGCGAGACGGCGCAGTCGCTGTACGAGCAGTGGCTCGAGAAAGAGGGCGGCGAGGACGGTATCGCAGCGCTCGCGGCGCGGTACAGTGACGATCCCACCGCATACTCCGGCGGACTCATGCTCGGCACGACGTATTCCGATATGCCGTGCGAAGAAGTCGCGGCATGGGTGCGCGATCCCGCACGCGCGGTCGGCGACGCGATGGCAATATCGGCATCCGACGGATGCGGATATCTGCTGTACTTCAAGGGATCGGGCACGCCCGTGTGGCTTCACGATGCCAAGGACGCAGTAGCACGCGCGGCGTTTGACGCGAAGATCGCCGAATTTGAATCCGGCATCGGCGACAGCGTCACCGTGGACTACGACGCAATCCTTGCTCTCGCGGGATAATGTGAGATCGCCTCACAGCAAGCATTTCGGATAACAACAAAAGCGGGCACGACCGTAAGCATTCTTCGGTCGGTGCTCGCTTTTTGATATTATACGGCGCAGGTGCAGGAACGCCCGGTCTGAGTATCCCCGCACCTGCGGTATTTTTATTCTTCAATAAGCACGACGGGAAGTCCGTCGGGAATCTCCGCGATCTGCGACGCGGTCATCCTCGCCTGAAGGCGTGCAAGAGACGGCACGATCAGCGCACTGTCGGAAACTCCGCAGGCGGAAGCCGCATCACGAAGCGCTCCTATCTCATCGTCCGTCGCGGCGGTAAGCGCATAGTATTTTTCAAAACGCTCGTCGCCCGTTTCGTCCAACGAAAGAGTGCTCGCCGCATCGTTCTTCGGATAAACGTAAACAAGTGCGTCACCCTCGCCGAGAGCATCAACTGCGGCGGTAAATTCGGCGCTGCCGCGGCGCGGGGCACCGTCGCGCAGGCTCACCGTTCCGCATACGGCGCGATATCCGTCGGGGCATTTCAGCGATTCCACCTCATCGGGAAAAAGGTACAAAACGCGCCCCGCCGTCCCGAACTCGGCATGATCCCGACCGTACCCGGAAAGCATTTCATCGTACATCGCCGCGTCTGCGAGCTTCGGCTCATCCGAAACGGCATCAAACAGCATGATCTGCACGGCGACGGCGCGGTCTCCGCATTCGTCGGCGAGTGCCTCAAGCTCCGGCGTGATGTACACCCCGTCCTTTGCCCTCTCGAACAGATATTTCAAATTCGCATCATTCAGACTTTGTATCTCCTCGGGAGTTCCGCTCGTCTGCATCAGAAGCGAATGATCGCCGAACACGGCGTCCGCACGCTCGGCATCTGTGTGCGATGCGGGCGCCGGAACAGCTTCAGCCGAGGTTCCGATCGTGCTCTCAACAAAACGCGTCTGCATATCGGTGGTTTTTCCGTCCTCTGCGGGATCCTTCTTGCCGCTGCACGCGGTGAGCGCGAGCGCAAGCACAAGCAATGCTATGATCCTTGTTTTCATAATCGTTCCTCCGTAAAATTCATGTTCCTGCCGCGTTTTTGCGCTGCATCGGTATCACCCCGCCGTCTTCCTTACGTTACCAATATATCATAAATAATGCCATATGTCAACATGCAACAAAAAAACGGCGCATCTCACTTCAAAAATTCACGGATTATACAAATATTGCACGGGTATTCGGTATTCATTGACAGCTGAATATCTTTGTGATATCATTATGATATCACAGAAAAGGAGAATTCCGAAAATGGAAGAAAAGATACTCACAACAAAGAAAAACGGCATGGCTGCGTTGGTTCTCACGGTAGTTCTGTACCTGTGCGCGATCGCCGGTCTTGTGGCAAGCGCTGTATACATGATCGTCCCAGGCATCGTAGTATCCGGCATTTGGCTTTGCCTCGGCTGGATCCCGCTTGTCGGGCTGAAGGTGCTTCGCCCGAACGAGGCGCTCGTTCTGACGCTGTTCGGCAAATACGTCGGGACGCTCAAGGGCAACGGCTTCTACTACGTCAACCCGTTCTGCACGGCGGTAAATCCGGCAGCAAAAACAAAGCTGAATCAGAGCGGCGACGTTGATCACGGTGCGGCGAAGCCTGTTGTGATCTCCTCAACCGGAGAGATGCAGGTCGAGCTTGTGAGCAAGAAGATCTCGCTCAAGGTAATGACGCTCAACAACAACCGTCAGAAGATCAACGACTGTCTCGGCAATCCCGTAGAGATCGGCATCGCCGTAATGTGGCGCGTGGTTGACACGGCAAAGGCTGTATTCGCGGTTGACAACTACAAGGAATACCTGTCGCTCCAGTGCGACAGCGCACTGCGCAACATTGTGCGGATATATCCCTACGACATTGCTCCGAACGTTGACACGACGGGCGACGGTGTTGCGGACGAGGGCAGCCTGCGCGGCTCAAGCGAGGTCGTTGCGCAGCGCATACGCGACGAGATTCAGGAGAAGGTCAGTGCGGCGGGACTTGAGATAATCGAGGCGCGGATCACGTACCTCGCATACGCTCCCGAGATCGCGGCAGTGATGCTTCAGCGTCAGCAGGCGTCGGCGATAATCGACGCTCGCAAGATGATAGTTGACGGCGCGGTCGGCATGGTAGAGATGGCGCTTGAGCGCCTGAGCGAAGGCAATGTTGTTGATCTCGACGACGAACGCCGCGCGGCGATGGTGTCGAATCTGCTCGTTGTGCTCTGCGGCAACCGCGATGCTCAGCCGATCGTAAACTCCGGATCGCTGTATTGATCTCACCCGATGGAGGATAACAAGAAAAAACAGATCCCGCTGCGCCTATCCGAGAAGCTTTACGCCGAGATCGCGGCGTGGGCGGAGGATGATTTCCGTTCGGTGAACGGTCAGATCGAATATCTTCTGACCGAATGCGTGAAGCGTCGGCGGGGAAAGCGGGACGGTACAAACAACGACTGATTTTTTCAGACGCTATATGATTCAGTACGTTCTTGACAAAAGTTTTCAGACGCCGTATGATTCAGTACGTTCTTGACAAAAGTTTTCAAGCGCTGTATGATTCACTCTATCCTTGACAAAAGCTTAAATGTCCTATATAATATTCTGCGGAGAGGAGCGGACTGCCGCGCGCCATGTTGCCGAAAGGTATTGGTGTGAGGAAAGTCCGGGCTTCACAGGGCAAGGATAACGGATAACGACCGCCGGAGGCGACTCCAGGGAAAGTGCAACAGAAATAGACCGCCGTCCTCACGGACGGTAAGGATGGAAAGGCGAGGTAAGAGCTCACCGGCACGACAGGCGACTGTGTGCAAATGTAAACCCTATCCGAAGCAACACCGTATGCGGACGGGAATATTCCCGTGTCGGCCCGGCACAGTTCCGCAGGTGGCGAAAAGCGGCGCGGCAACGCGGCGCTAAGATAGATGGCAGTACAAGACAGAACCCGGCTTACAGCTCCTGCTTCAGAACCGTCGCGATCGCGGCGGTTCTTTTTATTAAAAAATGTGTAAAATCTTGCCTTTGTCCGTGCTTTTTCCACCGTTTTGTGGTACAATATTTCAGAAGAAATATTTGAGTTTATTTAACCGATATCAAAGAATGCGGAAAGATCGGAGGCGTTCATGCTGACACTCGAAGACATCAAAAAATACGAACCGCTGCGGACATATATAATAAAAGCGGATGAGGCGCTCTCGGCGCTCGGATTCACCGAACACAGCTTCGCACACGTAACAAAGGTATCCGCGACTGCGGCGGAGATTCTCGAGACCATGGGGTACGACCCGCACGAGATCGAGCTTGCCCGGATCGCCGGATATATGCACGACATCGGCAATCTCGTAAACAGGGTCGATCACTCGCAGAGCGGCGCAGTCATGGCGTTCCGTATTCTCGACAACCTCAACATGGATCCCGCCGATATTGCGACAATCGTCGCCGCGATCGGCAATCACGATGAAGGTACCGGCGTCGCAGTTAACGCCGTCGCAGCCGCGCTCATTATCGCAGACAAATCCGATGTAAGATATACGCGCGTGCGTAATACGGATATAAAGAATTTCGACATTCACGACCGCGTGAACTACTCTGTAAGGGAGTCGCACCTGACGATCGACCGCGATGCCGCGACCATAACCCTCTCCCTCACGATCGACACAAATTTCAGCGCGGTCATGGACTATTTTGAGATATTTCTCGGGCGCATGATCATGTGCCGCAAAGCGGCGGAAAAGCTCGCGCTTGCGTTCAAGCTCGTCATAAACGGACAGGCGCTGATGTAATGCACAAATCGCCACCGCCGCACGTGCGGATTTTCTCCGCGCCGCCCCGCCATGACAAGCTTGAAAAGGCTGTCGGAGTGTGCTATAATTGCAATATAATGATAAAAACCGTGCGACAGTACGGGTAAGCTTTGGAGAATACTATGATTGATATGTCTGAATACGAGGCGCGTGCCGCCGAGCGGATCGGCAAACGATCGGCGCGTCCGGGACGTCTCTCCGGCAAGATCGCGATCGTCACCGGCAGTGCGCAGGGCTTCGGCCGCGGCATTGCCGAGGCAATGCACCGCGAGGGCGCGGATGTCGTTATCGCCGACCTCAACTTTGATCTTGCAAAAACAGTTGCAGATACTCTCGGCGAGGGTGCGCTCGCAGTTCGCGTAAACGTCACCGACGAGGAGAGCGTCGCCGCCATGATCGGATCGACCGTCGAGCATTTCGGCGGACTTGACATTTTCGTAAACAACGCCGGCGTTGTGAAATCCGGCTCGCTTGCCGAGCTTGAGCGCGACTCGTTCGAGTTCGTCACGTCGATCAACTACACGGCGTACTTTCTCTGCGTTAAATACGCCTCTGCGGTACTGCGTGCAGAGCACCGCGCCGATCCCGAATGGATGGGCGACATAATCGAGGTGAACTCGAAATCCGGTCTTGAGGGCAGCAACAAGAATTTCGCATACGCCGGAAGCAAGTTCGGCGGCATCGGTCTTACGCAGTCGTTTGCGCTTGAGCTGTGCGAGCACAACATCAAGGTCAACGCGATCTGCCCCGGCAATTTTCTCGACGGCCCGCTGTGGACCGATCCCGAGCGCGGACTGTTCGTTCAGTATCTCCGCGCAGGCAAGGTTCCCGGCGCAAAAACCGTCGAGGATGTGAAGAAGTTCTACGAGGCAAAGGTTCCGATGAAGCGCGGCTGCTTCCCCGAGGATGTCGCACGCGCGATCTTCTACGCCGTAGAGCAGAAGTACGAGACCGGTCAGGCGATCCCCGTGACCGGCGGTCAATGTATGCTTAACTGATATGATCGACCGGAATATTCTCGACCGTCTGAATGCGAAGGACGCGGACGCGCGGCTTGAAAATCTCCGTGCGGCGGCAAAGGGGTTCGATTTTCCCCCGCAGGACAGACGCTACATAAACAATCACATTCACACGATATATTCGTTCTCCCCGTATTCGCCGAGCGCAGCGGTATTCGCGGCAAAGGCGGAGGGGCTTTCGTGCGCGGGGATCGTCGATCACGACTCGATCGCCGGCGCGGCGGAGTTTATCCGCGCGGGCACGGTCATCGGGCTGCTGACGACCGTCGGACTTGAGTGCCGCGTCTCGATGGTGGACACGCCGTTCGCGGACAGGCGCACGAACTCACCCGATCAGTGCGGCCTTGCCTACATGACGATGCAGTCCGTCCCGCACGCGAACATCGACAAGCTTGACGCTGCATTCGTTCCGCTTCGCGCACGCCGCGAGGATCGGAACCGCCGCATGACGGACAACATAAACGAGATTCTCTCGGGCTGCGGCATCGAGATCGACTACGAGCGCGACGTGCGTACCCTCTCCGAGGCGGAGCGCGGCGGCACCGTGACCGAGCGTCACCTCATGCTCGCCGTGGCAAGGCACATGATCGCGCGGCGCGGCGCGGACAGGATCACGGAGACTCTCGCCGACGCGGGAGTGGCTCTGTCGGACAAGCAGCGCTCAATGATGCTTGACACAGGATCGCCGTATTTTGAATACGATCTTGTAGGTATCCTCAAGAGCGCGTTCGTCAAAAAAATATACGTTCCGGCGACGGACGAATGCCTGACGCTCGCCGAGGCGGAAAAGCTCTGCCACAGCGTCGGCGCGATATTCTGTTACGCATATCTCGGCGACGTCACGGCAAGCGTTACGGGAGATAAGGCAGCGCAGAAGTTCGAGGACGACTACATAGACGAGCTTGCCGCGTACCTCGCATCCTCGGGCGTTGACGGGATCACGTATATGCCGACGCGCAACACAAGTGCACAGCTTGCACGCGTTCGCGGACTGTGCGAAAAGCACGGTCTTATGCAGGTGAGCGGCGAGGACGTAAACTCCCCGCGCCAAAGCTTTATCGTGCGTGCGATGGAGGATCCGGAGTTTGCGAACCTGATCGACTCCACGCATTACCTCATCCGTCACGAGAGAGCGATGGCATAGCAAAGATTGCGATGAAAGGATCACATAAATAAAATGAAAACAAAAGCACTGAGAATTCACGGAAAAATGGACCTGCGGCTCGAGGAGATCGAGCTGCCCGACATCGGACCCGACGGCGTCCGCGTCAAGATAATCTCCGACTCGATCTGCATGAGCACATATAAGGCGGCAGTCGAGGGCGGCGAGCACAAGAGAGTTCCCGACAACGTTGAGGAGAACCCCACGATCGTCGGACACGAGTTCTGCGGAGTTATCACCGAGGTCGGCGAAAACTGGAAGAACAAGTTCCACGTCGGCGAGGGCTTCTCGATCCAGCCCGCACACTTCTACAAGGGCTCGCAGATGGCACCCGGCTACTCGTACAGCTACTGCGGCGGGGAGTCGCAGTACGCGAATATTCCGATAGAGACGCTCCTTGCGGACTGCCTTTTGCCCTACGATTCCGACACGTACTTCTACGGCTCGCTTGCAGAGCCGATGAGCTGCATTATCGGTTCGTTCCACGCAATGTATCACACCTCCGCCGGATCGTATGAGCACAAGATGGGCATTGTGGACGGCGGAAAGCTTGCGCTTCTTGCGTCCACCGGTCCCATGGGTCTCGGTGCGATCGACTACGCGCTCCACGCGGAGCGTCATCCTTCCCTGCTCGTTGTCACCGACATCGACGATGCAAGACTTGCACGCGCCGAGTCGATCTACACGGTCGAGGAGGCACGCCGCTGCGGCGTCGATCTGAGATACGTGAACACCAAGGGGCTTTCCGTTGAGGACGCTGCAAAGCTGCTCCGTGACATCACGGGCGGCACGGGTTTTGACGACGTATTCTGCTTTGCGCCCGTTCGTCCCGTTGTCGAGCAGGCGGACGCAATACTCGGATTCGACGGCTGCCTCAACTTCTTCGCCGGTCCGACCGACAAGAATTTCAAAGCCGAGTTCAACTTCTTCAACGTTCACTACTCGTACACGCACATCGTCGGAACGAGCGGCGGAAACACGAACGATATGCGCGAGGCGATCGCGATGATGAACAGCGGAAAGATCAACCCTGCAGCGATGATCACTCACGTCGGCGGTCTTGATGCCGCAGGCGAAACCACTCTTAATCTGCCGAAGATCCCCGGCGGCAAGAAGCTTATCTACAATCACATAAGCCTGCCGCTGACTGCGATCGCAGATTTCGGCGAGAAGGGCAAGACCGATCCGATGTTCGCCGAGCTTGACCGCATCGTGCTCGAACACAACGGACTGTGGTGCGCTGAGGCTGAGCACTATCTCCTCAAGAACGCAAAGCCTATCTGACAGAAAAATATACCGCAAATCACACCGCCGCGATCACTTTGACCGCGGCGATGGTATATCGGCACGTCTTTTGCGCGATAATAATAAAATCACAACAAACGGGAGCGACGTATGAACGATACCCAGAGAATAGAATGGTTGCGGCGCGAGCTTGCGTACCACTCAAAGCTGTACTACGAAAACGATGCGCCGGTGATATCGGACTACGAATACGACGCGATGTTTGAGGAGCTCAAGGCGCTCGAAGCAAAGCACCCCGAGCTTGACTCGGCATCATCTCCGACCCACCGGGTCGGCGGGCGTGCGTCGGGCAGATTCGGCAAGGTCGAGCATCACGTCCGCATGGGAAGTCTCACCGACGTTTTTTCGGTGGAGGAGCTGCGTGCGTTTATAGATGACGCGAAGCGCCGACTCATCGACGCCGGTGAGGATGAGAGCGGAATCACGTTCACGGTCGAGCCGAAGATCGACGGTCTTTCGGTATCGCTCACATACGAGGACGGAAAATTCACGCTCGGTGCAACGCGCGGCGACGGCAACATCGGCGAGGACGTGACCGCAAACCTTCGCACCGTCGAAAATATTCCGAAATCGCTTTCGGATGCGGTGTCGCTGACCGTGCGCGGCGAGGTGTATATGCCGCGTGCTGTATTCGAGGCTCAGAACAGCGAGCGCGCTGCGGCAGAGGAACGGCTGTGGGCAAATCCGCGCAACGCTGCGGCAGGCTCCCTGCGGCAGCTCGATCCGGCAGTGACTGCGGAGCGGCGGCTTGACATATTCGTGTTCAACTACCAGGAGGGAGAGCTGTGGCGTGACGCTCACGCGCCGCAGTCGCACAAGGAGACGCTCGACCGCATGGCGGAGCTCGGATTCACGGTGATCCCCGTGCTTGCCGTGACCGGCAGTGCCGATGAGGCTGTCGCTGCGGTGGAACGTCTCGGCGAGGCGCGCGACACTCTCGAATGCGATATTGACGGCGCGGTGATCAAGGTAAATTCGCTCTCGCAGAGGCGAATCCTCGGCGAGGGGACAAGCACGCCGAAATGGGCGGTCGCGTACAAATATCCGCCCGAGGAGAAGGAGACGCGGCTTCTCGGGATCAGCGTCAATGTCGGGCGTACGGGAGTTCTCACGCCGACGGCGGAGCTTGAGCCTGTGCGGCTCGCGGGATCGACCGTCTCACGCGCGACGCTGCACAACATTGACATAATCCGCGAGAAGGACATCCGCATCGGCGACACGGTGATCCTGCGGAAGGCGGGCGATATTATCCCCGAGGTGGCGGGCGTCGTGCTGTCGGCGCGAACCGGAAACGAAGTGCCGTTCGAGTTTCCCGACAGGTGCCCGTCGTGCGGCGGCGAGCTTGTGTTCGACGGCGAGGGCGATTTCGACCCCGATGACGACGGCGAGAGCGGTCTCGGAGCGCTCCGCTGCGTAAATCCCGACTGCCCCGCTCAGCTCGAGCGGAGGCTGATCCACTTCGCATCGAAACCCGCGATGAATATTGAGGGCATGGGTCCGGCGGTCGTGCGGCTGCTGCTCGACGCGGAGCTGATCTCGTCGGCGGCGGACATATATTCCCTGCGCGCGGAGGACGTCGAGTCACTCCCCCGCATGGGCAAGCTGTCGGCGGCAAATCTCATATCGGCTATCGAGCGCTCGAAGAGCGCCGGTGCGGCGCGTCTTTTGTACGCGCTCGGCATACGGCACACCGGCGAGGCTGCGGCTGCGGCGGTGATCGAGCACTTCGGTTCGATCACGGCTCTGTTCGGTGCGAGCGAGGAGGAGCTGTGCGAGATCCCCGACATCGGCGAGATAACGGCACGGCACATCACCGAATTTTTCGCAACGGAGGCGGCAGCCGAGCTGTGCCGCAGGTTCTCGGAGGCAGGGCTTGTGATGGAACTGCCCGACGGCGGCGAGCCGAAGGAAACATTCCTTGACGGGCTGACGTTCGTTTTGACGGGCACGCTTTCCGGATACACGCGCGACGAGGCGTCGGCGCTCATAAAGGCGCGCGGCGGCAAAGTATCGTCGTCGGTATCAAAGAATACGTCATACGTTGTTGCCGGCGAGGCTGCCGGATCAAAGCTTACAAAAGCTGAATCACTCGGCGTAAAGATCATTGATAAAGCGGCACTGCGGGAGCTTTTGCGGATCAAATAAAAGCTTCGTTTTCTGGGGTTGATGAGGGATCTCATCAACCCCCGTTTGCATTATTCTCCGTTTTGGCATCCATTACATTTGACAAATGTCGATAAATCGTGTATAATAATTTATTATTGCAAACAAAATGCGAGAGAATTGCAAAAATCGGGTAATTTATCCCGACGAGGTTAGATTAAATGTCGAATGTTGTCGAAAAAGAGGTCAAACAAGAAGCGGTGTATCTGCGCCGCACATGGATGACCCCGTTTATAAAATTATTTTTCGCGATGATCGCCGCGCCGTTTATCACATACTACTGCGAAAAGATCGTGATGGACAGCGAGCGCTTCAGCGAATGGTTTCTCTCCGACACCGGAGACTTTGCGCACTGGGTAACAAGCGTCACCGTATTTTTCGTAATTGCTGCGCTCAGCCTTCTGACGACGAAGCTGAGTGTCTCGACGGCGCTCACGTCCGCCGCGATGATAGTCATGCATCAGGTTCATTACATAAAGATGAATCTGCGCGGCGAGCCGTTCTTTCCGTGGGACATATTCCAGTACAAGGAAGCGATAAACATATCGGGCGACGTTGAGCTTGAATTCACGGACGCTTTCTTTGCGGCGGTAAGGGTGGCTGTAATACTTACCCTTGTGGCGGTGGTGATCGACGTACTGTTCCGCTATCCGAAAAGCGCGCCGTATCCCATACGGGTCAGCACGGCTTTCGCCGTATTCGGATGTATGTATATGTTTGTTACGGGAGTTGTCTGGAACACGGCGCTTGCGCGTGAGCACGGCATTGAGCTTGTGCTGTTCGAGGAGGTAAACTCCTACGAGAACGGCGGATTCTTCATAACGTTCATGCAGAACGCCGAAAAGATGGTTGTGACTCCGCCGGAGGATTACACCGAGAGCAAGATCACGACGATCTCCGACGGGTACGAGGCGTCCGACGGGCGCACGCCGAACATCATCTGCATCATGAGTGAGGCGTACATAAATCCCGAAGAATTCACGAACATAGAATTTGACCGCCCGACGTCCGAGAACATCAATTATCTGTCCGAGAACTATCTGTCCGGTCGGCTTCTTACCCCGTCGTACGGCGGCGGAACGTCGATCTCGGAATACGAGGTACTGACGTCGAACGCGGCGGCATATCTCCCGAGCGGAACCGTGCCGTATATGCAGTTTGTGCGGACGAAGTCGCCGAGCTACGCCGCATTTCTGAAGGAGCTCGGGTACAGCACGCTTGCGATACACCCGTACACTTCGGATTTCTGGTGCCGGAACAAGGCGTATCCTTTGCTTGGGTTTGACCGGTTCCTCTCGATGGACGATTTCACCGACTCGGTTTATCCGCGCGATCGCTACATCTCCGACATGGATCTGACGAAAAAGATCATCTCCGAATTTGAAGGGTCGGAGGCAGGGGTACCGTTCTTCGCGTTCTGCGTATCGATGCAGAATCACGCGGGGTATCAGCCGGGCGAATACGGCGAGGACACGATCGGATTTGCCGCGAGCGAAGACGGAAGCAGTGACGAGGTATACGCCGATTTGACCGAATGGCAGACGGGGCTTTTACAGACGTACGCGACGGGCGCGGCACTTGCCGACGAGGCGCTCGGTGAGCTTATTGATTACTTCAGCCGCGTTGACGAGGACACTGTTATTGTATTTTTCGGCGATCATCAGCCGTATCTCGGTGAGACTGATCTTGATCTGATCGGGCTTATGTCGCCGGACAACAGCGATGCCGAAAACTCGAAGATACTGTACTCGACGCCGTACATCATATGGAACAACTTCGGTGCGGGCGGGGATGATGCTGCTGATATGTCTATGTATCAGCTTCTGCCGTACATGACGGAGAAGCTCGGGCTTGCGCGTCCGGCGTACTACAACTATTTATCCGATGCGAGGGAAACGATGGCGGGTCACATATCGTGGCTTTCCCTTGGGGGAGACGGCACTCCAACATACGCGATGGACTCTGCGATGGAGGCTGCGGCGCACGATCACTGGCTGCTCGAATACGACATCATGTTCGGCAAGCGCTACGCTCGCTCGATCTGGTCGATCAGCGATAAATAAAACATATATACGGCGGGCGAGAGGGGGCTTTTGATAAAAGCCCCCTCTCGCCCTTTCCCGCAAAACTTTTTATACTATAACAAAACAAAGCAAGCGCAGACCACAGCTTTTTATGACTTGCACTCGCCTTATATTTTTTGTTCAAAAGTTTTTGGGATGGAGTCACTTATATAACCTCACCGTCTCAATACGAGAAGGAACTTTCAATAATAGCTCCCTCTCGCGCTCTCCCGCAAAACTTTTTATACTATAACAAAACAAAGCAAGCGCAGACCACAGCTTTTTATGATTTGCACTCGCTTTATATTTTTTAGTTCAAAAGTTTTTGGGATGGGGTGCGGGGAAACCCCTTTTGCAAAAGGGTTTCCCCGCTTATAAATCATATTCTTATCTCTCGACTTCTTCCATAATGAACGCCTCGAGAATGTCGCCCTCGTGAATGTCGTTGTACTTTTCAAGACCGATACCGCATTCGTATCCCTGCGCAACCTCGCGCGCATCATCCTTGAAACGCTTGAGCGAAGAGATCTTGTCCTCGAAGATCACAACACCGTCGCGAACTATGCGGATCTGCGAGTTTCTTGTCACCTTGCCGTCCTGTACGTAGGAACCGGCGATCGTGCCGACGTTCGGTACGTGAATCGTCTGACGAACCTCCGCGTGACCGAGCAGAACCTCCGTAAACTTCGGCGCAAGAAGTCCCTTCATCGCCGCAGTGATCTCCTCAATGCACTCGTAAATAATGCGGTACGTCCGGATGTCCACCTTCTGCCTCTCAGCAGAATCAAGCGCAGCCTTGTCGGGACGAACGTTGAATCCGACGATGATCGCGTTCGACGCCGCCGCAAACATAACGTCTCCCTCGGTGATGCCGCCCGCCGCAGAGTGGATCACACGCACGTGAACTTCTTCGTTCGACAGCTTCTCAAGAGACTGCTTGACCGCCTCGGCGGAACCGTCAACGTCCGCCTTAACGATAATGTTAAGCTCCTTTACGCCTTCGCTGATCTGTGCAAACAGATCGTTCAGGCTGACCTTTGCATTCGCCGTGAATACTTCTTCCTTCGCGGCAGTGCGGCGCTGCTCGGCAAGAGTGCGCGCCATTCTCTCGTCCTCAACTGCGTTGAACTCATCACCCGCAGCCGGAACCTCGGAAAGTCCGATGATCTCGACCGGCACGGAGGGACCTGCCTCGTCAAGCTTTCTGCCCTTGTCGTCGCGCATAGCACGAACACGTCCGACGGACGTTCCCGCGATAACGATATCGCCGCTCTTCAGCGTGCCGTTCTGCACGAGAACTGTCGCAACGGGACCGCGACCGCGATCCAGCTTTGCCTCGATAACAGTTCCCTTTGCGCGGCGGTTCGGGTTCGCACGCAGATCCTTCATCTCGGCGATGAGCAGAACAGACTCAAGCAGATTGTCGATTCCGTTTCCGGTCACGGCAGATACGGGAACGCACATGACGTCGCCGCCCCACTCCTCGGGAATAAGGTCATATTTAGTAAGATCGGACTTGATCGCCTCGGGGTTTGCGCCGGGCTTATCCATCTTGTTGATCGCTACAATAATATCGACTCCGGCCTCTTTTGCGTGGTTTATCGCCTCGACCGTCTGAGGCATGATACCGTCATCGGCAGCCACAACGAGGATCGCAACGTCCGTCGCCTGCGCTCCGCGCGCACGCATTGCCGTAAACGCCTCATGGCCGGGGGTGTCGAGGAATGTAATGTCCTGCCCGTTGATGCGCACACGGTACGCACCGATGTGCTGCGTGATTCCGCCTGCCTCGCCCTCGGTAACGTTGGTGTGACGTATGCGGTCGAGCAGCGAGGTCTTACCGTGGTCAACGTGACCCATTACGCAGACGACCGGCGGGCGGGAAACAAGGTTCTCGTCCTTGTCCTCCTCCTCGTTGAACAGCTTCTCCTCGATGGTTACGACGACCTCCTTCTCGGCGATCGCGCCAAGCTCATCGGCAACGAGGTACGCGGTATCGTAATCTATGGTCTGGTTTACGGTGACGAGCATACCCATCTGCATCAGGCGCTTCACCACCTCGGCGGCAGTCACCTTGAGGCGCGATGCCAGCTCGGACACGGTGATCTCCTCGGGGATCGTGATCTTCAGCGGCTTGTGCTTTGCCTTCTCCGCATTCTCGCGGCGCATCTTCTCCATCGCTGCCTGCTCTTTATTACGGTTGCGACCGTAATCGCGGTTGTTGTTCTGCTTCTTCAGCTTCTGCTTGGTCGATACGGAATCATAGGTATCGCCGCTGAACTTCTCGAGCTTCTCGTCGTATTTCGCGAGGTTGACGTTTCCGCCTCCGCGCGTATCGACAACACGGGTGTTGCCCGTGCGCTTGCGCTCACTTACGGGAGCCGCGGGCTTCTGCTTTCTCGCACCCTGCATACCCTGATTCTGAATATTCATAGCGACGCTGCGGGGAGTCTGCACAGACTGATTCTGCGGGCGCTGAGTCTGCGAGAACTGCACGGACGGCGTGCCTGCCGGATGCAGGATGTCACGCGCACTCTTTTGTGCTGGCTTCTTCTGTGCGGGAGCCTCCGGCTTCTTAGCCTCCGGCTTCTTCTGCGCCGGCTTCTCCTCACGGCGGTCGCCCGTCCGATCAAAGCGCTTTGCACGTGCTTCAGCCTCTGCCTTGGCTTTTGCTTCGGCTTCGGCTTTCGCCTTCGCTTCCGCTTCTGCCTTAGCCTTGGCTGCTGCTTCAGCCTCGGCTTTTGCCTTTGCCTCCGCTTCTGCTTTGGCTTTCGCTTCAGCCTCTGCCTTGGCTTTTGCCTCGGCTTCGGCTTTCACCTTTGCCTCCGCTTCAGCCTTGACTCTCGCCTCAGCTTCCTCCTTCATTTCACGAAGGCGGGGGGAGTCGATCGCAGTCTTGCCGGAGAGGAAGCTGTCTATACTTGCAAGCTCATTATTTTTCGTGATATAGTCAAGGAACAGATTGAATTCCTCCGGCTCAAGGCTCGCAGAGGTAGACTTTTGCCCTATGCCGGCGTCCGCCAGAAGCGCAAGCAGATCCTTGCTCTTCATGCCGAAGTCCTTTGAAAGTTGATTTACGCGGAACATTGGTGTTTGTGACATTTACTGTACCATGCCTTTCTTCAACATTGCGAGTTTTGTGTAAAGCGAAGCACAAAACTCAGTTTGGAAAACTATCCGTTCTTCAAGCCTGCGGCAGCGGCAGCGATGTTGTGTGCTCAATCTTACTCTATTATAATTATACTTATCGGGGAGAGATTTTATTTATCCCCGAACGTCAGCCGCACGATCTCGGATGCGATAGACTGATCCGTGGGAGCTGCCGCCATCGTCGCGCCGCCCTTTCCCAGAAGATCGGCAAGCTCTGCTCCGGTAAGCTTTGTTCTTACCGCGCGAACGCCGTGGCTGCGGCATTTATCGGTGAGCTGCTTTAACGTGCGTTCCGACGCATCGGATGCGATCACCGCGACCGTCGGCGGTGTTCTCGACGTAATCTGCGCTATCACCTGTCCGGCTCCGCAGACTATTCTGCGGCTGCGCGCCGCAAAACCGAGCAGTTTTACCGCCTGTTCGGTCGCCTCCGGCAAGCTCTCCGGGGCTTCTTCATTCCTCATTGTCCCGCTCCATCTTCTCGGCAAATGCGATCTCCTCGGCGAGCGCCGTGTAGATCTCATCGGGAATCTCGCACTCGAGGCTGCGCGCAAGCTTCTTTGACTTTACCGCACGCTTCAGGCATTTATCCGACGGACATACATACGCGCCGCGCCCGGGCTTTTTGCCGGTGAAGTCGATCGACAGCTCGCCCTCAGGCGATCTTACGACGCGGATCAGCTCCTTCTTCGGGCGGCTCTCGCCGCAGCCTATGCACTGTCTCTGCGGGATCTTCTTCTGCCTTGGCTGATTCATGACTTATACTCTGCGGGTTTTACGCCCTTGATATCAATTTTGAAACCTGTCAGCTTCGCGGCAAGCCGCGCGTTCTGACCTTCCTTACCGATCGCAAGCGAAAGCTGATCGCCGTCAACAATGACGCGTGCGCTTCTCTCGCCGTCGAACTCGACCTCCTTCACCTCGGCGGGCGAAAGAGCTGCTGCGATGTATATTTCGGGCGTCTCGGAGAAGTTCACTACATCTATCTTCTCTCCGCACAGCTCGTCAACGATGGTCTGAATTCTTGCGCCGCGGTTACCGATGCAGGCACCGACAGCATCCACGTTCTCGTCGCGGGAAAGGACGGAGATCTTCGTGCGGGAGCCTGCCTCGCGCGCGATACCCTTGATTATCACAACGCCGTCTGCGATCTCGGGGACCTCAAGCTCGAAAAGGCGCTTGACAAGTCCGGGATGCGAACGGGAAAGTGTGACAATCGGTCCGGGAAGGCTGTCGCGTCTGACCTCGGTGATGAACACCTTTATGCGGTCGCCGACAGCGAGTGTCTCGCTGGGGATCTGCTCACTTTTCAGAAGCGTCGCCTCGCTCGTTCCGGTATCGACGACAACGTCGCCGGTGTCGGCAAGGATCTTCGTCACGACGGCAGTCACGACCTCCTCGCGGCGCTTCTCATATTCCTTTATCATATTGGTGCGCTCCGCCTCGCGGATGCCCTGTATTATGACCTGCTTTGCGGTCTGCGCACTGATCCTGCCGAAATTCTTGGTCTTGACCTCAGTCTCAACCACACTTCCCTCGTCATAGCGGCGGCTGATCTTGCGTGCCTCCTCGACAGATATCTGCGTATCGGGGTCGGTGACCTCGGAAACAACGTCGCGGCACTCGTATACCTTAACGTCCTTCTTCGCGGGATCGATCGCGATCCTCACGTTGCTGCGGCCCTTCTCCCTCTTGTACGCGCTGAGGAGAGCGGCCTCGACCCGCTCAAGCATATATTCCTTCGGTATTCCCCTTGTCTGCTCAAGCATATCAAGCGCGTCAAAGAATTCGGCATTCATTATTATTATTATCCGTCGGCATTGCTGCCGTCCTTTCATTTTTTTAATGATTTATTTATAATGGTAGATCGCGTGTTTTACGTATCCGGATCAGAAATCGTAAACTGTCTTTACGCGGGCAAGCTTATCCCGCCCGAGCGTCAGCGTCTCGTCTCCGACAGAGAATGTAACGCTGTCGTCATCCGACGATGCGAGGATCGCACAAAATGCCTTTACGCCGTCGATCGGCGCGTAAAGCTTCACCTCGACCTCGCTTCCCTGCATTGCGCGGAAATGCTCCGGTCTTGTAAGCGTGCGCTCGATTCCGGGAGAGGACACCTCAAGCCTGTACGACGACTCGATCGGATCAGCCTCGTCGAGCAGCGGATCGATCGCACGGTGGAAGCGCTCGCAGTCGTCGATGCCGACGCCGCCGTCTTTGTCAATTGTGATCCGCAGAACCATATCCGCGCCCTCGCGCACGAACTCCACATCCCACAGGATGAGCGACTGCTCGGCGATAAGCGGTTCGCAAAGCTCCCGAACCACACCCGCGACGCCGCGCGGCTTTTTGTTTTGCTCCATAATTCCCCTGCCTTTCGACGGATACCGTCAGACGGGGCGTTTGCCCCTTTCAGTAAAACAAAGAGTGGGCAGCACCCACTCTCCTTAATACACTATACATTTTACTATAAATAGTATATCACGTCCCGATTCATTTTGCAATAGCTTTTGAGAAATTTTTTACAGAAATTACGTCGAATAACAGCGGCAGCTGCGGCAAATAATCAGTAGAGAACAAATCAAACGAAAACGGGGGCAAAAATGGCAAACGACAAGGACAGAAAAAACGACGCTCCGTCTGCCGAAAACGATCAGTTTGAATATATCGAAAAAAGCGGCAGCGTAATGGCGCGCGGGCGTAGTGAGACGGTGCACTGTCTGACGATAATCGGGCAGATCGAGGGACATTTCATCCTCGGCGAGGGACAGAAGGCGACGAAATACGAGCACATTATTCCGCTGCTCGTCTCAATCGAGGAGGATCCCGAGATCGACGGAATGCTGATGGTGCTGAACACTATGGGCGGCGATGTCGAGGCGGGACTCGCGATCGCAGAGATGGTCGCCGGGATGACTAAGCCGACCGTGTCGCTCGTGCTCGGCGGCGGACATTCGATCGGCGTTCCGCTCGCGGTATCGGCAAAGCGATCGTTCATCGTGCCGTCAGCGACGATGACCATTCATCCGGTGCGCATGAGCGGGACCGTCGTCGGCACGCCTCAGACGTACTATTATTTTGAGCAGATGCAGGACAGGATCGTAAATTTCGTGACCAAAAACTCCGGCGTGAGCGAGGAGGCGTTCAGAAATATGCTTATGCGAACCGATCAGATCGCAACTGACACCGGCTCGCTCATCGACGGGATCGAAGCAACGCGCTGCGGACTCATCGACGAGATCGGCAGCCTTTCAGATGCGCTTGCAGCGCTCCGACGGATGATCGGAGAGAAAAAGGACGCCGCGCCCGACGAGGGCAGACCGATCGAAAAATAGGTCTTGCAAAAACCGGCGGAATGTGGTAGAATACTGTTATCACATTTCGCCGGTGTGATGGAACTGGCAGACGTGCTGGACTCAAAATCTACTTCGCCGTTTCATACCACCGTTCCGTAAACCCTTGATTTTACAAGGCTT
>CAKSDP010000024.1 GCA_934446065.1 uncultured Eubacteriales bacterium
TCGTTCAACGATTTCAAAAACCAGCTTGCCGTTCACCTTCGCAAATACAATAACTTTCCCATGCGCCCGCTTAACTGTACCTCTCCCAAGGCTACTCTCGATAATTTTTTGAAGCATGGTGTAACATATCATTGACAAACCAACAAAAAAAGTCTCCGACTCATCGCGCGGCGGATAAAATATATGTTGTAAAATTGGGGCGTATGTGATATTATTAAGAAAAACGAAAGGGACAATACAAATGCAAAACGATAACGAGCGGATGAAGATTGTCCGCGAGATACTTGACATAACGGACAGCGAGTTCACCGACGAGGAGCTGATCCACGAACTGATAAACACCAAGGTCACCGCCAATGCCGATTCCGGGACGCATCTGAGCTTCGGTCAGCGCGCATCGGATGCGGTGGCGAAATTTGCCGGGAGCTGGGCGTTCATCTTCAGCTTTATCGCCGTGATGATCGTGTGGATGGCGGTAAATATCGTGCTTGCGGCACGGGCGTTTGATGCGTATCCGTTTATCCTTCTGAACCTCGTCCTGTCATGCATTGCCGCGGTTCAGGCTCCGCTCATAATGATGAGTCAGAACAGGCAGGAGGCAAAGGATCGCGAGCGTGCCGAGAACGATTACAAGGTCAACCTCAAGAACGAGCTTATAATCGACGACCTTCACAAGAAGATCGACCTCATACTGGAGAATGAGGAGCGCATCGAGCGCAAGCTTGACGAGCTGTCGCAAAAGCTCGGCGGAAACTGAACGAAAAACATCACCGGAGAATATTTTCTCCGGTGATGTTTGTTATGCCTTTTATCTTATTTCGGTGAAGTCCGAGAGATCGGGGATCTTTGCCGGACCGAATTTGTATTCCGTGCGGAAAACGTATATCGCGTCATCGTATTTTTCAAGGAAGTTATCGCCCATGTACGCAACGACTTTTCCCTCGCGGTACAGCAGTACCATCATCTCGTCGTTTCCGGTATCGATCGCCTTTGTGCGGTCATATGTATGTACGGCGCAGACGTTTGCGGGCAGATAGCTCCAAAGCTGCTCGAGAAGCGGAGCCTGCTCGGCGCTTGTGGGGTAGTACACCTTCTTATCGGTGAGATCGTATACGACTGTTTCATCATTCTTTACCGAAACGATGAAGTTTCTGCCGGAAAGCTCTCCCGCCGCCTTGCCGTTGAACTTGAACTCATAGCGCGACTCGTCGCCGACAAAGCTTTTTGAAATTTTTGTGGTCTTGTCTCCGGCGATGGAGAGACTGAATTCGCCTTCCTCGGAGTATTTTTTGACAAGGCCGTTGAGCGTTATCGAGCTGCCCTCGACGATCTCGTGATCGAAGATGACATCATCGGTTGCGGCGTCAAACTTTTTTGCCGTCCGATCGAATGCCCATCCGTAAAAATTCGCACTGTCGGTCAGATTGCCGAAAACCTTCAATCCTCCGCCGATCAGAAGAACGATGACAGCGAGAACGAATACGCGCTTTACGAATCTTGTGAAGCCGCTGACACGCTCTTTTGCCGCCTCGGCTTCATTCTTCCGCCATTCGGCGCGTTCTTCTTCCGTCAGACTGTCCCAGATTTTTTTCTTTTTTTCTTCGTCTTCTTTCTTCTTGCGGTCCTCCTCCGCTTTCTTGTTGTATGAGGCGCAGGTCGGACACAGTTCGTTAGAATTAAGCTCATTTACAACATGACCGCATTTTTTACACATTCCTGCCATAATAATGTCCCTCCGTCTTAAAGAAAAAAGGCGATATGTGTATATTCAATCGCCCGCTTTTGATAATTATACCATATTTTCGGTGCAAAATCAAGATATTTTTACATATTTGTCAAACGGTACGCCGTCGGTGCGTAAAAACGGCTTGACAGCCGCCATGCTTTAACTTATAATGTGTAGAGAACAACAGGCGCAAAGCGCACGGAGGCACATATGACGGGAAAATTCATAGCTCTTGAGGGGATCGACGGATCCGGAAAAAGCACGCAGCTGAAGCTCGCGGCTGACAGGCTGAGACAGCTCGGCTATGATGTACGCGAAACGCGCGAGCCGACCGATTTCCCCGTAGGCCGCCTTTTGCGTCAGATACTCACGGGCGAGGAGACGGCGGACGGCAGAACCATCGCGTCGCTTTTTGCGGCGGATCGTGTGGATCACCTGCTTCATCGCGGCGGAGTTATGGATATGCTCGGAGAGGGCGCGGTCGTCATGTGCGACAGATACTATTTTTCGTCGTATGCGTATCACGGATGCGATATGGCGATGGATCGCGTTATCGCCGCAAATCTGATCTCCGCAGATATTCTGCGCCCCGACGTAACGGTGTTTGTCGATATTCCCGTTGAAGTCGCGCTTGAGAGAATAACGCGTGGCAGGGATCACGTTGAGCTGTTTGAAACAAAGGATCGTCTGACACGTGTCCGCGAAAAATATTTTGAAGCGTTTGAGAAGCTTGCGGATACCGAAAACGTGGCTGTGATAAGCGGAGATGCCGCTCCGGAGGAGGTCACCTCGCGCATTATGAAGGTTCTGATGCCTGTCGTATCGGGCGGCGCCGCAAAATAATTTCCGAAACTCCCGGAAATTTCAAAATAAGTGTTGACAAGCACCAAGCTGTATGATATAATACTAAGGCGCGTGGCGGAATAGCTCAGCTGGCTAGAGCATCCGGTTCATACCCGGCAGGTCACAGGTTCAAATCCCGTTTCCGCCACCAATTTTTTGGCCCGTTGGTCAAGAGGTTAAGACACCGCCCTTTCACGGCAGTAACGCGGGTTCGATTCCCGCACGGGTCACCAAAATAGGGCGTTCGTCAGAGCGCCCTGTTTTTTTGACCCGATAAAAGAGGTTGCCACGCCGGCAGCCTCTTTTATTATCTCAAAATTCCGATATTATTAAAAAATTCCGAGAGCTTTATGCTCTCGGGATTTTTTGCTATAAGAAACGTGTTACAGGTCGGCGAAGAGCTTTGCGCCGCGCGTGGATATCCAGCGCCTGATCGCGATCGACAGAGCCGCCGTCACGGCAATGACTGCGAGCATATAGACTGTCGGACTGACGACTTTGCGACAGAGAAAGATAAGTCCGCCGATCGCCACCGCGTAAAGCGTGCCGAGCAGCATTGCGATAATCACGCTTGCCGACTGCTTGACCGGCGTCACCTCCGACGTCCACGTCAGATTCGGACGCATCACTCCGATCGCGAGTCCGATGAGCGCCGTGAGATACACAAACAGAAGCACTGCCGCAGCCGACAGAATCACCATTACCGGCGACTCGCCCGCCGTGACCGAGATTGCGACAGAGCAGAACAGCGCGGGCACAAGCGTCACGGCGAGGTGAACGCAGAGCTTGGCACGGAGCACCTGCCACGGTTTGACCGGGAGCGAATGCAGTATCCAAAGGCTCTTTCCCTCAAGAGATACGGACGGCGATGTCACTGTGTTCATCGATGCGGCAAGGCAGACGATGCCGACCACCACAGCGGGAACCGTTTCGACCATGTCTCCGAGCATTACGGACACCTGCGGCATGAACGTCCCGAGCTTCGCAATACCGAGCCCTCCGAGGATCACAAGGAAAAGCGATCCGATCGCGCAGTTCAGGATATACACCGGACATGACAGAAAGTACGAAAACTCCTTCGAGAACAGCGCGCGGGAGACGGGGCGTACCTTTGCGCGTTCGTGGCGGTAAGCCTTTTTCGTGCTGCTCGATGTAGCTGTCGCGATCCGCAGGAAGCTGCGCGAGAGCACGAGGCACGTGAGTACGAACAGGGCGATGATCACGCCGCCGACGATCGCGATAGCCTTGGCATCGCCCACGCCGACCTGCCCGAACAGATACAGCGGGTACGCTGAATCCTTTACCATCGCGCCGTAGATCACGGCGTTTTGCAGGATGTTCTCAAGTACCGACTGAGCTTTGTAGTAGCAGAAGTAGTACAGCGCGATAAACGCGAGGGATATGAGCACGGTGACGATGCTCTTGTGTTTCAGCTTCAGGCTGATCCTTGCGACGGCATAGCCGAGCACGCACGAGAGTACAAGCACGAATACGGAGACGAGCAGCGTCATGATTATCCCGCCGATAAGCGCCGCCACCGAGAAGCGTGCCGTTACAAGATACACGACGACCGCCGGTATCATTACAACTGCCGAGTAGAGAAGCCCCATCAGGTATACGCTTAGCAGGCGGGACGCCATGATCGAGCGGACTGGGATCGGCATCGAGAGCAAAAGATCGTTGTCGTGTGCAAGATACAGACCGGAGTATGTGTTAAACACGCTGCCGAATGCGCCGAGCACTACCGCGAGCATACCCATGATCGCGAAATACAGGAAATCCATGCCTACGGTATGAAGCGCGAAGCACATCGAGTAGGACAGAAACGTGAACATACCTCCGAGAACACCGATCATCAGCAGCCCGAACAGCACAAAATACGCTATCGTCGCGGCAGCCGAACGCTTCTTGTTTTTCTTCGGATCGTAGTAGTAGGCGCGGAATATTTCGGACAGCTGTTTTTTCAGAAGCAGTTTAAGCATTGTCGTCCTCCAACTCGAGGAATACCTCCTCGAGGCTGTCGTCTCCGCGAACCTCATCCATCGTACCGGAGCGGATTAGGCGACCACCCTTGATTATCGCGACCTTGTCGCAGAGCTTTTCCGCGACCTCAAGCACGTGCGTCGAGAAGAATATCGCACCGCCGCCGTCGCACATATCGCGCATCATTCCCTTGAGAACGTGAGCTGCCTTGGGATCAAGGCCGACGAACGGCTCATCCATGATGATGAGCTTCGGCGCATGGATCCACGCCGCGATTATCGCGAGCTTCTGCTTCATGCCGTGCGAGTAGTCCGCGATAGCCTGACCGAGGGAGTCCGTAAGCTCGAAGAGATCGGCATATTTCTTTATCCGCTCCTCGCGCTCGGAGGCACCGACGCCGAAAATGTCCGCGATGAAGTTCAGGTATTTGATGCCCGTCATGAATTCATAAAGATCGGGATTGTCGGGAATGTAGGCGAGCTTTTTCTTGCAGGTGATCGGATCGTCGGCAACGGACGTGCCGTCGATCTCGATCTTTCCCGAGTCAAACTGCATTATGCCGACAACAGCCTTGAGGGTCGTTGTCTTTCCGGCGCCGTTGTGACCGATGAATCCGTAGATCTCACCGGGGGCGATGCGGAGGGAGAGATCGTCTACCGCCCGCTTCTCCCCGTATGTTTTTGTCAGATGGCTGATATTCAGCATTTATAGTCCTCCGTGGTCGGCGGTGTGACCGCCGTGTTTCCGTTTTACTGTGAGATGTGAGCGTTACTTTTTTGCAAGCTTGTTTTCGAGTATGTACAGAAGAATGAACAGCGCGGCAGCCCCCGCGATTATCGCAAATGATGCCGAGAGGGACACCCTTTCGCCAAAGAAGTACAGATTGCAGTCGATCGAGTCGCGTATCTTGTCAACAATGTCGGCAGGGAAGCCGACCTCAGCCATCTCGTCAAACACTCCCGCAAGCGTGTGATTGCGTATCACGCTTGTGCCGTATGTACCGGGCAGGAATGACAGAACGCGCTGAAGCCACTCGGGGAAGTTCGAGATCGGCATATATGCGCCGCATATGAAGCCGTAGCTTGAGCTGACGATTGTGCCGACGGCGGAGATCTGCCCCTGTGTCGTGAGGAAGAAGTTCACGACGCTTGAGAGCGCGGTTCCGAACATCACAAGAACAACAAGATCAATGAGCACCCACATAACGTCTGAAGCGGACATATACCAACCGGTGTTTGCGAGGTATATAAATCCCGCGCCTGCGGCGATGAGGCACACGAGAAGTGACGACAGAAACGTGGCTGTGTAGTAGCCGAGCGCCATGACCGACGGCTTTACCGGAGTCATCCGGAGATCGCGGACGGCGCCGGTCGTTTTGTCCTGGACCATCAGCATATTGCAGCAGAACGACACCGTGACGGCGCTGACCGCGAGAAGCGAGGAGAGCAGCTGACCGCCGACAGTCGCGTCGATCAGATCGTCCGGTATCGGCAGCCCCTGCGGCAGAGCCGAGACAAAGCTGTCGTGATAAACGTTTGCGAGGAATGTTGCGTACAGCACAAGGAGTATCATCGGGGTTATGAGCGCCGAGAAGAAAAGCCCCTTGTCGCAGAAGAAAAGCCTGCTGTTGCGGCGTGTAAGATTCAGAAATTCTTTCATTTTGACTCACCTCCGCCAAGCTTTTTTCCTGTTACGGCGAGAAAAACATCGTCCATTTTTCCCTTGGTTATCTCGTAATCACTGAATATCTCGGGGTGCTTCACGATAAGCTCCGTCGCTGCGGCTGTGTTCGGAACCCGGATCCGCACCGCGTCGCGCAGAGTCTCGAACGGAAGTCCGAGACCTGCTGCCGTCTCCTCCGTCACGCCGTACAGGGTGATGAAGTCGCCTGTGTAGGCGTTCTTCAGCTCGAGCGGAGTGCCCTCTGCGGCTTTCACGCCGCCGTCGATTATTACAACATAGTCGGCATCTGCAGCTTCCTCCATGTAGTGAGTCGTGAGGAATACGGTCATGTTTTCGCTTTTTCTCAGCGAGGTCACAACATCCCACAGAAGATGCCGCGTCTGAGGATCAAGCCCCGTCGTCGGCTCGTCAAGTATGAGAATGTCGGGGCGGTGTATCAGCGCACGCGCAATGTCGATGCGCCGTCTCTGTCCGCCGGAAAGCTTTCCGACCGTGCGGCCTAAAAGATCGCCGAAGTCGAGCAGCTCGCACAGCTCGTCAAGCCGCTCGTTGAAGCTCTTTCCGGAGATGCCGTAAAGAGCGGCGCGAGACCGCAGATTGTCGCGGACGCTGAGCGGTCGGTCGAGCACCGACGACTGGAATACAACGCCGAGATGCGGGCGAACCGCCTGCATACTTTTTGAGATGTCCTCGCCGCAGACGGTGATTTTGCCGCTGTCAGCCGAAAGTGCGCCGCATATTATTGAGATCGTGGTCGATTTTCCGGCTCCGTTTACGCCGAGAAAGGCGAAAAGCTCGCCGCGGCGTACCTCAAGCGACAGATCGCGCACAGCGTGCACATCCCCGAAGGATTTTGAAAGATTGTCTATCTTTATTATATTGTCCATTGCCTTATCCCTTCTCCTTACCCGGATCCTGAGGATCAAAAAGTTTGTCTGTCAGATCCTCGATCACGTCGGATTTTACAAGCGCAATACCGCGTTCCTTGTCGCACAGCACGATTATGGAATCACCCGGCACGATGCCGAACATTTTGCGCGCTTCTGCAGGGATCACGATCTGCCCCTTCTCTCCGACCTTGCTTATGCCTACATATTTGTCTTTTTCCATGTATGCCTCCGTATATATGTTATACATCTCATACTAATTATACTTCGTCGCGCTGCAAAAAGCAATATTACATCGGAAAAATGCGGCAAAAAATTGCAATTTGCGTGATCAGTTGGGTCTTTCGGGCATAATGATCGCCGCGATGATGTAGGCAAGGATGCCGCTTCCGCCGATGGCGCAGAACAGTATCCAAAGAATACGGACTACGGTGGGATCGACGCCGACGTATTCGGCGATGCCGGAGCAGACGCCTGCGATTATTTTGGAATCCGTGTTGCGGTAAAGCTTCTTTTGCATGAGATATCCTCCTCGGTATTTTCTACCTTATTATATTTCAGATATTACTTCTCGATCTCGCGGGTGGCGTTCATGAGGAATTCGAGATCGTCGCCGTCGAGATACGGCGCGAGAGCCGCGCGCACTTTTGCATGGTACGCGTTGAGAAGCGCGACCTCCTCGGTGCTCAGATACGAGCAGTCAACCGCGTCAAGGTCGAACGGAACCATAGTCAGCTCCTCAAGGTACATGAACTGACCGAACTCGTTCTTCTCGCCCTCGCGGACAAGCACAAGATTCTCGTGGCGTATGCCGAAGCGGTCGCGGATGTACAGACCCGGCTCGTTTGATACGACCATGCCCTCCTCAAGCGGAGTGGTGCGTCTCTTTGCGCCGACGCGCCAGCAAATATTGTGCGGGCCCTCGTGTACGCTGAGAATGTAGCCTACGCCGTGTCCCGTGCCGTGATCGAAGTCGAGCCCCTCGCGCCACAGCGGCTCGCGTGCGAGCACATCGAGATGCTCACCGCTGACGCTGTGTACGAATTTTGCGGCGCCGAGCGCTAGATGACCCTTGAGAACGAGCGTGTACGCACGCCGTTCATCGTCTGTCAGTTCACCGAGCGCAACGGTGCGGGTGATATCCGTCGTGCCCTCGTAGTAGTGTCCGCCGGTGTCGGTGAGGCACAGCCCGCGCGGCTCAAGCGGAATATCGGTCTCCGGTGTCGGCTCATAGTGAACGATCGCGCCGTGTGCGCCGTAGGCGATGATGTAGTCAAAGCTGGGACCGATGTAGTCCTCGCCCATCTTTCTGAATTCCTCGAGCTTTGCCGACGCGGCAAGCTCTGTCGTGCCGGACTTTGCAGCCTCCTTGAGCCAGCGTATGAATCTTGTGACCGCAACGCCGTCACGCACGTGAGCCGTGCGCATATTCTGCATCTCGGTCTTGTTCTTTATGGCTTTCATGAGTATCACGGGGCTTTCGCGCTCGATCGCCACCGCTCCGGCGGGAACGCTCGACACGATCCGATAGCTTGCGTATGCAGGATCGTATTCGAGGCGCTCACCGTCGCCGACTCCGGCGATGAGGCTGTAAATATCGGTGTACGGAGCAAGCGTCACGCCGCATCCCGCGAGCGATGCCGTGAGACTGTCGGAGAGAACTCCGTCCTGCACGCACAGAACTGCCGTGTCGCGGCGGATCATCATGAAAGAGAGGAATACGGGCGTGCACTTCACGTTGTCGCCGCGCAGATTCAGAAGCCACGCGATCTCGTCGAGCGCGGTGAGCACGAGCACATCGGCGCGGTTTTTCTCCATCTCCTGCCTTATGCGGGCGAGCTTTGATTCTCTGCTTTCACCGGAGAGGGAAGTGTCAAGCTCCCACGCCGGGCGCGCGGACAGCGCGGGACGATCTGTCCATATCGGATCGACAAGGTCGCGTCCGCCGGAGAAAGAAACGTTCTTTCCGCAAAGCGCCGAGTCAAGCTCGCGCACGAAGTAGTCCATGACGGTGCGCCCGTCAAAGCCAACGACCGCTCCGTCGGCAAGCTTTTCGCGAAGATATGCGCCGATCGTCGGAACGCCGGGCTGACGCATACGCATAAGCTCGATCTCCGATCCGCGAAGCTGATCCTCCGCCTGGAGAAAATAGCGTCCGTCGGTCCAAAGCGCCGACTCATCCGGAAGAACGACAAGCGTTCCCGCCGAGCCGGTGAACCCGGACATGAATTCACGTGTTTTGAAATAGTCTCCGACGTATTCGGAGCCGTGGAAATCGTCGGTAACAATGATGTACGCGTCAAGCGCGTATTTTTTCATGCTCTCTCTCAGAGCGCTGAGTCTCTCATTTACAGTCATACAGATCATGCCTTTCTCTTGAACGCCGTGCGGAAATTTTGCCGCACACGCGTTTAATATCAAGTGTTATTTATCAGCATTATATCACTCCGCGCCACGTATGTCAATAGGTGACGGCACGCAGTGCAAAATACCGCATATATGCTTGCAATATCGGCGTTTCTGCGGTATAATATGCGCGAGAGACCGTGAAGCTCTGCTCGCCGCGCGGGCGACGTTTCTTCACGGTGTGATCGTAAAAAAGACTTCGGGGGTCAATATGATGGAAGTGAATTCTGGCGGATTTATCTCGGGACGCAGAGTCGATTTTGTAAATCACGTGTCCGGTGCGGAGCTTGGGTACGAGACGCCGCGCCGCGATACATTTGCGATAGTGCATCCGAAAAGCGGTGCGGGCGTGCATCCTTTGTACGTCGTGCTTCATTCGGCGGGGCATGATGTGTATTCGGCTGTTGCCTGCACGAGATATGTCGGAAACCACGATATTTACCACGCGCCCGATGAGGCGTACGGACTGTACCTTGACTGCCGCGAGCACGAGGACACCGACTGGTGGTGGGGCGGCGCGGATACATTCGGAAACGGGGAGCCTTCGCGCCGGACGACAAAGCAGCAGCCGGTGGAGCGCCGCGTTATAGCGACGATCATGTGGATGTTTGAGCATTACCCGATCGACAGAACGCGCGTTTACGGCGTCGGAAATTCGATGGGCGGCAGCGGAATGCTCGGACTGGCGCTCGGCCGCGGCGATATCTTTGCGGCGATCAAGCTGAATGTTCCTGCGGGAGTGCATCACGCCTACGACAGATGGCTGCTTGACTCACCGGAGAAGAAGATGCCGATTCCCGACCCGCCGATCATCATTGATTACTCGGCGCAGGACGATATAAATTCGCACGGTCACGAGCTGCTATACGATGCGGCGGTCAGACGCAGATATGCGCTTATAGGGTATTTCGGCTGCTTCGGCCACGAAAACAACCATGCGGAGATCGAGAAGGTAAACGATCTTGTGAACTCTTTTCCGTTCATGTCGGTCAGGCTGAACGAGGCGTATCCGGCGTTTACAAATGCCTCGACCGATGACGAGATCCCGTGGGGAGCGGATCGGGAGATAAAGGAGAGCGGGCAGGTGAACGCCTTCTTCCGATACAGGAATGTATCGGACAGCGAAGATCGGTTCGAGATGGCGCTGCGCCTTATGACGCAGGCGGATCACCCGACGTGGGTGGTTTTGCCGGACGAATCGACTGCCGACGTGACGCTGCGCCGTCTGCAGAATTTCCGCGTGCAGCCGCACGAGACTGTCGCCTATACCTTCGGAAACTCAAGCGGTACGGTGTGTGCCGATGAGACGGGTCACGTGACGATCCCGAAGCTCTGCGTCCGCGCTGATGAGACGCTGCTCACACTCGAGCGCGCTCCTCAGCCGAAGCCGAAGAAGAAAACACGCAAAAAATAAGAATTTTGAAAATAATAAGACACCCGGAACGACCGTGAATTGCGGCTGTCCCGGGTGTTTTTGCGTCATCTCGCTTCAAGCTTGAAGCCCTTGTATTTCCGGCTGATCTCATCAAGCTCATACGCGACGGGCGGTACGATGCTTTCCTCCGGGAAGAACGTGAGCTGTTCACCGTGCGTGCCGGAGAGCTTGTCAGCCCCGACTCCGATCGAGCGTATGCCCTTGTTCCACACGTGATTTTCGCTGAGCAGTCCTTCGGCATAGCGGAATATCACGCATTTGTCATCCGTCGGATGTGACAGCGTGCGCTGCCGCGTGTATCTTGAGAAATCCTCGCGCCTGACGGATATCGATACGCATGAGGTTTTCATTCCGTAGCGCGTCAGTCTTGACGCGATCGAGGTGCTGAGCATATACAGAAATGCCGATGCGTCGTGAGCCGAGCATATGTCCCTCGGCGGAGTGACGCTGTTTGTCACGGATTTTATATCGCTGTCCCTGTCCGTGCTCGGATCGAATGACGAATCGTCTCCGTTGGCAAAGCGCCACAGCATATCGCCGCGCCGACCGAATATGCTCACGAGAAATTCCCGCTTCTGCCGCGCGATATCGCCTATCGTGCGTATGCCGAGCATCGACAGCTCACGCGCGGTCACGCGGCCGACAAACAGCATATCCGTTGCGGGCGTGTCCCATATCGTGTCGCGCATCCGATCTTGCGGCAGGCTCGTCGTCGCGTCGGGCTTCTTCAGATCGGACGCGAGCTTTGAGAACACATAATTGAAGCTGACGCCGACCGATGCCGTAAGTCCAAGTTCACGCCGTATGACGGAGCGTAGCTCGTCTGCGACAAGGACTCCTGCCTTCTCGCTCATCCCGTCCGGCAGAACGAGCCACGCCTCATCTATCCCGAACGGATGGATCTCGTCGGAGAAACGCGCGAATATCTCGCGTGTTCGCTTTGAATATTCCACATATTTATTGTAGTTCGGGAGTACGACGACAAGTCCGGGACATTTCATGCGCGCCACCTTTGAGGATTCGCCCGTCGTGATCCCGTACAGCTTTGCCATCTCGTTTTTCGCGAGAACCACGCCGTGTCTCATTCTCGGATCGCCGCACACCGCCATTGGCACCGACGCGAGGTTCGGCTTGTCCAGTGTTTCAACAGATGCAAAATAATTATTCATGTCACAGTGAAGTACCGTTTTCATAAATCTTCCGTCCAAATGTTCCGAATATATGTTCGTATTGCAGTATAGCATATAAAACGTCACGTGTCAAGCCCGAACGCGTGTTTTTGCGATTTTGCGTCCGATGATGCGATTGCCCGTGCGTACATCCGAGAAAAATCGCGCCGTCTGCGACATAATATACGGATATACCGAATATATAATAGTAGCAGAGAGACGGGGGTGATCGTAACGGAAAGCGTGGTTTACGCGGACATGCTTTTTCTTGTGAATTTCAGCATGGATTACATAACGCTGTATCTGACGTGCCGCCTTACGTCCGCCCCGCCGATGAGATGGCGGGTTGTCCTGTCTGCGGCGATCGGCGGACTCTACGGCACTCTTTCCGTTGTGTGGAACACCGGCGGGATATCGGGCGCGCTTATGACCGTCGCTGTGTCGGCGCTGCTCGTGCTTATTGCGTTCGGGCGTGCGACTGTGGCGCAGATCGTTCGCAGAGCCGCCGTGTTCTGGGGCGCCGCCGCACTGCTCGGCGGAATAATGACCGCGATATGCGCGACTGCGGGCAGGACGGAGGTGCCGTCGGGCGGCGGGAACACGGTACTCCTGCTCGCCGGCAGCGCCGTGTGCGTGATCCTTACAAGGCTGATCCTCCGGTGCGGTGGCAAGCGTTCGGTCACGGTGAGACTTACCCTCGACGGGCGCAGCTGTGAGTTTGCGGCGCTGTGCGACAGCGGAAATCTTGTGCGCGAGCCGCTATCCTCAAGGCCGGTGATACTTGCCGACAGATCGGTCCTGCGGACAGTTGTCCCCGAGCTTTGCCGCGGCGGCGCGGTTCCGGAACGCATCCCGGACAGACTTTCGTCACGCATACGCCTGATCCCGGTAAACGGGGCGCTCGGCGGCGGAATGCTTACGGGATTTTCCGCCGATTCCGTCGAGATCGTGTCGGGCGGGCGTGAGAGAGCCTGCGATGCACTCATCGCCGTGTCGTCGGGCGGCGGCGATTTCTTCGGCGGATTCCCCGCGAATGTTCCGGCGGTGCTTGTATGACGCGGCAGCTTGCCGATATTCAGGCAAATCGACCGTAAAGTTTTCTTTAATCTCCGATCAAGGTATATAAAATTTTTCGTGTGACTGTCAGGATGGAAATGAGTATGAAAATATTTGTAAGGCTCGATTATATAAAATCGCTTGTCGCTCGCCTTCAGGCGTGGGCAGCGGCGCATATGCGTGCGGAAAACGGACTTTTCTACATAAACGGAGCGGCAACTCTGCCGCCGCCGCTTTGCGCGGAGGACGAGCGTGAAGCGATACTGCGGCTCGAGGAAGGCGACAGCGAAGCGCGAAGCCTCCTTATCGAACATAATCTGCGTCTTGTGGTGTATATCGCGCGCAAGTTTGACGGCAGCGGCACCGGGATCGAGGATCTGATCTCGATCGGCACGATCGGGCTGATAAAAGCGGTCAACACCTATCGGTCGGACAAGAATATCAAGCTTGCGACTTATGCCTCGCGCTGTATCGAAAATGAGATACTCATGTATATGAGAAAAACCGGATCGCAGAGATCGGAGATATCGATAGATGAGCCGCTCAATGTGGATTGGGACGGGAACGAGCTGCTGCTCTCGGATATTCTCGGTACGGACGAGGGCGAGGTCGGGCGCGATATGGAGAAGGACGAGGACGAACGTGAGATACGCGCGGCGGTCGATAATCTGAGCGAGCGTGAGCAAACGATAATAAAGCTGCGCTACGGGCTCGGCGGCGGACGCGAGCGGACGCAGAAGGAGGTCGCCGATATGCTCGGTATCTCGCAGTCGTATATATCGCGGCTCGAGAAAAAGATAATCCTGCGCCTGCGCGACTATATCGGCGGCCGTATATAGCCGCATCAAAAAAACTTTGTAACTTCGCGATTTTTTTCGGGAAAACCTCTTGATTTTTTTCGCCTCTCATGGTATAATCCATAAAGTATGATTAACAAGTAACGCAGGAATGAGGTGAAATAATGAAAGCTGGAATACATCCTGAGTATAAGGAAGTACAGGTTCGCTGTGCTTGCGGCGAGACCTTTACCACCCGTTCCGCTAAAGCGGACGCAAACGGTGAACTCCGTGTGGATATATGCTCTAAGTGCCATCCTTTCTTTACCGGTAAACAGAAGCTGGTAGACAGCGGCGGACGCGTAGACAAGTTCAACAAACGTCGCGGCATGGCAAAGTGATCATGGTCGAACCGACAGAGGCTGCCTTCGGGCAGCCTTGTTTTTTGCTTTTGCCCCTTTTGTGCGGCGCTCTGCGAAGAAAAAAGTAATTTTGTGAAAACGCGCGTATATTATATACGTAATAAATTATTTATAGTAAGATTACGGAATATTACACAACGGGAGGAAGCTATGCCTGAAAAAAGTATTCGGGAAATGTATATCGAACGCGAGAAATCGTTCTTGTCGCCGTTTGCGTTTCCGTCATCCGCAACGCGCGGGCGCGACAAGGAATGCGAGCCTTGCCCGACAAGGACGGAGTTCCAGCGTGACCGCGACCGCATCATTCACTGTAAATCGTTCAGACGCCTGATGCGCAAAACGCAGGTGTTTCTTTCCCCGCTTGATGAGCATTATCGCACGAGAATGACGCATACCCTTGAGGTAACGCAGATCGCGCGCACCATCGCGCGTTCGCTCTGCCTGAATGAGGATCTGTGCGAGGCGGCGGCGCTCGGTCACGATCTCGGACACACTCCGTTCGGTCACGCCGGCGAGGAGGTAATGCAGAAATGCTTTTCGCCCGATTTTACGCACTACAAGCAGAGCATCCGCGTGGTCGAGCGGCTTGAGAACGAAGGGCGAGGGCTTAACCTCACGTGGGAGGTTCGCGACGGTATTCTCAACCACACAGGTAGCTCAATGGCGTCAACGCTCGAGGGCATAATAATCAAGTACGCCGACAGGATCGCGTACATAAATCACGATATCGACGATGCGTGCCGTGCGGGCATACTTTCCGAGGACGATATCCCGCGCGATATCTGCGAGGTGCTCGGCGACAGACATTCCGCGCGGATCAACACACTTGTCTGCGATATAATAAAAGAGAGCACCGGTGTGCCCGAGATACGGATGAGTGAGGACGTCGGGCACGCGATGATGAAGCTCCGCGATTTCCTGTTCGAGCGTGTGTACTTCAATCCGCAGGCAAAGTCCGAGGATAACAAGGCGATGGAGCTGCTCGCAAGGCTCTACGACTATTTTGTAAAACATCCGGAGAAGCTGCCGGAGCTGTATTACAGGAATACCGCGACCGAATCTGTCGAAAGATGCGTGTGCGACTTTGTCTCCGGCATGACCGACAGATACGCGATAGACCTTTATAAAGAACTGTTTATACCGAACGTTTGGGTCACGCCTAAGTCCGGATCATAGGACGCGTGAGGATCACAGGAGGAGGTGATAGGTCATGATCCCGCAGGAGGTCATCGAGGAGCTGAAATACCGCTCACCGATCGAGGAAGTGATATCTTCGTATGTCACGCTGAAGCGCGCAGGCGCAAACTACAACGGATTGTGTCCTTTTCACTCGGAGAAAACGCCGTCGTTTACGGTGTTCCCGAAAACCTCGTCATTCTATTGCTTCGGCTGCGGCGCGGGCGGCGATGTCGTGAGCTTTATCATGCGCGCGGAGAATCTCGAGTACAGACAGGCGCTCGATTTTTTGGCGAAAAGAGCGGGGATATCTCTGCCGGAGGACGGTCGCGACCGCGAGAGGACGATCTCACGAAACCGCCTGTACGAGATGAACGTGTGTGCCGCGAAATTTTTCAGGGATACGCTGTATGACGAAGTCCGCGGAGCCGAGGCTCGGAAATACCTTGTCGGGCGCGGGCTGTCGCAGGCGATAATCAGGCGTTTCGGGCTCGGGTTTGCCGACGGATCGTTTGATTCGCTGCGCAATCATCTGCGAAAAGCAGGGTACAAGGACGAGGAGATCGTCACCGGTTTTCTCTGCGCCAGGAGTCAGAAGAACGACTCGATATACGACATTTTCCGGAATCGGGTGATGTTCCCGATAATAGATACGGCGGGCAACATTGTCGCGTTCGGCGGACGCGTGCTCGATCACTCCGAGCCGAAATACCTCAACAGCAGCGACACACCGGCGTTCAACAAGCGCCGCAATCTGTTTGCGCTGAACTTTGCGAAGGCGCACGCCGCCGATTATCTGATACTGTGCGAGGGCTACATGGATGTGATCGCGCTACACGAGGCGGGATTCGAGTGCGCCGTTGCGACGCTCGGTACGGCGATCACCCCCGATCAGGCGCGTATACTCGCAAAATATACCAAGCGCGTGATAATCTCGTACGACAGCGACGAAGCGGGACAGCGTGCGGCGGACAAGGCGTTCCGCCTGCTCGACGAGGTGGGGCTTGATGCAAGGCTCCTCAAAGTCGAGAATGCCAAGGACCCGGACGAGTACGTCCGCAAGTTTGGCGCCGAGAAATTCCGCCAGATGATCGAGGGCAGCCGCACAAGGTTCGACTTCGTCGTCTCCCGCACCCTTGCCGAGCACGATATCGAATCCGAAGCGGAACGCGTTAAGGCAGCGCGCGCGCTGTGCGCGTATATCGCGACCGTGCCGTCGAGTGTCGAGCGCGATATATACATATCAAAGCTCGCGCAGATATTGTCCGTCACACCGGACAGCGTCAGACGCGATGTCGAGATCTCGATCAGGCGGCGCTCCGCCGAGACCAAAAAGAAAAATCACGAAACTCTCATCCGCGAAACGGCGGGACTTTCGGACAGGGTCAACCCCGATTTTGCAAAACGGCCGCTGACCGCAAGGCTCGAGGAGGCTGTCCTCGGTATGCTCATGCTCCATCCCGAATATGCCGGAGTTGCGGTCGATGGACAAAAGCCCGGCGAGGGCGATTTCTTCACCGATTACGGCAGACGCCTGTTCTCCGTGATACGTGAAGCCGAATCCGACGGAGGATTCAACCTCGGGCAGCTGCCGGAGCGCTTTACGGAGGACGAGGTGTCGCGTGCCGTGAAGCTGATGCTCTCGCGAGAGAAGCTTGACGATAACGGCGAGACCGTGTTCTGCGACAGTGTCCGCAGGCTCCGTGATTCCCTCGGAACGGGGAGCGATATTTCGGATATCGAGGAGCTGCTCGTCAGACGCCGTGAGAAAAAAACGTAGATCCTGCCGCAGGCGGAATTTATTTAACATAAATAAATACATATATCATAAAGGAAGGCGCGGCTGTGCCGCGACGGTAACGGAAGTATGAAAAAGGAAAACACCGCTGATATCCTTGAGGAGAACGAGGAGACGACTGCTCCAAAGCCGAAGAAGGCTAAGTCCGAAGCGGCGAAAGCCGAAGCTGCAAAGGCGGATTCCGCAAAGGCTGAGGCGGGCGATGCCGCAAAGACTCCCGAGGACGGACAGCCCCACAAAAAGATGGATGTCAGCGACCTGATAGAGAAGGGAAAGACGAAAGGATCTCTGTCAAACTCCGATATTATGGAGGTTCTCGAGTATTCGGATTTCGACATCGATCAGATCGAGAAGATCTATGAGCAGCTTGAGAGCAACGGCATCGAGGTCACGAATTACATGAACCCCTCGGAGTTCCAGGAGATCGAGAGCGAGGTCGAACAGCTCGAGAGCGCAGAGGACATGGAGAAGATGCTCACGCAAGAGGGACTTGCGATCGACGACCCCGTCCGTATGTACCTCAAGGAGATCGGAAAGGTGCCGCTGCTTGACGCCGACCGCGAGCTTTATCTCGCCGAGAAAATGTCAAAGTGGGAGGAAGGCGGCGATCCCGAAGTCAATGCCGCTGCCGAGAAAGCCAAGGACGAGCTGGTTGAGGCGAACCTCCGCCTCGTCGTAAGCATTGCAAAGAGATACGTCGGCAAGGGTATGTTCTTCCTTGATCTTATACAGGAAGGCAATCTCGGTCTTATGAAGGCGGTCGAGAAGTTCGACTACACGAAGGGCTACAAGTTCTCGACCTACGCTACATGGTGGATCCGTCAGGCGATCACCCGTGCCATCGCCGATCAGGCGAGAACGATCCGCATTCCCGTGCACATGGTCGAGACGATCCACAAGGTGTCGCGCGTATCGCGTCAGCTTCTTCAGGAGCTCGGTCATGAGGCAAGCGCCGAGGAGATCGCCGAGAATATCGGCATGAGCGCCGATAAGGTGCGCGATATCATGAAGATCGCGCAGGATCCCGTGTCGCTTGAAACTCCGATCGGCGAGGAGGAGGACAGCCACCTCGGCGACTTTATTCCCGATGACGATTCTCCCGCTCCCGCCGAGGCTGCATCGTATGAGCTGCTCAAGGAGCAGCTGAACGAGGTGCTGCACACGCTCACTCCCCGTGAGGAGCACGTGCTCAAGCTGAGATTCGGACTTGCGGACGGACGCACCCGTACCCTTGAGGAGGTCGGCAAGGAGTTCAACATCACCCGTGAGCGTATCCGCCAGATCGAGGCGAAGGCGCTCCGCAAGCTCCGCCATCCGAGCCGTTCCAAGAGACTCAAGGACTACCTCGACTGATGTCCCGCTTCGTGTAAACTCTTTGTTGACACATTGTTAATTTCAACACCGGAGTGAAAAAGTATTACAAATCTCTATTGACACTAAGGGCTAAATGTAGTATTATTAAATAAGCCTTTATGCGCACTGCGCGATATGAGTGCGTAAATTTCAGGAGGATCCAAATGAAAAAGAAGCTTTCATGCTTAATCATCGCTCTCGCGATGCTCGCCGGAATGAGCGGCTGCTCGGACGGCTCTGCCGGAACTGACACTTCGTCCTCGGCAAAATACAACATGACTTTGACTCTGTGGCTTCCCACGTCCGAAAATACGACCGACGCGGCGATCACGAAGGTGGAGAACGCCATAAACAAAATAACGAAGAAAAACTACAAGACCGCAGTCGAGATCCACGCGATCGAAGACGACAAGTACGAGGAGACCATCAAGCAGAAGACCCTCGAGGTTGAGAAGTCCGAGAAGGAAAATGCCGCTGCCGAGGCCGAGAGAAAGAAGGCTGAGCGTGAGGCAAGAAGACGCGGCGAGACCGTCTCGAGAGCTGAGACGGAGACCACCGATGTCGAGTCTGCGGTAGTTGTTACCGATGAGAACGGCGACAGCGTAGTCGAGGAGGTCTATCCGTCCGTCAAGACGAACCAGATCGACGTATTCTGCATCCGCGGCTACGACGATTTCGTATATTACACCGATAACGGATATGTGCTTCCCGTTGACGAAACGCTTACCACTTCGTCGAAGCTCCTGCGCTCCTACATATATCCTACGTTCCTTGAGGCAGGACAGCGCGGCGGTTCCACATATGCGATCCCGAACAGCCACGTGATCGGCGAGTACACGTATCTGCTCATAAACAAGAAGCTCTGCGATTCGCTGTACTACGATCCGTCGATGTTCAACTCCCTTACGGACTGCCAGCAGTTTATTGAGGATGTCGGAGCAACTTCTTCCGTTACTCCTCTCGTCAGCGAAACAACGCTCCCCGGTCTGAAGTATTGGGGCAGCGACTCCTCTCCGAAGTTCTCGGTGCTCGGAACCATCGTCTCCGATGAGGTCGATGTTTCCACCCGTCTTAACATAAGAAACGTCTTCGGTCTGAAGAAATACACCGAAAGCCTTACCATGCTGAAGGAGCTTCGCGAGAAGGGCTACCTCTCAACCGATGTTGACGGTGCGACCTCGTTCGGTGTAGCAGTTATGAACTCCACCGCAAAGGACATCAAGAAGTACGAGAACGATTACTACATCAAGGTTCTTCAGAAGCCCCGCGCAGAGAGCGAGGATATGTATCAGTCCATGTTCGCGGTAAGCGCGTACACCCTTGACATGAGCCGCTCCATGGAGCTTATCACTCTCATCAATACCGACTCGACTATCCGCACCCTTCTTCAGTACGGCGTAGAAGGCACTCACTGGGAGAAGGATAAGGATGCAAACGGCGAGGAAACAATAAAGATTATCAGCGATGAGTACCAGATGGATCTTATCAACACCGGTAACGTGTTCATCACCTATCCCGGCGAGGGACTCCCGATGAGCTACTGGGATGACGGCAGACAGCAGAACATTGATTCGCTGGCAAGCCCGTTCCTCGGATTCTCCGTTGACAAGAACGACGAAGAAAACGCCAAGTATTTTGAGAACCTCAAAGAGCTTGACGAGTATTCCGCAACGATATTCGCACGTGTTGACGCGATGACCGCAGCCGAGTTCACGGAGTCGCTTTCCGCGCTCAAGGATGAGGTCGCTGCAAGCAAGGCGTATAACGACAACCTTGATTCAAACGACTTTGATTCGCTGATATCACGTTACTCGTCATTCTACGACGAAACATACGGACAGAATTAAATCAGACTTAAAAGGAGGGGCGGGACAGAGTTCTGCTCCTCCTTTTCATTTTACAAATTCACGGGAGGATTTTGAGACATGAGAAAGGTCAGAATAGGATTTGTCGGTGTCGGAAATATAAGCGGCATCTATCTTGAGAATCTGACGAAGGAGTTCAGAGAGGTCGAGATAATCGGCGTCTGCGACCTTCTCCGCGAGCGGGCGGAGAAGGCGGTAAAGGAATATAATATTCCGAAGCTGTATGGCGATATGTACGAGCTGTTTGCCGATCCGGAGGTCGATATCGTACTGAATATCACACAGGCTGTCAACCACTATGCGGTTACAAAGGCTGCGATCCTCGCAGGAAAGAACGTCTACTCTGAGAAGCCGCTCGCAACGGAGCTTGATCAGGCGAGAGAGCTTGTAGAGCTTGCTCGTGAGCACGGCGTTATGCTCGGCGGCGCTCCGGACACCTGCCTCGGCGGCGGAATTCAGACCTGCCGCAAGCTCATTGACATGGGCGTGATCGGCGAGGTGATCGGTGCGGATGCGCATATGATCTGCCGCGGACCGGAGGCTTGGCATCCGGATCCGGAGTTCTTCTATGAGCGCGGCGGCGGTCCTATGCTCGACATGGGTCCGTATTATATGACTGCTCTTGTGAACCTGCTCGGACGCTGCTCCGCGGTAACGGGCTTCTCGAAAAAGACGTACACAGAGAGACTCATCACAAGCGAGCCGAAGTGCGGTACGCTTATGCCCGTAAGCGTTGATACGTTCGTTACCGGATCGATGCTCTTTGAGTCCGGCGCGATCGCTCAGATGCACGCATCGTTTGATACGTTCTGCTCCGGCGACGAGCACGCAAAGATCGAGATCTACGGTACCGAGGGCAACCTGCGCGTGCCTGATCCGAACGGATTCGGATATGCCGGAATATTCCTCCTGCGCGCGGGTGAGAGCGAGTACCGCCAGATCCCCTCGCTGTTTGACTACTGTGGCAACGACCGCGGAATCGGCCTTGCAGATATGGCAAAGGCGCTCCTCACCGGACGTGATTTCCGCTGCAACTACCGTCAGCAGCTCCACGTTCTTGAGCTGATGAAGAGCTTCGAGACCGCGTCTGCTGAGCGCAGAGTCGTGACGATCGAGTCCGAGTATGAGCGCTCCGCGCCGATGCTTTACCCCGATATTCACGGCGTCCTGAAGGACTGACAAACACAGATGAATATAAGAAAAACTCCGTATTATCAATAAGAAAAACTCCGTATTGATAAATACGGAGTTTTTTGTGCTGTATCTAATTTTATCTGCGCCATGAGTTCGGAGTCAGGAGCACGATCAGCGGGAACAGCTCAAGCCTTCCGAACAGCATATCAAGCGATAGTACGTATTTTGACAGAGTGGACATACACGAGAAGTTTGACGCAGGTCCGACTTTGCCGAGTCCCGGTCCGATATTGTTCAGACACGCCGCAACCGATGTGAACGTCGTTGTAAAATCATGTCCGTCAAGCCCGACCAATAGCAGCGATACCGTGAATATCAGCATATACACGACGAAGAACGAGCTGATGCCCGTTATTACGGAGCGCTCGAGCGGCTGCGCGTCAAAGTGGATCGTTCGCACCTCACGCGGGTTCATGTAGTAGCGGGTCTCTTTGATGGCGGTCTTTGTCAGGATCGCGATGCGCGAGACCTTGATGCCGCCTCCCGTCGATCCGGCGCATCCGCCGATAAACATTAGAATAACAAGTATCAGCTTTGAAAACTCAGGCCAGAGATCGAAGTTGACCGTGGAGAAGCCCGTTGTTGAAATGACAGTCGCCACCTGAAAGAAAGCGTGGCGCACACATTCGCCGAGACTGCTGTACAGCGAGTGTATGTTTACGGTGATCGCCGCAACGGAAACCGCGATTATTCCGAGGTATATCCGCACCTCTTCCATGCGGAATGCCTTTGCGAATTTGCGGATCAGCGAGAAGTAGTAGAAGTTGAAGTTGAGTCCGGCAAGCACCATGAATATGCCGATCACCCATTCAATATAGGCGCTGCCGTAGCCTGCGATACCCGCGTCGGTCATGGAAAATCCGCCGCTGCCCATCGTCGCCATCGAGTTTACGATGCTGTCAAACGCCGGCATTCCGCCGCCGAACAGGAGTACGGCTTCTATGACCGTCAGTCCGAGGTAGATCAGATAAAGTATCTGCGTGTTGAACTTCAGCTTTGACACGAGCTTGCCGAATGTCGGCCCGGGCGACTCTGCGCGGATCGCGAATGCCTCTGATGCCCCGCCGTCGCCTGTTTTCGTTTTAGTTTGCGGCAGGACTGCGATTGCAAATGCAAGAATGCCGAGTCCGCCTACCCAGTGCGTGAACGAGCGCCAGAAAAGTATGCTTTTCGGCAGTGCGTCCATACTTTTGAGCACTGTCGCGCCTGTTGTCGTGTAACCGGATACGGTGTCAAAGAACGCATCGGTGAAGCTCGGTACGGCTCCGCAGATCATCGACGGCAGAGCGCCGAACACAGACAGAATGATCCACGTGAGCGCCGCGAGAGCCATGCCCTTGCGCGAGTTGAGTGAGGACGCCTGTTTCTTGAAAACGGTGACCGCCGCAAACGCCAAAAGCGCAACTACCGCCGACGGTATGAGGAATGCCGGCACGCACCCGTCGCCGTATATCAGCGCAACGAGCACGGGAACAAACATTATCGCCGCTCCGACGAACATCATCCTTCCGAGGTAATATGTTATCTTTCCGATCTTCATACAGAATCCTCCGCCGTTTACGCAAGGATCTGATCGAGCGACGTGAGGAAGCGGTTCAGCGTCACCACGATAACGACATCGCCGGGATAAATGACATCATTTCCGTTCGGGAAGATTATCTTTCCGTCGCGGAAAATGCCTGCGATCAGCAGATTTGACTTGAATTTCAGCTTTGCGAGCGGAACGCCGGTGACGTGTCCGTCGCTTGTCGCGAGGAACTCCATTGCTTCGACCTTGCCGTCAACAAGCTTGTACATGGATTTCATGACGCCGCCCGCGGTTTCCTTGATCGCACGGACATACGAGAGGATCATGTCTGCCGTCAGCTCTTTCGGAGAGACGCAGCTGTCAAGCCCGACGGAGAACGTCATCCGTCGGAGGTCGGAGCTGTTCACCTTTGTGATGACCTTCGGCGTGCCCTGCATCCTTGCAAACATCGATGTGATTATGTTGTCCTCGTCCATGTTTGTGAGGGTGACGCAGGCGTCCATGTCGGACACTCCCTCGTCAAGCAGCAGATCCTGCATTGCGCCGTTGCCGTTTATGATGCGCACCTTCGGCAGAACACGCGCAAGCTCGATGCAGCGATCGTGATTCTGCTCGATGATCTTTACGTTCATTCCCGAATCGACGAGCATCTTTGAAAGGTAGTACGCGATCTTTCCGCCGCCGATCAGCATGACCTTGCGGATCTTGTTCTTGATAAGCCCGATCTGCCTGAAAAACGACGATATTTCCGCGTGGCTTGCGCAAATGTGTACGCGATCGCCCGCGTGGAGCACAAAGTTTCCGTCGGGGATCACCGCGTCGTCGGTGCCGCTCCGCTGCACGGCGCAAACAATAACGCGTGCGCTCAGCTTTGACGGCATATCTCTCAGTGCCATGTTATCAAGTATGCTGCCTGCCGGCACGGTGAACTCAACCATGTCTATCCTGCCTTTGGCGAAGGATTCCACGTGAGTTGCGCTCGGTATGCGGAGAATACGCGATATCTCACGCGCCGTGCTGTACTCGGGATTCACCATCATCGAGACGCCGAGCTTCTCGCGCATGAAGAGCACCTGTGAGTTCAGCTCAGGGTCGCGTATGCGTGCAATCGTGCCGCGTGCGCCCATCTTTCTTGCGATAACGCACGCCAGTGCGTTTACTTCGTCCATGTTGGTAGTGGCGATAAGAAGGTCGCATTCGGCGATCCCCGCCTGTTCAAGCGTTGATGTGATGACTCCGGAGCCGCATACGCTCAGTATGTCATAATCCTCGGACACCTCGTCGAGCACACGCTGATTCTTGTCAACGAGTGCAATATTGTGTCCCTCCGGAGAAAGAGCGGAGATGATCTCCGTGCCGACTTTTCCGCCGCCGACTATAATTATGTTCATACTTATGATTAAGCCTTTCTTTTATACAACCACCATATCATATACCAAAGGTATGCTATTGTCAAGAGCAAAATGAAAAATTATCTGTACGCCGAGCTTATGCCGTAATATTCCTCAAGGCAAAGTCCGCTGTCCGTGATCTTGCGTGCCAGCTCCTCGCCGACATACCTCACGTGCCACGGTTCGTATACGTATCCCGTCTTGTCCTCACATCCCGCAGGATAGCGGATGATGAAGCCGTACTCGGCGCAGTGCGCGGCGAGCCAGATCCCCTCGGGCGTGTCGGCAAAGCTGAAGTCAAGCGAGTTGAGGTCCATCGCCATGCCGGTCTGATGCTCGGAGTGTCCGGGCCTTGCAGAGTAGCGATCGGCTGCCGCAGCGCCGTCGCGCGCGCTGTAATCCCTGTAAATGATCTTTTGGTCGATGTACGAGCGGTACCCCGATTTGACGAAAAGGCTTATGCCTTCGCTTGCGGCTGCCGCCTGCATTCGGTAGAACGCAGAGAGCGTCTCCGAGGTAAGCCCGCCCGGCGCATAGGAATCGGGCAGGGGATATGACTTGTTTACGAGCAGAATTCCGTCAATGTAGTAGAAGCCGCCCTCGTATGTAACACCGGCTTCTACTGCCGGTGCGGGAGCGGGATCCGGTTCGGGTTCAGGTTCGGGCTCGGGTTCCGGAGCAGGCTCAGGTTCCGGCTCCGGAATCGGCTCCGGTTCGGGTTCGGGCTCGGGAACAGGTTCAGACTCAGGTTCAGGTTCAGTGACAGGCTCCGGCTCAGTTGTGGTGATCTCCGTTGTCGGCTGAGCTGTTTCGACTGTCGTCGTCTGAACAGTCGTGACTTTCGGCGAGGGGAATACCGTCTCGGTAGCAGCGGTCTGCTCCTGAGAGTCAATGCGTCTCACGCATCCGCCGAGAAGCGTGCAGACGGCGATAACGGCAATAACTTTGTACTTCATAAAAGATCCTTTCGGAGAATAACGGCAAATACCGAAAATTATGCCGTTCCGCAAAAAGGCAGAACGGCACGGCTTTATTCAACTACAATGCACTTGATCGTCTGGGGGATCATCGGTCTGTCGGCGGGATCGGTGGGAACGGACGCAATTGCGTCAACAACGTCCATACCGTCGGTGACCTTGCCGAAAGCTGCGTATTGACCGTCGAGGAATGTAGCGTCGTCATGGCAGATGAAGAACTGACTGCTTGCGGAGTCGGGCATCTGCGAGCGAGCCATGGAAATTACACCGCGAGTGTGCGAGAGATCGTTTGCGACACCGTTCTGCGCAAACTCACCCTTTATCTTTTCGTCGGATCCGCCGTAGCCGGTGCCCATCGGGTCGCCGCCCTGGATCATGAATCCGGAAATTACGCGGTGGAAGATAAGCCCGTCATAGAAGCCGGACTTCGCGAGCTTTACAAAATTTGCAACGGTAATGGGAGCGCAGTCGGGATAAAGCTCGAGCTTCATCACGCCGCCATCCTCCATCTCGATTCTTATGTTTACGGTATTTTCAGCCATTTTTTCTTACTCCCTTGTGTCTGTATGATTATTTTGCGGCAGTGCCGGGTTTGTACTCAACCGTGATCTTGGCTGTCGGCACGCTTCCGCTCTCGTCGATCTCAACCGATTTGATCACCGGCGGTGTTACGGGCTTCGTGTTCGCGCCCTCAGCGGCGTTGTAGGTCACGTCAACCGCTGCGATTGCGTCAACGACGTCCATGCCGCCAGTCACCTTGCCGAAAGCGGCGTAGTTGCCGTCGAGGAACTGCGAGTCCTGATGGCAGATGAAGAACTGACTGCTCGCGGAATCGGGGTCACTTGAACGAGCCATGGAGATGACACCGCGGGTGTGCGACAGATCGTTGTCAACTCCGTTTGAGGAAAACTCGCCCTTGATCTTGTTCTGCGAGCCGCCGGTGCCGTCGCCGTTCGGGTCGCCGCCCTGGATCATGAATCCGCTGTAAATGCGGTGGAACGTCAGTCCCTCGTAGAACTTGCTGTTCGCAAGATCGATGAAATTCTGAACGGTGATGGGAGCCTTGTCGGGATAAAGCTTGAGCGTGATCGTGCCGGTCTCCATGCCGTCGGCGGATTTCTTCTCTCCGCACGCGGTGAGAGCGCACAGGATCATGAGCGCCGCAAGAATGAGCGACAGTGATTTTTTCATAATTTTTATCCTTCTTTCGCTTGTGGCACAGACGTCGCAGTGCCGTAATACTCTATCCTATATATTAACAGAATATTTCGCATATGTCAAATGTTATTTGTAAATTCGGTAAAAACGTATGCGGCGAATAGAGCCATCTCATGCGGCATAAAATAAAGAATGATGTAAATATTAAAAGAAAGCGGGGGTGTGCGAGTGAACGCCGAGGCTTGGTGGAGACTTTGCAAGGCGATAATCGCGGGGATACTCGTTTCGGCTGCGGCGGTGATATCGTTCAGATACCTTCTGCCGGCGCTGCTTCCGTTTATACTCGCATTTGCGGCGGCAGCCTGTATTCGTCCGTGCGCACTGTGGTGCAAGCGGCGTCTGAAGATCGGCGCGGGGATAGTCTCCGTCGCGATGATACTTGTGATATTCACGCTCATGTGCTTTGTCGTATATGCGGCGGGGGCAAGGCTCGTGGGCGAGTGCGGCAGATTTCTCGTGAGCGTATCCGAAACGGCGGAGAATGACTCAAGCCCCATCGCGCGCCTCGGCGGGATGATCGAGGAGCTTGGCGAGCGATTCCCGTTCTTTCGCGAGGGCAGCGGCGGCGTGATCGACCTTTATGAGCTTTTGTCCGGATTCGTGCGGGCGGGGGCGGAAAAGCTCAGCGCCGCATTCGCCGTGTGGGTCGGCACGCTTATAAAAATGCTGCCGTCGGCGCTCTTTTCGATCGGCATATGCTTCATCGCGATGTTTTATCTTACTCTCGATTACGACGGCGCGGTCGCGGCTCTGCGGGATTTTTTTCCGAGAGGGGCGCACGGGCGTGCGTCGGAATGGTACCACCGAATGATCCATGCGCTGTGGGAATATCTGCGGGCTTACCTTTTAATAATGCTCGTCACATTTGCCGAGCTGTATCTCGGATTCACCGTGGTCGGGATCGAGTATGCGCTGCTTTTTGCGGTCGTCATCGCAGTGGTCGATTTTCTTCCGCTGCTCGGCACCGGAACAGTGCTGATCCCGTGGGGAGCTGCGGAGCTGCTCCTCGGGGAATACAGGCGCGGCATCGGAATTCTTGTGATCTATGCGGTGACTTGCGTTGTGCGTCAGCTTATTGAGCCGCGCATCGTCGGAAACTTCATCGGGACTCATCCGCTCGTGGCGCTGATCGGCGTCTACGCGGGGCTGAAGCTGTTCGGCGTTATAGGCATGATCGCAGCACCGATAATACTTTATCTTGTGAAGGCGCTGAGAGTCGGTGCGCCCGAGAACAAAGAAAACGGGATGCCACAAGGTTCGTGACATCCCGTATAGCAGATTACAACTGTAATTTCGGCACCTGAAATACCGTCTTATTATAATTTCGGCACCTGAAAAATTATAAGCATCTAAAATACCGTCTCGATTATTTTTGGGCATCCTGACGGTGAGTAACGCCATATGTCCATGTGCGGCGTTGTCTCGGGATCTATAAATAGCTTTGCCGGACGGCGCTGTGCGTTCGGAAACGAGTCGATCAGAACGAGCTTTATCTTCATCCGTTCGGGGATCATGCTTTTTATGTATACGGCACATCCGTCACCGGGCTTCACGCCGGATCTGTATTCCGCCAGCCCCGCAAGATTCGGCGCAAGCTCCACAAAGATACCGTAATCCTCGACCGAGCGCACGATACCGGTGACAGTCTCGCCGGGCGAGAACGCCGCAGCGTTTTCCTCCCACGTGCCGTACAGCTCGCGCAGACTCATGTATATCCTGCCGCATTCGCGGTCGATCGAGCGAACGACCGCGTACCCGCACTCGCCGACGGACAGTCTGTCTGACGGGTGCGATATTCTTGAGACCGACAGCGTATCGACGCTCGCAAGCGAGACTATTCCCGCGCCGATATCGACGAACGCGCCGAACGGCTCAAGGTGCGTTACCCTCACGGGAATAACGTCGCCGGGCGTCAGATGCGATATGTACTGCTCCATGCAGCGCTTCTGAACATCGCGTCGTGACAGGTGCGCCAGAACCGCGCCGCCCTTGTGCTCGATCTCTTTAACGGTAAAAGCCACGCGCTTGCCGACTTTCGTGATTATTGCGATGTCGCGCACCTCCCCTGAGGTGGAGTACGCCGCCTCCTCGCGCGGAATGACCCCGTGCATTCCGCCTATGTCAACGTGCAGGCTCATATCCGCAGAATCGCACCTGACTACCGTTCCCTCAAGCACACTTCCGCGCTCCATTGCCCGCACAAGCTCCGATATGGTGCGTACACACTCTGCGCCGCCGGCGTTGTATCCCTCCGGCAAAAACTGTCGATCCGTCATTTTCATACTCGCCTTTCCTTTGATATCGCCCCGACACTTGTCCGGGTAATGTTCTGATTAAATCTATGTATGGGAGCAGATATATATGATAAACAGACAGAAAAAAAGCGGGCAGGGAGTCCGGAGAACGGACAGCCTGTGGAGTACGGTAGTATCGGTCGCCGCAGGATCGGTGCTGTTCGGCATCGCTGTAAGTATGCTGCTTGTCCCGGCGAGCATCGTGACCGGAGGGGCTACGGGTATCGCGACAGTGCTGTCAAAGCTGACGGGACTTCCCGTCGGTACAGGGATCCTTGCGGTCAATCTGCCGCTGTTTGCCCTGTCCGTCCGCGATCGCGGATTCCGCGGGATGGCGCGCGCGATCATCGGCACGCTCTGCACCTCCGTTTCGGCGGATTTTTTCTCGATATTCCCGCCTGCGGCGAGCGATCCGCTCCTGTGTGCCCTCGTCGGCGGTGCAGTGATGGGCGTCGGAGCGGGGATCATGCTCGGTTCGGGCGTGACGACGGGCGGCTCCGACCTTGCGGCGTATCTCCTGAGAAAAAAGCTGCCGGCGATCCCCTCCGGACGGCTGATACTCTATTTTGACACGGTTATAATACTTGCTGCGGCAATTGCTCTCGGCAGCCTTCGCGGAGTCATGTATTCCGTCGTTTGCACCGTGGCGTATTCGGCGGCGCTTGATATGGTGCAGAGCGCCGCAAGGCGTGCGAAAACGGTGTTCATCATATCGCGCGAGTACGCGGCGATCGCCGATGCGGCATCAAGCTCCCTCGATCGCGGAACAACGCTGCTCCGCGGGATCGGCTGGCATACGGGCGAGGAGTGGAACGTGGTGATGTGCGTCATCGCAAAGCAGCAGGAGTACACGCTGCGCGAGATCGTCCGCGGCGCCGATCCGTCGGCGTTTATCGTGATATGCGACGCGTCGTGCGTGCTCGGAGAGGGATTCATGCACGGTGACGATGAATAATGTAGGATTACAATAGATAAGTTACAGCGCAAAAAAAGAATAGCAAATGAGAGTCAAATGTGTTACAGTTAAGTC
>CAKSDP010000025.1 GCA_934446065.1 uncultured Eubacteriales bacterium
GACTTAACTGTAACACATTTGACTCTCATTTGCTATTCTTTTTTTGCGCTGTAACTTATCTATTGTAATCCTACACGTTTTTCTCCTGCCGCAGCACGAATAACATTGCTTTTTCAGCTGTGACGTGGTATAATTGAAGTACCGTGCATTTTTCACGATGCTGAAAGGAGTCTTCATTTTATATGAATAAGATCGACAAAACGGTAAAGCGCGAGACGCTGTTTATCGCATCGGTCGTACTGATCCTCAGCGCACTGATGCAGGCGGTTTTCCTCATTATAGGACAATGGGACATAACCGTGCTGCTCGGGAACATTCTCGGAGCACTCGCAGCCGTACTCAACTTTCTTCTGCTCGGAATCACGATACAGCACGCGACGACGAAGGAAGAAAAAGACGCGAGAGGCGTCATGGCGACCTCGCAGAGGCTTCGGACGCTCGGAATCTTTGTCTGCGCGATTGTCGGCGCGGTCGCACCGTGCTTCAACATCTTCGCAGCGCTGATACCGCTGTTCTTCCCGAGGATCGCGATGGCAATTCGCCCGTTCGTCGGCAAGATGTCTGACTGAGGCTTATATAACTATTCCACCGAAAGGAGAGCCTGATATATAATGAAAGAAAAAAAGCGATCGTCCGCAGCGGACATACTGCTTCTTGTGCTCACAGCGCTGCCGATCGTCTGCGGGATCGTGCTGAAGGTGCTGTTCACCCCGGCATCCGAAGGGATTCAGATTGCCGGTGCGCTGATATACTTCACGATCGATCTGCCATACGGCGGGCTTCCGATTACCGAATCTCAGGTGAACTCATGGCTTGTTATTCTGTCGGTCCTGTTCCTCTGCCTGTTCCTCACGAGAGGGCTTACGCCCGACGGTCGGAGCCGCAGACAGCTCATCTGCGAATGGATCGTTAAAAAGACGGAAAATCTCGTACAGACAAACATGGGCGAATTTTTTGCGGGGTTTGCACCGTTCATCGCGGCGATAATGGGACTGTCCGCGTTCTCAAGCCTTCTGACGCTCGTAGGACTGTATCCGCCGACCTCGGACATAAACGTTGTCGCGGGCTGGTCATTCCTCGTATTCATACTGATCACGCATTACAAAATGAAATGCGGACCGCTGCAATACCTGAAGAGCTTCACGGAGCCTGTCGCATTTCTCACCCCGCTGAACATCATAAGTGAGGTCGCGACCCCGGTGTCGATGGCGTTCCGTCATTACGGCAACATACTGTCCGGCGCCGTCATCTCAGTTCTGATCTCGGCAGGACTCACGGGACTATCAAGTCTCCTGCTCGGCTGGCTGCCGGGAGTGCTCGGAGACATCCCGTTTCTCCGCATCGGACTTCCCGCGATACTGTCAATATATTTTGACGTGTTCAGCGGACTTCTGCAGGCGTTCATCTTTGCAATGCTCACGATGCTCTATATTTCCGGAGCGTTCCCCGCTGAGTTGTACGCAAAGCGCCACAAAAACAAAGCAAGCAAAAAATCCAATATAAATGAAGTAAAACATTCGGAGGTACATGAAAATGCTTGAACTCGCAATCGGAATAATCCTTGGCTGCTGCGCACTCGGCGCAGGTGTTGCAATGATCGCAGGTATCGGACCCGGTATCGGTGAGGGTAACGCCGTTGCAAAGGCGTGCGAGGCTATCGGACGTCAGCCCGAGTGCAAGGGCGATGTTACGACCACCATGCTCATGGGATGTGCAATCGCCGAGACCACGGGCCTTTACGCGCTCGTCATCGCTATTCTGCTGATATTCGTTGCGCCCGGCAGACTTGTTAACATTCTCATGAAGACGATCGGCTAAAAGGAGCGCACGATATGCAGAATCTGGATGTCATATCCTTAAACGTCTGGGATATATTGATATCCCTTGCGAATCTGCTCATTCTGTTTCTGATCCTGAAGAAATTTCTTTACGCGCCGGTAAAGCGCGTTATTGCTGAGAGAGAAGCCGCCATCTCCGACAAATACGCAAAGGCTGAAGCTGCAAAGAGTGCGGCGGAGGCTGATCTTGCGGCATGGAACGAGAAGATGGCGACGGCGGATGACGAGGCGGACGCGATCATAAAGAAAGCGACCGCACGCGCCGAGAAAAAGCAGGATCAGATAATCGCAGACGCAAAGGAACGCGCCGACGGCATCGTCCGCGACGCGGAGAATGAAGCGGCTCTTGAGCGCCGCCGCGCCGAAGCCGGTATAAAGCAGGAGATCGTCGATGTTTCGGCGCTGCTCACGGAAAAGCTTATAGGGCGCGAGCTTGACACGGACGACCACCACGACATAATCGACTCGGTGATATCGGAGATCGGCACCAAGTCCGAAAATTAAGGCTTAGCTGAAAGGATGGCTCAGACGTGACTTTAATCTCAAAGGAATACGCAGAAGCTCTGTTCGAGCTTGCCTCAGAGACAGGCGCCGAGCGAGAGTTTGACTGCGCCCTCCACCTTATCGAGGACGAGCTTTCGGCTCAGCCCGACTACGCGGACCTGCTCTCGTCGCCGAACATTCCGAAGGATGAACGGTGTGCGCTTCTCGACCGCGCTTTCGCGGACTCCGTCCCGGAATATGTGCTTTCAACGGCAAAGCTTCTGTGCGAGAGAGGGCGTATGCGCGACTTCGGCGAAGTGGTACGCGAATACGATTCGCTGTACCGTGCGCTTGAGCTGATATCCGTTGCTCAGGTAACAAGCGCCGTCGAGCTGACAAATGAAGAAAAAGAGGCGCTGACAGAGCGTCTCGAGAAGATGTGCGGCCACACGGTGACGTCGGTCTACACGATCGACCCGTCGATCCTCGGCGGGATCGTGGTCCGCATGGACGATACGCTTTTTGACGGAAGTCTTAAGCGCAAACTAAAAGATGTAAAGGAAGTGATCGGCAAATGAGCACAAGCCCGGAGGAAATCAGCAGTATTATAAAAGAACAGATCCGCGCTTACCGCACACGCACCGAAATGGCAGAGACCGGCACGGTCATCCTCGTCGGCGACGGCATCGCCCGAGTATACGGGCTGCGCAACTGTATGTCCGGCGAGCTGCTCGAATTCGAGGACGGCAGCTACGGCATGGCTCAGAACCTTGAGACCGAAACGGTGTCCGTGGCGATCCTCTCGGATCAGAATGACATTCGCGAAGGCTCCGAGGTCAGACGCACCGGCAAGGTGCTGTCCGTACCCGTCGGCGAAGCGCTCCTCGGCAGAGTTGTAAACGCGCTCGGTCAGCCGATCGACGGCAAGGGACCGGTCGAGACAGTCAAGACCCGCCCTGTCGAGTCGGAGGCTCCCGGCATTATCGAAAGGCAGAGCGTGTCCGTTCCGCTTCAGACCGGAATCAAGGCGATCGACGGCATGATCCCGATCGGCCGCGGTCAGCGTGAGCTGATAATCGGCGACCGTCAGACCGGTAAGACCGAGATCGCCGTTGACACGATCATCAATCAGAAAAACAGCGATGTTATCTGCATTTATGTTGCGATAGGGCAAAAGAGCACGTCTGTCGTGCAGCTCGCAAACGAGCTTGCCCGCGCAGGAGCGCTTGAATACACGATAATCGTCTCGGCTACCGCAGCCGAGAGCGCACCGCTCCAGTACATCGCACCGTACTCCGGCTGCGCTATGGCAGAATATTTCAGAGAACAGGGGCGCGACGTGCTCATCGTCTACGACGATCTGTCCAAGCACGCGGTGGCGTACCGTGCACTCTCCCTGCTTATCCGCCGTCCGCCGGGACGTGAGGCGTACCCCGGAGACGTATTCTACCTACACTCGAGACTGCTCGAGCGCGCGGCGTGCGTATCGAAGGAATACGGCGGCGGCTCCATCACCGCTCTGCCGATAATCGAGACTCAGGCGGGCGACGTTTCCGCATACATCCCGACAAACGTAATATCCATCACCGACGGTCAGATATTCCTTGAGACGGAGCTGTTCCACGCAGGCGTTATGCCCGCGATAAACCCCGGTATCTCCGTCAGCCGTGTCGGCGGATCCGCTCAGCTCAAGTCGATGAAAAAGGTCTCGGGTGAGCTGAAGCTGCTGTACTCGCAGTACCGCGAGCTTCAGGCGTTCGCACAGTTCGGAAGCGATCTCGACGCCGACACCAAGGCGCGTCTTGCGCTCGGCGAACGCATCGTTGAGGTGCTGAAGCAGAGCCGCAAATCGCCCGTCACCCCCGGATGCCAAGTCGCGATAATCTACGCGGTGACCCACGGATATCTCGACTCCGTTCCCGTGGAGCGGGTAAAGGAGTACGAGGCAAAGCTTTACGACTATATGAAGACCGAGCACCGTGATCTGCTCGACCGCTTTGAGGCAGGATATTTCGAGGACAGCGATGTCGCGGCTCTCGATCGTGCACTCACCGAAATGGAGTTCTGATCATGGGACAGGACACTAAGGCACTGCGCCACAGGATAAAGAGCGTTGACTCGACCATGCACCTCACAAAGGCGATGGGGCTTGTCGCGTCCTCAAAGATCCGCCGCGCAAATGAGGCGATGCTGAGATCGCGGGCATACGCCGAGGGCTTGTCCGACATTGCGGACACACTGCTCTCCTGCCCGGAGTGCGCAAAGAGTCCGTATCTGCAAGGCGGCGATGACAGGCTCCGCCTGATCGTCATCGCGGGAGACCGCGGACTTGCGGGCGGCTACAACGCAAATGTTTTCAGACTTCTGAGAGAATATCCGGACGCCGAGATCATTCCGATCGGCAAGCGCGCGTGCGACCGCGCGGGAGCGGAGGCTGTGTCGTCGGAGCACTTTACCGGTGCCATGGCGCACGATATCGCAAAGGCGCAGTGTGCGGATTTTCTTGCGGGAAAGTACGACAGGCTTTGCGTCATCGCCACAAAATACGTGTCGATCATGACGCAGGAGGCGTACATCCGCGATATTCTTCCATTGAAGCGTCCGGAAAAGCGTCCTTCCGCATCCGTGATATTCGAGCCGGACGAAGCCACGATACTTGAGACCGCGATACCCGAATACGTCGCAGGCGTTATCACGGCATGCGTGCGCGAGAGCTTCGCGTGCGAGGTCGCGGCAAGGCGCATGGCTATGGACAGTGCCGGAAAGAACGCATCCGTGATGATAGACGATCTCAGGCTGAAATACAACCGCGCAAGACAGGGCGCAATCACTCAGGAAATCACCGAAATCGTTGCCGGCAGCGGCACGTGAGAGGAGAGATCAAATTGGCAAATCTGCATAAAGGCAAGGTCAGCCAGGTTATGGGGCCGGTCGTTGATGTCCGCTTTGAGGACGGCGAGTTGCCTCCGATCCTGAACGCGCTGACCGTTCCGATAGAAGATAAAACGCTGACGGTTGAGGTTGCTCAGCACATCGGCGACAGCACGGCTCGCTGCATTGCGATGGCATCGACAGACGGACTCCGCCGCGATGCCGAGGTCACCGACACCGGTGCGCCGATCAGCGTTCCCGTCGGACGTGAGACGCTCGGCAGAATCTTCAACGTACTCGGCGACGCCGTTGACAACATTCCGGCGCCCGAAAACGCCGAGAGGTGGGACATTCACCGTCCGGCACCCGATTATGACGAGCTTTCGACCTCGACCGAGGTCCTCGAAACGGGAATCAAGGTCATCGACCTGATCTGCCCCTACGCAAAGGGCGGAAAGATCGGTCTGTTCGGCGGAGCCGGAGTCGGCAAGACCGTGCTCATCATGGAGCTTATCAACAACATCGCAAAGGAACACGGCGGTCTGTCCGTTTTCACCGGAGTCGGCGAGCGCACCCGTGAGGGCAACGACCTCTACAACGAGATGAAGGAGTCCGGCGTCCTCTCGAACACGGCGCTCGTCTACGGTCAGATGAACGAGCCGCCGGGAGCAAGAATGCGCGTTGCTCTGTCAGGACTGACGATGGCAGAGTATTTCCGCGACAGTGAGGGACAGGACGTTCTGCTCTTCATCGACAACATATTCAGATTCACACAGGCAGGAAGTGAGGTATCAGCACTTCTCGGACGTATGCCGAGCGCCGTCGGATATCAGCCGACGCTTGCAAACGAGATGGGCGCGCTTCAGGAGAGGATCACCTCGACGAAGAAGGGCTCTATCACCTCCGTTCAGGCGGTCTACGTCCCCGCAGACGACCTTACCGACCCCGCACCTGCGACAACGTTCGCTCACCTTGATGCGACAACGGTGCTTGCACGTAACATTGCCTCTCAGGGCATCTATCCGGCAGTCGATCCGCTTGAATCCACGAGCCGTATCCTCTCGCCCGAGATCCTCGGCGCCGAGCATTACAATACCGCGCGTGAAGTTCAGAGGATTCTTCAGAGATACAACGAGCTTATGGACATCATCGCCATCATGGGTATGGACGAGCTGTCCGACGAGGACAAGCTGCTCGTCAGCCGCGCAAGAAAGATCCAGCGATTCCTCTCGCAGCCGTTCACCGTCTCCGAGAAGTTCAACGGATTCCCCGGCAAGTATGTCCCGCTCTCCGAGACGATCCGCGGATTCAAGGAGATAATCGAGGGTCAGCATGACGATCTGCCCGAGTCGGCATTCCTCTTCGTCGGCACGATCGACGAGGCGGTCGAGAAGGCAAAGAAGGTGGCGAAATGAACGAGTTCAGGCTCGTGATCTCGTCGCCGGACGGAAATCTGTTTGACTCTGCGGCAACGGTCCTCTCGCTGAGGGGCGCCGACGGCGATCTCGCAATAATGGCGGGGCACGCCCGCTTTATAACCTCGGTTGTACCGGGGAAGGTCACCGTTACGCTACCCGACGACAGCGTGAAATCGGCGCACACCAACGGCGGACTGCTCACGGTCGGAGATGACTTTGTAACGCTTATAAGCAGCAGCTTTTCGTGGGAATAAAACCTTATATAGATAAAAAGCAGATGCAAATCATCCTGATTCGCATCTGCTTTTCTATGTATACGTATTATTTTTCCTTCATCCGGGCGAGTATCTCTTCGGGAACGCCGCGCAGCAGCTCGTTCAGGCGGTGGATATTGTTTATCGCGTCCTCATCCATGCCGTTCTCTACCCAATCAATGCACATACCGAACAGCGCACACTTCATGAACCTTATGGCAATGCTCCGGTCGCGTGGACTGACGTCCGCGTCTGCGTACACCGTATCAATGTACGTCGTGACGACATACTCCGCAAGCTTGAGGGTCGAGGTCTCGTATATGTCGCGGTTCACCGAATTATAAATATGAAATACCGCACGTTTGTTCTCGAGCGCAAAGCTGAACGCGATAGTCACGCACTCGTCAAGCGAGTTTACGGTCGGGTATTTCTCGATCAGTTCGTCAACATATTCGCGGACGATCTCGCCGAGCAGAGTCGGGATATCCTGAAAATGGTAGTAAAACGAGTTGCGGTTAATCCCGCAGTCCTCGACGATGCTGCGCACGCTTATTTTACTGAGCGGCTGCTCGTTCAGCAATTTCATAAAGGAGGCTTTGATGGCTTGCTTTGTGAAATTCGGCATAAACTATTGTGTCCTTTCAGTGCGATACCGATCTTTATCGGGATATATTGTAGCACATATCCCACGAAAAATCAAGTCGGACGTCAAAGCGCAACGGTAATTCTGTGCACACCGCCGTCCATCGGAGCCGGTACGATCCGACCGCACGCCTCGCCGTCGAATGTGAAGCGTGTACCATCTCCGACCCTTGCAAAGCCCTTTGATTTCTCGACGTGGACAAGGAATCTCGTGCCGAGGCGGTTGAGCTCGAAGTCCACATTTTCGGAATCGTCCGGCAGGATCGGCGACAGCTCGATACCGCCGTCGGTGTAATCGATTCCGAGAAATTCGGAAACGGTGAGCGACAGCCAGCTTGCCGTACCGGAGAGCATCGGTCCGACGTTCTCCATCGTCTCGCTGTTGTTGTACTGCGTGCAGAAACGCGGATTTCCCTTGAATGTGAACGGGTCGTTGAGCGTTCTGTACGGGAACACGAGGTCAAGCATCCAAAACGCAAGATCGGAAAGCTCCGCCGCAAGTGCGTCCGACTTCACGGTCTTTGCTGCGCGGAACATTGCCGCCGTCGCCATCATCGTTGCGTGCTTGAACACGGCGCCGTTCTCTCTGTCTCCGGGGAAATAATGCTCCGTCGCAGTGGTAGTCGATATCTTGTCGAGATCGCACGGGGTCGAGAGCTTCAGTCCTGCGGGGCATCTCAGATGAGCCTTCACCACGCCGAGCATCGTTGCGATCTGCTCCTCAGTTGCGACACCGGCGAGGATCGACCATGTGAAGCTGTTGAGGAAGTACGAACCGTCTATCGCGGGATCGGCGCTGAGGCGGTCGCCCTTTGCACCGACAAACGTATATCCGCCGTCTCTCGGGCTGTTGATCATCGCACGCGCGAAGAAATTCTCTTTCCAGCAGTGCGTCTGTATGCGGCGTGAAAGCTCGGCGCTCATCGCCTCAAGCTTTTCTGCGGCGTCATTCCGTCCGGTCGCGCGAGCCATGCGGCACGCCTCATCCTCCGCGATCTTGAGGAGGAACGCGTTCATCACGCTCTCGCAGAAATGTGACTCGAAGCGAACGCCCCACTCCTGTCCGTTCCGCTCAAGCTGAGCCTTGTATCTCTTCTCCTTCTCGATACCGTCGATGCTGTCGGGATCGAGTTTCAGACAGTCGTTCCAGTCGGCGTTATCAAGGAGCGGCAGCCCGTGATCGCCCACGGATATCTCGCCGGAATATACGATCGCAGCCATAATGGTGTCAAAGAGCGAGCGCTCTCCGCCGTCCGCGACCGGAAGCACCGTGTCGAGAAAATCGGTATCGCCCGTAAGCGCAACATAGCGATAGACCGCCTGCACGAGCCAAAGCTGATCGTCGGAGCACTTGCCGGGTTCCTTGCCCTCCCAATAGAAATTGTGGTTGGCGTATCCCATGCGGAACACGTTCTCCGCCCAACGGCTGATCATATCGCGGGCGAGATCCGCTCTGCCCATCGCCGCCATATAGTACATGGAAGCATACATATCCTGTATCTCGCGGAAGCCAATCTGTCGCTGAGCCTTCTGCGTCCACGCGAACGAGCGCGACACAAACGACTGGTACAGCACCTGGAACGGCAGGTTGTTGTTGATGTACGGATCCATGAGCGGATTCTTGGAATCAAGCTTTATGTATGACGAATACTTGGAGTAGAAATCGGTGACCTCGCGCAGCGCTCTGTCGCAGGCGCCGGGACGGGTGAACTCTGACAGGAGGGACGAGAGCTTCTCGTCAAACATGAGCGGCTCGGAATCATCCTCTTTTACCCAGCACATACCGACAAGCTCGCAGATCTCCTTGGTATCGCCGGGCATAACGGTAAAGCTCTTGCCCATCGCAAAGAAATATGCCGCCTTGCGCACGGGATGCGACGTAAGCCGTGCAACATTCTGCGGGTGCTCGACCGTGCCGTCGCCGATAAAATCGGGGTAGCTTGCCGAATATTCGTCCATCGGCTCGCCGTCAAGCGTCATCGCGGCAAAACGCTTCTCAAAGCGGCGCCCGCGCGGGTAGTCCATCGGGGTCACGACCCACGCCTTGCCGTCGCGCTTCAGAACGCCGCTTTCGTGTACGATGTTGCAGTACACGATGTCGTTCGCCAGCGCCTCCGGCGGGAATATTCCGAACACGCCGGTCATAACGATCTTCAGATCGCGGGCGGTGCTGCCGAGGTTCTGAACCGTGATCTTCTGCACCTCGCACGCCTCCGGCTGTCCCGCGCGCTCGGGAAGAATGAATATCGTGCGCTCTATTCTCAGTCCGCACTCAGTCTCGTATGTGATGACAGTGTGGTTCTGCGAATGGCAGCAGACAGCGCTTTTCACGTTCTCGCGGGGATTGCCCGAGAAGAATATCTGTCTACCGTTCTCGACGAGGTAGAACTGACGGTTCATGGGATCACCGTTCTCCTCCTGCTGAAGAAGGCAGCGCGTGACGAGCACCTGTCTGCCCGCGTCCGCGCGGAATGATCCACCGCCGAGCGCATTGACCGCACTTTTCGGCGTGGTAAGGAGCGGATTGTCAAATCCGATGCGGCAGCCGAGCAGCAGATTTATGCGGTAGTGCGTACCTACCTCGGGTGATTTCAAATCAATAATGTGCTCGCCGCGCTCGTTGAGTCTGCCGGGAGCGGCGGCAAAGCCGGCTATAACGTCAAGCACCTCCGCCTCGGCATCAGCGGGAAGCGCGGGAGCGGCGGCGCCGGCGCAGATCACGTTTACACTGTGCGAAACAGTGTCGAGCACGAACAGCACGCTTGAAGCGACATGGGTCAGATACTCCGATACTGCGGGGGCATTTATCACGCACGACGTCACGGGGTATGCTGCGGGAAGCCCGCAGACACCTGCCACTGCGGCGTTTTCGCGGTCTGCGCTCAGATACTCCGCGTCAAAGCAGCCGACAACGGAATCGCCGAACACCTCAGTCAGGCGTTCAGCCGCACTTTTATATGAATCTCTGGATTTTTCGGGTGTAAAATACATCTTAGACCTCCGATCTTATAAGTCATCGTTTTATTTTACCATATAATGCGGCAAAAGTAAACCGCGCATCTCTCTTTTCCCGAATAATTGCCGAAAACAGACAGGGGCTGCCGCTACCGTGCGACAGCCTCCGACCCCGCAATATTTCAATTTGTTACCCGATGACGATCCCGTCGCTCTTCACTTCGCCGATATCGTCATATTTCAGGCGGTAACGCTTCGCGATATCCCACGCATTCTCGCCCTCATCGGGATAGCATATCCTGATAACGCCCTCGCCAGTATCAGAGCCATCTTCATCCCGCTCGAGCGTAAGAGCCGATACGTATTTGACCGGCGTTCTCTCGCACACCTCAAACGCAAAAGTCACCTCTGCCGTCGCCTTGACCGAATCGGCATCGACTGACGCGCTGCACTCAACAACGTTTGCGGCGATCCGCCACGACACATCGCCCGTGCACTCCCGATCCGGATCGAATTCGTATCTTACGGGGAGATGGACGATCTCGTCCTCGACCTCGCCGCCACCGCACACAAGCACATGGATCTGCGCGTCGGCGGTGAGCGCCATACGCGTGCCGGCGCTCTCGACGCGCTCATCTCTGACGATTCCGTATGAGCCGATGACGTACTCGCCCGCGCCCGGCGTTCCGTGCCTCTTTCCCGTACTAGAGAGCGTCAGTCTGCCTGCGCCGCACTTCTGGAGCGACACGGCATCGCACTCCGCCATCGTAACGCTGCTCTTGTGCATCGTCGAATACATATCGCAGACCGCGTTTGATGTTCGGCACACGCTCCACTCCGCTTCAAGATCGTACTCCATCTCCCACGAGAGCGTGCCGTCGTCGCTTTCCTTCACGCTGACGGATGCCGAGCGTCCCCACGCTCTTGCGCGTGCGCCCTCTGCGGGAGGCGTATCCGTTACAACCGTCTCCTCGAACGGCTGCTTTGCCGAGAGCTTGCAGTACATCCCGTCGGGGCTGTAACAGATGCACCACATCACCGCATCTCCGCGCACGATGATCCCGTTTTGCGTCGGTGATGCTTCGTTCACGCAGATCTCGCCGTCGCACATCACAAGCTTTGTTCCCGCCTTCTCGTGCAGCTCTCCCGCCGCGCTTCCGGTGACGCTTTCCCAGCCTCGGCTCATCGACTGCACCTCGCAGCAGAGCTTTTCGGCGGAATTCTTCTCCTCCGCCGTAGCTTCGCCGTCCTTCACCGTCATTTTGCACTCCATCGGGAGTGACGCTATTCCCGTGACGGCAGTCCTGACCTTTGCTTTGAGCATCAGTCTGCGCGGTCCCGTCGCGCGGCACGTAACACCCTCGACCGTGCTGTCGGCGGATATCCTTACATCCTCACCGACCGGGCTTTTAGGATGCTGCGCCGACATGGAATAATCAATGCTGAACGGCGCTGCCGCAAGCGTTCCGTCGTCGCCGAGGTATATCACGGTGAACGCGACAACTCCCCCCTGCTCTATTGCATCTCCGCTGTCATATTTCGCTTCGGGAAGGACTCGGCACAGCGTCGTAACAACGCGCTTCACCTCGGGATAATAGTCCGGCAGGGTGAATTCCTCACCGACATCGCTTGTAATTATCTGAGACATATACGGCACCGATACCGACTGTGCGGACGCATCGGCAGGCAGCATTTCACGATTCTTGTCCATAATCTGACCAACCTTTCACAAAGTTCTCGTTCGCTCAAATATATGATGCCCGTCTGTCCGTAATGACGGCATGGCGAAAACTTTTGTGCGGTAAGGCGAAAATGTGTCAATTCTGCGCCTTGACTTGAGGCAGTGATTGTGGTATCCTTTTATTTGTGAAAATTTTTGCAAATTTATGGGTGCCGACGTATTTGCACCCGAAAGGATCATACTATGGAAACGCTTCTGTGTCTTTCAATCGCACTGCTCGCAGGGCTTATGATGTCCCGTCTGACAAAGCTTGTCGGACTTCCCGCCGTAACGGCGTATCTTGTCGCCGGAATACTTATCGGGCCGTATTTTCTCGGTCAGCTCGGGATCCCCGGGATAGGTTTTGTCAGCCATGACTCGGTCATGAGCTTCAAGATCATCTCCGAGGTCGCGCTTGGATTCATCGCGTTCGCGATCGGCGACGAATTCCGCCTCGAGCAGCTCCGCAAGATCGGGCGTCAGGCGGTCGTTATCTCCATTTTCGAAGGGGTTACGGCGTCGCTGTTCGTTGATGCCGCACTAATCGCGCTTCATTTTGTGATCGGACCGAAGCTCCCGCTGCCGGTGTCCATCACACTCGGCGCGGTCGCTGCCGCAACGGCGCCTGCGGCGACTCTGATGGTCGTTCGTCAGTATAAGGCGAAGGGCGCGCTCACCGATATTCTTCTCCCCGTCGTCGCCCTTGACGACGCGGTCGGACTCATCGTGTTCGCCGTCTCGTTCGGCATTGCGCGCGCGATGAACGACGGCACGTACAACCTCGTCTCGATCGCGCTCGAGCCTGTGCTTGAGATCGTTCTGTCCCTTGTGCTCGGCGCCCTCATGGGAGTTCTGTTCAACTGGATCGAACGCTTCTTCGAATCAAACAGCCGCCGCCTCTCGATCTCCATTACGTTTGTAATGCTGACGGTCGCACTCTCCAAGCTGTCATTCACACTCGGCGGAGTACATATCTCGTTCTCGACGCTGCTCGTGTGCATGATGATGAGCACCGTATTCTGCAACATTTGCGAATTCTCCGGCGAGATCATGGAGAAAACGAACAAGTGGACACAGCCGCTGTTCGTGCTGTTCTTCGTCCTCAGCGGAGCCGAGCTTGAGCTTGGCGTGTTCTCCGACATCGCGATTGTCGGCATCGGACTTGTATACATAATCTTCCGCTCCGCCGGAAAGATGACCGGCGCTGCCGTCGGCTCACGCATCACAAAATGCCCCGAGGAGGTCGTCAAGTATCTCGGGATCACACTGCTGCCGCAGGCGGGCGTTGCGCTCGGAATGTCGATCACGGCAATGTCGATGCCGAACGGAGGCGAGCTGATCCGCAACATCGCACTCTTCTCCGTGCTCATTTATGAGCTGGCAGGTCCGCTCATGACAAAGATCGCGCTGACAAAGGCGGGCAACATTCCCCCGAAGCCGCAGACTCCCCGCGGTGAGGCAAAGCTCGCCAAAAAGGAAGCGCGCGGAAAATAAAAATTTCGGACACACGGAAAGGAACGCTCGTGAATATAAACGATAACAGTGAAAACGAAAATCCGCAGAGCGCGGACAACACGGCGGAGAACGACACTGCGGCTGCCGTAAACGTATTCGAGAAGAACATACGGTGGATCGTACTCGTCTGTGCAGCGTTCTGCATTATCGCGGGAGCTGCTGCGGGGCTTCGCTACTACTTCAGCCGTCATCCCGACATGGTCGTTTCGGGTGACGCGGGATGGTCGGCGCCCGACTACGTATCAGTGAAGCTGATCCCCGTGAACGAATACTCGCGCCCCGGCACAAAGCTTGATGCGGTAAACGGGCTTGTGATCCACTACGTCGGCAACCCCGGCACGTCCGCCGAGGCGAACCGCAGCTATTTTGCGGGACTCGCGGCGAGCGGTGCGACATACGCGAGCAGCAACTTTATAATCGGGATCGACGGCGAGGTACTCGAATGCGTGCCCGCCGATGAGGTCGCGTACTGCTCCAACAGCCGCAACAGCGACACTCTCTCGATCGAGTGCTGCCATCCGGGAGAGGACGGCAAATTCACCGACGCCACGTATGCTTCGCTCGTGCGGCTCGCGGCTGATCTGTGTGTTGAATTCGACCTTGATCCCGAGCGCGACATCATCCGTCACTACGATATCACAGAAAAGCTGTGCCCTCTCTACTACGTTGAAAACACGGACGCGTGGGAGGCACTCAAGGCTGACATTGCGGAGGCGGTAAACGCGTCTCGGACCGCCGAAATCGGCACAAAATAAGTTGACATAAAAGTACCTTTGTGGTACAATTACATCAAATAAAATACATATTCTTGTATCCGGTGCACAGCCGGAGGAAAGGTCGCATAAAATGACTCTCGAAATGGCAAAGGAAAAGCTTGCAAAATACGGTCAGGAGCACGTACTGAAGTATTACGACACTCTGACCGAAGATCAGAAGTCCGCGCTTCTCGCGCAGATCGAGGACACCGATCTGTCGGTACTCGAGATCTACGCTCACAGAAACGAGGAGGCAGTCAAGGGAAAGATCGAGCCGCTGCCGGCAATGGAGCTTCCCGAGATCGAGAAGAACAAAGTTGATTTTTACGCCTGCGGTCTTGACGCGATCAAAGCCGGAAAGGTCGGCGCGATCATGCTCGCCGGCGGCATGGGTACGAGACTCGGCTCCGACAACCCGAAGGGTATGTACAACATTGGTCTCACCCACGAGGTATATATCTTCCAGCGTCAGATCGAAAACCTGCTCGATGTTTGCCGTATGGCGGGCACATGGGTCCACCTCTTCATAATGACGAGCGACAAGAACGACGCCGCGACCCGCGCATTCCTTCACGACAACGACTACTTCGGCTACAACCCCGATTTTGTTGACTTCTTCATTCAGGAGATGGCTCCGGCTGTTGACCGCGACGGCAAGATCTATCTTGAGACACCCTACAAGATGTCCACCTCCCCGAACGGAAACGGCGGCTGGTTCTCCTCCATGGCGAAGGCAGGTCTTGCGAAGAAGGCGAAGGAGCTTGGTATTGAGTGGCTCAACACGTTCGCAGTTGACAACGTGCTTCAGCGCATTGCAGATCCCGTATTCGTCGGCGCGACGATCCGCTCCGGCAAGACTGTCGGCGCAAAGGTCGTAAAGAAGAACGCTCCCGACGAGAAGGTCGGCGTCATCTGCCTTGAGAACTCCCATCCCTCTATCGTTGAATACTACGAGCTTACCGACGAGCTTATGAACGCAAAGAACGAGAACGGCGATCCCGCATATTACTTCGGCGTTATCCTCAACTATCTGTTCCGTCTTGACGAGCTGATGGCAATTGCCGACAAGCGTATGCCGCTCCACATCGTTGAGAAGAAGATCCCGTACATGAACGAGAACGGCGAGACAGTCAAGCCCGAGTCCCCGAACGGCTACAAGTTTGAGACTCTCGTGCTCGACATGATCAACCTCGCTGACTCCTGCCTGCCGTTCGAGGTAGTCAGAAACAGAGAGTTCGCTCCGATCAAGAATAAGACCGGCATCGACTCCGTCGAGAGCGCACGCGCACTCTGCCTGGAGAACGGCATCGATCTTTGATCCATATGAGGATAAAGCTGATCTTGTCGGCGATTCTCGCCGGGTCGCTGCTTCTCGCATCATGCGGTGGCAGTGATTCCGGGAAATTGACCGAAAGCGGTACAACGCCAGGTACGGCTGCCGTGTCCGAGACGGAGACCGCCGCACCCGCAGAGACGTCCGGCATAATATTTTCAGACGAGGTTGACGGAGAAATGAACGTATACAGAATAAAGACATTTGAATCACGGGATGCAGTTGACTTCGACTCGGTTCCCGCTGCAAAGATCGACTGCTACAAGTGGGTCGACTGCAAGGAGTACGACGCTTGGGCGAAGCTCGTCTACGTGCGCGATTGGGGATTTCTGTGTCAGATGACGTGCCTTGAGGAAGATCCCGCAGCTACGTATGAGAAGCCGGACGATCCGGTCTGCCTCGACAGCTGCATGGAATTCTTCGCAATCTGGGACGCAGGACTGGGCGGCGACGAGTATCTCAACATTGAATCAAACTCCAAGGGCGTCTGCTGCACGCAGATCGGACCGTCCCGTGAAAAGCGGATCCCCGCGTTCCGCAAGCTCGGCGGATACGAGAACCTTTTTGAGGTGAATCCCGTAGTCGAAGACGACCGTTGGTCGCTGACGATGGAGATCCCGCTTGAAAAGCTGCAGAAGCTGTACCGTGATATTTCCGCCGACACGTTCGTATCCGGATATACCTTCACCGGCAACTTCTACAAGACCGGCGGCCGCGATATCACAGGAAATGAGCATTACGGTATGTGGAACGAAGTCATGACGGAAACTCCGGACTTCCACCAGCCCGCATATTTCGGAAAATTCATCATGGAATAAGCCATTTTCCGCAAATGCAGAATATCTTGAATTTTATGCAGTTGCGGAAAACGCGTCACTACAACAGAATAATATGAAAGGAGCGGCTGCCTGTGCTAAAGAAAATCAGCGTAAGCGATCCGGTGACAGTGCTCGCCGGTGTCGGCGAAAAAAGGGCAGCTGCTCTTTTGCATCTCGGGATCGCAAACGTCGGCGATCTCCTGCTTCATTTTCCGCGCGGGTATCAGAATCGCGGCAACACCGTAACGCTTGCCGAAGCGGTGCGGCGCGGCAACGACGGACTCCCGTCATCGGTGCTTCTGACCATATCGTTTGACGCCAACGCAAAAATGATTCGTCGCGGCATGACAATAGTCCGCGCACGCGCCCACGAAACAGACGCACCCGAAAGCCTGCTGTCGGCTGAGCTGACGTTCTTCAATCAGCCGTATATGCGGGAAAAGCTGCGCTGCGGGCAGACTGTCCGCGTTTGGGGCAGATTCACGACAGACGGCGGCAGGAGCCGCATCTGCCGCATATCCTCTCCGTTAGTCGAGTTTTACACCGATGCGGATGCCCTGTGCAAGATCGTGTCGGTGTACCCTCTGTCAGCCGGTCTGACGCAGAACATTATAACACGGCTCGTTGACAGCGCACTTACGGCGTGCGACATTGATGCGCTCGATATACTCCCGCAAAGTTCGGCAGATGCCGAAGAATTTCCTGCGATAACCCGAGCCTTTGAAATGATCCACCATCCGACGGACGTATCCGAGCCGGAAATTGCACGGCGCCGCTTCGCCTTTGCCGAAATATTTGTAAATTCGGCTGCGCTTGCAGTTTCCGGGCTGCGCCGACCTACGTCCGGTGCAGAGGCGATGGACTGCGGCGATCTTTCACCGTTTCTGTCGGCGCTGCCGTTCAAGCTCACCGACTGTCAGGCACGCGCCGTTGCGGACATAAAGCGCGATCTCGCGCTCACCCGCCCGATGAAGCGAATGCTCTCCGGCGACGTGGGAAGCGGTAAGACCGCCGTCGCTGCCGGAGCGGCATATATTGCGGTGAGCTGCGGTCGATCCTGCGCACTTATGGCACCGACCGAAATCCTCGCAAGGCAGCATTTTGCCGATCTTGCGCCGCTGTTCTCAAAGCTTGGGTACAGCACAGCGCTTCTCACCGGATCAATGAAGAAGCGTGAGCGCGATGAGGTTCTCTCTCGCCTCGCAGGCGCGGGCGAGCCGATCGATCTTGTGATCGGAACGCACGCTCTGCTAAGCGACGGAGTTGTAATTGACAGATTAGGGCTTGTCATCACCGACGAGCAGCACCGCTTCGGCGTAATGCAGCGCGCATCGCTTGAGGCAAAGGGGCGCGGTGTGCACACGCTCGTCATGAGCGCAACGCCGATCCCGCGGACGCTGACACTCGTGCTGCACGGAGACCTCGACGTATCAGTGCTCGACGAGCTGCCTCCGGGGCGGCAGCCCGTAGCGACATTCGCGCTCGACAGCTCATATCACGATCGCCTGTACGGCTTCATCGAAAAGCAGGCGGATGCGGGACACGGCACATACATCGTTTGCCCGACGGTAGAAGAAAAGCCGCCGGATTCCGCCGAAAACATGGCAGACACGCTGTGCGACAGCGAGCCGGAGCTGCCGCTCGTCGCCGCCGTCGATTACGCAAAGGAGCTTGCGGCGCGTCTGCCCGATCTGCGCGTCGGCTGCGTTCACGGAAGAATGAAGGGATCGGAGCGCGACGAGGTCATGTCAAAATTCGCGGCACGTGAGCTTGACGTGCTCGTCTCGACTACCGTGATCGAGGTCGGCGTAAACGTTCCCTCGGCGACGCTGATGGTCGTCGAAAACGCCGAGCGGTTCGGGCTTTCCCAGCTTCATCAGCTGCGCGGACGGGTCGGGCGCGACAGCGCGAAATCGTACTGCATTCTGATCTCCGACTCCAAGGGAGAGCGTGCGCGCGAACGTCTCGAAACGATGTGCCGGAACCACAACGGCTATCGCATCGCGGAGGAGGATCTGCGCCAGCGCGGACCGGGCGATTTCTTCGCGGTCGGCGGCACGGTTCGCCAAAGCGGAGGCGGCGCTGTACTGTCATCCCTCGCGTCGGATCCGACGATGATCGAAAACGCGGCAGCTGCCGCAAGGCGCGAGGTCGAAGGCGATCCGACATTGTCCCTGCCGACACACGCAAGGCTCAGGCACGAGGTCGAACGCCGCATCGGCGACAGCGAGAATATAATCAACTGACCCAGAGAAGAAAGGATCAAGCATGAACACAAAATCAAAAATTCTGACACTCCTCCTTGCGGCGTCCATGGTACTTGCCGGCGGATGTGCGCAGAAAAAGAACAATTCCGCAGACGGAACGCGGCCGCCGGTGACAACCCCCGCCGACACAAATCAGGTCACTCCCGGCGACCCCAAGGGGACATACCGCGCCGAGGGCGATAAGGCAACCGAGCTTGTACAGCTGTTCACCGAAAAGTTCCCGTCAAGCTTCCACTCTATGTCATCCGACGGCACAAGCTCCGGAGACGGTCAGGCAGCGGAGATGCCGACTGTATTCACCGGCTTCACGGCGTACTCGGCTCCGACACCCGTCATCTCCGGCAGCATGAACACGACAATCGTTCCGGTGTACTCGGAAGAGGGACTGCACGAATATTTCCACAAGAACGCCGAGATCTACGACCTCACGGCACTCGCGGAATATGCATCGTATGACGATTCATATTTTGACGACAACGCACTTCTGATAATCGCGCTGAACGACAGCGAGGGCGCCGTCTCGTACAGTGTCACAGGTGGATGGGAGAACAATCTCTCGGTTGACGGACGGAACTTTGACGAGCTTGTTTTGGCGCTCCGGAGGACTCCGGGCGATGCCGCATCGAGTCACCTCATAGTTGAGATGAACAAGGATTTCATAACCGCATGGGGAAGCTTCTTCGTGCGCACATACGAATAAAAAACACGGGGTACGCTGCAGCGTACCCCGATTTCTTCATTTACGGAAATTACAGATTCACATTTGAAATGACGTGGCGAAGCGCGTCGGCGCTCTGACGGAAGCGCTCCTCTTCCTCGGGTGTGAGCGGGACTATAAGCTTTCCGCCGACTCCCTCCTTGCCGACGATGCACAGAGAGCTGAGACAAACGTCGTCCACTCCGTATTCTCCGTGCATCATGGTAGAGACGGTCATCGTCGTGTCAGCCCCCGTGAATATGCACTTGCATATATGGCACACGGAAACCGCAACGGCATAGAACGTTGCGCCCTTGCGCTCGATGATCTTTGCGCCCGATTTCTTTATATACTCCTCGACCTCATCGTGGTCGATATTCAGAAGCATAAGGTCCTTATCCCTGAGGCACCCGACATATTTGTCGATCGGAATGTTCGAGATAGTTGCGCACGACCACGGCACAAATGAAGTATCGCCGTGCTCGCCGAACACATACGCGTGTACGTTCTTCTGACTGATGTTGTAGTATTCGGACAGTCTCGTGCGCAGTCTTGCGGTGTCGAGGATCGTGCCGGAGCCGATGATGTGCGCCTCGGGAAGACCTGAGGTCTTGCAGAACTGATATGTGAGGATGTCCACCGGATTTGAAACGATGATATAGATGGAATCAGGCGCCCACTTCACGATCTCGGGGATTATAGAGCGCGTGATGTTCACGTTCGTCTGTGCGAGATCAATGCGCGTCTGCCCCGGCTTGCGTGCGGCACCGGAGGTTATTATCACAATATCGGAGCCTGCGGCGTCCATATAAGTTCCGGAATAGATCGACGCGGGCGAGCAGAACGGAAGTCCCTGTCTTATATCAAGCGCCTCTCCGAGGGATTTATCCTCGTTTATGTCGATCATAACTATCTCGGACGCACTGCCCTCTACGGCAAGAGTATATGCGATCGTGGATCCGACGCTTCCGGCGCCGATTATTGTAACCTTGTTACTCATGTACTTTTGTCACTTTCCTTTAATTTACGGACAGCGCTTTGCCCGTTTTGCGCAAAGATCAATGCCCGCACTTATGCTTGACATTTCTCATATATATTATACTTATCAGCGACACCCGTGTCAATCATCTGAGGAAAAAAGGAGAAAAAGCTTTTCTGTGTTCTCTCTCCGATGTTGCAAAAAAGTATTGCATTATAAGGAAATTTGCGGTATACTGAAGAAAAAACTATGGGGGCATACACATGAGGATCACATTTTACGGATCGAGCCACGGCATTCCCGAGACGGGGAGAAAATGCTCGTCAACAATGATCACGGTCGGCAGCGGTGATGATGCCGCGCGCTATTTCATCGACATGGGCACGCAGTCAATGGAGAAGATGAAGAACCTCGGGATCCATCCGGACACGGTGCGTTCGATCTTTATCACTCATATGCACGGCGATCACACGAACGGTCTTATCCCGTACGTGGACATTTGCTCGTGGTACTACACAGGACATCCGTTTGAGGTGTTCCTGCCGGAGATCGCAGGCGCAGACGCGCTGAAGGCGTGGGTTCACGCTACCGGTGTTGAGGTGCGCGACAGCATTCATTTCAAAGAGACTCACGAGGGCACAGTCTACGATGACGGCGTCATACGGGTAACGGCATACAGAACAAAGCACTGTGAGGTTTCCTACGCATACCTCGTAGAAGCGGAGGGCAAACGGGTCCTGTTCACCGGCGACCTCAAGAATCCGACGATTGATTTCCCCTGCGCGGCAATGCAGGACGGAGACATTGATCTCGCGATCTGCGAGGCAGCGCACTTCCGCCCGCAGGATTACGAGGGATTGTTCAAGGAGGGCAAGATCCATCAGGCGATCATAAACCACTACCCGCCGGGACTGATCCCTGGAATATATGAGCTGATCTCGGCAGTGGCACCCATGCCGGTCTCGCTCGCAAACGACGATCTTGAGATCGAGCTGTAATACACGACCGATAAACCGGGGAACCTCTTTTGACGAGCGGTTCCCCGCACTTTTTTCGTATACGGTGCCGTTTTATGCGTTCCGGGTGTGCGCATCCTTAAAATAATCGCGCAAAAAAATAAAATACTTCCGAAAAAGTATTGACAAAACGGGGGAATTTGTGATATTATATAGGGGCGCTCATGGGAGTGTTATGCGGGTGTAGTTCAGTGGTAGAACTCCAGCCTTCCAAGCTGGCCATGTGGGTTCGATTCCCATCACCCGCTCCATTTTTATGAGGTGTTTCGGCCCTCATAAAACGTATGTACCTTTAGCTCAGCCGGATAGAGCAACTGCCTTCTAAGCAGTAGGTCGAGGGTTCGAATCCCCCAAGGTACGCCATATGGTGGGTGTAGCTCAGTTGGTTAGAGCGTCAGGTTGTGGCCCTGAAGGCCGTGGGTTCGACCCCCATCACTCACCCCATATTAAGGCATTCGCAAGAATGCCTTATTTTATTGCAATTTTCAAGCAATTCCTTACGCCACAAGAGTTTGCGGCATCGCGCCAGCTTAAAATATTTTATACATCTTGTAAATATTTTTTGATTATTATAATCTGTTTTTCTGCTTATGCATACCAAAATGCATACCGTTTTTTTGCCACCCCACCCCCGCAAAAAAAGGCGCCGGAATAATCCGACGCCTTTTTACTTACTTTATGTCGAGATCAAGTCCGAGCCCGAATCCGAGAGAATCTCTTTCTTCATCGCATCATTCTCCGAGCTTCGGCTCAAAGAACGATTCATCGCTGACGCTCACCTCTGCGCGTGAGTTTGTGAGATTCACCATATATTCGGCAAAGGATGCAGCTCGATCTGCGGGCATGATCGCAGATGCACGCACATTCTCCCCGAACTCCGGCACCGTCACGCGGCATTCTTTTGCGCTCTCAAGCGCACGCGATACCTTGCCGTAAAGCTGGTAATCACACGTAACGTCGATCCGGCGGCACCGCTGCATTGTGACAATTCCGGCATTGTCGGCTGCGCCGGCGGCAGCTTTGCCGTATGCACGCACAAGCCCCGGCGCCCCGAGGAGTATTCCTCCGAAATACCTCACGACGACCACTGCGGCGCAGCTGAGTCCGCGCTTTGTCAGCACATCGAGACACGGAACACCGCCCGTTCCCTGCGGCTCGCCGTCGTCGGACATTCTCCGCGCCTCGGCGCCGCCGTCGATGCCGCCGCACACATATGCAAACACGTGATGCCGCGCGTCCGGGTGCGCAGCTTTTATTTTCGCGATAAACTCCTCCGCAGCCTCCGGCGCGGCGGTCGGCGCGACGTATCCGAGAAACCGCGACTTCTTCTCCGTAAGCTCAAAATATCCCTCGCCGGCAGGCGTAATATAGCTGTTGTGCATACTTCCTCCGCGCCCGCACAGCGGGCTTATTTTTCGTCTATATAATCTCTTACCTTGTAGAGAAATTCATCCGCAAGGCGGCATTTCACGCGCGTTCCCGTGTCCTCGTACTCCTCGGAAATGACTGTGCCGTTGCGTCTTACATATGCTGCGATCTGTCCGTCGGAATACGGGATCAGAAGCTCAAGCTCCGTCTCGCCCGAACGGAAGAAATCCGCGATCGCGCCCCGCAGCTCGTCCATTCCCGTGCCGCTGACCGCATCGGTGCAGAACACGCGCAGCGCGTCCCCTGCGGGATACGATTTCACCGCGCCGGACTTGTCCGTCTTGTTCAGGACGAAAAGCTTCGGCTTATCGCCCGCACCGATCTCGTCGAGAATCTCGTTTACGACCGCCACCTTGCTGTCAAGCTCCGGACTGTCGCTCTCGACCACGTGGATCAGAAGATCGGCGTGCACCGCCTCCTCGAGCGTTGACTTGAACGCCTCGATAAGGGTGTGCGGCAGCTTGCGTATGAATCCGACGGTGTCGATGAGCAGGTACTCCTTGCCGTCCTCATCGCGCATCGCGCGAACAGACAGATCGAGCGTCGCGAACAGCATATCCTTCGCAAAGACATCCGACTCGCAAAGGGCGTTGAGTATCGTCGATTTCCCCGCATTCGTGTATCCGACGAGCGCCGCCGTCGGCAGGCTCTTGCGGCTGCGATCGGCGCGGATCATATCGCGCCGCTTCGAGATCTCGGCTATCTCCTGCTCGAGGTAGTGGATCCTGCGCAGGATATGACGCCTGTCGGTCTGGAGCTTGGTCTCGCCGGGACCGCGCGTTCCGATTCCGCCGCCGAGACGCGACAGCGATGTGCCGCTTCCCGCAAGGCGCGGAAGTCTGTACTTCTGCTGTGCAAGCTCGACCTGGAGTGCGCCCTCGCGTGATTTTGCGCGTGCCGCAAATATGTCGAGGATCAGCGCCGTGCGGTCGATTATACGCGCACCGCAGAGCATCTCGAGATTACGTATCTGCGACGGCGACAGCTCATCGTCAAATATGATGAGCGATGCGTCGAGCGCCTGCCGCTCAAGCGCAAGATCGGACGCAAGTCCGCTGCCGCAGTACAATCGCGAATCGGGCGCGGATTTTCTCTGCACGTGATACGCCACCGGCACGGCGCCTGCCGTTCGCGCAAGCTCGGCAAGCTCGCGAAGCTCCTCCTCCGGCGACAGTCCCGTATCCGACCGGTCGGTGCTTACACCGACGAGGATCGCGCGTACCGTTTCCTCGCCCGCGTCATTCAGCTTTTCCGGCGCGGCGCGGTCGATATCCTCGGCGATCTCAAACAGCTCGTCAAGTTTGTCCTTTTCCGAGCGCAGGTACGGTCCGTGCAGCGTAGATCCCTCAAACGCGCCGTCTGCGTTCCGCTCAAGTGTTGCAGCCGAGATACCCGTGACAGTTCTGCGCTCGCAGTTCACGCCGACAACGATCATGGAATCATACCTCATAGAGGTAAGCGAATTTATATCCACGCCGGACGGCACGGCAGTACCGTTCGGATGGGTGTGAATGAGCCTCAGCCCGCACAGACGGACGGTCGAGCGGCGCGCTCCCTCCGCCGAGAGCGGAACGCTTCGGCTGTCGCCGACGGTGATGCTCGTGACCCTGTTTTTGCGATCAAATGTAACGGCGATCTCGCGACCGAGCTCACACGTCACATCCACCATCATTTCGAGGATATCCGAAGGGATATACGACTCCGGCTCATGCACCGAGTCCGCAAAGCCCTCCATATACTGAATGAGACTTTTTCTAACGTCTCCGATCTCTCCGAGAATTTGTGACAACTCTGCCTCCCTTGCGCCGCGTGATGCTGCGGCGTCAAACCTAAGTTGTATTAATTATACTAAATTTGCCGCATAAATTCAAGTCCCCCGTGACACCCGCCCGAAACAAACACGCCCTCGTGTTGGTTTGTCAATGATATGTTACACAGTGCTTCAAAAAATTATCGAGAGTAGCCTTGGGAGAGATCCAGTTAAG
>CAKSDP010000026.1 GCA_934446065.1 uncultured Eubacteriales bacterium
GCTTAACTGGACCTCTCCCAAGGCTACTCTCGATAATTTTTTGAAGCATGGTGTAACATATCATTGACAAACCAACAGATTCATGCACGGTGACGATGAATAATGTCTTGCACTTTTGCCCGAAATATGGTATACTATAATCTGTCGTGGTATTTCGACTGATACCGCACAAATATTCAAACGGAAGGAACAAAATCATATGTGGATCATTGCGATCATAGCGATGCTCTGCTGGAGCGGCTCCGATATTTTCAGTAAAGCCGGATCAAAGCAGAGCGACAAACTCAGCCACTACAAAGTCGGCATAGCCGTAGGCGTTATCATGGGGCTTCACGCTCTGTGGGAAGTTATGTTCGGCGGTGTTCCTTTATCGTTTTCGGATATCATTACATATCTTCCCGCGTCGTTCTTCTATATAACATCAATGCTTGTGGGCTATATCTGCCTGCGCTATATCGAGCTGTCGATCTCCTCGCCGATATGCAACTGCTCCGGCGCACTTGCGCTGATATTCAGCCTGTTCTATTTCGGAGTGTCGTGGAACGACGACTCCGGAGACGGAATATTCCTCAACATTCCGATCACCGTCGGTGTGATCCTCATTGTGCTCGGCGTCGTATCCCTCGGATTTGTCGATCATTTCGAGGACGAGGAGGCGCGTGCGCTGCGTCAGCTCAAATCAAACCGCAAGTATTCCAAGAGTGCGATCGCAATACTTCTGCCGGTCGTTTACTGCCTGCTCGACGCCTGCGGAACGTTTGTTGATACACTTATTGCTGATAATTACACCGAAAAGCTTATCGCGGCGGGAACCGAGGCGGAAGCAGCGGAATCTCTCTCGGGAGATGTGCTCAACACGGCATATGAGTTAACATGGCTGTTTATCGCCGTGATACTTATTGTGTACGTATTTGTAATAAAGAAGGAAAAGCCGGATATTGCGTCCGACGGATTCAAGTGGGTCGGCGGAATATGCGAGACGGTCGGTCAGGTGTTCTACATGATGGTCGTTGTCTCGGATTACAAGGTTGGTCTTGTGATAATTTCGGCATACTGCGCAGTCTCGCTCATATGGAGCAGAATATTCCTGCGCGAGAAGCTGTCGTGGAAGCATTACGCAGCCATCGCGGCGGCGTTTGTCGGAATTGTCATTCTCGGCGTGTACGATGTCTGATCTCTGCTCACGTTATAAAAGAATAAAATGCTCCCGCAGAAGCTTCTGCGGGAGCATTTTTCATCTTCCGGAGTTATTCCGGTGAATCGGTACGAGCGTCCGGATCGGCGACGTTTGCAATGTTGTACGGCGTCGTCTGATAGACAAAATAGTTCAGCCAGTTGGAGAACAGCAGATTTGCGGACGACCGCCACGTCACAAGCGGGGAAGCCGCGTCGTTGTCTGCGGGATAGTAGTTTTCGGGCACGGCGATCGCAAGTCCGGCATTCCTGTCGCGACGGTATTCCGAATCGAGCGTGAGCGGATCGTATTCCGCGTGACCCGTCACGAATATCTGCCTGCCGTGATCGGCGATCATGGCAAAAACACCCGCTTTCGGAGATGATGCGAGGATCCGCAGGTGAGGGCAGGCATCTATGTCCTCACGTCTGTTGTATGTGTGGCGTGAATGCGGAACCATGAAAGTGTCGTCAAATCCGCGGAAAAGAATCGACCTTTTGTACTCGACCGTGTGTGGAAATACGCCGAACAGCTTCTCGGGCAGCGGATATTTGTCGATGCCGTAGTGATAGTAAAGCCCCGCCTGCGCGCCCCAACAGATGTGGAACGTGCTCGTCACGTGAGTTTTCGACCACTCCATGATCTCGCACAGCTCATCCCAGTATTCCACATCCTCAAACGGCATCTGTTCCACCGGAGCGCCGGTGATTATCATTCCGTCGAAGCTGCGGTGACGAATTTCGGCGAATGTCTTGTAAAACGAGAGCATATGCTCTTCGGATGTGTTGCGCGATTTGTGCGTGTCTGTCTTAATGAGCTCCATCTGAACCTGGATCGGCGTGTTGCCGAGCAGGCGTGCGAGCTGCGTTTCCGTTGTGATCTTCGTAGGCATGAGGTTGAGTATCACGATCTCAAGGGGGCGAATGTCCTGCGATACCGCGCGTCCCTCTGTAATTACGAATATATTCTCATCTCTGAGGGTTTTAGTAGCCGGAAGTTCATCCGGTATTCTTATCGGCATATCCTGCGTCTCCGTTTTGTGTTGATGTTTTGCAAATGACTAAATTCGACAAAATTTTGCAATTGTCGAATTACGCTTCAAGTGCTTGCCTCAGGTCGGCAATAATGTCGTCGATATGCTCGATCCCGACGCTGAGTCTGACCATTTCCGGTGAGATCCCGCCGGCGACGAGCTGCTCGTCCGTGAGCTGACGGTGGGTAGTGCTTGCCGGGTGCAGTATGCTCGTGCGCGCGTCCGCAACGTGAACTACGATTCCCGCGAGCTTCAGCGAATCCATGAATTTCATTGCGGCATTGCGTCCGCCCTTTACGCCGAATGCGACTACGCCGGAGGTTCCGTCGGGGAGATATTTCTCGGCGAGCGCGTGCTCGGCATCGCCCTCAAGTCCCGGATAGCTGACCCACTCGACGGCGGGGTGGGATGACAGCATTTTTGCCACGGCGAGCGCATTTGAGGAGTGGCTTTCCATCCGCAGCGCGAGCGTCTCCATCCCGAGATTCAGAAGGAATGCGTTCATCGGCGACGGAGTCGATCCGAGATCGCGCATGAGCTGAACGCGGGCTTTGGTGATGTAGGCGGCATTGCCGAAATCCTTCGTGTAAACGACGCCGTGATACGATTCGTCCGGTTCGGTAAGCTCGGGGAACTTGCCGCTTGCCGTCCAGTCGAAGCGACCGCTGTCAACGATCGCGCCGCCGACTGCGACAGCGTGTCCGTCAAGATATTTTGTGGTCGAGTGAACAACAATGTCCGCGCCGAATTCAAACGGGCGGCAAAGCACCGGTGTTGCAAATGTGTTGTCAACAATGAGCGGGATGCCGACAGTGTGAGCGATTGCGGCAAAGCGCTCGATGTCGAGAACCTTCAGCGCCGGATTTGCGATGGTCTCACCGAAAACCGCGCGCGTTTTGCTGTTTATCATGGCTGCGATCTCGGCGTCACTCATGCTCGGCGATGCGAACCTTACCTCAATGCCGAGCCGTTTCAGCGTCACTGCAAACAGATTTATCGTGCCGCCGTAGATCTCGGAAAGGCTTATGAAATTGTCTCCGGCGGAGGCGATGTTCAGTATCGCGATGAGGTTTGCCGCCTGACCGGAGGACGTGAGCATCGCGCCGACACCGCCCTCCATCGAGGCGAGCTTGTCCTCGACCGCAGCAAATGTGGGATTGGATATTCGCGTGTACATATGTCCCGGCGCTTTCAGGTCAAAGAGATCGCCGAGCGTCTCCGACGAGTCGTATCTGTATGTCGTGCTTTGGTAGATCGGCAGAACGCGCGGATCGCCGTTCGCGGGCTTGTAGCCTTCCTGTATACACTTGGTGTTTATATGCATGATTACCTCCGAATTCGACAAAAGTAGAAATTATAAAGATTTCGGCAAATGCCGCGTGATGGCGCAGCATCTGCCAAAATCACAGTGTTATTCGTTATTTTATCTGCTCGAGCGCAGTTTTGGTCGCCGCAAGCTTTTCCTTGTATTTCTCGAGTTTTGCACGCTCTGCGTCAACGACAGCAGCAGGAGCCTTAGCCGTGAAGTTTTCGTTTGCGAGCTTGCCCTCGGCGCGTGCGATCTCTTTTTCCGTTGCCTCGATCTCGGCGGTGAGTCTGCGTCTCTCCGCTTCAAAGTCCACCATATCGGCGAGCGGGATGAACAGCGTCGCACCGTCGGTGACGATGCGCACAGCGCCCTCGTCATCATAGGAATCGACGATCTCGAACGATGCCGCAGACGCGAGCTTCACGAAGAACGCTTCGCTTCCCGCAAAATCGTCGGGGTATGCGGTAACGGCGTAGACCTTCGCCTTGCGTGACGGGGGAACGTTCATCTCGGAACGTCTTCCGCGCACGCCGCGGATAGCGTCGATCACGCGCTCCATTTTCTGCATATCTGCGGAGAAATCGGGAAGATCGTCGCCGGTCGGGTAGTCGCAGGTCATGATCGTGCCCTCGGTGCCGGGCAGGCTTTGATAGATCTCCTCGGTGATAAACGGCATGAACGGATGCAGGAGCTTCAGCGTCTCGCGCAGTACGTATGCAAGAACGTTCTGCGTCGTGAGCGAGCGCTCGCTGCCGCGGTCGTTGACCGAGGTCTTTGACAGCTCGATGTACCAGTCGCAGTACACATCCCAGATGAAGTCGTAGATGGATGAGAGCGCCATGCCAAGCTCGAACTTGTCGAGATTTGCGCAGACCTGCTTTGCGGTCGCTGCAAATTTGCCGAGCACCCACTTGTCCTCAGGCGCAAGCTTTGCCGTGTCGGGCAGGGAAATGTCCTCGATCTCGAGGTTCATCATAACGAATCTCGCAGCGTTCCACAGCTTGTTTGCGAAATTGCGCGCTGCCTCGATCTTCTCGTCGGAGAAACGCATATCGTTTCCGGGGCTGTTGCCCGTTGCAAGTGCGAATCTGAGCGCATCTGCGCCGTAATTCTTGATGATCTCGAGCGGATCGATTCCGTTGCCGAGCGATTTTGACATCTTGCGTCCCTGCGCGTCGCGCACAAGTCCGTGAATGAGTACCGTGTCAAACGGCGCCTTGCCGGTGTATTCGAGTCCCGAGAAGATCATTCTCGAAACCCAGAACGTTATGATGTCGTAGCCGGTGACAAGGGTCTGCGTCGGGTAGAAGTAGCGCAGATCCTCCGTGTCGTCGGGCCAGCCGAGCGTGGAGAACGGCCACAGCGCCGAGGAGAACCAAGTGTCGAGCGTGTCGGGATCCTGCGTCATGTGACCGCCGCACTCCGTGCAGACCGTGACATCCTCGCGCGATACAACGGTGTGACCGCAGTCGTCGCAGTAGAACGCGGGGATCCTGTGACCCCACCACAGCTGACGCGAGATGCACCAGTCCTGCGTGTTCTCCATCCAGTGGAAGTAGTTTTTGTCAAATCTTTCGGGGACGAACTTGATCGAACCGTTTCTGACCGCCTCGATCGCGGGCTTTGCGAGCGGCTCCATGCGGACGAACCACTGGAGGCTGACCATCGGCTCGATGGTAGTGCCGCAGCGGTAGCAGGTGCCGACCTCGTGCTTCAGATCCTCGATCCCGCAGAGATATCCGCCTGCCTTCAGATCCTCAACGATCGCGCGGCGTGCTTCGTAGCGATCCATTCCGGCATACTTCGGATAGTTGTCCGTGATCTTTGCGTCGGGGGTGAGCATTACCTCCATCGGGAGGCTGCACCGTCTGCCGACCTCGAAGTCATTCGGGTCGTGCGCGGGCGTGATCTTCACGCAGCCGGTTCCTTTGTCAAGCTTTGCGTGCTCGTCGGCAACGATCGGGATGCGCCTGCCGACAAGGGGCAGCATAACGTAATTGCCGATGAGATTCTTGTATCTCTCGTCGTTCGGGTTGACCGCCACAGCCGTGTCGCCGAGAAGCGTCTCGGGTCGGGTCGTCGCGATCTCGACATATCCGCCTCCGCCTACGAGAGGATAGCGGATGTGCCAGAAATGGCTGTCCTGCTCAACGTGCTCGACCTCGGCGTTGGAGATCGACGTTTTGCAGTGCGGGCACCAGTTGATGATGCGCTCGCCGCGGTAGATGAGTCCTTTTTCGTACAGGCGTGCGAATACCTCTCGAACCGCTTTCGAGCAGCCCTCGTCAAGGGTGAATCGCTCTCTCGTCCAGTCAAGGGACGAGCCCATTTTCTTCAGCTGCTCAACGATCCTTCCGCCGTATTTTTCCTTCCAGTCCCATGCTCTCTCAAGGAAGCCGTCGCGTCCGAGATCATCCTTGGTCAAGCCTTCCTTGCGCATCGCCTCGACGATCTTTGCCTCGGTCGCAATGGACGCGTGATCTGTTCCGGGAAGCCACAGAGTGGAGTAGCCGCTCATTCTCTTGTATCTGATGAGAATGTCCTGAAGTGTGTTGTCAAGGGCGTGACCCATGTGAAGCTGACCGGTGATGTTCGGTGGCGGGATCACAATGGTGTAGCTCTTCTTTGCCGGATCGACGGTAGGCGTGAAGTAGCCGCCCTCCTGCCATGCGGAGTATATTCGTTCCTCAAAATCCGAGGGATCGTAGGCCTTTGAAAGTTCCTTTTTCATTTTAAGACTATTCCTTTCTTTGCATCTGTACCGCGTCTCCGGATCTGCCGCCTGCCTGCGGCAAAAATACGAAGAGTGATTTTTCACCGATAAAAATAAAAATGCCCCGCAAAATCAGGGCGCCATAGGCGCGGTACCACCTGACTTCGCCGGACGGCGCAGCTCAAATCTTCTTAACGCGAAGGCACGGCGGGTTCTCGGAGATGTGCCCCTTTTCCCGCTGCGTATCGGACGACACCGACCGGAACCGCCGCAGCACTCCCACCTATTGCCGCTCTCTTGGGACGGTCTCACCGGACATTATTCCGATAATATGCAACATATATTTACCACAGTATATCACGCCGCTTTCTTTTTGTCAAGTATCAGAGGACGGTATTTTTTAAAAGAGGACGAGACTTTGACGGCACTTTTCGTTGACAATATCACCTGCCGATGATATAATAAGAAGCACGGAATCGCGGCACGCGCCCGCCCGTGCGAAAAATATGCAAAGCAAATGAAAGGTTTGGTTACATAAATGGAGAAAAAGCTGAGAGCCGGCATAATCGGCGCGACCGGCATGGTAGGACAGCGCTTCATCACGCTTCTTTGGGATCACCCGTATTTTGAAATCTGCCGCCTTGCGGCAAGCGGACGTTCTGCCGGAAAGACTTACGCCGAGGCGGTCGGCAGCCGCTGGAAGATGTCATCCCCGATGCCGGAGGGCGTCGGCTCGATGACGGTTTTTGACGCTGCCGATGTTGCCGCAGTCGCGGAGGGGCTTGATCTCGTGTTCTGCGCTGTCGATATGCCGAAGGACGAGATCCGCCGTCTTGAGGAGGCGTATGCGCGTGCTGAGGTGCCGGTCGTGTCTAACAACTCGGCAAACCGCTGGACTGAGGATGTTCCGATGATCGTGCCGGAGGTGAACGATGCTCACCTCGCCGTGATTGAGCATCAGAGAAAGAGACTCGGCACAAAGCGCGGCTTTATCGCCGTCAAGCCGAACTGCTCGATCCAAAGCTACGTTCCCGCGCTGACCCCGCTCCTCTCCTACGGAGTAAAAGAGGTCGTTGCAACAACTTATCAGGCAATATCGGGCGCAGGCAAAACATTTGCCGACTTCCCGGAGATCGTGGATAGCGTTATTCCGTACATCGGCGGCGAGGAAGAGAAGAGCGAGCGCGAGCCTCTCCGCGTATGGGGCAATGTCGAGGGAGGCGTGATCGTTCCCGCAGAGACCCCGCTCATCACGACGCAGTGCATCCGCGTTCCCGTCTCCGACGGCCATATGGCTGCGGTGTTCGTCCGCTTTGAGAATAAGCCCTCGAAGGAAGCGATTCTAGAGGCATGGCGCACGTTTGAGGGCGAGCCGCAGAGGCTCGGACTGCCGTCCGCACCGAAGCAGTTTATCACATATTTTGAAGAGGACTCCCGTCCGCAGACAAAGCTTGACCGCGATCTTTACGGCGGTATGGGTGTGTCTGTCGGCAGACTGCGTGAGGACACGATGTTTGACTACAAATTCGTAGCACTGTCGCACAATACGCTCAGAGGAGCCGCAGGCGGAGCCGTGCTCACCGCAGAGCTTCTGTACCGTAAGGGTTGGCTTGACTGACGGATAGATCATCCGGATCTGGGGACAATATTGTTGCCGCGGTGCGGCAGAGTAAAGACGAAAGGTGTACAACAATGAAAATTGCGATAGACGGACCGGGCGGAGCCGGAAAAAGCTCGGTGGCGAAAGCGCTCGCCGCTATGCTCGGACTTGTGTATGTGGATACCGGCGCTCTGTACAGAACGGTCGGACTCTATATGAGACGCGCGGGAGCCGATATGACGGATCCCGGCGACATCGTGCCGCGACTTGACGGCGTGAAGCTTGAGCTTCGCTGGACTGACGAGGGTCAGCGCGTGATACTCGGAGGCGAGGATGTGAGCGAGGCGATCCGCACGCCGCAGGCGTCAATGGATGCGTCTGCAGTCTCATCTATTCCCGAGGTCAGAGCGTTCCTGCTCAGCGTTCAGCGCGATATGGCTGACGCGGGCGGCGTTATCATGGACGGCCGCGATATCGGCACGGTGATCATGCCCGACGCGGAACTTAAAATATTCCTTACCGCATCGCCCGAGGCGCGCGCAATGCGCCGCTTTGCGGAACTTCGCGCAAAGGGACAGGAGTGCACACTCGAGGAGGTGTTCGCGGATATCGTGAGCCGCGACGCAGCGGATTCCGGACGCGAGATTGCTCCAGCAGTGCCCGCCGATGATGCGGTGATCCTCGATAACTCCGGTATGGGGCTTGACGAGACTGTCGAGTGCATAGCAAAAATGGCAAAGGAAAAGATGAACGGCTGACATCGCAAAAGCCTATGTTCGGCTTGCCGCAGGTGCGGCAGAAAGGAAGCGTTATGGGATTCTATTCCGGAATATATAAGGTGTTCGCAGCGCCCGTGCGGTGGCTGTATCGCGTCAGAGTGACTGACGGCGAAAAGATGCCGGAGAGCGGCGGATGCATAGTCTGTGCGAATCACACGAGCCTGAGAGACGTGTTCGTGCTCGCCGCGTCGATGCACCGTCAGCCGCGCTATATGGCGAAAAAGGAGTTGTTCCGTATCCCCGTGCTGTCTCAGCTGATCCGTGCGCTCGGCGCGTTCCCGGTCGATCGCGGCAGCGCCGATGTCGGCGCTCTCAAAAAGGCTATGGCGATGATAAAGAGCGGCGAGGCTGTGACCATATTCCCTCAGGGAACGAGATATCCCGGTGTCGATCCCCGCACGACAGAGCCGAAAAACGGAGTCGGAATGATAGCGTATCATACCAAGGCTCCGGTCGTACCGGTGTACATAAAGACGAAAAAAAGGCACGTGCTTCCGTTCCGACGCACGGAGATAATCTGCGGTGACCCGATATCCTACGAGGAGCTTGGATTTGAGTCCGGCGGACGCGAGGAGTACGCGCGTGCATCGGCTGTGATCTTTGAAAAAATATGCGAGCTGTCAGATGCAGCTCACGCGGACGGTGAAAAATGAGCGGCAGCGTATATGTCGCGTCGCACGCCGGATTCTGCTTCGGTGTCCGCCGCGCGACCGATGCGATCGAAGAAAAGCTCCGTCAGGCGCACGGACATATCTACACGCTCGGCAGACTCATACATAACGACGGGTACGTGAATTACCTGAAATCGCGCGGGGTCGAGGAGATATGCGGCGACGACATCGACCGCATATGCGCCGATGCCGAGCGCGGCGAGAATATCACGGTCGTTATACGTGCGCACGGCGAGGTCCGCGAGAATCTCGAAAAATTCGAGCGGTGCGCCGCATCGCATCCGAACCTTGAGATACTCGACTGCACCTGCCCGTATGTCAACAAGGTGCGCCGTATCGCCGCAGACAATTCCGGCGAGGGCAAGCTGTTTATCCTGATCGGGGCGGCGGAGCATCCGGAGGTCCGCGGGATCATGAGCTGCACCAACGGTGTCGGTATGGTTTTCCCGAATTCTCACGAGCTTTCACAGTGGATCGCCACCGACGAGGGGCAAAAATCGACACATTTAACAATATCTGCAGCCGCTCAGACCACACAAAAACTGTCCGAGTGGAAAAAATGTTTAGAAATTATCGAAAAAGTATATACAAATCCAAAGATTTTTGATACAATATGTAATGTTACGGGAGAGAGGCAACGGGAGGCTTCCAAACTTGCCGAGGATTCCGACGTTGTTTTGGTGATCGGAAGCAGAGACAGCTCAAACACCGCAAAGTTGTTTGAGATCTGCCGCGAGCGATGCCCACGGACGTATTTCCTTGAGAATGCGGGTGCGGCTTTTGACGTGAAGATGACACCGAATGACAGAATATCAATTACTGCCGGCGCATCGACGCCGTACAGTGTAATACAGGAGGTAGAAAAAGCCATGAATGAGCAGATGACTGAAAACTTTGCAGAAATGCTCGAAAACTCAATCAAAACATTAAATACAGGAGACGTTGTCAAGGGTATCGTTACTTCGATCGGTACGAATGAGATCCATCTCGATCTCGGTGCTAAGACCACCGGCGTGATTACGCATGATCAGATCTGTGATGATCCGTCTGCAAAGCTGTCCGATATGTTCAAGATCGGCGACGAGATCGAAGCGTTCGTTATCAAGGTAAGCGATGTTGACGGTATCGCGACCCTTTCCAAGAAACGCGTTGATTCCGATAAGAACTGGAACGGTATCGTTGCAGCTTACGAGAACGGCGACATTCTTGAGGGCAAGGTTGTTGAGGCGGTCAAGGGCGGTGTTATCATCTCCGTCAATTCCGTCCGCATCTTCATCCCCGGCGCACACACCGGTATTCCGAGAGACGGCGATCTCTCGACCCTCGTCGGAACCACTCAGAAGATCAAGGTCATCGAGATCAAGTCCGACAGAAAGAAGGCTTACGGCTCTATCCGCGTTGTTGCACGCGATGAGCGCCGCAAGAAGGAGGAAGCTTTCTGGAACACCGTTGAGGAAGGCATGGAGTTCGACGGAGAGGTCAGAAGCCTCACGAGCTACGGCGCGTTCGTTGATCTCGGCGGCGTTGACGGTATGGTCCACTCCTCCGAGCTTTCCTGGAGACACATCAAGCATCCGTCCGAGGTTGTCAAGGTCGGCGACGTGATCCACGTATTCGTCAAGGCGATCGACCGTGACCGCAAGAGAATCTCTCTCGGCTACAAGACCGAGGATATGAATCCCTGGAACATCTTTACCAAGAAGTATTCCGTCGGCGATACCGCTGAGGTCAAGGTCGTAAGCCTTATGCCTTTCGGCGCATTTGCCGAGATCGTTCCCGGTGTTGACGGACTGATACATATCAGCCAGATCACCGACCACAAGATCGGCAAGCCCGACGACGTGCTCAGCGCAGGTCAGATCGTCTCTGCAAAGATTACCGATGTTGACGAGGAGAACCACAAGGTCAGCCTGTCCATCCGTGCTCTCATGGAGGAGGCAGCAGCTCCCGCTGAGGAGGAGTACGAGGAGGAAGAGGATTCCGCTCCGGCTGTTTACTCTACCGACGATCCCTCCAGCTACGCTGACTTTGCCGGCGACGAGGAGTAATCCGAAAAATAAGAAAAAGCGCATCGCAAGATGCGCTTTTTTATTATGCAGCGTGTCATACGCCGACCGTTTCGGGTGTGCGATCCTCGGATTTTTCCTTCGCATCAGCGGTGCCGGTGCTTGTCGTTTCTGCCGCAAGCGCTTCGCGTGCGACCGCGATCATCAGCTTTATGCGGTTCTCCTGATTGACGCGCGTCGCCCCGGGATCGTAGTCGATCGGCACGATGTTCGCCTCTGGATAGCGCTCGCGTATCTTGCGCGACATTCCTTTGCCGTTGATGTGGTTAGGCAGACAGCCGAACGGCTGAGTGCAGATTATATTCCGGTATCCGTTACGGATAAGCTCGGTGATCTCGGCGGTCAGCACCCATCCCTCGCCCATCTTGCAGCCGGTGCAAATGATCTCCTCGCCGCCCTCGACAAGCTCCGAGAATTGCTCGGGTGCGACAAATCTGCCCTGCTCATTTACCGCGTCGATTATGAAATCGTTGAGATAGCACAGATATTTCAGCGCGATCTTGTACGCGGTGTACTTTGCGCGGCTGCCGCCGTACAGCTCGTAATCTTTCACGGAGTTGTATACGCAGTATTGGCAGAAGCTCATAAGCCCGGGAAGCATTACCTCGCAGTCCTGCTCGTGCAGGAACGCTTCGAGGTTGTTGTTCGCAAGCGCCGAGTATTTCACGTAGATCTCGCCGACGATGCCGACCTTGACCTTCGGCGTGATGTTCACTGTGATCGCCGCGAAATCCTCGCACATACGGCGAACCGTCCGGCGAAGCTCACGGTGAGTATGACCGCTGCCGGACATGAATTTGTCGGATATCTCCTCGAGATACCTGCGGCACAGCGCTTCGGCATCGCCGCAGTTCACCTCATACGGTAGCACCTGATTGCGGAGCAGCATCAGCGCGTCTCCGTAAACCACGGCGGCAAGCATCCGGCGGATGAGCATATAGTGAAGCTTGAAGCCCGTGTTCTGCTTTTCAAGCCCCGATACGTTGAACGAAATTACGGGAATATCCGCAAATCCCGCCGCGACGAGCGCCTTGCGGAGCAGGAATATGTAGTTTGACGCGCGGCAACCGCCGCCTGTCTGCGATATCATGAGCGCCGTGTGCGAGAGGTCGTACTCTCCGCTTTGCAGAGCGCAGATCATCTGCCCGATAACGAGCAGCGCGGGGTAACACGTGTCGTTGTGAACGTATTTCAGTCCCGTTTCGACCACGTCGCTGCCTGTCTGTGAGAGCAGGACCGCGTTTATCCCGTCCGCTTTGAACGCCGCACGAAGCATCTCAAAATGGATCGGCGCCATGTTCGGCACAAGGACGGTGTAGTCCTTTTTCATTTCCTTGGTGAAGGGGATCTTTTTAATTTCCATCGGACAACTCACCTCCCTTTTTGTCGTCCTCATCGCCCTCGAGAGCGACGAACAGGCTGCGCAGACGTATCTTGACCGCGCCGAGATTTGTGATCTCGTCGATCTTGATCTGCGTGTATATCTTTCCGCCGTCCTCCAGGATCTCGCGCGTTTCGTCTGTCGTTACCGCATCAACTCCGCAGCCGAACGACACGAGCTGTACAAGGTTCATATCGGGCTGGGATGTGACATATTTCGCGGCGCTGTACAGGCGCGAGTGATACGTCCACTGGTTGAGGACGTTCGTCTTTACCTTGCCGCAAAGACCGCTTATCGAGTCCTCGGAGATGACCGCCGCGCCGAGCGAGGTTATGAGCCTGTCGATGCCGTGGTTCGTCTCGGGATCGGCGTGGTACGGCCGCCCCGCAAGTACGATTATCTGGAAGCCGTCGCGGCGTGCGCCGTCGATCATTTCCGCTCCCGCCTCGTGAATGCGGCGCATATAGCTTTCGTATTCGGCGTATGCGGCATCGGCTGCCGCGCGTACTTCTTTTTTCGTGATCCCGTCGAAATATTTGCCGAGAACGGCGCAGAGCTTGTCCGGGAATGTGCGCCTCATATGGGGCGCTACGTAGTCATAGATAAACTTCGTCTGCGACAGCGCGCGAACGTTTGCGGAGAGCACCTCCGGATAGTACGCGACGACAGGGCAGTTGTAGTGGTTGTCGCCCTCTCCCTCGTCAAAATTGTAGCTCATGCACGGCATGAATATCGCGTCCGGCTTCTTGTCAAGCAGCCATTCGATGTGACCGTGTGCGAGCTTTGCGGGGAAGCATACCGTGTCGGACGGGATCGTGAGCTGACCGGAGAGGTACAGTTCCCTGTCGGAGAACGGGCTGCGGAACACCTCGAATCCGAGATGCGTGAGCAGCGTGTGCCAGAACGGGTACAGCTCGTACATTCCGAGAGCCATCGGTATGCCGATCCTGCCGCGCGTGCCCTTCTGCGGCTTGTATTCTTCGAGCATTGCGCGCTTTCGCTCGAACATATTGTATTTTGACGCACCGCCGCCGTCCTTGCCCGTGACGGGCTTTTCGCAGCGGTTACCGCTGATGTATTTGCGTCCGCCGTCGAATTTGTTGACCGTGAGACGGCAGTGATTGCTGCATCCGTTGCAGACGAGCGGGGACACGGTGTGAGTGAAGTGCTCCAGCGCCGCAGGCGATATGGTTGTGCTCTTTTGCGGAGCCTTTTTCTTTGCATAGAGGGCGGCACCGTATGCGCCCATAAGTCCGGAGATATTCGGGCGTATTACATTATGCCCGGTCTCGCACTCGAATGCGCGAAGAACGGCGTCGTTGAGGAACGTTCCGCCCTGAACGACTATGTTCTCGCCGAGAGATTTGCCGTCGCGTGCGCGGATCACCTTGTACAGTGCGTTCTTTACTACGCTTATCGAGAGTCCCGCCGATATGTTCTCGATCGAGGCGCCTTCCTTTTGCGCCTGCTTTACGGAGGAGTTCATGAATACCGTGCAGCGCGAGCCGAGATCGACCGGGTGATCGGCGAAAAGCCCCGCATCGGCGAAGTCTGCAATGCTCATGCCGAGCGCCTCGGCGAAGGTCTGGAGGAACGAGCCGCATCCGGAGGAGCACGCCTCGTTCAGATATATGTTGTCGATCGCGCCTGCGCGGATCTTAAAGCACTTTATGTCCTGACCGCCGATGTCGATAATAAAATCAACATTCGGACGGAATTTCTTTGCGGCGATGAAGTGAGCCATCGTCTCGACAATGCCGAAATCGAGCGAGAACGCGTTGCGTATCAGCTCCTCGCCGTAGCCTGTCGCGGCGCTGCCGGCGATCTTCGCATCGGGGAATTCCGCGAAGAAGTCCTGCAAAAATTCGCGTACCGCACCGGCGGGGTTTCCTCCGCCGATAGTGTAACGCTGCTTTACGATGTCTCCGTCGCCGTTTATCACGACCGACTTTACCGTGGTCGAGCCGGCATCGATCCCGAGAAATACATTGCCGTCGCCGATGTCGCCGGTGTCAACGCGCACTTGATCGCGTGCGTGGCGCTGTACGAACTCGTCATAGTCTGCGCGGTCGCGGAAGAGCGCGGGAAGACTGCGATATTCGCCGGAGGATATGTAGCCCTCGACCGCCGCCTTGAGCGACATGAGATCGACCGCTTTGTCTTCGCAGAGGAATGCCGCGCCCATCGCGACAAAGTAAAGCGAATTTTCCGGACACACTCCGGTGAGGTGAAGCGTCGTGTCAAAGCTTTGTCTCAGCTCGGACAGGAATGTGAGAGGACCGCCGAGGTAGAGTATGTTTCCCTCGATCGGGCGCCCCTGCGCCAGTCCCGCGACAGTCTGATTCACCACTGCGGCGAATATGCTTGCACAGATGTCGGGCTTCGACGCGCCCTGATTGAGCAGGGGCTGTATGTCCGATTTTGCAAAAACGCCGCATCGCGAGGCGATCGTGTACAGCTTCTCGTGCTCGTGCGCAAGCTCGTTCATTTCGGAGGGGGTAAGTCTCAGAAGGGTCGCCATCTGATCGATGAACGCACCGGTGCCGCCGGCACAGGTTCCGTTCATACGCACCTCAAGCTCACCGTCGAGGAAAAGTATCTTCGCGTCCTCGCCGCCAAGCTCGATTACAACGCTCGTGTCCGGAGCAAGGCGCATCACGGCGGAGCGCGTTGCGTAGACCTCCTGAACGAACTGAACGCCTATGCTGTCGGCGAGCCCCATTCCGGCCGAGCCGGAGATCGTGAGAGCCGCTTTTTCGTTCGGAAAACGGTCATGAAGATCTGAGAGAACCTCGGCACATTTCTCCTTGATGCGTGAAAAATGTCTCTCATATGACTTATGTATGAGCCTTGAGTTCTCATCAAGAACAGCGCATTTCAGCGTCGTCGATCCGATGTCAAGTCCGATTCTCAGCACTTCTTTAATCCTCCTGAGCTTTCTCTGCAAACTAACTCTTTCAATTATACAATAATTTTGTCGTAAAAACAATGATAAAATTTTGAATAATCTTCTATTATATTGAAGAAATTATTATGCAATACCAACTTGACGTCAGCGGCGGCGACGGTGTGTGCGCTTCTTTTTCGGACGGAATATCATGCCGCAGGCGGCGCTCACGGCTACGATCAGTGCGTGCAGTGCCACCGACAGTGCGGGCGAGAGCGCACGATCCGGCGCCGCGGTGGGGATAAACGACAAAAAGATCACGCATATGAGAAGCATGAGCCCCGCCGCAGCCGATACGAGCGCCGCCACGGCTCCGTGCTCGCCCGACAGCCTTGCCGAAACTATCCCGCCGACGGCGCAGGAGATGTACAGCGCCGCAAGCGCGAGCGGACGTATCACCGAATCGGGATCTCCCGCCGAGTAGGCGACAGCCGATACGACGAATATCAGCACAGCCGCCGCGATCACGGATACGGCGAATCCCTTTGCTGCGGGGATGAGAATATCCGAAAAATTGCGCGATTCGTTTTTCATCACAAAAAACCTCCCGAATATATTTTATCTCTAAAATGTATTCGGGAGGTAAGTTTTATATTACGGCTCAGCCCTGCTGAGAATCCTCAGCCTTAACGTCAACGCTGCGTATTGCGGAGCGGAGAATGCGGATCTTGGTCTTGTCCTTGCTTGTCTCGATCACGAGCGTCTCGTCCTTGATCGAAACGATCTTGCCGATGATGCCGCCGATGGTCGTGATCTCGTCGCCGACCTCGATGCCGTTGCGCATCTCATTCTGCTGACGATCCTGCTTTTTCTGCGGTCTGTACATCAGAAAATAGAAGATCGCAAGCATCGCCACGAGCATGACGATCGTCATAATGCCGCTCGTTTTCGCGTTTGTTGTTGTATCTGCTGCCGCCTCAAGTAAAAATCTCATAGATATATTCCTCCGAATGATTACTTTGTTTTATGTAATTATAGCCTATAATGTTGCTTTTGGCAAGTGGTACGTAAAAAAATTAACTTTTACGTGCATCTTCAATCATATTTCAAAAAACTCTTGACAATCCGATGCAAAGAGTGTATTATGATACTGTACTATTACAAGCAATACACTCAAGCGTGTGAAGGAGGAAGAGCCATGGGCGTGATAACCATAGATCTGCGGAAGAGACAGCTTATATACGAGCAGATCGTGGAGAACGTGAAGGAGCAGATCGGCCGCGGCGTTATTCTTGAGAACGACTATATGCCGTCGGTCAGAGCGCTTGCAAACGATCTCGGTATAAATCCTAATACGATTCAGAAGGCCTATGCCGAGCTTGAACGACAAGGTGTGATACAGTCGGTGCCTGGAAAGGGAAGCCTTGTTATAATGAGCGCCGACGATATTCTCGGGCGCAAGCGCGAGTCTGTCGCGGGCAAAATACGCGAGGCGGCGCTTTCCGCGGCGGATGCCGGAATGGGGTGCGACGAGTTCTGCGAGATCGGACGTGCTGCGTTCGAGGAGCACAGACACCTGAAGGAGGGTAAAAAGTGATACAGATAAAGAATATATCAAAAACGTTCGGAGATGTCGTGTCGCTGAAGGATGTCAGCGCCGAGATGCGCGACGGCTCGATATTCGGACTTATCGGCTCGAACGGCTCGGGAAAATCGACACTGCTTCGCATAATGTGCGGCGTGTTCGACGGCGACACGGGCGATGTTATGTACGACGGAGCCGATGTCTGGGAGAACACTCGTGTAAAGGAGCAGCTCGTCTACCTCTCCGACGAGCAGTATTTTACCTCCGGCGGAACGATCTCGGAGATGCGCAGCCTGTACTGCAGTGTGTATCCCACGTTCTCGGTCAGCCGATATAAGCACCTGCTTGAGCTGTTCGGACTTGACGAAAAACGCAAGGTGAACACATTCTCTAAAGGAATGCAGCGTCAGGCGTCCGTCCTGCTCGGGCTTTCCTGCTGCCCGAAATATCTGTTCTGCGACGAGACGTTCGACGGCCTCGACCCCGTGATGCGCCAGCTTGTGAAAAGGCTGATCGCGGAGGATGTTGCCGCGAGAGGGATGACCGTCGTGATAGCGTCCCACAATCTTCGCGAGCTTGAGGATATATGCGATTATGTGGGTATGCTCCATCGCGGTGAGCTTCTGTTCGTCCGCGAGCTTGACGATATAAAGCTCGGTACGTGCAAGGTTCAGGCGGTGCTTCCCGACAGACCGGACAAGGACAGACTGAAATGGCCTGGTGTTATCAGCGTCGAGAGCCAGGGCAGCCTTTATACGATAATCGCGCGCGGCAGCGAGGACGAGGTGTCCGAAAAGCTTGCGCCGTACGAGCCGACGTTTGTCGAGTTCATTCCTCTGACGCTTGAGGAAATATTTATATCGGAAATGGAGGACAGGGGTTATGACTACTCAAACGTCATCATCTGAAAATAAAGCCGGACGCTCGCCGAACCGCCGGTTTTTTAACTCCGCGTATTTCTCGTTCAGACTGCGCTGCGGATGGCCGCTTTTCGTTGTATTTCTGTTTATCTTCATGCTGTCGCTGATCGTGCCCGGCGTGAAATATGCGTCTCATGTTGCCGAGGGCTATCTCAAAATGTCCGCTGCAAAGATCCACAGCAACGTCATGGAATATATGTCGATCATCGGCGTGGTGAACGTTGGAATGTCGATGCTCTGCGGCTTTATCTGCGGACTTACCGCGATGAAGTATGTTGACAAAAAGGTTGCGGTGAATTTTTATCACAGTCTGCCGCTCAGACGCGAGGCTCATTTCATCTGCTCCGTGCTGCCTCCGTTTGTGACGTATCTTACGGCATTTGTGTTTGCTCACCTTGTTAATTTTGCGATATTTGCAATGCGCTACGGTGAAGCGAATTTCGCTATACTCGGTCAGTCCGTCCTGTACGGCGTTATCTTCTTCATGCTTGTGTACTCGATAACCCTTGCGGGAGCATCGCTCTCCGGTACGGGATTCATGCGATTCGTCTCGACCATGTACATAATGTTCATGCCGATCGCCGTGTTCCTTCTGTTTATCGGTATCATCGCGGTCGGAAACTCGCAGTTCAACGCGGACTACTACTTCAACGACCGACTGATCTCGCTGTGTCCGCCGCTTAGAGCGCTATATGTGTATTCTTCGGACGAAAACAGACTTCTCGCGTATATAAACCCGATGAACTGCAAGATCGCAATGACAGCAGTGATCTCGCTCGTAATGCTCATCGCGGCGTTTGTCCTCTATCTGTGGCGTCACAGTGAGAGCGCGTCCCAGCCGCTCATCTGGAAAGCGGCAAAATTTGTGTTCAAGTATTCGAGTATGTTTATGGGCGGAACGCTGTTCGGACTTATATTCCGCGCAATATTTGAGTCTGACGGATGGATGCTGTTCGGCGTGATCGTAGGCTCATTTATCACGTTCATGCTCGTCAACGGAATACTGAACAAGTCGGCGCGTGCGATATTCAAAGGCGTGCGCGGACTTATAGTGTATGCGTGCGTTATGGCGGCGATTGTGATCGTGTTCTACGCAGATGCGTTCGGAATGTTCTCCGGCGCTCCGCAGCCCTCGTTCGTGAAGACAGCTACAATAAGCATTGATAACTACCATGACGTCAAGTTCGGCGGTGACTTTGCGTACCGCGCGACAAAGCTTCTCGGACAGGCGATCGAGCAGAGCGAGGAGTATTATCATTCCGATGATTACGTTTTGATGGGATATCCCGGTGTGAACGTCGTGAGAGTATCGGATGATGAGATAATGTACAGCGATGCCGATACCGATATTGATGCTGATGCCGAACCTGTTCCAGATACCGAACCCGTTCCCGATGACGAGGTAATGCGCGTCTATTCCAACGCGGACTCGCGCGATACGATACAGGTTTCGGCGATCTACAAAACCAAGCTCGGATTCCACCTTGCAATGCAGTATTACATCGACTGCGAGTCGGCACAGGAGTTCATAAACTTCGTTGAAAACTATACCGCAGAGAACGGCGGAGGATATCCGGACAGCCTCTCGGAGATCACAAATATTCACATTTATGCGATGGATGAGTCCGAGATATACGGATCGGACAGCACCGAAGCTCGTATGATCTACGATTATCTGAAGGATCGAAAGCTCCCGGAGAATCCGGGCATTGCCGTCGGTAACGTAGAGCTTTACGGCGTGTATTCGGATGCATATCTGTTCTCGGGTCAGTACAACTATTACAGATATCTGCTGTACGAATCTGACGCGGAATTCATCGGCAAATTTTTCGATGATCTTGATGTTTCTGCCACAATCGCCGACGTGAAAAAATCGGTGAAAAACATCTGCGTCGTGTCAAACACCACAGATGAGCATTACATCTTCTCCGATCGCGACGAAATGTCCGAGATAATCGACAGCCTGTATTCGCTTGACGGCAAGGATTTCACCGTATTGCCGTGCGAAAGGGATCACGGCTACAACGTGTTCCTAAGCTTCAGCGAGGAGAGTTCTTCGGAGATGCAGTATTACATCTCTTCGTCAGACCTTTCGTTCAGACGCGGTTGTGTGCCCGAGTTCGTTACGCGCCTTGTGGGAGAATAAAATAATACGAAAAGACCGGCGGGACTTGCCTCCTGCCGGCCTTTTATATTTCACGACGTGCGTTATTGATAATTCTCCGCCTCGTCGCGCGAGCGGAAGAGGAGCGAAATGCACCACAGTCCGGCAAGCGCTACTACGGTGTAGATAACGCGCGCGACCGCGCTTCCGGCTCCGCCGCAGATCCATGCAACGATATCAAAGCTGAAAAGTCCGATGGATCCCCAGTTGAGAGCACCGATAATTACAAGCAGAAGAGCAATTCTGTCAAGCACCATTTTTGATGCCCCTTTCTTTTTTCATTTGTTCTGTGAACACTAATATTCTTTGCAGATGTGCCCTTCATTATAATTGTAAAAATTCGGATTTTTTATTTTGCAAAAGTTCAGTGCAGATGCGCCGACAGCCGCTCAAGCGCCGCCTTCTCTATCCGGGAGACATACGACCGAGATATCCCGAGCTTCTCGGCGGTCTCGCGCTGAGTTATCGGATCGCCTCCGTCAAGCCCGTACCGCAGTATCATTATCTCGCGCTCGCGCGGCGAAAGATTTTCGTGTATGTACCGTACCGCCTTTGCGGCGGTGATCCGCCGATCAATGTCGTCCGCAATCGTGTCGTCGCATTTGATTATGTCAAGGTACGTGAGAGGGTTTCCGTCGCGGTCGGTGTCTATCGCATCGTCTATCGACACCTCAAGGCTCTCCTTCTTCTTTTGGCGGAAGTGCATCAGGATCTCATTCTGAATGCATTTTCCGGCGTATGTCGCAAGCCGCGCACCGTTTCGCTCGTCGAACGTGTCAACCGCCTTGATAAGCCCGACCGTGCCGATCGAGAGAATGTCGTCGCCGCGCTCGCTCGATGAGTAGTATTTCCGAACAATGTGCGACACAAGGCGCAGATTGTGTTCGATCAGCTCGCATCTGGCGTCCTCGCTCCCTTCCTCGCGCATCATGCGGAAGCATTCGCGTTCCCTCGCGGCGCCGAGCGGCGGCGGGAAATTCTGCGGCGGCGACGCGCTCAGAATCACAAAAGATATACCGGAAATAAGCGTGATTATTATGTCAAGCACGGTAACTCTCCCCCGAAAATAACGTTATTAGCATTATATGCGGGATGTGCGCCGCGTGATAATCGTGCCGACGATAAAGAAAGCGGGTGTCAATTGCAAAGCGCTGAAAACAAAATATGAATTATTTTGCTAAATTATTACACAACTATTGAAAAACATTGCAAAGATATGGTATAATCGCACATGGAAAGATTCAAATGTAATTTTTATACGAAGGAGAGACACAATGAGAAAGATTTTTTCAATTCTGCTTATTGCAAGTATTATTGTAGGTGCTGTCTGTGTAAATGTTTCTGCCGTGGGATACTACCTTCAAGAGAGATTTAATGATGGTGGTTCAAGCTTTAATAAGAACTTTATCGCGGGGGCAGCATGGATCACTGATGACAGTCAGCTCGTTGGTAACAGAAATACCCGTACATTTATGTCTAGATATGACGACTCCAATGGCGTTTTTAATGATACAATGTTTACTTGGCTCGAGTATGATGCTGAAATTGAAATTTGCGCCATTGACGACAGGGCTGTTGGTGGCTCCAGAGAGATTTCTCTTGTATACTGTAACGACAACCTTGTTGTCGCAGACATTGAGGAAGACAGATCTTTCATTTCTTTCGGTTACGACTTCGTAAAGGGTGAGTTCTATCTGACCAACTGCCTTGGCGGAGGCGGCGAGGAAAATCAGCTCGTTGTCCGCGTTGCTAAGAAGATCGATGAGGATAACTTCAATCAGCTCGGTATGACCGTTACCAGTGGCAGAATTCGTGGGTATTTCAACGGTGAGCTAATTATTGACTTCGTTGATACCGCCGATTCATACAGAATCGCTAAGAAGATCAGCTCCCCGTTCCTTTTCTGGAATACTGGTAACTACTTCCGGATATCTGCTATTGACATTGCTTCACCTGAATACATCTATCCTGCAGGCCAGACTCCTGTTACCAATACTACTGCAGCAGTAACCGTTGCTGCGGTTGCACACGGCTTAATTGTCGGTGATACTCAGCTCGTTGTTGATTTTGTTCTCAACGTTCCTACCGGCGTTACACTTAGTGGCTTTGCTGTAAACTTTCAGTACGACAGGGAGGTAATGGCACTTGTTGAGGCTTCTGACTACAACATCAGAGGTCAGGGTATCTACGGTCAGCACTATACCGATATGCCTTACAACCTTGTATGGGCCGGGACCGACAGAGACGCTATCATAGGTACCGGCAAGGATCTCGTTGTCCTCTCCCTGACATTTGAACTTGCAGCTCCTGCAACCGGGGGGACTGAATACAATGTTAACATCGCTTGTACCGACCTTAAGGATTTTTATGGCAACTCACTCGAGGATTCGGTTATTATTAAGAATGCTTATGTTGTTGCTACCGCCAAATATACCGATGCAGCAGTAACCATTGCTGCGGTTGCACACGACGTAACTGTCGGCGATACTCAACTTGTTGTTGACTTTGTTCTCAACGTTCCTACCGGCATTTCTATTCAAGGCTTTGCCGTATACTTCCGGTATGACGCTTTTCTTATGAAACTCGTTGAGGCTTCTGACTACAACATCAAGGGTCAGGGTATCTACGGTCAGCACTACACCGATATGCCGTACAACCTCGTATGGGCCGGTATTGAGAGAGACCTCATCAAGGGCACGGGCGAGGATATTGTTATCCTTTCTCTGACCTTTGACCTTGCAGCACCTGCAGCAGAGGGCACTGAGTACACTGTTAACATCGCTTGCACCGACCTTAAAGACGCAAATGACAACTCTCTTGAGGGTTCCGCGGTTATTAAGAAGGCTCATGTTGTCGCTAAGACCAAATATACTGTGGGCGATCTTAATGGAGATAATAAGTATGATATTGCCGATGTGATCCTTATTCTCAAGATAATTGCTAAGTGGGGTCTCCCGGATGTATTCATAGTGGCAGCTGATGTTAATGGGGACGGTTGTGTAAATACAATGGATGCTACATATTTTATCTTAAGGCTATTGCGGGATGGAAGGGATTTAGTGTCGGTACACTTGTCAACTGATACAACAAGTATATACCAACAAACATATGCACTGCGGTACAGGAGTATCGCAGTGCATTTTCATATTTGTAAACTTTATATGAAAATATTGACAATTTGAGCAAAATAATGTATACTTATAATACAAGGGATCCCGAATTCGAGTTCTATCGAAAAGGAGAAAACGATGAAAAAATTAATATCCGTTTTCCTTGCTTCGGCAATGCTTATGACCGCACTATGCGTTTCTGCAGCGGCTGAAGGCTATCACATCCGCGAGAGGTTTGATGACGGAAAGTCGCTTGAAGAGAACTTCAATGCGGATCACACTTTTATCAGCGATTCGGGCGTGCTTGTCGGTTTCAGCGATGACCATATGCTCAGTTCCAGATTCTCCGAGACGGACGGCATCATTGATAACAAGTGGAATACCTGGCTTGAGTACGATGTCGAGGCATCGATTTCGATCATGCCCGATATATTCGACCCAGCACAAAGGGAAATAAGCCTCGTTTACTTGAATGACAATCTTGCAAAAGAGGATGGGAACGAGAGCCGCCTCTTCATGAGCTTCGGCTATGATTCGGCGGAGCGCCGTTTCTTCCTCGCAAAGACAACGAATCTCGAGACGGGAAAGGGCGACAT
>CAKSDP010000027.1 GCA_934446065.1 uncultured Eubacteriales bacterium
AAAGCAAGGGTATAAACAGGCTCCCTTGTGCAAAGGGAGCTGTCAGCCGAAGGCTGACTGAGGGATTGCTATACGTGAGAATTAGTATAAACTCAATTTTCATGAAATGTCTGCTTTATTTAAGTCTCTCAATCCCTCCGGCAGTCCGGGGACTGCCACCTCCCTTTACACAAGGGAGGCTTGGGTTCGTGCAATCCCCACGTCTGTGGCGGGAGCCGCGAGAGCGGATACCGCGCACTTGTGGTTTTCTGATGGCTTTGATAAACTATAATGTGGGATATCTCTCGATTTCAACTGAAGCTTATATCTTGCACATACCAATTATATATACCCAGTATAAAATTCTTTGCGGAGCTTTCTTTTAAGAAAGCGACCGTATCCCTTTTTATGCGTCCCCCTCACAAAAGAACCACGCGCCGCCTCTCCGGGAGAAGCAGCGCGTGACTTTGCGTATTAGTAAATCGGATATCTGCGACAGATCTTCGTGACCTCAGCCCGAATGTGATCGGCGGACCCCTCAAAATCGACTGCCGCAAGCCTTATAAGCTCAGCAAGCGTTACCATGTCAGCCTCACCAAGCCCGCGAGACGTGACCGCCGGCGTGCCAATGCGAATGCCGCTCGTTACAAACGGCTTCTCGGGATCGTTGGGAATCGCGTTCTTGTTTACAGTGATGTATACCTCGTCAAGACGACGCTCGAATTCCTTGCCGGTGATGCCGAACGGACGCAGATCAAGCAGCATGAGATGATTGTCAGTGCCGCCGGATACAAGATCAAATCCGCCGCGCGCAAGCTCGCCCGCAAGAACACTCGCGTTCTTCACAATGTTTGCCTGATAATCCTTGAACTCCGGCTTCAAAGCCTCGCCGAAGCATACAGCCTTCGCCGCAATGATGTGCTCAAGCGGACCGCCCTGCATTCCCGGGAATATCGCCTTGTCGATCGCCTTCGCCAGCTCCTCACGGCAGAGAATCATGCCGCCGCGCGGGCCGCGCAGAGTCTTGTGCGTCGTCGTCGTTACAACGTCAGCGTACGGGATCGGAGAGGGATGAAGCCCCGCCGCAACAAGCCCCGCAATGTGCGCCATGTCTACCATAAAGTATGCACCGACGGACTTCGCAATAGCGCCGATCCTCTCAAAATCGATCACGCGCGGGTAAGCCGACGCGCCCGCAACGATCAGCTTCGGATGCTCCGCCTTGGCGGTCGCCTCAAGAGCATCGTAGTCAATAAAGCCCTCATCGTTCACTCCGTAGGGAACAAAGTTGTAGTACGAGCCGGATACGTTTACCGGACTGCCGTGCGTCAGATGACCGCCGTGCGCAAGATTCATTCCCATAACGGTGTCGCCCGGCTTCAGGAGCGCAAAGTATACGGCAATGTTCGCCTGCGCCCCGCTGTGCGGCTGAACGTTTGCGTGCTCGGCACCGAACAGGCGGCACGCGCGCTCGATCGCGATGTTCTCAACAACATCAACGCATTCGCACCCGCCGTAGTAGCGGTGACCGGGATAACCCTCGGCGTATTTGTTCGTCAGATGCGTGCCCATCGCAAGCAGAACTGCCTCGGATACAAGATTCTCACTCGCGATCAGCTCAAGACCGCGGCGCTGGCGTACAAGCTCGGCGTTTATCGCATACGCGACCTCGGGATCGACCTCGGTGAGGCGGTTGATTACGGATTCTATCATTGTTTGTTCCTTCCTTTATTTTGCGTTATTCGTTTTAACTTCGGCTCAGTCTTCGGGATAACCGTAGGTCATCTTGACCTCGGGGGATACGTAGACCGGCTCCTCGCCGAGAGACGAGAGCTTGTTGTTCGCAAGATACAGCTCCTTCGCGCGGGAAACCGCGATCGCAAGCTTCGATACGGGGCACTCGATGATGTTGTCGGTGATGGTGATGCGGCCGTGCGGCGAGCCTTCGCGCTCGTCGGAGTCCATCGTCACGGAGATGCCGCCGCATTCGCCGTTGCGCCAGCCGTTGCCGATGAAGCGGCATCCGCGTATGGTCACATCCTCAGTGTTGATGCCCTCGTACCACCATGCCTCTGCGGCAACCTTGACCGCAACATCGTATACGAAGGTGACAGTGCAGTTCTCGATCAGCGCGCGGCGGCTCTTGATGAGAATGCTGCGCGCCCAGTGATTGTGCGCGTGGCAGTTTACAAATTCGGTTTCCGGTACCTCGTCCGGATCGCAGATGAGGAATCCCTCGAGCGTCTCGGGAAGATCGGCGTCAACCTCAACTTCGCACGTCCGCGCAGCAAAGTCCACGTCAACCACAAGCGCGTGCATCGACGAGACAACGCAGAGATTCTTGCGGTTTACGATCTCAAGACGGTCGCCCGCCTCGGGATGATCGACGGACTGCGTGTGCGTGCCGGTCGGCGCGTCAACTCTCAGCCGTACACGGCGGCGTCCGATGACCTCGGGCGTGTAGTAGTATGTGTGAACGTTGAGCGTGTCGTCGCCCTGCCCCTCAAATTCGGAGCTGTCAATGCGGAGAAGTCCGCGGCACGATGCAAAGTGAGTCGCGTCGGTGTTCGTGGACATATGCTCGCCGACGGCGGGAATAACGCGCAGCCGCTCGATCAGTATGTTCTCGGCGTGCATCGCCGTGATGCCCATTCCGGCGGAGGAGTGGATCGTTATGTCGGAGAGGTGCGTGTTCTTCGCACGCTCGATGAGTACGGCGGGACGCGAGTGGAACGTGTGCCAGAAATAGATCTCGCGCGGCGCATCGTCCGTCATGCCGATCGTGCAGTGGGATGCCTTGATCTCCATGTGGTGCGCGTCGATGAACTTCTTGTCAAGCGTGTGCTGGAACGGATCGTAGCGGAATGCGTTGTTCACGTAGATGCACTCGCGCGGCATCGGCATCGTCTCGTAGATCTCGTCGGGGAAGTACGCGTCATATACGGGATCTTCACCGTCGTGCTCGCGATATGTGAGTATTCCGCGGCTGTACGGGCGGCGTACATGATCTATCGTGAAGCCGGATACGGTCACGTCCTCGCAGTCGTGGATCGAGATCGGCTCCATGTAGCCGTCGATCATCAGATTTGCGCCCTCGGGGCAGATAACGGTCGTGCCCTTGTGCCCGCCGAAATCAAGTCCGCGGTCGTACTTGTAGTCGGGATTGAACATGACAGGCTCGGGATTCTCTCCGAAATCGCCGTGCAGAACGTGCTCCATAGCCTCGCGTGCAAGCGGGGTCGAGATCGTGTACGTTCCGGGCGGAACGATCAGCGTCGAGCCAGGATTCTGACGCAGCTCCTCGAGCGCGGCAGCGAATCTTTCGCGATCGCCACTGCCGGTGAAGCTGTCAAGATTGTATATTTTGTTCATCGGGTCTCTCCTTGCGTGAAGAATATCTTTGTATAAGAATATGATACCATTTTTTCGCCCCGTAGTAAATAGATATTCCGCGATAAAGATGGAAAACTTTCAATTTTTCGCCGAAATTGTTGAAGTGGGCGGAGCATTGTGATACAATAACACCGAGGGGAGTACCCGTCGATAATTCCGATGGGGTCATGCCCGTGAACAAGCGGCTTCGATACGGGGGTGCGCTGTTTTCGGGACCCGTTTGTACCGTTTTCAAATATAAGGCGGCGCAATTTCAAAGAAAGGGACAGTCATAATTATGGAAACTGAAGTTGTAAAGAATATGTGCGGCGGCGACGGTGAGGTCAAGATCAAGCGCATCCTCAACGAAAAGCAGCTGAACGGCAAGTGCGGACTCTATTCCGAGGTCACGATCGAGCCCGGCTCGTCACTCGGATACCACGAGCACCACGGCGAGAGCGAAACGTACTACATAATCTCCGGTAGCGGAGAGTACGACGACAACGGCACAAAGCGCACCGTCTCGGCGGGCGACATGACGTATACCCCGAACGGATGCGGCCACGCGCTCAAATGTCTCGGCGATGAGCCTGTCGTGTTTATGGCGCTCATCATCTTCGACTGAAAAATATACGGAAATACCTTTATACAAACGACACAGTAAATCAAATCATAACATTTTTAAGGAGACAGTTACAGTGAAAAAGGTTTTTAATGCAGCCCTGTCATTGATCATCTCGGCGGCGCTCCTCATCTCGTGCGTACCGGCTGTTTTTGCGGAAGAAGCTGCCGTGCCGTCCGTGTTTTCGGCAGCACCCACACCGCAGATCATCTATACCGCGCTCAACGGATTTACGGCAGCACCTGACGGTGTGCTTTCCTATCAGCCGCAGGCATATATGCTGAAGTATCCGGACGGAACACCGATCTCGGCGTCCGATATCCTCAAGAATGCTGACGGCGATATAAACGAGGGTACGCTCGTCGCAATCATCTCCGATCTTGTGGGAATCATAACGGGCGAGCAGGTGCCCGTGACCGACGAGAGCGCAGAAGAGTTGCTCAATACGCTGAAGAATCTGTTCGGCGATCCGCTGAATCTCTACACCGCGCTCGACCGCGTTATTGAGATGGCATACGACCTGTTGAAAGAGGCTACCGCAGAGGACGCCGATTCGTTTGAAAAGCTCTATCCTACCGTAGAGAGCTTCAAGCTTGCAGTCGCGCAGAAGCTGTTCGGCGGCAATGCGAAGCCGTCTCCCGAGACGCTTCTCGCATATGCGGCAGGCGTGGCAAGTATCGACGCGGACGGACACATAATCGTCTCGATCTCCGAACAGGTAACGCAGACCGAGGAGTTCGAGGGCGATGAGTATGAGATTCCGATGTATATTTCCGCCGCCGTGACCGAGCGCGGACGTATACTTGCGCACTTCGACGACAAGAATTACGGCAGCGTGTACGAGCAGCTTGTCGGCGAGCGTGAGAACATCACGGCAGTCCAGGCGTTCGCGATCATGAGCGGATATTATGTCGATCCCTTCGGAAACCTCTGCACGACAGCGCCCCGCTTCGATGGATTTGTCAGCCTTGACGACAAAACCGTCCTCAGACACGAGGATATCGCGAAGGTGCTGAAGTCCGACAGGACGATCGCGCCATCCGGCAAAACATATGCCGAAGTTCTCGCAGCTTCGACCATCGCCGAATTCGGCTCCACTCTTGCAGCGCTTCCCGCAGGACTCCGCGCGCTTGTGCAGGCTGTCGTACCGTATGACGAGTATGTGCGCGAGATCACGGAATCGTGCGCCGATGCGAAGATCCCCACGTTTGAGGAGTACCGTGCCATATACGATGAGGAAGGCGTGGATGAGTCCGACCTTCGCGAGAGCTACGACTATTATGTGGCGGAACTGCTCTCGTCGCTGTTCCGTGTGGATTCTTACGGTCGCGTCGCAAGCAGCTGCACATACGGATATCTCCTTGATGCCGAGGGTCGCGGGGTGAACATCTCACAGATAATGGATCCTCAGACCGGTGCACTGGTGGACGGCGGCACGATTTTCGAGCTGCTCGACAACTATATCGCATCGCTCGGTGAAGACCTCAGCGTGCCTGTTGCCGGAGATGCCAACGGTGACGGCAAGCTTAATGTCAGTGACGTCATCGTTATGCTGAAGCAGATCGCCGGCTGGAAGGATATCGGATTTGACGATAAATCGCTTGTTGCAGCCGACGTCAACGACGACGGAGAAATCTCCATTGCCGACTGTATCGCCTGCCTGAAGAAGATTGCAAACTGGGATATATACCTCGTCGGTTGATGCCCTGTATATCGCACGATCCGAAGCAAAATCACATATTTACGTCGGGGATGCCGCTTTTTGCGGTGTCCCCGATTTTGCCGTCTTTTTCCCAAAATATTAACCGTAGGTGAAAATATCGAAACTTTTATTCTGAACCCTTGTATTGACGCCGAAAATAATATATAATAAAATCTGTAGAATTATAGATGCGGCACGGAGTGAAAAATGAGCCGAGCAAAATTATACATAGGTAAAATTTCAAATAAACTGAGAAAGCCGGATGCCGATGCGAAAAGCGCAGACGATGAGCTTGAGCTGACCGACGCGGCGACGGACGGCGAGGATATACTGACAGCATCTCTCTATAATCTGATGCCGGAGGATATAGACGTGAGTACAAAGGAAAAAAAGAAGAAAAAGAGCAGCAGCTCTCTTGCGAGACGGATCGTGCTCGTGATAAGCTGCGCCGTGTTCGTCACGTGCGCCGTGTATCTCGTGAACAACATGATCGGCAAAAAGATCGGCGCTGACTTCTATAACAGAATACAGGACGAGTGGGGCGAGAACGACGATATAAGCCGCGGCGACGGCGCCGTCGAAAGGCTTACGTCTCTCAAGGGCGCGGCAAGCATCCTCTGTCTGAAGGACAGACTTACGGCGGGCGACAACTATAACCCCTCCTCCCACGACACGAAGATCGACGAGATGCGCGCAAAGCTGTCGTCCCTCGCGGTAACGTTCCCCGATCTGTACGGGTGGATCAGCGTGTCCGATACCGCAATAAATTACCCGATAGTGCAGACAACCGATAACGATTACTACCTCAATATGGCGCCGGACAGAACGCCGCTTGTCAACGGCTCGATCTTTGCGGACTACCGCAACAACCGCTCCGTCATGCGCAACTACAATCTCGTTGTGTACGGTCATAACCTTACGAGCGGCGGTATGTTCCACGACGTGGAGCGCTTCTACAAGAATGAGGATATGTTCAGAAACACGTACATCTATATCTACACCCTCGAGGGCGCGTATGTATACGAGCCGTTCGCCGTCTATAAGGCGAATTACGAGTATCAGTATTTCCGCACGGAGTTCGCCGACGGCGACGATTTCGTGAGATTTGCAAACGAGATGAAGGCAAATTCCATCTATCAGAAGGACGTGAACTTTACGTCCTCCGACAGAATAATCACTCTCTCGACCTGTACGAACGGCGCGTTCTGGGAGAGATATGCCCTCCAGGCAAAGCTTGTGCAGGTGATCTCATGACGGCGGAAAATTTCCGCATTCCGGAGTGCCTGAGATGCCCGCTGTGCGGACACCCGCTCGAGCGCAGCGACGGCAGTGCCGCGTGTACCGGCGAGCGCCGGCATAACTACGATATCGCGAAGGAAGGGTACCTGAGCCTCCTGCCGCCCGGCCGCGCACGGAATTCCAAAACCGGCGACGACGCGGAGATGATCCGCGCACGTGCGGCGTTCCTCGGCGGCGGAGGCTACGACCGCTATTCCGCCGAAGCCGTGGAGTTTGCGGCAAAGTTTATGGATCACGTGCCTGAGAGCGGCGCAGTCCTCGTCGATGCCGGATGCGGCGAGGGCAGACATACAGTGAATATGGCATCCCACCTCGCATCCGCCATAAAAGCTCCCGTTACGGCTCTCGGCTTTGATGCGTCGAAATTCGGCGTCCGCGCCGCAGCAAAGCGGTACGTCCGAGGCGAGTGCGCGGACGGAGTTACGCCGTTTTTCGCCACCGCGAATATATTTCACCTGCCGGTGGCATCGGAGTGCGCGGACATCTTTACAAGCCTGTTTGCTCCGCTGCCAGATGATGAGGCGCGGCGTGTGCTGAAACCGGGCGGCGTCCTGCTCATCTGCGCGGCGGGCGCGGATCACCTCCGCGAGATGCGCGAGATCATCTACGAGAACGTCATCCCGTCCGGCGGAGGAGCTGCGGTTCCCGACGGATTTGACGTCGCAGGCGAGAAAACTGTCAGCTATAAGCTGCCGTCCTTGTCCCGCGACGAGGTGATGAGCCTTTTCACCATGACCCCGTTTTACTATAACGCCCCCGCAGAAGGGCGCATGAGACTTGAAAATACACAGTCGCTCGCCGTCACCGTGCAGGTGAAATGCACAGCGGCAGTGCGGCGTGACATATAGATACAAAAACCGTAATATCGGAGAATGATATCATGAAAATTTCACTTTGCATACCAATGTATAACGAATCGTCCATCGTCCGTGCGACGGTGGGAACAGTATTTGAAGCGATGGAGAAGCTTTCGCACGATACCGGCTACGAGTATGAGGTGCTTTTCTCGAACGACGGCTCGACGGACGACTGCGCCGCCCTCGCACGTGAGGAGATCGAGCGTCTCGGCGCCGCCGACCGTATGCGCGTCACCGGCTACGAGCAGAATCGCGGCAAGGGCGCGGCAGTGCGCCACGCCGTCCTCGAGAGCTGCGGCGACGTCGTGATCTACACCGACTGCGACCTTGCCTACGGCACCGACGTCGTCGGCGAGGCTGCGCGCCGCTTCGATCCGCCGAAAACCGACCTCGTGATCGGCTCACGCAATATGTCGGACGACGGTTACGAGGGCTACACCTTCATCCGCAAACTCGCGTCAAAGATCTATATAAAGGTGCTCTGCATCGTCGCGGGCTTCAAGCTCTCCGATTCGCAGTGCGGTTTCAAGGCGTTTTCCGGAGACGCCGCCCGCCGCGTTTTCAGCGAGGTCGAGACGGACGGATTTGCGTTCGATATCGAGGTCATCATGACCGCGATCAGCCTCGGCTACACAATCGGCGAGATGCCGGTAAAGATCGTTAACCACCGCGAGAGCAAGATACACGTGTTCTCCGACAGTATAAAGATGGTGCGCGACCTGCTCCACATAAAGAAGATGGTAAAGGAGCGCAGCCGCAGAAGATGATCGCACAAAAACTGAGACGCGCCGTTTCCCTGACCCTTGTCGCGGCGGCAGTGCTCGTGGCGGCGCCGTCGTGCGCGAAGAGGTTCCCAGCAGCGATGAGCTATAAGGGCGTCGAGATAAACGAGGCGCTGTATAAATACTACGTCTCGACCTACAAGGGAAAGTATCTCCAGACGTACAGCGACCTCAAGGATACCGCCGAGTTTTTCGACAGCGAGCTTACCGCAGGCAAGACCGGCGAGGAGGTTCTGTCGGAGCTGATCTACGGCAATATTTCGCAAACGCTTATCTCGGCGGCGGAGTTTGATGCGGCAGGACAGAAGCTCACCTCCGACGATACTTCCGAGATCGACAGCTATATCGAGAGCATGACGGACGAGCTTGCAAGCGGCAGCCGCCGCACGCTGAACGGCTACCTCGGCGAGTTTTCGATAAATGTTGATATGCTGCGCGAGGCGCTCATCCTCGAGAAAAAAGCGGATCTCTATATCGACTACCTGTACGGCGATAACGGCGCCGAGGCGCTCACCGACGACGACAGAGAAACGTATTACGAGAACAACTACGTCCGTTTCCAGCAGATATACATAAACAATATCAAGGTCTACGAGACCGATTCAAAGGGATACTATATCCAGGACGAGAACGGCAATTATCAGATGCGCGACCTCACCGATGAGGAGTCGGCAGAAGCGGAGCGGAAAATAAAGGCTGTGCGCGAAGCGCTCGAGCGCGGAGACGATTTCTCCGAGCTGCAGGCGGAGTATTCCGACAGCAAGGACTATACCGGCGGGTACTACTTCTCCGCCGAGAGCGCGTCGGATTACCTTACGTCGGTCGTGAGCGCGGCGTTCACGCTTGACGAGGGCGAGTGGATGTACGTCGATGCCGCCTCCCCGAGCGGCGCTTTCTTTATAAAACGCCTTCCCCTCGACGAGGGTGGGTATAAGGCGGACGCCAACTCGGATTTCTTCGATGGCTTCGACGACGCCGTGATGGGCGTAAAGTTTGCTGAGAAGGTAGAGTCACTGAGAGACGAGATCACGGTGGATCGCGATTTTCTCGACTCGGTAACGGTCAAGGATTCGCCTGCGAACTACTACTATTACTGATTTTCCGGAGGCGTGCGTGATAATAACGGAAAGATCATCGCTTCGCATCGAGCCGATGAGCGAGAGCGAAATGCGCAATATGTGCGAGAGGTACCGCGTAAGCGACCCCGAGCTGTCCTCCGCATACGCGGAGATGCTCGATGGATGCATCCGCCATCCCGATGAGTTCGTGTGGTACGCCTGCCATAAAATATGCCGCGCGGACGGCACGTTTGTCGGAGATCTGTGCTTCAAGGGAATGCCCGCCGCAGGCGATCCGGAGATCGGATACGGCATCCTTGATGAGTATCAGGGGCGCGGTTACGCAACCGAAGCCGTCCGCGCGGCGTGCAAGTGGGCGCTTGAGCAGCCCGGAGTCGTGGCTGTCTCGGCTGAAGCCGAGGCGGATAACGCACCGTCGCTGCGGGTCCTCGAAAAGGTCGGCTTTGTCCCCACCGGGGAGATCGGAGCCGAGGGACCTCGCTTTCGCCTCCGCCGCGTCACAAACGAATGAAATACATACATGAAAGGCTTATTATATGAAAAAACATACTTGGTTCCGCGCAGCTCTCGCCGTGCTCGCGGCATTGATCGCCGTGACCGCGCTCGCATCGTGCGGCAAGAAGGTCGAGCACGCAGGATATAAGCTTGCCGCAGGCGAGGCTGACGATTTTGATTTTTATGTTCCGCAGTCGTGGACCGTCAGCATGACCGAGGGTACAGTCGCCGCGTATTGCTCTGCCGCAGACCCGTCAAGCATTTCACTCATGCCGGGCGAGCTTGAGCACGCCGATTCCACCCCCGACGATTGGTGGGCGACCTACGAGAGCGAGTTTTCCGCAGTCTATGACGACTATAACCTTATCGAGACGAAAGACGATTCACTCGGCGGTACGGCGGCAAAGACGTACGTGTTCTCGGGGAAGCTGCTCGATACCGAGTACCACTTCGAGATAACGGCGGCAGTGAGAAGCGGCAGGATCTATATGCTGACGTTCACCTCGACTCCCGATAATTATGAGAATCACGCCGATACGCTTGCCGACGTGAAGGAGTTTGTCAAATTCCACTGATAGGCGGAGAGAGAATGAATTATTTTGACTGGACGGCGACCACCCGCCCGAGTGCGCGTGTGATCGAGATCGTTAATAAAACAATGACCGAGGAGTGGGGCAACCCCTCCTCGTTTCACCGCGCGGGCGTCGGCGCTGAGCGCATGGTAACAAAGGCACGCAGCGAGGTGTCGCGCGCCCTCGGATTCGGACGGCCTGTGCGCGGCGAGGTTATATTCACCTCCGGCGGCACGGAGGCAAACAACCTGTTCCTCCTCGGCGCAGCTCACGCAAAATCGCGCCGCGGGCGCATACTCATAACCTCGGGCGAGCACGCCTCGGTTGAAAATTCGGCGGTAGCGCTCGAGCGCGAGGGCTTTGAGGTCGTGCGCATCCCGACACTCGGCGGTGTGCTCGATATCGACAAGGTGCGAGCCGCGTCCGACGGGGTCATCGCGGCGTCATTCATGCTCGTGAACAACGAGCACGGAGCCATATACGATGTCCGCGCCGCAGCAGCGGCAGTCCGCGAAAAATCGCCCGCAGCGGTGATCCATACTGATGCGGTGCAGGCGTTTATGAAGGTGAAGTTCACGCCGGAACGGCTCGGCGTGAACGCCGTCAGCATCAGCGCACACAAGATCGGTGCGCTGAAGGGCACGGGAGCGCTGTGGATCGACGAGCGCATGGTGAAGGAAAAGTGGATCTGCCCGCAGATATACGGCGGCGGGCAGGAAAAGGGCTACCGCTCCGGCACGGAGAACGTGCCCGGGATCTGCGCACTCGGCGCGGCGGCAGCCGAATCGCTTGAGTGCTTCGACGAGAGAATGGCGGCGGTTGCCGGACTACGCGCGCTGCTTGAGGAGCGCCTCGCCGACAGCGGGCTTGTGCTGAATCTCCCGCCGCAGGGCGCGGCTTTCCCGGGAATACTCAGCGTGACCGCCCCGGGGGTCAAGAGCGAGACGCTGCTCAACGAGATGTCGGGTCGCGGATTCTGCATATCCTCCGGCTCCGCGTGCTCCTCGCACGGGAAGAAAGCGAGCCTTGCGCTCGCGTCGTTCGGGCTTGATGCTGCGGCAGCGGACTCGACCGTTCGCATAAGCATCGGCTATGCGAACACGGAGGACGAGGTGTGCGCCCTCGCGGCGAATCTTGCGGACGCGGCGGCATCGCTCAGGCGGAAATGACAATGAATTCTGAGATAGGAAGTGTGCGGATCGGCGACACCGTGCTTGAGCGCGGCGTGTTTCTTGCGCCGATGGCGGGATTTACCGACGCGGCGTTCAGGCGGATCTGCGAAGAGCTTGGCGCGGCGGCGACGGTGACGGAGATGCTGTCGGCGAAGGCGATATGCTACGGCGACAAAAAGACGTTGGAGCTTGCGCTGATCCCGCGCGGGAGCGCACCGGTGTCGGTGCAGATATTCGGCCACGAGGAGGCGGACATCGGCGGAGCAGTGCGGCGGCTTCTCTCGGGCGAGTTCGACGATGTGATGCACGAGCGGCCGATGGCGATCGACATAAACATGGGCTGCCCGGTGAAAAAGATCGTGGCGTCGGGCGACGGCTCGGCGCTGATGCTTGATCCCGCGCTGTGCGCGAGGCTTGTGGCGGCTGCTGTTGCAAACTCGGGCGGTGTGCCGGTGACTGTGAAGATCCGCGCGGGGTTCGACGCGGCTCGCGTGAACGCACCGGAGGTGGCGCGTGCGGCTGTATCGGGCGGGGCATCGGCGGTTTTTGTGCACGGTAGGACGAGGGAGCAGTTCTACGCTCCGTCGTCGTCGAACGAGGTGATCGCTCGGGTACGCGAGGCGTTACCGCCGGAGATCCCGGTGATCGGGAACGGTGATATATGCGAGGCGGCGGACGCGATCCGCATGATTCGCGAGACGGGGTGTGACGGGGTTATGATCGGGCGCGCGGCGCTTGGCGATCCGTGGATATTTGAGCGGATCCGCGCGTTGCGCGACGGTTCGGATGTGCGCGAGGTATCGCTTTATGAGCGGATGGCGATGGCGCGGCGGCTTTGCCGCGAGGTATGCGATCGCTACGGAGAGGAGTGCGGGGTACCGATGTGCCGCGGCAGGGCGGGGCATTTCATTCGCGGGGTACCGGGTGCTGCGGCGATTCGCGGTGCGCTGTTCCGCGCTGTGACGCTCGCCGAGATTGAAGACTGTCTCAGCTGACGCGGAGGGGACGAAGAGGGGACGCGTGTTCTTTTCTTAAAAGGGGAACGGTCGCTTTCTTAAAAGAAAGCTCCGCAAAGAATTTTATACTGGACATATATAATTGGTATGTGCAAGATATAAGCTTCAGTTGAAATTGAGAGACATCCCACGTTATAGTTCGTCCAAACTATCAGAAGACTGCACGTGAGCGGTTTCCGCTCTCGCGGCTCCCGCCACAGACGTGGAGTTTATGCGAAACGAAAAAATCCTCCCTTGTGTAAAGGGAGGTGGCAGTCCCCGAGACTGCCGGAGGGATTGAGGGACTAAGGGTAAGCAGAAACCTCAATGCTGTATGTTTGCATAATTCTCTCGTATAACAATCCCTCAGTCAGCCATACGGCTGACAGCTCCCTTTACACAAGGGAGCCTTTTCTATACCCTCGCATTTACTATATCTATTTTAATAGGTTAAAAGTTTTTAGGGAGAGCGCGAGAGGGGATTTTTTCAAAAAATCCCCTCTCGCAATAATATTCGTATGTCTTTTTCGTATGTCTTTGCCCCTTATTGGGTTATCTCGTCAACGATGTCGTACAGCTTCGCAAATTCAGCGTGCTTCTGCTCGCAGCGAGCCTTCATCTCAGCAACCTGAGCCTCAGTGAAGCGATCGAGATCGCCGTCCTTCAGCTTGCCCTTGTACATTCTGTCCATGATGAGAGCGAACTGAATGTCCATAGATACGATCTTGCTGTCGCGTTCGCAAATAACGAGATCGCTCTTGCCCTCGAAGAGAGCCTCAACCGCAGCATCACCCATCTTAGCCGCAAGCAGCCTGTCGCGCAGAGTCGGTGCGCCGCCGCGAACAACGTGAGCAAGACGTGCAAACTTCGTCTCAACACCGGTGCGCTCCTGAATGCGCTTTGCAAGTCCCTCGGAGAAGTTCTCAACACCCTCGGCAACCATAACAAGGAAGCTGCGCTGACCGGCAGCTCTCATGCGGATGATCTTCTGCATCATCGCCTCCTCGTCAAACGGAGCCTCAAGAATAACGGTCGCAACAGCACCGCACGCAATTCCGGTCTGGACCGCAATGTCGCCTGCCGCTCTGCCCATGACCTCGATCACGTTGCAGCGAGCGTGGGATTCGCAAGTGTCGCGCAGCCTGTCAGCCATCTGAATTACAGTGTTCATCGCAGTGTCAAAACCGATCGACGCGTCAGTGGACGTGATGTCGTTGTCGATCGTGCCGGGAATGCCGATCGTCGGAATTCCGCGGCTGGAAAGGTCGGTAGCACCTCTGAACGTGCCGTCGCCGCCGATGGCAACGATTCCGTCAATGCCGTTCTTTTCGCAGTTTGCGAGAGCCTTTGCCATGCCCTCCTCGGTCTTGAACTCAAGGCATCTGTCCGAGTAAAGAATCGTGCCGCCGAGGGGCGCGATGTTCGCAACATCCTTCGGGGACAGGATCTTCATGTCGTCCTCGAGAAGTCCCGAGTAGCCGCGCATGAGACCGTATACCTCAACGTTGCGGCGGATAGCACTGTTGACGACCGCGCGAACGCACGCGTTCATTCCGGGAGCGTCGCCGCCGGAGGTAAGAACCGCGATTTTTCTGAATTTTGCAGACATAATAATGTCCTCCCTTATGTTATACTTAGCTTTTTTGAGTTGTCAGCCGGGAATGGTTCCGTTGATGAATGACGGACCGTAGCCCCGGTAAACGCCGTAGCGCGGGATTGCCATGAGATTGTCGGACGAGACGCGCGCCGGCGATTTCGTCGTGTACGCGAAATCGAACATCTCGGACGCCACGGCGAGAACGGTGTCGTTGAAGCCGCCCGCCGGGTAGGCGATCGAGCGAACGTCGTATCCGAGAATTGCGTTGAGAATATCCTTCGATGTCTGAAGATCGTTTCGCACCTGCTCCTCGGTCATGTTCGCAAGATTCTGGTGCGACTTCGTGTGGCTTCCGAAATGCACAAGCCCGGACGCCGCCATCTCGCGGATCTGATCCTCGGTCATGTATCCGTCCGTTCCGATGAGATCGGTGACAATGAATATCGTCGCAACGGCGCCCTTTTCCTTCAGGATCGGGAACATCGTTGTGTAGTTGTCCTCGTACCCGTCGTCAAACGTGAGGATCACGCTCGGACGGTCGGTCAGACGGTATTCGTCGGCAAAAATGTACGACGCACCCGCGGCGTTTATCGCATCAAGGTGAGCGGCAAACTCGCTCGGGCGGACGAACAGCCCCTCGTAGACGCTGTACGGCTCCTCCATGATGAGGTGGTACATATACACCGTCGGCAGAATGGTTCCCTCGCCGGGCTGAACAGGTGCGGGCGCGGGCGGTTCCGTCACAGGCAAAACAGTCTCCGTGTCGGTCACGGAGTCGCGGCCGATCCCGCCGGGCTCGTTGTCGGCGGTGGTATCGCTGCTGACCGGCGCCGAAGTATCGGCTGCGGGAGCGGTGGTATCCGTTCCTGCGGGAGCAGTTGTGCTCACCGCGTTGTCGGTTGTTGCGGCGGGTGACGGCTGATCTTTGCCGCACGCCACGGCGCTGAGCGACAGTATTGCGGCAAGCGCCGCAGAAAGAAGCTTACGTGAAAATTTCAAGACTTTTGCCTCGTGCAGATTATTTTGCGGCTGCGACGATTGCGGCAAACTTCTCGGGGACGAGAGATGCACCGCCGATAAGGCCGCCGTCAACGTCCTCTTTAGAGAGAAGCTCTGCGGCGTTGCCGTCGTTCATGGAGCCGCCGTACTGGATGGTGAGCGCGTCTGCGTCAGCGGGGCTGTACAGCTTTGCGACGGTGTCGCGGATGATCGCGCAGACCTCCTCGGCCTGGTCGGGGGTAGCGGTGAGGCCGGTTCCGATAGCCCATACCGGCTCATACGCGATGATAACGTTCTTCAGCTCGTCGGCGGTGATGCCTGCGAGGTCGAGCTTCGTCTGCATAGCGACGATCTCGGCGGTAATGCCTGCTTCTCTTTCGCTGAGGACCTCGCCGAGGCAGAGGATGACCTTGAGGCCTGATGCGAGAGCGGCGCGGGTTCTCTTATTGACGGTTTCGTCGGTCTCGCCGAAATACTGGCGGCGCTCGCTATGGCCGATGATGACGTACTCGGCGCCTGCCTCGAGGAGCATGGAGGTAGAGATTTCGCCGGTGAACGCGCCCTTAGCCTCGAAATGGACGTTCTGGGCGCCGATCTTGACGTTCGAGCCCTTTGCCGCCTCTGCTGCTACGGCGATATCGACGAACGGCACGCAGAGGACGACGCCGCAGTCGGCACCCTTCGTCAGCTCTGCGGTCTTCTTTACTGCCTCGACTGCTGCCGAGGGAGTCATATTCATTTTCCAGTTACCCGCGATTACTGCGGCACGTTTTGCTTTATTCATTTTTTATACCTCGATTTTTATATAGGATACGCCTTACTTTTCTTTTAAGAAAAGTAAGCAAAAGAACTTTATACTGACATAGATGAGCTGAATTATGGTAAGTCCTTCTACATCAAGTAGGCGAACAAATTCATCCTGCCATAGTCCAAAAGTTTTTGGGGAGGGATGCGGGGAACACCTTTTGTCAAAAAGGGGTTACCCGCCGAAAAAATCAATTCGTCCCCTTACCGTCCTACGTCAATACTGCCGGTGCTCGGAGCGGAGAAAACAAGGCTCTCGGTCGTGTATTCCGAGTTAAAGAGCGGCGAGGAGATGATGTAGTCGGCAGTCGCCTTGGTGTTGGCGATCGGGATGTCGTAAACCTGAGCAATGCGGATGAGCGCCTTGACATCGGGGTCGTGAGGCTGAGCCGTCAGCGGATCGGAGAAGAATATCACAATGTCAAGCTCGCCGTCGGCAACAAGCGTGCCGATCTTCTGGTCGCCGCCGAGAGGGCCGCTCTTGTATGCCGTCACCTCAAGACCGGTGTAGTCGGAAATGAGGCGCGCGGTCGTGCCGGTGCCGCAAAGTTCGTGGCGGCGGAGAACGTCGCTGTTCTCCCTGCACCAACGAATGAGCATCGGCTTCATGTTGTCGTGTGCGATCAGCGCAATGCGCTTTTTCTCGCTGAAATGGTGGTCTCTGTAAGTGTTCATAGAATCTCCGTTAAAGTCCACAGCGGGAAAGCATGCGCTCCCCCGCCGTTTGCATCAGATCTGCGGGTGTCCGAGTCCGGCAGCGCCGGCGGAACCGCAATTACTTGTCAAGCAGGCAAGCGATACCGGGAAGCTCCAGTCCCTCAAGGAACTCGAGCGACGCACCGCCGCCGGTGGAAATGTGAGTCATCTTGTCAGCGAAGCCGAGCTGCTCAACAGCCGCAGCGGAGTCGCCGCCGCCGATGATGGAAACTGCGCCGGAATCAGCAACAGCCTTTGCAACAGCTCTCGTACCGGATGCGAAGTTCTCCCACTCGGATACGCCCATAGGTCCGTTCCAAACAACGGTGCCTGCGCCGGCGATGGTCTTGGAGAACAGCTCCTGAGTGGTCGGACCGATGTCGAGACCCATCCAGCCGTCAGGAATGCAGTCGGAGTAGATGCGCATGAAGATCGTGTCCTCTTTGTACTCGCGTCCGACGATGTTGTCAACGGGAATAACGAAGTTTACGCCCTTTGCGCGAGCCTTCTTCATGAGGTCGCGTGCGAGGTCGAGCTTGTCCTCCTCGCAGATGGAGGTTCCGATGGAGTTGCCCATGGATCTCATAAAGGTGTACGCCATGCCGCCGCCGATGATGAGGGTGTCGACCTTGTCGATGAGGTTGTTGATGACGCCGATCTTGTCGGAGACCTTAGCTCCGCCGAGGATAGCGACAAACGGGCGAGCGGGATCGGCGAGAGCCTTGCCCATGATGCTGATCTCTTTCTGAATGAGGAAGCCGCAGACAGCGGGCAGATAATCTGCAACACCGGCGGTAGAGGAGTGTGCTCTGTGAGCGGTGCCGAACGCGTCGTTTACGTAGATCTCGGCCATGGATGCGAGAGCCTTGGAGAACTCGGGATCGTTCTTCTCCTCCTCGGCGTGGAAGCGGACGTTCTCAAGGAGCATGACCTCGCCGCTCTTGAGAGCTGCTGCCTTTGCCTTTGCGTCGTCGCCGATAACGTCGGATGCAAGCGGAACATCGCAGCCGAGCAGCTCGGAGAGTCTCTTTGCCACGGGTGCGAGAGAGTATTTCATGTTGAACTCGCCCTTCGGTCTGCCGAGGTGCGAGCAGAGGATAACGGCAGCGCCGTGCTCCATCAGATATTTAATTGTCGGAAGTGCGCCGACGATTCTCTTGTCATCGGTGATCACGCCGTCCTTGAGCGGTACGTTGAAATCGCAGCGGACAAGTACCTTTTTGCCATGGACGTCAATGTCTTCAACTGTTTTTTTGTTGTAAGTCATATTCAAACCTCTCTGAAATAAAATTTATTCCTATCTTACACTAATATACCACACGCCGCTCTTTTTATCAACCTTTTTTCTCGAAAAAATGTAAATTTAGAATGAAGCACTCGCATTGGTGGGAAGGGGGCTTGAAAAGAAACGAGCCACTTTCTTGAAAGAAAGTGGCGCAAAGAACTTTATACTGGGTATATATAATTGGTTTGTGCAAGACAGATTCTGAAGCCGAAGTTGAGAGATATCTCATATTTTAGTTCGTCCAAACTATCAGAAAACTGCAAGTGCGCGGTATCCGCTCTCGCGGCTCCCGCCATGGACGTGAGGTTTGCACAAACCCAAGCCTCCCTTGTGTAAAGGGAGGTGGCAGTCCCCGTACTGCCGGAGGGATTGAGGAACTGGAAGATAGCAGAAACTTCATGGAGATATGTTTTCGTAAATCTCATGCACAGCAATCCCTCAGTCAGCCGTGCGGCTGACAGCTCCCTTTACACAAGGGAGCCTTGGCTGAAACCTTGCACTCACTACATCTATTTTAATAGGTTAAAAGTTTTTAGGGAGAGCGCGAGAGGGGATTTTTCAAAAAATCTCCTCTCGCAATAAATTTATCCGTATCTTTTTGTGGAAGGGTGCAGGGGGAGCCTTTTTTCAAAAAGGTCCCCCTGCCACAATCCCCCGTCGTTTTTTGTTCCTTTCGCTCAACTGTGGCTATTGCGGTTCTCGGAAATATGTGTTGACACATACATCACAGAATGGTATAATATATTAAAGATATTCAAATAACCGGAGGAGCATAAATGCTTAAAAAAATATTGTCGCTCGGCCTCGCCGCAGTAATGCTCGCAGGAACGTCCGCCGCAGCACTCACAGTCGGCGCAGCCGAGGATCCGAATACCCTTCTGAAGGACGATGTCTTCGCAGTCTACGACGATTCTATCGGGTATTTCAAGGGCGTCTACCCCGGAACGACCGCCGCAGAGCTTAAAGCGGAGTTCCGTGATCCTGTCGAAATAAAGAACGCCAAAGGCGAAACCGTCGCGGATGAAGCCGTCGTCGGTACCGACTATACCGTCACAGCGGGCAGCAACCCCTATAAAATCCTCGTCTATGGCGATACCGACCGCGACGGCGCAGTCAAAGTCGGCGACGCGATCCTCATCCTCAAAGAGGTCGCAAAGTGGAGCACCGACCAGAATACCCTCGCCGCAGATGTCGACCTTAACGGCTCCGTCGGAGTCTCCGACGCCATCGCAGTCCTGAAGTACGTCGCAGGATGGGATATATCCCTCGGATATGCCCCCTTCGCAGCCGACCTTTCCAAGCGTACCGCACCAAACGAGGATTCCTCCCTCGAGCTGACCTTCGCGTCTAACCTCGATCGTAAGAACGACTCCGATAATACCAAAAACAATACGTATTCCTACGTCATGGAGCTTGCGAAAAACGAGTCCGAGTTCTGCCAGGCGTACCTCGCCGCAGACAGCGAGCATACCGACCTCGGTATCTCTCTCTCCGACTTTAAGAACGCCGCAGGCGAAAAGCTCTCGGCAAAGCTCCTCCGCGAGGATTACTATACAATAACAAGTACCGTCGCAACCGACCCCATCGGTACCGTCATCCCCGATGCACTCCCCCCCGTCTCCGATAGCTTTAAGGTGAAAGCCGGCAAGCAGCAGGGCTTCTTCATCAAGGTCACCTCCGATAAGGAGCAGACCCCCGGACTGTACCGCGCAGAGCTCAAAGTCACCGACAGCGAGGGCAAAACGGTCAAAACCGCGTATGTCTACGCCGATGTCTGGAACTTCGCGCTCTCCGATTCCTCAGCGTGTAAGACCGCGTTCGGACTTTCCGCGTACGGCGTCTACGATAAGCACAGCGTCGCTACCGGCGAGGGCAAAGCGGAAAAGCAGAAGCAGCTCTATACCGCGTACTACGAGTATATGCTCGAGAACCGCATCAATATCTGGAATATGCCGTTCGACCCCACCTCCGATGAGGCGGATGCGTATATGAGCGACCCGCGCGTGAATACATTCCTCGTCGCCGGCGGCTATACCGGTTCCACATACGGCTATAACCCGAGCGATGAGTATATCCGCGAGGCATACGAGAAGATCTCGAAGAACGAGGAGTGGGCAAAGAAAGCCATGTTCTATATGGTCGATGAGCCGACAGAATCAGGCAAGCTCAACGACGTCATTCGTTGGAACGGAATACTGAAGGACCTTTACCCGAACGCCCGTACAGTCGTTCCGCAGCACGTCAACTATTTCCTTGACGGTTTCGGCGGCGAGGATATCATGAGCGTCATCATGGCGAATACCACGATCTCGTGCCCGCATACACCGCTCTTCCTCCTCCCGTCCGAGAGTATGTTCCAAAGCCATATGTATACGCAGCAGTCGATCGATAAGTACGGCACCCTCCTCGAGAGAAACGAGAAATTCAGAGAAGAGGGCAAGGAGATTTGGTGGTATACGGCAGGCAACCCCCGTACCCCCATGTGCAATATCACCGCCGGAAATACCATGATCGAGCACCGCGCACTCTTCTGGCAGCAGTATGCGTATGACGTCGAAGGAATGCTTTACTTCACCGTCAACGATTGGGATTTTATCACCCGTTCAAAGAAGCTCGGCGCGCATACCGGCGTGTTTGTGTACCCCGGTTCGTACTACGGCGTCGACGGCCCCGTAGCGTGCCTCCGTACCGAGATCGCGCGTGACGGCATCGAGGATTTCGAGTATCTCTCGATGATCGAGGAGCGCTTCGGCGAGGAGAAAGCCAAGGAGTTCGTCCATCGCATCGCCACGACCGCAAGCATCATGGAGGTAGAGCGCGACAGCGAGAAGCTCTACGAGGTCCGCCGCGAGATGGCAGCACTGCTCGAGAGCTGAGTATAATAAAAGAAACAAGCACAGGCACCCGCCTGTGCTTGTTTTTGTGTGCGACCCTCATCTCCCCGCAACGATCTTCAGTATCTCAACCGCGTCCGCGACCGTGACGTATCCGTCGTCGTTCACGTCTGC
>CAKSDP010000028.1 GCA_934446065.1 uncultured Eubacteriales bacterium
CGTTCCCGAGGTGATTCGAACACCCGACCTACCGCTTAGGAGGCGGTCGCTCTATCCAGCTGAGCTACGGAAACATATGCGGGGTGCTATTCACACGCCCGCATATGGTATTATACCACACATCTGTGGCTTTTTCAATACCAATTATAATTACTTCGAGAGTCTTGCCTCGAGTCCTGCAAGCTCTTCCTTAAGCTCAGCGGGAACTCTGTCGCCGATCTTCTCATAGAACTCCTTGATATTCTCAACATCTGCGAGCCATGCTTCCTTATCAACGGAGAGAAGCTCCTTCATGGTATCCTCGGTAATATCGAGGCCGTCGATGTTGATATCCTTATAGTTCGGTACGTATCCGATTGCGGTCTCAACTGCGTCTACCTTGCCCTCGCAGCGGTCAAGGATCCAGAGAAGGACACGCATATTGTCGCCGAATCCGGGCCAAATGAAGTGGCCTTCGTCATCGGTACGGAACCAGTTGACGTGGAAGATCTTCGGTGCGTGAGGGATCTTCTTGCCCATCTCAAGCCAATGTCCGAAGTAGTCGCCCATATCGTAGCCTGCGAACGGACGCATAGCCATAGGATCGCGGCGAACTACGCCGACAGCTCCGGATGCAGCTGCGGTAGTCTCGGAAGCCATGATGGAACCGACGAACGTACCGTTCTGCCAGCTGGTGGACTGATATACCAGCGGAGCGGTTCTTGCACGGCGTCCGCCGAAGATGATAGCCTCGATCGGCACGCCTGCCGGATTGTTGAACTCCTTGGAGAGGCAGGGGCAGTTCGTTGCCTTAGCGGTGAATCTGGAGTTGGGATGAGCACCGCAGGTGCTCTTATCAGCCTTGTTGTACATGGAGATATCCCACTTATTGCCGCGCCAGTCGATAGCATTCTTCGGAGCCGGCTCGGTCATGCCCTCCCACCAAACGGTGTTATTGTCGAGGTCATGAACAACGTTTGTGAAGATGGTATCCTTCTTGGTAGTAGCAAGTGCATTGGGGTTGGACTTCTCGTTCGTTCCGGGGGCAACGCCGAAGAAACCGTTCTCGGGGTTGACAGCCCACAGACGTCCGTCGGAGCCTATGCGCAGCCATGCGATATCATCGCCGACGCACCAAACCTTATAGCCCTGCTTCTTGTAGATCTCCGGCGGAATGAGCATTGCAAGGTTGGTCTTGCCGCACGCAGACGGGAATGCAGCAGTGATATACTTGATATCGCCGTTCGGGTACTCGATGCCGAGGATAAGCATATGCTCAGCCATCCAGCCCTCTTTGCGGCCGAGGTAGGACGCAATACGGAGTGCGAAGCACTTCTTGCCGAGCAGAACGTTTCCGCCGTAGCCGGAGTTCACGCTCCAGATAGTATTGTCCTCGGGGAAGTGGCAGATGTAACGGTTCTCCTCATCGAGGTCAGCCTTAGCGTGAAGACCCTTGATGAAGTCGCCGTCAGCGCCGATAGCGTCAAGAACGTCGTTTCCGACTCTCGTCATGATGAGCATATTCAGAACGACATAGATGGAGTCGGTAAGCTCGATACCGTACTTTGCAAAGTCGCTTCCGACGATACCCATAGAATACGGGATAACGTACATGGTGCGGCCCTTCATGGAACCGGTATAAAGCTTGGTCAGCTTTGCGTAGCACTCATCGGGTGCCATCCAGTTGTTGATGTTGCCTGCATCCTCCTTCTTGGTGGTGCAAATGAAGGTTCTGCCCTCAACTCTTGCAACATCGTTGACTGCGGTACGGTGCAGATAGCATCCGGGAAGCAGCTCCTCATTGAGCTTGATCATCTCGCCGGTGCTGCAAGCCTCGGCTCTCAGAGCCTCTGCCTGCTCCTCGGATCCGTCGATCCATACGATCTTGTCAGGGCAGGTCATTTTAGCCATTTCATCTACCCATGCAAGAAGACGCTTGTTCTCTGTCATATTTGAAAATCCTCCTTAGTGGTTTGATTTTTCTTCATACGTCTTTATTGTACTATTATTTAATGAATTTTTCAATGGATTTTTCGTTTTTTCCGTAAAGTTTCAAATTATTCACAATTGACGTTTTGCGATATATGAAATTCCACTGCCGTTTACTCGTCGTGTGAAAATTTTTTCAACTTTTATCGGAACACTTGTTTACTTTTGTCGAATTGTGTGGTACAATATTATTGAAATGAAACTTTGTTACGCAGGAGGTACCGTATGCTTACCGAGAAGGAACAACGGATCCTTGACTACATAAGTCAATCCATAAAAACGAAGGGCTACGCTCCGACTGTCAGAGATATAAGATCGGCGCTCGGCATAAAAAGCACGGCGACCGTTTTTTCTTATATTGAGAGGCTTGAAAGGAAAGGATATCTCGTCCGCGAGAGCGGCAAGAGCCGCACTCTGCGTCTCGGCGGCACCGAGGAGGACGGAGGCGCTGCCGCATCCGGCACAAGTATGCGTATTCCGATTCTCGGGCGTGTCCGCGCCGGACTTCCGATCCTCGCCGAAGAAAATCTTGACGGCTATGTCGATTTCGCACCGGACAGGCACATTGACTCTGCTCTGTTCGCATTGCGTGTTGTCGGCACGAGCATGATCGAGGCAGGCATTCTCGACGGGGATATCGTGATCGTCGAGAGCGCATCGACCGCCGAGGAAGGCGAGATGATCGTCGCCCTGATCGACGACAGCGCAACTGTCAAGATGTTCTACCGCGAGGGCAATATGTTCCGCCTTGAGCCGCGCAACAAAGCCATGCAGCCGATCTACACAAAGGAATTATCCGTGCTCGGCCGCGTTGTTGCAAGCGTCAGATACTACTGATGCGCCGTTTCACCAAATCTATCACACTCACAGAAAGCGCAACTTTACATGAACATTGGATTTGACAACGACAAGTACATAAAGCTTCAGTCCGACCACATCATGGATCGGGCTGAAAATATGGGCGGCAGGCTCTACCTTGAGCTTGGCGGAAAGCTGTTCGACGATCATCACGCGGCGCGCGTACTGCCGGGATTTCTGCCGGACAGCAAGATCCGTATGCTGACCGCGATACGCGATCGCGCGGAGATACTTTTTGCCGTTTCGGCAGATGATATCGAGAAAAACAAGACCCGCGCCGACACCGGATTCTCCTACGGTGACGAGGTGCTGCGTCTCGCCTCCGAATTCCGCAAGATGGGCTTCAAGGTAAGCGGCGCCGCGATCACGAAATACGCAAATCAGGCGGGGGCGGACAGACTGCGCCGCAAACTTGACGAAGCGGATATTACTTCGTATCTGCATTACCCGATCGAGGGATATCCCACGAATATCCCGTTCATCGTAAGCGATGAGGGATACGGCAAGTGCGAATACTTCCCTGCCACGCGCCCGATCGTCATTGTAACGGCTCCCGGTCCCGGCAGCGGAAAGATGGCCGTCTGCCTGTCTCAGCTCTATCACGAGTACAAGCGCGGAATGCGCGCAGGATACTCGAAATTTGAGACGTTCCCCGTATGGAATCTGCCGCTCAGACACCCGGTGAACCTCGCATATGAAGCGGCTACCGCCGATCTGAGAGACGTCAACATGATCGACCCGTATCACATGGAGAAATACGGCAAGATCGCGGTCAACTACAACCGCGACGTTGAGGCGTTTCCTCTCCTTGCAGACATACTCGAGAAGATATCCGGCGAATGCCCGTACTCGTCGCCGACCGACATGGGCGTAAACATGGCGGGATTCTGCATCACCGACAACGATGCAGTCGAAGCGGCGGCAAAAGCCGAGATAATCAGACGTTACTACACATCGCTTGCGGACAGCGTGGAACATCCCGACAACCCTGCGCTCGCCGATATCGTATACAAGGAAGAGCTGATAATGAAGCAGGCGGAGCTGTCTCCGTCGGACAGGCTCTCGGCAAAATACGCACGGGAGAAAGCCGAGGCGACTGGCGGTCCCGCTGCCGCGATCGAGGTTGACGGGCACGTCATCACCGGAAAAACGACGCCGATCCTCGGCGCGTCGTCCGCGGCGCTGCTCAATGCGCTGAAATATCTCGCGAATATTCCCGACGATGTACAGCTTCTCTCACCGGCAGTGCTTGAGCCTGTAATGAAGCTGAAGGTCGAGCAGTTCGGCTCGAAAAATCCGCGTCTGCACACGGATGAGGTTCTGATCGTACTTTCGGTCTGCGCCGTGACCGACGAGATCGCGCGGTCGGCGCTGAACGCCGTTCCGCTGCTTCGCGGAAGCGAGGCACACCTCACGGTGAAGCCCGCGTCCGTCGATCGCTCGACGTTCAAGAAGCTCGGACTGAACTTCACATATGATCCCATCCGCTCGCAGAGCACGACGATGCAGAGATAACGCAAAGTATAAAACCGGTGCAAGAACCAAATGTTCTTGCACCGGTTTTTCTTATTTCTTGAGTCTTTTGTCCGATTTCACGGCAAGCTTTGTTCCGACGCCCTGGAACAGCTCGACGAGGATCACGAGAAGGATAACTGCCGCGTACATCACGAAATACTGATATCTGTTGTAGCCGTAGCTGATCGCCATTTTACCGAGGCCGCCGCCGCCAAGCGCGCCGCTCATTGCCGAATAGCCGAGTATCGTTGTTATAGCGATAGTTGCGTTCGAGATGAGCGAGGGTACGCTCTCGGGGATCATGACCTTTACGATCACCTGAATAGGTGACGCGCCCATGCTCTGCGCCGCCTCGATTATGTTGGGGTTGACCTCTCTGAGGCTTCCCTCGACAATGCGAGCCACAAACGGGAACGCCGCGATGACAAGCGGGACGATCGACGCGACGGTACCGACGGCTGTTCCGACGATAAGGCGCGTGAGCGGGAACACGACGATCATGAGTATCAGAAACGGGATCGAGCGCAGAATGTTTATCACAAAGCCGAGCACTTTCATGAGCCATGTCGGCAGCGGGAGGACGCCCCCGCGCTCGCCTGCGACGAGAAGGACACCGAGCGGCAGACCGATAATTATTGCGAAGAATGTTGAGAGAACGGTGACGTACAACGTCTCCCATATAGCCAAAGGAAACTCACTTTTTACTATTGCTATGCCGTTTTGCACGGTCTCGGATGCAAAAAATTCCGCAAACATCAGTCCACCTCCTCTGCCGTAATATCGGGTGTGCGTCTGAGATAATCGAGCGCGATCTTCATCTGATCGCCCTCATCGGGGATACCAAGCATCATACTGCCATAAACCTTGTCGCCTATGACCTTGGTTGATGCGGCAAGGATATTCGCGCAGATCTTATGCTCCATCGCCATCTTTGTAATAAGGGGCGTTCCGGCGGCAAGAGCGCCGTTGAACACGACGCGGATGCGCCGCTCGCCGGGATTCACCGCAAAATTCTCGAGCACTGCCTCGCCGATCGGGAACACGAGGCGCTTCGCGGCATCGGATTTCGGGGACGCAAACACTGTTGCGACGTCTCCCTCCTCGACGACCTCGCCGTGATCGAGGATCGCGACCTTACCGCATATCTCCTCGACCACGCTCATCTGATGCGTGATGATGATAACGGTAATTCCGGTTTTCCGGTTTATCTCGCGGATAAGTTCGAGTATCGAATGGGTAGTCTTGGGGTCAAGCGCACTTGTCGCCTCATCGCACAGGAGCACCTTCGGATCTGTTGCAAGTGCGCGTGCGATCGCGATACGCTGTTGCTGACCGCCGGAAAGCTGAGCGGGATACGCATTCGCCTTGTCCGGAAGTCCTACCGTTTCAAGAAGCTCCGCCGCACGGGCACGTGCCTCTTTCTTCGGCACGCCCGCAAGCTCAAGCGGAAAGCAGATATTTGAAATACAGGTGCGCTGCATCAGAAGATTGAATCCCTGGAATATCATCGTGATATTCCGGCGCACCTCGCGCAGCTTACGCTCGGGGAGCGCACCGATATCAACTCCGTCGATGAGCACCTGTCCGTCCGTCGGACGCTCAAGCATATTTATGCAGCGGACAAGCGTACTCTTGCCGGCGCCGCTCATTCCGATTATGCCGTATATATCGCCGTCGTTTATCGTCAGATTTACGTTTTTCAGCGCATCGACGTCGCCGTCGGCTACTCTGAAGGATTTTGACAGATTTTTTATTTCAATCACAGTATGTCTCTCCCGATCAGATGTTGATGGTGTCCCGAAAACGCGGACAATGAGGCTGACGGTCGTCAACCCCATGCCGGTGCTTTTTCTGCGTTATTACTTATTTGCGGTAATAGCGTCAAGAGAAGTCTGCTTGCCGCCGTAGATTCCGAGAGGCTCAACGTGGATGATTGCTACGGACACGATGTGAGTTCCGTTCTTCTTGTTGAAATCATCGAGGTAAGGAGTGTGCTGGAAGTAGTTTGCGTCAACCTCGCCACTCTCTACAACATTGTTGGGCTGTACGTAGTCGGTGAACTCTTTGATGTCGAGGGTGATGTCCTTCTCAGCGAGGATCTCCTTTGCGACTGCAAGGATCTCTGCGTGAGGTGCGGGAGATGCTGCAACGGATACGGTCTTGCCTGCAAGTGCTGCGTAATCAACGGAGGTGTCGTAGCCGTCGCCGGGATTCTCAACAACGCTGATGACAGCGCCGTCGTATTTATCGGAAATGAAGTCTGCGACCTTCTTGCTTTCAAGAGCAGCCTTGAGAGCGAGGATCAGGTCGGAATTCTCGTTGCCTTCCTTTACTGCAAGAATGTTGCCGTAAGCGGAAGCGGAGCCCTCAAGTGCAAGCGCGTCGGTCTTGGGGTTAAGTCCGGCGGAGATCGCATAGTTTGCGTTGATGACGCCATAGTCGCCGTCCTTCAGGACGTTCGGAACTGCTGCTGCCTCAACCTCGTTGAACTTGATATTGTAGGGATTCTCGGTGATATCAAGGACGGTTGCGCCGATGCCTGCACCCTCTTTGAGCTTGATGTAACCCTTGCTCTCGAGGAGGAGGAGTGCGCGTGCTTCGTTCGTCGTATCATTCGGAACGGAGATCGTTATTTCGGACTGCTTGGATCCGCAGGAAGCGAATGCGGCGAGTGCGCCGACTGCGAGGAGGACTGCAAGTACGAGTGATGTGAGTTTCTTCATTTTTGATTTCTCCTTGTATAAAAAATTAAAGGGAAACGCGTTTGGCGCTTCCCTTCATTTCAAATTATACACGCCGAAAAGCCGGCGTCAATCTTCAAAAGAAAGCCCCAGGTCTGTTTCGTCCATATACATGCACATGCAAAATACCACGTTTGTCATGAGGCTTCTCCTTTGCTCAGATTTGTTTTTTGTTTTTGTTGGTGACATTTTACCACCGCACAAAGCGTTTGTCAATAGAAACTTCCGATTTTTTTTGGTTTTATATACAGTCACAGAATTGCGCTCGAAAAATCGCGTATTTTCGGCAAAATGAATGCACAGGCAGAATATCCTGCAAAGCGGGTCACTCCGTCTCCGGAAGCTTTGCCACATCCACCCACGATACAAAGCCGGAATACCGCTCAAGCTCCGGTATCGTCAGTTCTATCGCGCTGTTTGCGCTGCCGCACGCCGGAAACACTGTTTCAAAGCGTTTGAGGGATTCGTCGAGATACACCCTGACTCCGTCGTTCACGGCAAACGGGCATACTCCGCCGACCGCGTGGCCGACCGCCTCCGTCACCTCATCATGCGCAAGCATTTTCGCTTTCACGCCGAATGTTTCCTTGAATTTACGGTTATCGATCTTCGCATCGCCCGCAACAACGACAAGTATCGCATCGCTTCCGACGCGGAAAGACAGCGTTTTTGCGATACGGCACGGCTCGCAACCGAGCGCTGCCGCCGCAAGCTCCACCGTTGCGCTCGACGCTTCAAGCTCGCGCACGCGATCGGCTATGCCGAGCGATGAAAAATACTTCTTTACTCTTTCGATTAACACGTGTTACGCCCCGATCACTTCAAAAATCCGCTTATTATCTGTTCTTCGGCTTCCTTTTCGGTAAGGCCGAGAGTCATGAGCTTCATGAGCTGCTCACCGGCGATCTTTCCGATCGCTGCCTCGTGGATCAGCGTTGCGTCAACGTTGTTCGCATTGATGCGAGGCTCCGCCGTGACCGACGCTGCATCCATGATGATCGCGTCGCACTCGGTGTGCCCGTTGCACTTGTTATTTCCGTTGACCTCCGAAATATAGTGCTGATGAGAGGAATCCTTCGCGACGGAACGCGATATCACGTGTGCCGAGGAGTTCACGCCGTCAAGGTTCACCTTGAAATCAGTCGTCGCGGACTGGCGTCCGTGCGTCATGATCTTCTCCGAGATCGTGAGGATTGCGCCGTCCGCAAGGGTAGCCTCCGTTGAACGGTAGGTTGAATCAATCCCGCGGATCTGTACGGTGTTCATCTCAAGCGACGAGCCTTCATCCATATATACGATGGTCTTGGGATTCATGATACGCTCGCCGGTACCCTCTCCCTCGCCGTAGTGCTTCTCGATGTAGACCACGTGGGCACCCTTCTCGATATGGAACGTGTGGACGCCGTCGTGGGAGGATCGCGCGTCTCCGGTGTTGTGGATACCGCATCCGGCGACAATGACAACGTCCGCGCCCTCTCCGACGTAAAAATCGTTGTACACGAGGTCGTCAAGTCCCGTTTTTGAGATGATGACCGGGATATGGACGCTCTCGTTCTTCGTGCCCGGCTTTATTATAATATCGATTCCGGGATTATCGGTTTTTGTCACGATGTCGATATGCTCAGTTGTATTTCTGCCCGCTTTCTCGCCGTTGGCACGGATATTGTACGCGCCCTCCGGCACGCCGTGGATATCCGCGATCTTTTCAAGCAGACTCTTTTCTATCTGATCCATAGTTACCTCTAATCGATCTTATCTTTAAGAATACTGCACACGGAGCCGCCTCCGAACAGAGTCGGCAGCACCTCGTCCTTCGTGCCTGTGTGCACGATCTCGCCGTCGGAGATAACGACGATGCGGTCGGCAATATTCAGGATACGCTCTTGGTGAGATATAATGATTATCGAGCCGCGCACCTTCTCGCGCATATTCTCGAACACCTTTATAAGGCTGTTGAAGCTCCAGAGATCAATGCCCGCCTCCGGCTCATCGAAAACGGATATCTCGGTGCCGCGCGCGAGTATCGTTGCGATCTCGATACGCTTAAGCTCGCCGCCGGAAAGAGTTGCGTTTATCTCGCGGTTGATATAATCCCTTGCGCACAGTCCCACCTCGGAGAGATAGGTGCACGCCTCCGTAACGCCGATATCGCGCCGCGCCGCGATCTTAATGAGATCAGCGACGGTGATCCCCTTGAATCTGACCGGCTGCTGGAACGCGTAGCCGATCCCGGCATTTGCGCGGTCTGTGATCGACATATCGGTGATATCCCGATCGTCGATATAGATTCTGCCGGATGTCGGCTTATATATACCGGAAATGATCTTTGCGAGGGTAGATTTGCCGCCGCCGTTCGGACCGGTTATAACCGTGAACGGATCGGCAAACTCAAGGCTGACGTTGCGGAGGATGTCCTTTTCTCCCCCGTCGGTGTCAACCGAGAATGATACATTTTCAAGTCTGAGCATAAGCCTGCCCTTTCTTTTTATTCTTCTTCCTCTGCCACAACGGCAATGCCAAGCTCTGCAAGAGCCGCAGGATCTGCCTTTGACGGGCATTTTGACATAAGTTCGGATGCGTTCTGCACCTTCGGGAACGCGATAACGTCGCGGATGTCCTCGAGTCCGAGCAGCAGCGCCACCAGTCTGTCAAGACCGAATGCGAGACCGCCGTGCGGGGGAACTCCGTACTTGAACGCCTCAAGCAGGAATCCGAATTTCTCCTCGGCAGACGCATCGTCGATGCCGAGCACGGAGAACATCTTCTTCTGCATTTCGGTTGTGTGGATACGGATCGAGCCGCCGCCGAGCTCCGTGCCGTTCAGCACGATATCGTATGCTCTTGCGCGGACAGCGCCGGGATCGGTGTCGATCTTCGCCATATCCTCCTCCATCGGCATGGTGAAGGGATGATGCATCGCATAGAAACGACCGTCCTCCTCGCTGTACTCAAGCAACGGGAACTCGGTGATCCACAGGAAATTGAACTTCGAGCGGTCGATGAGATTCATGCGGCGTGCAACCTCGCAGCGGAGCGCGCCGAGAGACGCAAACACGACCGAATTCTTTGCGGCAACAACAAGCATGAGGTCGCCGGCGCCGGTTCCGGTGCGCTCGCAGATCGCAGCGATCTCGTCCTCGGTGAGAAATTTCGCGAACGATGATGAAACGGTGCCGTCAGCCGCGTGCTTATACCATGCAAGTCCCTTTGCGCCGTAAGTTTTAACGTACTCGACGAGTGAGTCGATCTCCTTGCGGGGCATCGACGCGCCGCCGGGAACGCTGATCGCACGGACGCTGCCGCCCTCTGCGACCGCAGAGGAGAACACGGAGAATCCGGTCTTTCCGGCGATGTCGGAGATATTGCACAGCTCAAGTCCGAATCTCGTATCAGGCTTATCGGAGCCGTAGCGGCGCATAGCCTCGGCGTATGTCATACGTGCAAACGGGATCTCAAGCGGCTGTTTCATGAAGTTGTCGAACAAATACTTGAGGAATCCCTCGTTGAGAGAGATGATGTCCTCCTCATCGACAAACGAAAGCTCAAGGTCGATCTGGGTGAACTCGGGCTGTCTGTCGGCACGCAGGTCCTCGTCGCGGAAGCAGCGTGCGATCTGAATATAGCGGTCGAATCCGGAGTACATCAGGATCTGCTTGTAAAGCTGAGGGGACTGCGGAAGTGCATAGAACTTGCCGTTGTGTACGCGGCTCGGCACAAGGTAGTCACGCGCACCCTCGGGAGTAGGTCCGATAAGGCAGGGCGTCTCAATGTCGATAAAGCCGTGATCCGCAAAGTAGTCGCGCGCAAGCTTGACTATCTTCGAGCGGGCGATGATGTTGTTCTGCATATCCGGACGGCGCAGGTCGAGATAACGGTGCGCAAGTCTGAGCTCGCTCTTGACGTCGCTTCCCTCGACGATCGCAAAAGGCGGGGTGTTTGCCTCGCAGAGGATCTTCATGGAATCAACGGCGATCTCGATCTCACCGGTAGGCATATTGCGGTTGACCGCGCCCTCACCTCTCGAACGTACCTCGCCTGCGGCGGAGATCACGTACTCCGAGCGGGCGCCGAACGCGTCATTGAAGATCTTTCTGTCGGTATTATCGTCAAATGCAAGCTGGACGATACCGGTTCTGTCGCGAAGATCGATAAATATAAGGCTGCCGAGGTCGCGCTGCCTCTGAACCCAGCCGCATACCCTGACGCGGCGTCCTATATCTGCGGCACTGAGAGTTCCGCAATAATCGGTTCTCTTATCTTCTTTTGCAAAGCTTTCCATTACTTAAGCCTTCCTTATCTGGTTTTGTTGTTTATTTAATTGTCGATGTGACGATGTCGGTTATGGTGTCTGCGACGCAGTCGAGAGAGATCTCGGTCTGCTCGCCCGTCGCCATATCCTTCAGCACGGCGCGGCCGCTCTCAAGCTCGCTTGAGCCGATTATAAGCACGCGCTTTGCGGAAAGCTTGTCCGCATACTTCATCTGCGCCTTGAGGCTTCTGCCCATTACGTCGAAATCCGCAAATATTCCGCGTGCTCTGAGCACTGCGGTGATCTTTGCGGCAGCTGCCGCTGCGTCCTCGCCCATAGAGGCAATATACACCTCGGGGCAAGCGCGCTCGGGGATCGCCGCGCCGCTCTGCTCCATCGCAAGTATAAGGCGCGTAATTCCCATTGCAAAACCGATACCCGCCATGGGAGAGCCGCCAAGCTCTCCGACAAGGCCGTCGTAGCGTCCGCCGCCGCAGACCGTGCTCTGCGCTCCGATCCCCGGCACGATGAACTCAAACACCGTGCGCGTATAATAGTCAAGGCCGCGGACGATCATAGGATCGATGGAATACTCGATCCCTGCCGCGTCAAGGTAGGTCTTGAGCGTGTCGAAGTGCTCCGCGCACTCCGGGCAGAGGTGGTCGATCGTTCTCGGTGCACCTGCGGCGATCCTTGCGCACGACTCGTTCTTGCAGTCGAGTACGCGGAGCGGATTTTTCGCAAGGCGCTCGCGGCACGTATCGCACAGCTCGTTCTCATAGCTCTTGAAATACGACACGAGCGCTTCCCTGTAAGCCGGGCGGCACTTCGGACAGCCGATAGAATTTATGTGGAGGTGAACGTCCTTGATCCCAAGCTCACGGATAAATGTGTCCGCAAGCGAGAGCATCGTGAAATCGGCGCCCGCTCCCTCGGCTCCGAACATCTCGGCTCCGAACTGGAAAAACTCACGGCTGCGCCCCGCCTGAGGCTTCTCATAGCGGAAGCAGTTTATTATATAGAAATATTTAAGCGGAAGCGGATCGGACTGGCGTCCGTTTTCGATGACCGCGCGGACGACCGATGCCGTCCCCTCGGGACGAAGCGCGAACGCACGTCCTTCCCTGTCCTCGAAGGTATACATTTCCTTCTGCACAACATCGGTGGTCTCCCCGACGCCGCGGCGGAACAGTCCGAGATCCTCAAACGCGGGAGTACGGATCTCGCCGAAGCCGAAACGCCCCGCGACCGCTCTCGCGGTACTTTCGATATACTGCCATACATCCGTATCGGGCGCGATTATATCCATCGTGCCTCTCGGTTTTCTTATCTTCTCCATTGACAAAGCCTTTCTATTATTTTACGGCATAGTTATACAAGTTTACATTTTAGTATACCAAATTGCGACGGGATAATCAATAGCTATAATGAAGATTTATGCAAAATTACGTCCGACGGTGCAATTTTGCGGCAGAAGGCGGCGTTGACACCTCATCTTTTTCGTGATATACTCTTAATAACACTGATTTCGGGGGCAATTATTATGTTTTATTTGGGCTGCCATCTATCCCTTACGGGAGGATATCTGAACATGGGACGCGTCGCAGCGTCGATCGGGGCAAACACGTTTCAATATTTCACGAAAAATCCGCGCGGCTCAAAGTCAAAGCCCGCCGATCCGGCTGATGTCGCCGCACTCGCCGAATTTCTGAAGGAGAACGGCTTTGCCGCGCCTTTGGCGCACGCGCCGTACACCTACAACCCCTGCTCGTCCGACGAGCGCATCCGCGAATTCACGCGCACGTCGATGCGCGGCGAGCTTGAATTTCTCGAGACGCTCCCCGGCTCGCTTTACAATTTTCATCCCGGCTGCCACGTCGGCGCGGGATCCGAAGCCGGAATCGCATCGTGTGCCGAATGTCTGAACGAGATCATGTTCGAGGGGATGCACACGACTGTTCTCATCGAGACGATGGCGGGCAAAGGCACGGAGATCGGCCGCACGTTCGAGGAGATCCGTGCGATCATCGACGGTGTTCGTCCAGAGTACCGGGAGATGCTCGGCGTATGCCTTGACACCTGTCACGTGAGCGACGGCGGATACGATATTGCCGCCGATCCCGACGCGGTACTTGACGAGTTCGACCGGGTGATCGGACTTGAGCGGCTGCGCGCCGTTCATCTGAACGACAGCAAAAATCCGGTCGGAGCGCACAAGGACCGTCACGAGGTCATCGGCGGAGGCACGCTCGGACTTGACGGGATCACGCGCATCATCAAATGCGAGAGGCTCCGCGACCTTCCGTTTTACCTTGAAACGCCGAACGATGTCGAGGGCTACGGCCGCGAGATCGCGCTTCTCCGCGGAATACGCGAGGACTGATTGGTGACAGATCTTTCGTTTATTTCATTATACCTAATAAATAAGCCATGCACACAGTAAAATATGTGTACTAATTTATCCCCTGTACTATTGACTTATGTCGAAATAAAATGTATAATGCGTATTGTAATATTTTTGCATCTGTGCTGACGCCCCGAATTTTCGGGGAAACAAAACATCGCATAACGTTTCGCAGATGTTTCACCTGTGGCAGTTTTGAACAAAGACCGGGATGCGCACGTCGCATCTGAGAGATCGCAAGCTACAATCGGAGCGGGAGGTTCTCCGATATGTAAAAAACTCTTTGCGGGGGCTGTGATCAGTCATGGGTGGGTTCGCGCAGAGCTTAACAGCTTACGCGGGTTTTAACCGCAAAGGGGGATGCAAAAAATGGCTGAAAATAAGAATATTATCGATCTTCGGGACATTGTCGTTGAATTTGACGGAGAGAGAGTCCTTGACGGACTGAATCTTACCATAAAGGACGGGGAGTTTGTAACGCTTCTCGGTTCTTCCGGCTGCGGTAAGACCACCACTCTGCGCGTCATTGCAGGCTTTCTTCAGCCTGACAGCGGCACTGTCCTTTTCGACTCCAAGGAAATAAATGGTGTTCCGCCGTATCTCAGACCGGTCAACACCATTTTTCAGCGTTACGCACTGTTTCCGCACCTCAATGTGTATGACAACGTTGCGTTCGGGCTGAAGATCAGAAAGCTTCCGAAGGACGAGATACGCCGCAAGGTGACGGATATGCTGCGCCTTGTAAATCTTGAGGGATTTGAGAAAAAGGACGTGACGAAGCTCTCCGGCGGTCAGCAGCAGCGTGTTGCGATCGCACGCGCCGTCATAAACAATCCCAAAGTCCTGCTGCTTGACGAGCCGCTGTCGGCGCTCGATCTCAAGCTTCGCAAGGATATGCAGACGGAGCTGAAGAACATACAGAAAGAGCTCGGGATCACGTTCATATACGTTACCCACGATCAAGAGGAAGCGCTGTCGATGTCCGACACCGTTGTCGTCATGAACGAGGGCAAGGTCCAGCAGATCGGTCGTCCGACGGACATCTACAACGAGCCTGAGAACGCGTTCGTCGCCGATTTCATCGGTGAATCGAACATCATTGACGGCGTGATGCCGTGCGATTACACCACACGCTTCTCCGGCAGAGAGTTTCCCTGCCTTGACGCAGGGTTTGAGCTGGGCGAGGCGGTCGATGTTGTTATCCGTCCGGAGGACGTCGATATCGTTCCGAAGGAGATGGGGCAGCTGTCCGGCACGATCTGCTCCGTCACGTTCCGCGGCGTGCATTTTGAGATAATCGTTGACGTTCGCGGCTTCAAGTGGATGATCCAGACGACGGACGAGCACCAAGAGGGCGAAACGGTATGGCTCTACGTAGAGCCGGACGCGATCCACATAATGAAAAAATCGAAGTACTCCGGAATGTACGGCGATTACAGCTCCTACTCCGACGAGATCGATGAGCTGAGCGTTGTTGACGATGCGGAGGATGAAGACTGATGGCGCGCGCTCGGGTAAACGAGGAAAAGAAGAACCGCCCCTCGCTCGGCACGGCGCTTCTAAACGCTCCGTACACGCTGTGGGCGGCGATCTTCATAATAGTTCCTCTGCTTATTGTTATTTACTACACCTTCACGACGAGGGACGGAGCCTTTACTCTCGACAACATAAAGGCTCTCGCGGATTACAAGGACACGTTTATCACGTCCGTGCTGTACTCGCTCATTGCAACGCTCATCACGCTTATTATGGCGTATCCGTTCGCGTTTTTCATGAGCCGCACAAAGGTATCCGCACAAAAGATGATGATGATGCTCGTCATGCTCCCGATGTGGATGAATCTTCTCATCCGCACCTACTCGTGGATGATAATCCTCGAGCGCAACGGCATCATAAACAACATTCTGTCTGCCATAGGGCTTGGCAACGCGAAAATGATCGGCACTCCCGGCGCGGTCATTCTCGGAATGGTTTACAACTATCTGCCGTACATGATACTGCCGATTTACACCGTTATGGCGAAGATCGACAACTCGCTGTATGAGGCGGCGGAGGATCTCGGCTGCGGCACGATGCAGAAGCTGCGCCGCGTCGTTCTCCCGCTCTCGCTTCCCGGTGTCATTTCGGGTATCACAATGGTATTCGTACCGTCAGTCAGCACGTTCTACATTTCATACAAGCTCGGCGGCGGCAAGATCGGACTCATCGGCGACGCGATCGAGCGGCAGATACAAACGTCGTACAACTACAATCTCGGCGCTTCTCTTTCGCTCGTGCTGATGGTATTCATCCTCATCAGCCTTGCGATAATGAACAAATTCTCAGGTGACGACGGAGGTATTGTGGTATGAAGCATCTCGGTCGTCTCTCAGCAGTTATAATTTACACGTTTCTGTATGCGCCGCTTCTCGTGATGGTGTTTTTCTCGTTCAACGAGTCAAAGTCCACCTCGGTATTCACGGGATTCTCGCTTAAATGGTATCGCGAGCTGTTCGCGAGCAGCGGCACCATGACGGCGCTCAAGAACACGCTTGTTCTTGCGCTTGCGTCAGCCGTGATCGCAACCCTGCTCGGCACGCTTGCCGCGGTCGGCATATACAATATGCGCTCAAAATGGGCAAAGGGACTCATGCTCAACGTGACGAACATCCCGATGATGAACCCCGATATCGTTACGGGCGTATCGCTTATGCTTTTGTTCGTATTCATCGGCAGACTCGTCGGCGCGGGAACGTCGCTCAGCTTCTGGACGCTGCTCATCGCGCACGTAACGTTCAATCTGCCGTATGTAATACTGAACGTGCTCCCGAAGCTCCGTCAAACCGATCCGCACCTGATCGAGGCAGCGGAAGATCTCGGCTGCCACCCGGTCAGGGCATTCACGGAGGCTGTACTCCCGTCGATAACACCCGGGATCTTCTCCGGATTTCTGATGGCGTTCACGCTGTCGATCGACGATTTTGTCATCAGCTACTACACGAACGGTTCCGACTATCAGACGCTGCCGCTGATGATATATGCGATGACGCGCAAAAAGGTTAAGCCGGATATGTACGCACTCTCGAGCCTTATATTCATAACGGTGCTCGTACTTCTGATCGTAATAAACGTCGCGCAGGCGCGCTCGGAAAAAGCGGCAAAGAATCAGAAGAATATCTAAGATTCTCAAAAATTTATTTATATAAAAAGAGAGGTAAAAAATTGATGAAAAAAACTTTTGCGGCGGTCATCTCCGCCACACTCCTTGCACAGTCGCTGTTTCTCGGCGGATGCGGCAAGAAAAACGATGCGGCTGACTACCCCGTACCCGAGCTTGTCGGAACAACGCTCAACGTATTCAACTGGGGCGAGTACATCTCGGACGGCGGCGAAGGCTCGCTTGACGTAAACGCGGAATTCGAGCGCCGCACCGGCATCAAGGTCAACTATCTGAATTACGACAGCAACGAGTCTATGTACGCAAAGCTCAAGAGCGGCGCAGTATCGTATGACATCATAATTCCCTCCGACTACATGATAAGCCGCCTCATCTCCGAGGATATGCTTTCAAAAATAGATGTAACTAAGCTTGAGAACTACAAGTACATCGACGACAAATACAAGAACCTTTACTTCGACGAAAACAACGAATACTCCGTACCGTACAACGTAGGAATGGTCGGACTCATCTACAACAAGACGATGGTCAAAGAAGCACCCGACAGCTGGTCCGTGATGTGGGATGAGCGATACAAGGATGACATTTTGACGTTCAACAACTCGCGCGACGCATTCGCGATCGCTCAGTTCCTGCTCGGTATGGACGTGAACACGACCGACAAGGCAGACTGGGATCGGGTACTCGAAAAGATGCTCGAACAGGCGCCGATACTGCAAGGCAAGGTCATGGATGAGGTGTTCGACAAGATGGAGGGCGGAAACGCCGCGATCGCGCCGTACTATGCGGGCGACTTCCTCACGATGAAGGAAAACAACGACGACCTCGAATTTGTATATCCGAAGGAAGGCGTCAACATTTTCGTCGATTCGATCTGTGTTCCGAAATCCTGCCAGAACTACGATGCCGCAATGCTGTACATTGATTTTCTGACCGATCCGGAGATCGCGCTTGCGAATGCTGAATACATAATGTACGCATCTCCCAACACCGGCGTTATAAATTCCGACGATTACTCGCTCAAGGGAAATGAGATCCTCTATCTCGCAGAAGACAAGATGCCCAAGACACAGTATTTCCACGACATTGATCCCGATACCCGCTCGTATTACGAATCCCTTTGGGAGCAGTTTGTGCGGGCTATGGACTGACATTGATTCAAAATAAAAATACGGACTGCCATAGGCAGTCCGTATTTTTTGCTTGTACGCACAGCGCAAATGCGGGCTATATTGGGGACGGTGGACCGTTACCTGCTATTCTTTCCAAAGCACTGATGCGATGATACGGGCGTCATAGCGCCGCCACGAGAATCCTATATACAGCGCTATAAACGCCGTATTTCTATGACCCAACAACAGTCCACTCCCACCCCCACAAAGTCTCATGAAGTGCGCAAAACACACGCAAAATGCCCCCGATGCTTTCGCATCGGGGGCATTTCTATTAGGTTTTAATCAAACCCTATTACCTAATCAGTGGTTGGTAGCTGCTGCGTAGGTGTATACGCTGTAGATATCGTAACCAGCAGATGTGGTCTTAGGAGAATGATATGCTTCAACCGTTATCGAGTAGTCAGCATCAGCGATAGCTGTGATGTTACGAGTAGTGGAGGAAGCAGATACGGGGATGATGTAGTTGTTAGCACCGATCTTTGCCTTTACGTAGTAGATTACGGTGTTATCAAATGCATCCCACTCGACGATGTACTTGTCGCCGTCAACGGTAACTCTTACTGCAGGAGCAGTAGTAGTGGTTGCAACAACAGGTGCAAAGTCAACCTTATCAACCTTATTGTTAGCATATCCGCGAACAGCCTCAATGTTAACGGTGTACTCAGTATCAGCTGCAAGGTAGTTGATGGTGTGAGCAGTACCGTAAACCTTAGCGATGTAGGAAGTGCCGGCAATAGTGGTCTTTACGTAGTAGTAAGCAGCGCCGTCAACTGCATCCCAAGTGAGTGTGATGGAGTTGTATGTAGCAGATGCATTAGCGGTAGGAAGAACCTTTTCAGGAACCGTCACAGCCACAGGTGCAGATGCAGTACCGTAAGCGTTGTGCTCACCCTTTACGTATACGTCTACATAGACGCTGTGCTCACCGGGAGCTGCAGCGAAGGTGTAGGTGGTGGTCAGATAGTTCCAAACGGAACCGACAACCTTACCGTCGCAGTAGATGTAGTAGATACCGGCATCCTTAACTGCGTTCCAGTTAACGGTGATCTTGCCTTCCTCAGCGATAGCGGATACGCCGGTAACCTCGGTGGAGTTGTACTTAGCGATTGCAGCCACGAGTACGTCGTAGTTGTCAACGAGAGCCTTTTGCTCATCGGTAAGTGCTGCATAAGCCTCTTCAGCTGCTGCGATAGCATCGCCGGAGTTATAAGTAACTTCGCCAATAGCATCGATCAGCTTCTCAACCTTATCAGCCTTAGCTTCGTTAACAGCCTTTCTTGCAGCAACGAGATCAGCATAGTTGCTGACGAGAGCCTTCTGCTCATCGGTAAGTGCTGCATAAGCCTCCTCAGCTGCAACAACAGCAGCCTCTACATCGTTAGGTGTATTAACATCAAACGGAGTAAGGACATATGTACCATTACGGAAGCTGTCATTGTTAAGAGGATCCGTTACAGCACCAGGAGCAGTAACCGTCAGGTTTGCAAAGTAAGACTCTACGTTCAGGGGCATCAGCATTGTGAAGAGAACATTAGAGTCACCGCCCTGCGAGAAGTCGTAGGACAGCATCTGAACACCGTCAAGAGAAAGGGTTGCAACCTT
>CAKSDP010000029.1 GCA_934446065.1 uncultured Eubacteriales bacterium
GTGACTTAACTGTAACACATTTGACTCTCATTTGCTATTCTTTTTTTGCGCTGTAACTTATCTATTGTAATCCTACAGAGTTCTCCGCCGAAAAACCGAAATCAAGTCTTGACATTGCTCAAACATTGTGGTAAAATGAAGCGCAATACTCGGAGGGCGAGTTGTTCAGAGAAACGGCAGCCGGATAAGAGACAGACTGAAATGTCTGTTTCCTATCCGGCTTTTTAATGTTACGAAGGAGGATCTGACAGTGGATTTCTTAAGAGGCAGCATACGGCCGATATATTTCAGATACTTGGCGGCGGCGTTCGGCAGCGCGATGATCACATCGGTCTACTCCATCGTGGACACGGCAATGGTCGGGCAATATCACGGACCGGAGGGTACGGCGGCTTTGGCGGTCGTTGCGCCGGTCTGGAACATCATATACAGTCTCAGTCTTTTGATGGGTATCGGCGGCAGCGTCATATTCAGCACAAGGCGCGGCAGCGCGAAAAGCGACGGACGTGAAAATCAGTATTTCACCTCATCGGTGATCGGGTCCGTGATCCTGTCCGTTTTGGCGTGGATCGGTGTCATCTGCTTTGAGCGCCCGATCCTGACCTTCTTCGGTGCGGATGAGTCGCTGCTCGTCTTGGCACAGGAATATATGCGTCCGATAAAATACGTATTCCCGCTGTTCCTGTTCAATCAGATGCTGGCGGCATTTCTGCGGAATGACAAACATCCCGGACTTGCAACGCTCGGCGTGCTGTCCGGCGGCATCTTCAACATATTCGGCGACTACTTTTTTGTATTCACCTGTGATATGGGCATCTACGGCGCGGGACTTGCGACAGCAATCGGCTCCGGCGTTTCGTTTCTCGTCATGCTGACTCACTTTGTCAGCCGTAAGAACACGCTGCGCCTTGTAAAACCGGAAGGACTCGTGCACAAGCTGCGCGAGATCACGGTCACGGGCTTCTCCACCTTCTTCATTGACGTGGCGATGGGGATCTTAACGGTGCTTTTCAACCGTCAGATCATGAAGTATCTCGGCGCAAACGCACTGGCGATTTACGGACCGATCATTCAGGTCAGCACATTTGTGCAGTGCTGCGCGTACAGCGTGGGGCAGGCATCTCAGCCGATCGTCTCCACAAACTTCGGCACAGGCAAGGGCGAACGGATACGTCAGACGCTTCGGCTCGCGCTTATGACAACGGCATTTTTCGGCGTATTCTGGACGGCGCTCAGCATGGCGTGCCCGAACCTCTACATCCGAATCTTCATGGCGCCCACACCGGAAATTTTCGGTATGTCACCCGCCATTGTACGGACATATGCGCTGTCGTTCCTGCTGCTGCCGTTCAACATATTCTCGACCTACTATTTCCAAGCGATAATCAAGCCGAAAGCGGCATTCATTGTGTCTGTGGCGCGTGGACTTGTAATCAGCGGTGCCTTGATCCTGCTTCTGCCGCGCCTTGTCAGCGCAGATTCCCTGTGGTTTGCAATGCCGATCACGGAGCTGCTTGTCGCGGTCTATGCGGCTTTGGGCAATACGGAAATATACAATGGCGCTGACGTGCGTGAATTCGTGATCCAGCGCCCGATGCGCGGCGGACATAACCGGTTTGACGATTACTGCGGAGGAAAATATGAGAGAGATCACACTCCTTCATATGCCGCAGGCATATATCGCCCGTTCTGACAGGAACGGATATCACTAAAATAACCCTCTTTTGTCAGACAGACAAAAGAGGGTTATTTTATGGTGGGCCATCAAGGACTCGAACCTTGGACCGACCGGTTATGAGCCGGTTGCTCTAACCAACTGAGCTAATGGCCCCAATCGGGTCTTAGATATTCTATCACACTCTCGGGCGATTGTCAACACCTATTTCGGCGCTATCGCAAGATTTACAACATATCGGCAAATTCGGTATTGATTCACACCGGATTTTTTGTTATAATGGAATAAGAAAAGTTTTTTCGTAAATATCACACAGTGAGGAGTTATTTACATGAAGGAAAAAATCATACCGGCAGTTGTGGCTGCGGCAATGCTGTTTTCCGCTGTTTCCTGCGGCTCCGTCGCAAAGGATCAGAGCGGTGCGGTTGCGGCGTCGTCCTCTGCCGAAAAATATGCGTCATGGCTGAACGCTCGTCTTGGCAACAGTGACGCGACCGAGATCGTCGTCGGCACCGACGAGGACGCGGATTCGCTCGGTATTGACGTATCCGGTCTCCGCGACGAAGGATACACCATAAGAAAGGTGGACGGTCATGCCGTGATCGTCGGAAAGACCACCGACGGTCTTGACCGCGGCGTCCGCTACTACGCAAACAATCTTGCAGACGTCGAAAACGCGAGCTACACCTATGCGGAAGGCTACGCGGTAAAGAGTCTCACCATCGCCGGAAACGACATCTCGGAATACACGATCGTTCTCCCCGAGGAGTCCGACGAATGCAGCGACTACGCGGCTGAGAGCCTTCAGAAATACATAAAGCGCGCGTGCGGCGCAGATCTGCCCGCAGTTGCGTTCGGGACCGAGGTCGCGGGCCGCCGTATCGTACTTGAGCGCGTGATGCGCGACAGCGCAGATTACGCCGAGTTCGGTGACGAGAGCTTCCTTATTGATGTTGCCTCCGACGGCACGCTCACGATCAAGGGCGGATACTATCGCGGCATCATGTACGGCTCGTTTGAGCTTCTTGAGAGCTACATCGGCTACCGCTTCCTTTACGATAACCTGACATACAGATCCGCATATCAGGACGATCCCCGCGGAAACCTCGACTACCTCTACGAGGCAGACGCGATCGACATTCCCGCAGGCACTCACGATATGCAGTCGCCCTCGTTTGCATACCGTTCCGCATTCTTCAACGGCTCGTCTGCCGAATATCTTGCACACCGCAAGACGAACGACACCGATGAGCAGGCAAAAGGCGGTCTCGCAGGCTTCACCATGGCGAAATACGGAGATTTCGGAGTCGGTGTAAAGGCGTGCCACGGCGTTGATCTGAACGTACTCGGAGCGGGCTACGATTTCGACGGCTACGATCCCGCGTCAAACAAGCAGCCGTGCTACTCTGATGAGGACTTCATTGAATACTCGCTCGAGCGCTACAAGGCGAAGATCGACGCAAAGATCGCTGCGGGCGGCATCATCGGCAAGAACATCACGACAATCGACGTATCGCAGCGCGACAACGACAGCTTCTGCCAGTGCAAGAACTGCCTGAAGCTGAACCGCACTGACGGCGGTTACGTCGGCTCCGTCCTCACGTACACCAACAGGATCGCCGAGGAGATCGAGGCGGCATACGGTCCCGAGCTTCGCGTGGCGATGCTTGCATACTGGGGCACATCGACCCCGCCGAAGGTCACACGTCCGAGAGACAACGTGACGATCTCGTACTGCTTCTACAACGATATTCCGAAGAACGTATGCTACAGCCACCCGATCGACGGCAAATCCTGCACGGGCACAAAGGGTTCTGTTGTAAAGCCTGTATCAAACGCGGGCTATGCGGCAGAGCTTGAGGGCTGGTGCGAGATGACCGGCAAGGATCAGATAATCGTCTGGTACTATCCGGGCACATGGAGCCACAGCGGAATGGTATCGCCTGTTGCGGCGCACTTCCGTGAGGACATGGCATACTTTGCAAGCTTTGAGCAGATCTACGGAGTGTTCACCTGTCCGGCGAGCGTAGCGATCACCGCAGGCGATCTTGCAATGCCTTACCTGATCGAGCGTCTGATGTGGAACGCCGACATGAGCGAAGAAGAATACAACGACATGATCCTCGAGTATTTCTCGATCCTCCTCGGAGAGGAGAGCGCCGGCTACATCGTCGAGCACATGAACGCGGTTGAGGATCTTGCGCTTGACTACTGCTGGAGCACGATGGCGTGGACCGATCCGTCCGAGCGTATGTCGATCGAGCAGAACATTGAGTCGTTCCCGTACTTTGTTGAGCTGTACGATCGCGCAATCGCGGCTGCCGAGAGCGAGTTCGCAGAGCGCTACATTGAGGCTCTCTCCTGCACGATGCTGCACACCGGTCTTGTATATGTTCACGACTCGTGGTACGCAAACGGCGACAGCGAGAGCAGGGCTAAGTACGCTGAGCTGTTTGAGACGTTCCGCGAGCGCGGAAACCGCGTTGATTACCCGTACAGCGAGAACAATGTTGCCGCAGAGGGCAAGGTTTACGACATTGAGAAGAATCCGTCGTACCTGCTCAACTACAATAACTCGACTGACGGTCCTGAAGAATGGTGGCTCACATACACCCGTCAACAGGAGATCGCGGCTACGGCTGAAGTGACGGAATAACAGGCGCTGCAAGAAACTTCAAACCACACTGCACAATATAGGATAAAACAAAGGATTTAGCGGGGAACCCCTTTTTGAAAAAAGGGGTTCCCCGCACCCTTCCCCAAAAACTTTTGAACTATTAAAAGGGAGTTTTTGCGAGAGAAGATTTTTGAAAAAATCCCCTCTCGCGCTCTCCCCAAAAACTTTTGACTATTAAAACAGATTTAGTAAGTGCAAGGTTTCAGCCAAGGCTCCCTTGTGCAAAGGGGGGCTTGGGTTCGTGCAAACTCCACGTCTATGGCGGGAGCCGCGAGAGCGGAAACCGCTCACTTGCAGTTTCCTGATAGTTTGGACGAACCATAGCGTGGGATATCTCTCGGTTTCAGCTTCAGATCCCGTCTTGCACCGACCAATTATATGTACCCAGTATAAAGTTCTTTGCGCCACTTTCTTTCAAGAAAGTGGCTCGTTCCCTTTTCTCGAAAAAGTGGCTCGTATCCCTCTCCGCGTCCCTCTCATTCAATTCCGAGGCGCTTCAGGGATTCCTCGTATTCCTTCCTGTCCCGCGTCCCGAGAATGTTGTAAATGATGTTCACCTTTCCGTCCTGCTCCTCGTAGGTGTGCTCAACAAATGAGTGCCAGCCGTAGCGTAAGTCCGTGGGCTCGTAGCGTCGGAACAAACCCGCCTCCACCGGGAAATACCCCTCGCCTATACCCGTGTACGAAACAAGATCAAATACATTGTCCCTCTCGGAGTCAGTCGCGCGCAAGTAGCGTGCAAGCCCTACACCCGGTGCAAACCAGAAGTCCATATTGCCGCCCTGATATGCAAAGCCCCAGGGCAGCCCGTCAAGCTGTACGTGAATGTGACAGCATCCCGTGAATTTCCCCGCAGCGGTAGTTATGTCTTCGTCTGCACAAACAGTAAGCTCACGGTGTATAGTATTACCGTATATACTGTCCTCGTCCTTCTTCTCACAATATCCGGGAACAAATTTGTCGTCCCACAGGCAGTTGCCCGCAGCTTGCGGCCATATTTCAAGAAGAAATGCGTGAAGGAGCTTCGTCCCGTCGAAATCCATTGTGTCGGTATCCTTCAGCTCAATATGTGTGCCGAAATCACATATTTTCTTTCCGTGCTCCGCTTCAATTACACAGTAGGTGCCGAAGAAGTTCCACAGTCCCTTTTCGGTGTAATCGGGGTTCGCCTCGCGGTCCGTCTCAAATATGCGACGTGTGACATCCGCACATACCGCCGCGTACTTCTTCTCATAATCAGTCTTTGCCGCTTTCTGCATCAGATCAAGCGAAGCGTAGATCTCGTCACGATTGCAAAGCGCTCCATCGTTTTCATCAACCATTTTGAAATAATTCTGACGGATGAAGGCAGCATTGCCCATTACCGTAGATTTATCGTAGCCGGTGATCTTCACGCAAGCGTGATGCGAAAAGACAGCCCTTACGCTGTCAGCAAAAGTAACCTCAAAAACACTTTTGACATCCTTGAAAAGCCCGTCATTTGCTGTGAGAGCATACTCCCAGCGGTTTCCCGCGTCAAGAGGAAGGAGCTCATGCGACCCGCCTTTGACACACGAATATTCCGAAAGCTCCCATTCGCCTTTTCCGAAGTATTCCACCTGCTGCTTTACAATTCCCACGCCCGGCGCAAACAGAGCTTCAAGCGTTATCGGTTCTGTGTGGTGAAATCCGCAAACTTCGATCAAAGTGCATCCTTCAAATGTTCCGGCGGGTACCGTAACGGTTTCGCTGTCGCTCTTTACTGTAATATGTAAGCTTTCCGTCGGAAGAAACAAACGATTCCCCCGGCTTTAGTGAAGTATCAAGTATAATACCGTCACATAAGCTCAGATCCATGAAGAGATTATCACTATAGTTTGACCAGCCGCATCCGGAATGATCATATAAACACAGTTTGTCTGCATCCCTCTCAATGACCCCGCCGATCTCGACTACTTGAACCGTTTCATCACACATATTGACTGCGCCGCGCAGTTCTTCCCCTTTAAGCGACGCGGCGGCAATAGCATAATATACGTCCGACGGCTCAAGCACCTCCATAACTTTGTGAAGCTCGCCGATGGCTTCGTCGCGACGCCCTGTTTTGAGAAGCTCCCGCGCATACCAAAAAATTTCATAGCCGAGAGCAAGACGGTATCCGCCTTCGCGAAGAGCTTCTATCTTCTCCCGCATAAAATTGAGTTTGTCCTCTCCGCCGTACTTATCGTTTTCGCACCCTACGACTCCCTGCATTATCTCGTCGTTGTGGCTTGCCTCGGCAGCCTCTTTTATGCGGGACAGTGTCTCATCGTTTCTCTCCCCCGGGACGAACCAATAGCCCAGCAGCAGGACTTCGGCAAGGGCGAAGTTCTTTTTATCAGCGTCCGAAAGTGAATCTACCGCTGCAAGCACCTCGCGGTATTCCTTTTCAAAGCCGGATTTGTCGTTTCTGCGACGCCATTTCTTCAGCTCGTTGACCTGGCGGAGCACGCGCGTCTCAAGTGTCTCGTTTTCGTCATATATCGTTTTTTCCATAACACCATATCCTTTCCGCAGTTGTTTTCTTCCTTCGGAGAGGCGCCATTTTACCGTTCCCGCCGGCAGGGAAAGCATCTCGGCGATCTCCTTAACAGAATAGCCGTCGAAGTAGTGAAGCTTTACCGTCTCACGGATCTTTTCCGTGAGCGACTCGACGGCTTCCCGAAGCTCTTCTCCCTCTGAATCTGCGATGATCGCGACTTCCGGATCGTCGCTGTCGTCGGATTCAAAATAGGAAACGACGTCAAGAGAAAGGTCAGGCACCGTGTTCTGATAATGAAACATTATATTTCTCGCCGTATTACGGGCGATTTTTGAAACCCATGCGGAAAATTTACTGCGCTCGCGGAGCGTGTCGAGCTTCATCCACGCGAAAACAAACGCATCCTGCGCGGCGTCCTCGGAGGAAAATCTGTTGCCCGTAACGCGGTACGCCACGGATGTCACGAGCTTTCCGTAACGTGTCACAAGCTCCTCGTATGCCTTGTCGTTTCCGAGAAGGGTAAGTTCAACAAGTGTTTCATCATTTTTGTCTTTGAAGCGGTTCATGCGGAGTCCTTTCTTATGCTATCGACCTTCGGGTATTTCAGCTTCCGATAATAAGACAATATTTTCTGCGAAAAGGTTGGGTCGGCGGAAAAATTTTTTCCCGCTGATCGGTATTTGTCACGTCAAAAACCGACCGCTAAAACCGGAGATATAAAACAAAATCGACAAACCTCATATGAGATTTGTCGATCTATGGTGGGGGAAGATGGATTCGAACCATCGAAGTCACTGACAACAGATTTACAGTCTGCCCCCTTTGGCCGCTCGGGAATTCCCCCATACCGATATTAAGTTTTCGCAGGTGGAGCTGGTGGACGGATTCGAACCCCCGACCTGCTGATTACAAATCAGCTGCTCTACCAGCTGAGCTACACCAGCCCGTGGTGCTAACTTTGCCTGCGTGAGATAAATTATAGCACATCAAGCGCGGTTTGTCAACAGATTTTTTGGGATTTTTTCTAAAACTTCAAATATTATTTTGCCGGCGTTGACAAGCCCTCTCTTGTGTGCTATACTTTTCACGAAGAGTAAGGACACTCGCGTGAAGTGCCGTCTGACGGGGAGTTTGCAGGCGGACGAAGAAAGCTTCGCTTTTGCGGTGGGTGCCCTGAATCCCGCTTCGTAGGGCAGCCTTCTTTTCCTGCCGTATGTATAACGGGAAAAGGAGGTATTTTTATATGAAAAAAGTAAGAGAAAAAACACTTGCACCCGCGCGCGTGCGCGACAGGATCCGTTTGACTGCGCTGCTTGCCATGCTTGCGGCAATGGGCATCGTCCTCGGAAAATTTTTGCAGATCCCGATCGGCAACAGCATCCGCATAAGCTTTGAAAATCTCCCCACGCTTTTTGCCGGGGTGGCGTTCGGTCCCTTCTGCGGCGCTGTCGTCGGACTTGTTGAGGATCTTGTCGGAAGCATACTTGCGGGGTACGCCATAAACCCGTTTATAACGCTCGGAGCGGCGTCGATCGGCGCGGTATCGGGCGCGGCGGCGCTTTTGGTAAAGAAGATCACCGGTACGGCGGAGATATGCAAGTATCTGCACATAGTATGCGCCGTATTTCCCGCGCACCTCATCGGCTCGGTGATAATCAAATCGGCTGCGCTGCGCGTTGCGTTCGGTACGCCGTACTCCATGCTTGCGCTGCGCATACCGATATACCTCATTGCGAACGTTGCGGCGGAGTCCGCGATAATCGCGGTGCTGCTTCAGAACGGGGCTGTTCGCGGAGCGGTGCGGAATCTGAGATCGAAATAACAACTGAAAAGAGACACAAATGAACTACAAAGAAGCGATGGCGTACATAAAATCGCTCAGGCGATTCGGGTCACGCCCGGGGCTTGAGCGGATCGGCGAGCTGTGCCGAAGGCTCGGTGACCCGCAGAATGACTTCCGGTACATTCACGTAACGGGTACGAATGGCAAAGGCTCGGTCTGCTCGATGATATACTCGGCTCTGTGCTTTGCGGGGGTCGGGACGGGGCTGTTCACGTCGCCGTATATGCTTGATTTTTCGGAAAGATTTGCGGCGGACGGGACGTACATCACCCGCGAGGAAATCGCGTCGATCGTGACGGAGATCGCCCCGCACGCGGACGCGATGGAGGACACGCCGACGGAGTTTGAGCTTCTGACGGCGATGGCATTTCTGTTTTTCCGCGCGAGGGGCTGCAAATTTGTAGTATTTGAAGCGGGGATGGGCGGTCGGCTTGACTCGACGAACATCATACCCGCGCCCGAGGTTGCAGTGATAACGGGCGTTGCGCTCGATCACACGGCGATACTCGGTCCCACCGTTGAGGCGATAGCCCGCGAGAAGGCGGGGATTATAAAGTGCGGGTGCTCGGTCGTGATCGGCGATATGCCGGCAGAGGCGGAATCGGTGATTCGTGATACTGCGGCGGCTGTCGGGGCAGAGGTCACTCATGCGGGCGCGGGCACGGCATACGAGCCACGTGACGCGGAGTACAGCTCGGACGGTGTGGTTTTCACGCTTGACGGGCGCGGCGACTTTTTCCTGCCGCTTTGCGGGATATATCAGCCGAAGAACGCGGCGGTTGCGGTAGCGACGCTTGATCGGACGCAGCTATGCGGTCGGGCGATTCCCGACATAGTAATAAAGGAAGGATTATCGCGGGCGCGGTGGCGCGGCAGGTTCGAGCTGTTCTCGCCCGATCCGGTACTGATATTCGACGGGGCGCACAACCCGCAGGGGATGCGCGCGGCGGCGGACAGTCTTGCGGCGTACTATCCGTCGAAGAAGTTCTGCGTTGTAACGGGGGTTCTTGCGGACAAGGATTACACTGAGATCGCGTCGATCATGCGCGAATTTGCGCTTGAGGCGCACACGATAACGCCGCAGAACACGCGCGCGCTTTCGGCTTCCGATTACGCGGAGGTTCTCAGCGGAGCGGGGATTCCGGCTACGCCGCACGGCTCCATGGCTGAGGCTTTAGCGGCGTGCGCGGGGCGAGACACGATCGTTGTCGGCAGCCTTTACATTTACAAGGATTTTATTGAGGCAACTGAATAGGGGAACGTGCCACTTTCTTGAAATGAAAGAAGCACCTTTCTTAAAAGAAAGGTGCGCAAAGAACTTTATACTGGGTATATTTAATTGGTTTGTGCAAGACGGATTCTGAAGATGAAATCAAGAGACATCCCACGCTATGGTTCATCCGAACTATCAGGAACCTTCGAGTGCGCGGTTTCCGCCACGGACGTGGAGTTTGCACGAACTCAAGCCTCCCTTGTGTAAAGGGAGGTGGCAGTCAGAGACTGCCGGAGGGATTGTGGAACTTATGGTAAGCAGAAACTTTATTAAGTGATGTTTGCATAATTCTTATGTAAAAACAATCCCTCAGTCAGCTGTACGGCTGACAGCTCCCTTTACACAAGGGAGCCTAAACTGAAATTTCGCACTCACTATATCTATTTTAATAGGTTGAAAGTTTTTGGGGAAGGGTGCGGGAAACACCTTTTGTCAAAAAGGGGTGTCCCGCTGAAAAAACCATTTATCCGTACTTTATGGAGGAGAGCAGGGGAATCTTTTTAGAAAAGGTTCCCCTGCCGTGATCGTTTGTATATGAATTTTGATGTAATAGTGATCGGCGGCGGACACGCCGGAATCGAGGCAGCATTGGCGTCCGCCCGAATGGGGCTTAAAACCGCAGTCATGACGCTGTCGCTCGACGGCATCGGCAGTATGCCCTGCAATCCGTCAGTCGGCGGTACCGCAAAAGGCCACCTCGTCTTCGAGATCGACGCGCTCGGCGGAGAGATGGGCTACGCCGCAGACCGTGTGACCATCCAAAGCCGAACGCTCAATACCGGCAAGGGAGCCGCAGTCCGCTCAAAGCGCGTCCAAGCCGATAGGCGCGAGTATTCCGCCCTGATGAAACGCACGCTCGAGGAAACGCCGAACCTCCATATAATTCAAGCCGAAGCTGAGGAGATCCTCTGGGAGGAGGCGGGAGAGCACCGCAGGGTCTGCGGCGTACTCGCATCGCCCGGCGGCGAGATCGGGGCGAGGGCAGTCATCATCGCCTCCGGCACATACCTCGGCGGACTCACCCACGTCGGCGCGATACAGCGCGAGAGCGGGCCCGACGGACTCCTGCCCGCGCGCCGCCTGACCGATTCTCTCAAACGCGCCGGCCTTGACCTTATGCGATTCAAAACCGGTACACCGCCGCGTATCCACCGCGATACGATCGATTTTTCACGTCTCGAAATACAGTACGGCGAGGAGAATATCACCCCGTTCAGCCGACGCACGGACAGAGCCGCGCTCAACCGTATCGAGCAGGTGCCGTGCCACGTCGTCTATACGAACGCCGATACGCACCGCGTCATCCTCGAAAACCTCGACCGCTCGCCCATGTATTCCGGAGTGATCCACGGCGTCGGCCCGCGATATTGCCCGAGTATCGAGGACAAGATCGTCCGCTTCCGCGATAAGGAGCGGCATCAGCTTTTCGTCGAGCCGATGGGGCGCAGCACCGCCGAAATATATTTGCAGGGCTTCTCCTCCTCCATGCCCGACGACGTCCAGTACCGTATGCTGCACACGCTCGCCGGCTTTGAGGAAGCGGAGATCATGCGCTTTGCCTACGCCATCGAGTACGACTGCGCCGACCCGCAGGGGCTTTACCCCACGCTTGAGTTCAAGGCGATCGAGGGTCTGTACGGCGCAGGCCAGTTCAACGGCTCCTCCGGATACGAGGAAGCCGCCGCACAGGGGCTTGTCGCCGGGATCAACGCGGCGGCAAAGGTGCTCGGTATGGAGCAGCTCATCCTGCCGCGCAGCTCATCGTACATCGGAACTCTTATCGACGACCTCGTAACAAAAGGCACCCACGAGCCGTACAGAATGATGACCTCGCGCTCGGAGTTCCGCCTGATGCTCCGGCAGGACAACGCCGAGGAGCGCCTCATCCGCTACGGGCACAGGTACGGCCTTGTCTCGGATGAGCGGCTTCGCGATTTTGAGGCGCGTATGGCGATGCGCGACGGCGAGATCGAGCGGGCGAAGCATCATACGCTTGCGCCGTCGGCAAAGCTGAACGGCATTCTTGAAGCGGCAGGCAGCACGCCCGTCTCAACGGGAATAAAGCTCGCCGATCTGCTCCGCCGCCCGGAGATCTCGTACAGTATGCTCGCCGAGGTTGACACGGACCGCGGCGACATTCCGGATGAGATCGCGGAATCGGTTCAGACGGAGCTGAAATACGAGGGGTACGTGAAAAAGCAGGCCGACGAGGCGCGCCGCAGACAGCGGCTCGAGGATATGCGTCTGCCGCCCGATATATCTTACAAGAGCATCACTGGACTTCGCCTCGAGGCGGCTGAAAAGCTTGAGCGTCTCCGCCCGGCGTCGATCGGGCAGGCGTCGCGCATATCCGGCGTAAATCCCGCCGATATCACGGTCCTTCTGATCTACCTGAAGGGGAAAAGCGGAAATGCGCCCGAAAAGTAATTCCGGAGGGGACATGACGGCGGAGCTTGACCACGGACGGATACTGCCGCTTATATTCCGGCTGACCGTGCCCGCGATGATCGCGCAGCTGATCACGTTCCTCTATAACATGGTAGACCGAATGTACGTCGCGAATATCCCGGATTCCGGCATGGACGCGCTCGCGGCGCTCGGCATCGTTCTGCCGATCACGCTTATAATGCAGGCGTTCGCCAACCTGATCGGGCTCGGCGGAGCTCCACGTGCGGGGATAAAGCTCGGCGAGGGAGACCGAGACGAAGCGGGACGCATATTCGGCACGGCGTTTGTGCTGCTCGCGGCGCTCGGCGTCGTACTCGGCTGCGTCGGATACGCGTTTGCACGCCCGATAGTCATGCTGTTCGGCTGTCCCGACAGCGCCGTGGATTACGCTGCGCAGTATCTGAAAATTTACTCATGCGGCACCGTATTCGTGATGGCGGCGCAGGGGCTGAACCCGTTCATACTGACGCAGGGGTACTCGTTTATCGCGATGGCGTCCGTCATGATCGGCGCCTTGGCGAACATCGCGCTCGATCCGCTGTTTATCTTCGTGCTGAAGATGGGCGTGGAGGGCTCGGCAACGGCGACGGTGCTCTCACAGCTCCTGTCGTGCGTCTGCATTATCGGATTCTTCTGCTCGAAGCGGAGCCTGTTCCGCATCCGCGCCGGCAATATGAAGCCGACGGCGGCGAGGATCGGCAGCATACTGTCGCTCGGAATCACGCCGTTCGTCATGACCATTACCGAGTGCGCGATACAGATCGTGTTCAACATCTGTCTCAATCGATCGACAGGCGGCGACAAGGATTACACCGCCGCGCTCACCGTAATGCTCAGCGCGCTTCAGCTGATCTCGCTGCCGCTGAACGGGCTCGGCAATGGGATGCAGCCCTTTGTCAGCTACAACTACGGGCGCGGCAACGCCGCACGGCTGAAGAGCGGCGTGAAATACGTGACCGTCATCGCGTTTATCTTCGCGCTATCGTTCTGGTCGGTGTCGATCGCCTTTCCCGTGATGTACGCACGCCTGTTCTCCGCAAGCGAATCGGTGACGGCGATCGTCCGGGAATACTGCCCGCTGTTTCTCATGGGGTCGATCATGTTTTTCGTGCAGATGACGCTGCAAAACGTCAACGTCGCGCTCGGTCAGGCAAGATCGGCACTGATACTTGCGGTCGTGCGCAAGGTCGTGATCCTCATACCGCTGTGCTTTACCCTCACGCATTTTCTCGGATTCAAGGGAGTCTATATGTCGGAGGGGATCGGCGATCTTTCGGCGGGGATCATAACGACGGTCGTAATATTCACGACGTTCCCGAGGGTTTTCGTCAGACGCGAAGCCGAAGTGAAAATGAAGTGCGGCGCGTGCCCGCCGAACACTCCGCAATAACGCAAAAAAGCTGCACGGACCATGGTCCGTGCAGCTTTTTTTGTTTCGGATCAGACTCCTGCCTGGCTCGGAATCTTGTAAAGCTCAGTATAGTCGGTCGTTACCTTGTACTGCTCTGCAAGCTTCTTGTAATCCTCGTCGTAAGCCGCGCTCGTCATATCGTTGTCAACGTCTCTCTGCCACTTGATAAGGCCGTCGCCGACGTAGTATACGATGTACGTTATCTCGGAGGTGCCGGTCTTGCCGTTCGAGAACTGGCTGTAATCGCCCGCCTTGCGCTCGTCGGCATAGATCCAAGTGTCAAGCTCGTCAATACCGGAATCGCCGCGTCCCTGATTCTCGTAGAGACCGCCGTTCTCATGCGCGGTGGAATCGTCGCTATACTTCTCGGCGAGAGCCGCGAAGCTCGTCTCGGACTTGTCTCCGCTCTCGAACTCCTCGATCACAGCGGAAACTCTGTCGGACAGAGACTCGCCGTTTGCCGCGCTCAGCGCGATCATGCGGACGTTCTTGGTTGCGTACTCCTCGATGTACGGCTCCTTGGTGATGTAGTATACGGTGTACTCGCCGGTGGAGTCGTTGTCAACAACGTAAACGCTGTCGCTTCTCTCATCGCTGAATGCGTACTTGATGAACTCGTTTGTTTCGTCGGACGAAACGGCTGTGTGCTCAATACCGTCAACGACGCTCTGAACCTTCTCGCTCTTCTCTGTCTCGTCGGTCACGTCATCGTAGATATAGGTCTCGGCGTATCTCTTCACGAACTCGGTGAAGAAGACCTTGCCGGCGCTGTCATCGGGCTGGTTGTAGTTTGCGCGGATCTCCTCGGCGAACATTGCAGCGGTGTTGTACGCGAGCTGCTTTGCCTCGCTTCTCTCCTCTGCGGGAGCCTCGGTCGTGACCTCGGTATCGGTGGAGTCGGAGGACGATCCGGAAACGGATGTTTCGGGAGCCGCAGTCTCGGTCTCGGGAGCGGCAGTCGCAGCGGTGGTCTCGCTCTCGGTCGTCTCCTCCTCAGCCTTGAAGGTGTAGGAGAGGTAGTCGATCTTCAGGTAATCTTTTCTGTTCTCCTCAAGGTACGCGCTCCAGTCAGACTCGGAGTAGTCGTACTGCTCGATGAGGTGTGCGGAATACGCAGATGCGAGCTGCGATATCTCGAGTGCTGCGCGAACATCGGCGAGAGTTACGCCGTAGCCGTAGATGTTGCGGAGGTAGTATCCCTCTGCGCCGCCGTACTGCTTGGAGTACGACTTGAGCGACTCCTCGAGGCTCTGCATTGACTCCTCGACGTGGCTCTGCTCGTGCTCGTCAAGCTCAAAGCCTGCCGCCTTAGCCGCCTCGCACAGAACGAGCATATTCTCGACTCTCGGAACGGTCACGTTCTTCATGAAGTAGTCGAACCATGTCATGCCGGTGGAGTAGGGATAGTTCTGCTCCTTGAGGCTTGTCTTTGTGTCAACGCCCATCTGGGAGAGGGACGAGGACATCTGCTGATAGTTCACGTTGAGGAAATACGACATCATCGCGTTGTTTACTTCGTAGTTGTCGGATTTCACGGAGATCGTGGTGCGGTAGAAGTAGCCGCTGTCGGCGATCTTGGTGTACACCGTAACGCCGATGCACAGTGCGATCACGAGGATCACGCAGACTGCGGAAATAACGGTCTTTCTGTTTGCCGCGTTGTCAGCTTTCTTCTCCCTTGCTGTTTTGTTTTGTGCCGGAGCAGAAAACCCGTCGTTTGCGGGTTTTCTTGTTTCTTTCTTTCCCATTATTTGAGTGTCCTGCCTTTCCTTAACTGAGGATGAGAGCCGCCCCTCATCCGAAATTGAAAGATTCTTTGCCTATTATACCATATCGGACGCCGTTTTTCCACCCTTTCACGTTAATTTTAACAATTTTATTAAGTCGGATCACCACACGCCCGCACCGCCGCACGGAACAGCCGGGGCAGGCGTGAGGTATGTTTGCACAAAAATTCGGGTATAATTTCTGATAAATATCTCATTCCTTCAAAATATAGAACACCGTGTTGACACAAGACACAACATATAGTATCATATATATGTAAAAAATCAAATGGATCCGCAAGGGATCCTGTCACAAAGGAAAGGTACGGTCATGGCAGCAGAGCACGCAGCTTGGAGTGGATTTGTCGGGGGAGATTGGAAGGACGAGATCAACGTCCGCGATTTCATACAAAAGAATTATCACGAGTATACGGGGGACGATTCGTTTCTCGAGGGCGCGACGGAGCGCACACGCGATCTTTACGAAAAGGTCAGCGCTCTTTTCGCAGAGGAGAGGGCACACGGCGGTGTGCTCGACATTGACACGGAGACCGTGTCCTCGCTTACGACCTATGCTCCCGGCTACATCGACCGTGAGCGCGAGCTTATTTTCGGAATGCAGACGGACGCGCCCCTGCGCCGCGGAGTGAATCCGTTCGGCGGAATCCGCATGGCAAGGCAGGCGTGCGAGGCATACGGCAGACGTCTCAGCGACAAGATTGAGGACGAGTTCCGCTACAAGACGACGCACAACGACGGCGTTTTCCGCGCGTACACCGCAGAGATGCGCGCCGCAAGACACGCCCATCTCATCACCGGTCTGCCCGACGCCTACGGCCGCGGCCGCATTATCGGCGATTACAGACGCGTTGCGCTCTACGGCATTGACAGAATCACAGCCGAGAAGAAGCGCGACCGCGCAGCGCTTGCCTCCCGCGTATTTGACGAGGCGACGATCCGCCTGTCGGAGGAGCTTTCCCGTCAGATCGAATTTCTCGGCAAGATGAAGGAGATGGCGAACCTCTACGGCTTCGACATCAGCGAGCCGGCGCACGACGCACGCGAGGCGATCCAGTGGACGTACTTCGGCTATCTCGCGGCGATCAAGGAGCAGAACGGCGCCGCAATGTCGCTCGGCCGCGTCAGCACTTTCTTCGATATTTATATAGAGCGCGATATAGAGCGCGGTATCCTCACCGAGGAGGGCGCACAGGAGCTTATCGACGATTTCGTAATAAAGCTGCGCATCGCGCGGCACCTGCGCACGCCCGAATACAACGAGCTGTTCGGCGGCGACCCGATGTGGATCACCGAGAGCGTCGGTGGAATGGGCGAGGACGGGCGCACGCTCGTCACGAAGAACAGCTTCCGCATACTGAACACGCTGTACACGCTCGGCTCGTCGCCGGAACCGAATCTGACCGTGCTCTGGTCAACGGCTCTTCCCGCACCGTTCAAGCGCTTCTGCGCAAAGGTATCGTGCGACACCGACTCGATCCAGTACGAAAACGACGACGTCATGCGCCCGATCTACGGCGACGATTACTCGATCGCGTGCTGCGTCTCCGCGATGAAGACCGGCAAGCAGATGCAGTTCTTCGGTGCGCGGTGCAATCTTGCAAAGCTGCTGCTGCTCGCGCTGAACGGCGGTCACGACGCGTCGAGCGGCACCGATCTCGGTCCGCGTGAGGACGTGGTCGGCGACGGCGTGCTTGATTTCGATGAGGTGTACGCACGGTTTGAGCGGTACGCCGCTTGGCTGTCCCGCCTCTATGTGAACACAATGAACGTGATCCACTATATGCACGACAAATACGCCTATGAAAAATCGCAGATGGCGCTGCACGACACGGATGTTCACCGCTTTATGGCGTTCGGCGTCGCGGGGCTGTCCGTCCTGTGCGACTCGCTCTCGGCTATAAAGTACGCGCGCGTGCGCCCGATAAAAAACGAGGACGGCTACGTTGTGGACTTCGAGCGCGAGGGTGATTTCCCGAAATACGGCAACGACGATGACCGCGTTGATCTTATCGCGCGCGATGTGACGCACATGATGATAACCGAGCTGAGAAAGACCCCGACGTACAGGAATGCGGAGCACACGCTCTCCGTTCTGACGATCACGTCGAACGTGATGTACGGAAAGCACACGGGTGCGACGCCCGACGGGCGCGAGGCAGGCGCTCCCTTTGCGCCGGGCGCGAATCCGATGCACAACCGCGAGGAGAACGGCGCGCTCGCGTCGCTGAACTCGGTGGCGAAGCTGTCATACGACGACTGCCGTGACGGAATATCGAACACATTCTCGATCACGCCCGAGACGCTCGGTCGGACAGAGGAGGAGCGGGTCGAAAACCTTGTCTCCGTGCTCGACGGATATTTCACGCGGCGTGCGCATCACATAAACGTAAACGTACTCCGCCGTGAGACGCTGATCGAGGCGTACAACGATCCGGAGGCGTACCCGAACCTTACGATCCGTGTATCCGGCTACGCGGTAAACTTCCACAAGCTGTCGCGCGAACAGCAGCGCGAGGTGATAAGCCGGACGTTCCACGAGGAGCTGTGATGGCGAACGTTTACGGGCGGATAAGCTCGGTTCAGACGATGGGGACGCTGGACGGACCGGGCGTGCGGTTTGTAGCGTTTTTGCAGGGCTGCCCGCTGCGGTGCGCGTGCTGCCACAATCCGGAAACATGGGATGCGCTCGGCGGCAGCGAGATCTCGGCTGCGAAATTAGTCGGACGCGCGGCGCGGTACCGCGAATACTTCGGCGAGCGCGGCGGGATCACGCTCTCGGGCGGCGAGCCGCTGATGCAGCCGGAATTTTGCGCGGAGGTACTGCGGCTTTGCCGCGCGGAGGGGATCGGCACGTGTCTTGACACGAGCGGGTGTCTTTCGGGCGCAGGTGTTCTTGAGCACGTAGACTACTGTTTACTTGACATAAAGTACACGGACGCGGAAAAATACCGCGAGCGCACGGGATGCGAATACGGGACGGTACTTGAGTTCTTGGATGAGCTTAATCGGCGCGGGGTCACGACTCGTTTGCGGCAGGTGATAATTCCGGGGCTGAACGATGATGAGGAGAACGCGCGGCGGCTGGGTGAGCTGCGGCGGACGCACAGATGTGTAGATGAGGTTGAGCTGCTGCCGTTTCGGCGGCTATGCATTGAGAAATACGAGCGCATGGGCATAAAATTTCCGTTGGCGGAGACGCCGGAGCCGTCGCGCGCAGATCTCGCACGTCTTCAGGCGATAGTCGACGCGGCGGGACGTTAGGGAAGACGGTCGCTGAAAAGGGAACGGTCGCTTTCTTAAAAGAAAGCTCCGCAAAGAACTTTATACTGGGCATATTTAATTGGTTTCTGCAAGACGGATTCTGAAGTTGAAACTGAGTTATATCCCACGATATGGTTCGTCCAAACTATCAGGAGGGTGTACGTGAGCGGTATCCGCTCTCGCGGCTCCCGCCACAGACGTGGAGTTTGCACAAAGCTAAGTAAAGGGGACGCAGGCTACTTTTTCTCGAAAAAGCAGCGCAAAAAGCTTCAGACTATATCCGGTAAAGAAGTTACTGCACCATATAAACTAAAGCTGAAGGCGAGGGTTTATCCCTCGCCTTTGTTTTATTAAATTATCAGATGCGCCAAGCCTCCCTTTGCACAAGGGAGCTGTCAGCCGCACGGCTGACTGAGGGATTGCT
>CAKSDP010000030.1 GCA_934446065.1 uncultured Eubacteriales bacterium
AAATAGATATAGTGAGTGCAGGGTTTTATTTTAGGCTCCCTTGTGTAAAGGGAGCTGTCAGCCGCACGGCTGACTGAGGGATTGTTGCACAAGTGAATCAATATACCGGCAAACCCCTCTGAAATTACTGTTTACTTCGCTATTCAGGCTCCGGATCACCTTGATCCCATACTTCTCTAAAAATTCTGTTCGCTCAGCATCTTTCAGTATGTTCTCATCGTCAAAATGTTGTGATCCGTCAAGTTCAATAACAATTTGCGCTTTTGCACTGTAAAAATCTGCGATATAATTGCCGAGAATTTTCTGTCTGGAAAATCGTACGGGATAATCCCTTAAGAAGTCATACCACAAATGACATTCTTCTTTTGTCATTTCTTTACGTAATTTTCTTGCAAACGGAACAAGCATATGATTGTGTTTTGAACGCATATCAAGGTCTCCGTTTTTTCTTCTTAATTTTATCAATCCCTCCGTCAGCCTTGCGGCTGCCACCTCCCTTTACACAAGGGAGGCTTGGGTTTGCACAAACCAATTATATATGCCCAGTATAAAGCTTTTGCGGAGCTTTTCTCGAAAAGCGACCGTTCCCCTTTCTCGAAAAGCGGCTCGTTCCTTTCCAACTGTCCCCTACCGCCGAGCGGCAGTCGCCGGGATCGTGCAGATCAGGCGCTCAAGCGCTATGTAGCGCAGCTCGCTCGACTTAAGAAGCCGGTCCGCGTCCGCACACCGCTCTACCGCCGCGCGTAGCCGCCCCGGCTCCATCCCCGCGAGCGCCTTCATGTATAACCCGCATTTGTATTCGTGCAGCTTGAGAGCAGATGCAATGTCGGCACGCGACGCCCCCTCGCTCTGCATCGCGCATACGTTCAGCATATCGCACAGAACGCGACCGAGCGCGGCGCATACCGCCACAGGCTCCTCCCTCCGCTCCTTGTATGAGTCAAGCGCGGCAAGAGCAGCTCCCCTGTCACCCGCAAGCACTGCGTTCGCAAGCGCAAAAGCGTCGTCACCGCCGCCCTCGCAGCAAACGTAGTTCACGACCTTTGTATCAACCGCAACCCCGCTCGCAAGAGCAAACGCCGACAACTTCTCGCACTCGCCGTGCAGCGTATTCATATCGTTTCCGCAAAGCTCAAGCATCCGATCGAGCGCGTCCGGCATAACCTCAACACCCGATGCAAAAAGCTGCTTCGCGATCCATTTTTTCAAAACAGCAGGCGTCTTCACAGCAAACTCAACCGGACAGAGCACTGACGCAAGCTTCTTGTACCTTGCGCTCGGCCTGCGAGGCAGATTTCCCGCATCAAAAGCTGTCGCCGGCACCTCGACGGCAAGAACCGTCTGCGGGTTGTCGGCTACGTGCGAAAAAACCTCTATATACGACGAAAACTCTCTCTCGGGGAGAGAGTCCGCCGCAAAACCGCTGAGCAGAACTGCTTTTTTCTCAGCCATCATGGGAAATGAGGTGATCGCCTCCTCAAGCGCTCCGGGCGAACACTCATCCCCATCGAGACAGATCCGATTCATGTCGGACGGATCCCCCTCGCAGACGGCGGCGCACATATCGAGCGCGTAACGGTGTTTCAAAAAATCTTCGCTTCCAAAGAGTAGATATCCCCCACCCAAACTCTTCTTTTTCACCGCTTCACGGAACTCGGTATCGTTCACGCCGTCGCCTCCATCATCAGATTTCCTCCGGCTCAAATTTCATGGTCATTACGGTGCGATGAGCCGCCGCACCGCGGATCTCCAGCGCATAGTCAAGATGTATCTCTCCCCCAAACCCGGGAGTAAATGTGTTCTCAACACGCGCGGCAAAAAGCCGCATATCGAAATCCATATAAGGCGTGTGGTAGACCGCGCGGTGTCGCCTGCCCCGCTCAAAGGTCATCACCGTCTCCGCCTCGCCGGACTTTATTATCGTTATAAGCCCGGTGTCGTCCGTCGAAAAATGGATCTCGGTAAGATTTATGCCTCCGTCATCGTTTGTCTCCGCGTAGACCGCGGTCGCACGTCCGTCCCCGATCGCCACCCCGGCATCAAGGCTCAGCTTGTACTCTTCGCTTACGGGATTTTTTTTCGTCGCCGACATCAGCCGCCAGAGTATCTCTTCTCCGAGAGCGTCCTCCGGCACGCCCGGAATAACGGGTTCCGGTGCGTTTCCGTCCTCTGACTCGACGAACATTGAAAAATCGAACAGCTCGTATTCCTTTGACTTCAGCGTCATCCTGTAAAAATGCGCCTCTGCCCCGAGAATATCCGACAGAGCCTCTCTCAAAGAAGAGCCGCCGTCTTCGGGATATTCGCGAAGCACTCCGTCAGCGTCTGTCATCAATACGCGGTATTACCACCGGCACAAGGACAGCCGTCGCCGTAACGGTATCCGAAATCATTCGGTGCAGCCCAATGTACGGCATTCGTCAGAATACGCTGAACGATCGGGTTGTAGAAGGATTTGCAGGACTCGTGACCGGGCTGGAAGTAGAAGATTTTTCCGGCGCCGCGCTTGAAGCAGCAGCCTGCACGGAAAACATAGCCCTTCTCATACCAAGCCTCAAAAACGAGCTCGTCCGGAGCGGGAATGTGGAAAGGCTCCGCATAAAGCTCCTCGGACTCGAGAGTGAAGTGCTCGGGCACACCTGCGGCGATCGGGTGCGACGGATTTATATTCCACATGACTTCCAGCTGCTCATCGCCCCATACGAGGTTGCCGGTGGTTCCGACGATCGCGCGGAAGGGCTTTGAATGGTGAGCTGAGTGCATGGCGATGAAGCCCATGCCGTCAATGTAGACTCTGTGACGGATACGCTCGACGAGTGCATCGTCAACCGCTCCGTGTGCGATATGTCCCCACCACATGAGGACATCCGTAGAATTAAGGATCTCATCGGGAAGGCCCTGCCCGGGCTCATCGAGAGATGCAATCCGGACGTTTATCTCTTCATCGCGTCCGAGAAACTCGGCTACAGCTGCATGAAGACCGTTCGGATAGATTTTTTTGACGTTTTCGTCATTTTTTTCGTGAATGAATTCACTCCATACGGTTACGTTAATTTTTTTTGCCATATCTCTGCCTTTCTCGGATGACGGATGTTGTTCTCCCGCATCCACTTAAATTATAACTCAGGTTATCGGAATAGTCAAGCGCAAAACGGAAAAGTTTTCCTATAATTGACACTTTTTTATCCGGTTTCCACTCAGATATCTGCGAGATCGAGGTATCTCGAGCCGTTTTCTGCAATAAATTCTTTTCTCGCGGCAATATCGTCGCCGAGCAGCGTCTCGAATATTCTCGCCGTCGCCTCGGCATCCGATCTTGTTATGCGGATGAGTCGACGCGTTTCGGGGTTCATGGTGGTCTTCCACATCATCTCGGGCTCGTTCTCACCGAGTCCCTTTGAACGCTGGAGCGTATATTTCTTGTCGCCGATCGACGCGAGTATCTGCGCCTTTTCCGGCTCGTTGTAAGCGAAATACGTGTCGCTTCCGCACGTGATCTCGTACAGCGGCGACTCGGCGATATAGACTCTGCCCTCGAGGAGCAGGGTCGGGAGCAGGCGGTAGAACATGGTCAGAAGCAGCGTGCGGATCTGGAATCCGTCCTCGTCGGCATCGGTGCAAATGATTATCTTCGCCCACTTGAGGTCGTCCATGCTGAACGGGACCATGCCGCCCTTTGTCTTGGTCTTGACCTCGACTCCGCAGCCGATGACCTTCAGAAGATTTGTGATGATCTCGCTCTTGAAGATCTTGTCGTAGCTGCTCTTGAGGCAGTTGAGCGTCTTACCCCTGACGGGGATGATTGCCTGGAACTCGGCGTCGCGGCCGAGCTTTACCGACGTGAGAGCGGAGTCGCCCTCAACTATGAACAGCTCGCGGCGGGTCGCGTCCTTTGAGCGGCAGCTCACGAACTTATCGACGCGGTTCGCGATGTCCATTTTTGAAGTGATCTTGCTCTTTATGTCGATACGGGTCTTTTCGGCTGTCTCGCGCGAGCGCTTGTTCACAAGGACCTGACCGCAGAACCGCTCCGCCTCGAGCGGATTCTCGACGAAATAGATCTCAAGCTTTTCCTTGAGGAAAGCGTTCATCGCGTCGGCGATAAACTGATTCGTGATCGCCTTTTTCGTCTGGTTCGCGTAGGAGGTCTGCGTTGAGAACGAATTCGTAACGAGCACGAGGCAGTCGGCGATATCCTGGAACGTGACCTTCGCCTCGTTTTTGTTGTACTTGCCCTGCGCCTTGAGGTATCGGTCGACCGCCGTTGTGAACGCGAGTCTGACCGCCTTTTCGGGCGAGCCGCCGTGCTCGAGGTAGCTCGAGTTGTGGTAATACTCGAGCGCCTGAACCTTGTTCGACGAACAGAACGCGACCTCGCAGAGCAGCTTGTACTCCGGCATATCCTCGCGGTCGCGGCCGCGCGTTTCGAGCTGCCATTTTACGGGGGCGGTGAGCGCGTCGTCTCCGACAAGAGCGCGGACGTAGTCAACGATTCCGTCGGCGAAGTAGAATTCTTCGTCGGTGAAAGAGCCGTCCTCGTTCTCAAAGGCGAGGCGGAAGCGGATCCCCGCATTGACCATCGCCTGACGGTTCAGCACGTCGGTGAAATACTCGTGCGGAATATTAATATCGGTAAAGACCTCGAGGTCGGGCTTCCAGCGGGTGAGCGTTCCCGTTCGGCGCTCGCTTCGCGAAAGATCGCGGACGCGCAGCTCGCCGTCGGGATTTCCCTTTGTGAAGTGCATATACGACTCGTGCTCGCCGTCGTAGGAGAACACCTCCATAAACTCCGAGCTGCACTGCGTTGCGCACGCGCCGAGTCCGTTCAGTCCGAGCGAATACGTATACGCGGCGTCGCCCGAGTTATTCTCGTACTTGCCGCCGGCGTACATTTCGCAGTAGATGAGGAACCAGTTGTACTGCTTTTCTTTTTCGTTATAGCCGAGCGGGACGCCGCGGCCGTGGTCGTCAATCTCGATCACGTGGTCGCGATAGATCCTGACCGATATTTCCGAGCCGTATCCCTCGCGCGCCTCATCGACGGAGTTTGAGAGGATCTCGAAGAACGAATGCTCGCATCCGTCAAGCCCGTCCGAGCCGAACATTACGGCGGGGCGTTTTCTTATTCTGTCGGCGCCCTTGAGCGCGGTTATCGCCTGGCTGTCATACTCTTTTTTAGATGCTGACTTTTTAGTCTTACTGACCTTTTCATTCTCGGATGCTGATTTTTTAGCCTTACCGTCGTTTTCTTCTTTTTTTGTCGCCATAGGATTCTCCTTTCCGTAAGATTATAAGAGGAGCTGTTTTACGGGGCGCACGGCGTTCCCGTCCGGGAACTCATCGACGCGCCCGATCGCGAAAAACTCGCCGTTGTGGCACAGCTTCACCATCGTTCCGACGGGAATATCCCGTCTTATTTTTTTGAGGTATATTTCGGTTCCGCTGTGCGCGAGCTTTGAATAAAAATCGGGAAGATTTACCGTGGGAAAATCGGGGAAGAGCGTATCTGCGGGGAGTACGAGCGCAAGTCTTTCTTCATACGTCATACCCTCGAGCGCTTCGATCGTATACGCACGTGCGATATCGAACGCGCCCGCCTTTGTACGTCTGAGCGATGCCATAGCGCCGCCGCAGCCGAGGGAGGAACCGATATCAGCGCAAAGCGTGCGGATATACGTACCCTTTGAGCACGCCACGCGCAGAAAATAGTCGGTGCGGGATATTTTCTCGCACTCGATCCTATGGATCCGGACGCGTCTCGCCTCACGCTCGACCGAGCCGCCCTCGCGAGCGATATCGACGAGCTTGCGTCCGCCGACCTTCAGCGCGCTGTACATCGGCGGGACCTGGTCGTAGTCGCCGACGAACGAATGCACTGCGGCGATGACCGCCGACTCATCGGGAATATCGTCGGACGATGACAGGATCTCGCCTGTCGTATCCTCGGTATCGGTGGTGATACCGAGGCGCAGCGTCGCCTCATACTCCTTATCCTCGGAGAGGAGAAAATCTGCGGCTTTGACCGCGCGTCCCAGAAGCACCGGCAGGACTCCCGTTGCCATGGGATCGAGCGTTCCGGTATGCCCGACTTTTTTGGTATTAAACATTTTCCGGAGGATCTGTATGATCCGGTACGAGGTGACACCCTCGTGCTTATCTATAAGGATCACGCCGAACGGCTCTGCCACGCGCACTCCTCCTTTCCGATGAGGTCATATTATTTCTGAGAGGTACTGTTATATTCCGCGAGTGCGGCGTCGGCGACGCGGGCAAATTCCTCGACCGCCTCGTCCGTGCTGCGCGCGGTGATCGTGAAGCCTGCGGCACGCTTATGTCCGCCGCCGCCGAACTTCTCAGCAATAGCCGCGACGTCAAAATCGACGTTTGAGCGCGCGGAGCCGCGGAACGTACCCGGCTTTTCGGGGTCGGCTTTGATAACGACGCCGCAGACGGTGCCCTCGATACCGCGGACCTGATCGACCATTCCGCCGAGGTCGCGCAGCTCAAGCTCGTGCTCGGTCATCTCGCCGGTATTTACGGTAGTCACGGCGATCTTGCCGCCGCAGATATAGCGGAGGTTTTTATTCGCGATACGGCGCGCGACCGTTTCCTTTTTTGTTATGCCGTCGAACAGCGCAGATGAGATATCGGACACGGACATACGGTCGACGGGAAAGTCGCCGCCGTCGTCGTTCTCCGCGAGGTAGCCGCAGATTCCGGCTGCCGTAGAGAACGCGGACTCGTTGGTATTTGCAAATTTGAAGCTGCCGGTATCGGACGCGATAGCGGCGAATACCCGTCTGAGGACGGGGGAGAGGTTGCCGGTGACGTATCCTCTGAGCGCGGACTCGATCGCGAGGTCATACACGATGACTCCTGCGGCGGCTGCGTCGGGGTACCAGAGGTTATCGGCAAACATGGTACAGTTTTCGTGGTGGTCGATAGAGAGCGCGACCTCGCGGGCGAGGTGGGAAAGCTCTCCGAGCTGCGATGCCGATGCGGTATCGACTGCGACGATTATATCGAAATCGTTCTCCATGCCGCTCTCGTACGCGGTACTGTGGCCGTCGCACAGGAAGCGAAGCCGCTCCGGAATCTCCGACGGGCAGATGACGCGGCCGGACCCGCCGGTCAGCTCTACAAGGCGCAGCAGTCCGTATGCCGATCCGATCGCATCGCCGTCCGGGTTGACATGACAGACGATCATTACTCTCTTCTGCGCGATCACGTGGATCGCTTCTCCAAGTGTTAATCTTTTGTACTCTTCCATAACGCTCCTCGGTTATTGTGTATTTATTTAAGTATTTCAGCAGGGGGACCTTTTGAAAAAAGCTCCCCCTGCACCCCTCCAAAAAGATGCGAATAAATGGATTTGTTGCGAGAGGAGATTTTTGAAAAAATCCCCTCTCGCGCTCTCCCTAAAAACTTTTAACTAAATAAAAGGATTAAGTAAGTGCAGAATCTTAGCCAAGGCTCCCTTGTGTAAAGGGAGGCTTTGGTCTGCCTAAACTCCACGTCTGTGGCGGGAGCCGCGAGAGCGGATACCGCTCACTTGCAGTTTTCTGATAGTTCGGACAAACCATATCGTGGGATATCTCTCGACTTCAACTGAAGTCTACGTCTTGCACAAACCAAATAAAATGTACCCAGTATAAAGTTCTTTGCGCCACTTTCTTTCAAGAAAGTGGCTCGTATCCCCTTTTACTTTTGTTCCTCAATGTCGCGTAAAAGCTCGGCAATGTGAGCACCGCGCGCAACCGATTCGTCAAGAACGAAGGATATCTCGGGAGTCTGCCTGAGATTAAGCTCCTCGGCAAGACGCGAGCGAACAAACGCAGCCGCGTGCTTGAGCCCCGCGCGCAGCTCGCGCTCGTCATGCTCACCCATGACCGAGTAAAATATCTTCGCGTATTTGAGATCTGCCGTAACATCAGCACCCGTCACCGTAATGAATACGTCCGATACGCGCGGATCCTTGATCTCGCGTACGATCACCGCGCACTCTGCCGCAACAGCATCGTTGATCCTTGAGCGCCTGTATTTCGCCATGTAATCCTCCGTTTTCCGCCGGCGTCAGCCGACAAGCTTCCGTATAATATCAAACTGTAACTGCGACTCCGCGCTGCTGTCGCTCTTGCCCATGACAAGCTGCGCGTGAGTCACCTTTTTCATGCAAATAATGCTGTCGTCGGGCAGGCACGAGAAGCACGAGTGCTCCCGAAGAAGCCGCGACCCGCTCAGCTTTATCCCGTAGCCGTCGTCGGTCACCCCGTCCGGCACCTCGCCGAACAGCGCAGCCACATCGTACAGCGCACCATTGTCGCGCGCCACATCGTACAGAACCGGATCAAGTATCATCATCACCGCGTCGCCCGAAACGAGCATCTGCGTAAATGACGCGTATGCGTTGTTGTTCTCAACAATGTTGAACTGGAATACCTCCCCCTCAGCCTCAGCCTCGGCGCGCATCTTTTCAAGCTTTTCCTCGGATTTGTACACGATCATCTGAAAATTCACGTCCGTGTCGCGCCCCGCAGCCTCGTCTGACGCCGCGTCAAGCACGCTCACGATTCTGTCGTGCACCGCGCCGTCAATGTACGTCCCGCCGCAGTACAGCACCTGAAAATCATAGTTCTTCTTCTCAAACACTATCTGCGACAGACCGATCGCAAATATCAGCACAAACGATACAATGATTATTGTCTGCCACTTGTAGTGGTACCAGAAATTTTCAAGATTCTCTTTTTTTGTGCTCAAAATTCCGAACTCCTCCGAATATCAGTACGTCGGCGTGTCAAGGCGCCATCCGTCTGCCTCAAGCTTCAGCGTAACGGTAAACTCACTGCGCTCGCCGCCGCACTCGGCGTAAACGGCGATCACCGCAGTGTCCGCACCTACGGCATCCTTCACATCAGCGATCCGCACCGTGTCGGTGTCGGGGATCCGTTCGGGCAGGGAGTTTTTCGCCTGGCTCACGTTTATCTTCATGACGCCGCCCTCGCTCACGTATCTCGCGAGCAGAGCCGAATCATCGGACACGTTCACTCCTTCGAACGCCACCTTCTCGATGTCGTCGGAGTAGCTTTCGGTGTAAACGCTGCGCACCTTTTCCATAAGCTCCGACTGCGAAATATATTTCGCGTCGCCGGAAAGCTCGGCGTATGCGGCGTCTCCCAAGTCCTGCGAGGACATTGTTGCCTCGTCGTACTCAAGTCCGCCCCAGAAGAATATGCGGTTGACCTCAACGGCGGACCCGAGCAGCTCCTTTGCGGCGGCGATGACCTCGCCCTCGTCAGCCGGAGTCTGCTTTTTCCCGCACGATGCGAGCGACACCGCAATAACCGCAGCAAGTGCAAGAATTATTGCACCGAGCCTTAATTTCTTCATCTGCTTTTCCTTTTTTTCTTTTCAATCGCTAAACTTTTAGTTTTACCTAACCGATAGTTTCTAACCGCTAAATCCTTAATTTTACCTAACCGATGGTTTCAACCGATGAATCTTATCTTCACCTTACTCGGCGGTATCTTCCGCCGGGTTCTCGACCTCGCCTGACGGAGCAGACTCATCCGCCGGAGCGTCAGTCTCGTCCGAAGCCTCCTCAGCCGCAGGCGACACCGCGAAATTGACGATGGACGCGCCGTCGGCGACACGCATGATTATAACTCCGGCGGCTCCTCGTCCGTACTCCGGAATTCCGTCGGCAGGCGTGCGGATCATTATTCCCTCGTCGGTCATCATCATAAGGTCGTCGCCCTCACCGACGATGGATATTCCGCAAAGGCGGCCGGTCTTTTCGGTGACGTTCTGGCAGATGACGCCCTTGATGCCGCGGCCCTTGGCGTCGAAAAGGTCGAACGCCATGCGCTTGCCGTAGCCGCGCTCTGTCACGGTGACGAGCGAGCGCCCGCGCTGCCAATCCATATCGGCACGGATGACTGCGGCTCCGCATACCTCGTCGCCCTCGCCGAGGCGGATACCGCGCACACCGCGCGAGAGTCTGCCCGTACAGGTGACGTGGCGCGACGCAAAGCGCGCGGCGATTCCGTTTTTCGTTGCGATCATTACGTCGTCGTCATCGCCGATGATGTCTACAAATATCAGCTCGTCGCCCTCGTCGAGGGTTATCGCGATCTTACCCGCGCGGCGCTGATACTCGAACTCGGACAGGCGGCATCTCTTGATCGTACCGCGGCGCGTGACCATCATGAGATACAGATCCTCGCGGAACGTGGTCACGGGGATAACTGCGGTGACGTTCTCGTCGGGAGCCGTCTCAAGTATATTTACGATATTCGTACCCTTTGCGGTACGGCTCGCCTCGGGAATCTGGTACGCCTTTTTGCTGTACACGCGTCCGAAATCGGTGAAGAACATGAGCAGCGCATGGCTGTTTGAGATGATAACGCTGCGGATGAAGTCCTCGTTTTTCGTACCCATGCCGATGATTCCCTTGCCGCCGCGCTTCTGTGCGGTATAGTCATCTGCGGGCTGACGCTTGATATATCCGGCGTCGGTCATGGTGATGACGCAGTTATGGCGCTCGATGAGGTCCTCGTCAAGAATCTCGTTGTGCGCCTCGACAAGCTCGGTACGGCGTGCGTCGCCGTATTTATCGCGGATCGCGGTCATCTCCTCGCGGATGATGGCGCGGATCTTTGACTCGTCGGCGAGAATTCCGCGCAGCTCCGATATTTTCGCGTAAAGCTCGCGCAGTCTCTCCTCGATCTTCTCACGCTCGAGACCTGAAAGTCTGCCGAGCGGCATGGTGACGATCGCCTGAGACTGCGGGTCGGACAGGGCGAATCTCTCCATGAGGGCTGCCTTTGCGGACGGGATATCCGCCGACGCGCGGATGAGCTTTATGACCTCATCGATATTGTCGATGGCGATTTTATATCCCTCGAAGATGTGCGCCTCCGCCTCGGCTTTTTCGAGGTCGTATTTTGTACGGCGCGTAACTACGTCCTCTTGGAAGAGGATATAGTTCTTGAGGATCTCCTTGAGTCCGAGCTGCTTCGGCTCGCCGTTGACGAGCGCTACCATATTCATGGCGCAGGTATCCTGGAGGAGAGTATATTTATAGAGCTGGTTGAGGATGACCTGACCGTTTGCGTCGCGGCGGTACTCGATCACGACGCGGATGCCGTTCTTCATATCGGACTCGTCGCGGATCTCGGTTATTCCCTCGATGACCTTATTCTTGACCTTATCCGCGATGCCCTCGAGCATGGTGCTCTTATTGACCTGGTAGGGTATCTCGGACACGATGATGCGGTGGTGCTCCTCGTCTACCTCGGCGCGGGAGCGCATAATTACTCTGCCGCGGCCCGTGGCGTAAGCCTCGTATATTCCGGACGCGCCGTAGATTATGCCGGCGGTAGGAAAGTCGGGACCTTTGATATACTTCATGAGGTCGGTAAGGGTGGCGTCGGGGTTATCCATATAGTAGAGCGTGCCGTCGATGACCTCGCAGAGGTTATGCGGCGGGATATTGGACGCCATTCCGACGGCGATACCGATGGTGCCGTTGACAAGGAGGTTCGGGAACCTCGACGGGAGGACTGTCGGCTCCTTGCGGCTGTTATCAAAGTTCGGTACAAAATCGACGGTATCCTTGCCGATATCGCGCATAAGCTCGTCGGCTATACGGCTCATTCTCGCCTCGGTATAACGGTAAGCGGCGGCGCTGTCTCCGTCCACGCTTCCGAAGTTGCCGTGGCCCTCGACGAGGGGATATCTCAGCGAGAACGGCTGCGCCATACGCACCATTGTGCCGTACACGGCAGAGTCGCCGTGCGGGTGATATCTACCGAGCACGTTACCGACCGTCGTTGCCGATTTACGGAACGGGTTATTGTGCGTCAGCCCGTCCTCGTACATAGCGTACATGATTCGACGCTGTCCCGGCTTCATTCCGTCGCGGACGTCCGGCAGCGCGCGGTCCACAAGCACCGACATCGAATACTCGATGAACGCTTGTCTGAACCGCGAGTTCAGCTCGATATCAACTATCTTCTGATCCTCAAAATGAAGATCCTCGTTCTTATGTTTCTCTGCCAAAATCTCCCCTCCTTACGGGATGGATTTTTTATGAAATTGGGGTTTCGGCAGGGGGGACCTTTTTGAAAAAAGGTTCCCCCTGCACCCCTCCAAAAAATACGGATAAATGGGTTTGTTGCGAGAGGAGATTTTTGAAAAAATCCCCTCTCGCGCTCTCCCCAAAAACTTTTAACTAAATAAAATGGATTTAGTAAGTGCAGGATTTTAGTTTAGGCTCCCTTGTGTAAAGGGAGGCTTGGGTTCGTGCAAACTCCACGTCCATGGCGGGAGCCGCGAGAGCGGAAACCGCTCACGTAAAGTCTCCTGATAGTTTGGATACCCATAGCGTGTGATATCTCTCGCCTTCAGCTTCGGAATTCGTCTTGCACAAACCTATTAAATATACCCAGTATAAAGTTCTTTGCGCCACTTTCTTGAAAGAAAGTGGCTCGTATCCCCTTATACGTCAATGTTCTCAGCATATTTCGCGTTTTGCTCAATGAATTGCTTGCGCGGCTCAACCTTGTCGCCCATCAGAAGAGTGATGATCTCGTCGCACTTCATCGCGTCCTCAGCCGTAACCTTGAGGATCGTCCGAGTGTTGGGATCCATCGTCGTCTCAGCAAGCTGATCCGCGTCCATCTCACCAAGACCTTTGTAACGCTCAACGGAAACGTTCACACCGCCAAGCTCCTCAATGCAGCGATCGCGCTCCTCGTCGGAGAACGCGTGCATCTCGCGCTTGCCCTTGTGAATCTTGTAAAGCGGCGGCTTCGCAAGGAATATGTGCCCGTCGTCAATGAGCCTCCTCATGTGCCGGAAGAAGAACGTCAGAAGCAGTATCTGTATGTGCGACCCGTCAACATCCGCATCCGCCATAATGATTATCTTGCCGTAGCGCAGCTTCTCTATGTCGAAATCCTCGCCGATGCCGCAGCCGAGCGCCTGTATTATCGGTATCAGCGACTGATTCGAGTATACCTTGTCAAGACGCGACTTCTCAACGTTCAGAACCTTTCCGCGAAGCGGCAGTATCGCCTGAAACCGGCTGTCACGCCCGTTCTTCGCCGAACCGCCTGCCGAGTCTCCCTCCACAAGGAACAGCTCCGATACCTCGGACCTCTTGTCCTGGCAGTCCGCAAGCTTGCCCGGAAGACCCGAGCCCTCAAGCACTCCCTTGCGCCGCGTAAGCTCACGCGCACGTCTCGCAGCCTCGCGTGCACGCGACGCCGCAAGCGCCTTGTCTATCACCGCGCGGGCAACGTTCGGGTTCTCCTCGAAAAACTCCGACAGTTTCTCCGTCACGATCGAGTCAACAATGCCGCGCACCTCGGAGTTTCCGAGCTTCGCCTTGGTCTGGCTCTCGAACTGCGCGTCAGGCAGCTTCACCGATACGACCGCGCAAAGTCCCTCGCGCACGTCGTCGCCCGACAGCTTCTTGTCGCTGTCCTTGAGAGCGCCGCACTTCTTCGCGTAATCGTTTATAACGCGCGTGATCGCGGTCTTGAATCCGACCTCGTGCGTTCCACCGTCAACCGTCGCCATGTTGTTCGCAAACGTAACGATCGACTCGTTGTAGCTGTCGTTGTACTGCATTGCGACCTCGGCGGTGATGTCGCCCTTTTTCGAGATCATGTAGATGACGTCGGGGTGGATCAGCTCGTTGTGGCGGTTCTCCTGCATATATTCGACGAACGAGCGGATTCCGCCCTCGTAGCACAGGTCGTCCTCGCGCACGTGGGTGTCGCTTCCGTCCTCTTCCGTGCGGTGTCTCTCGTCACGCAGGACGATGCGCACGCCCGCGTTCAGGAACGCCTGCTCGCGGAGTCGGTCAAGCAGCATCTCGTAGTCGAACTCGACCGTCTCGAATATCTCGGCGTCGGGCTTGAACGTGACCGAAAGTCCGTGACGACCGTTCGAGTCGCCGACCCGCGCAAACTCGCGCGTGATCTTGCCGCGCTCAAAGCGCATGGTGAACTCGCCGTCGCCGTAGAAATCGTCTACCTCCATCCACTCGGACAGGGCGTTAACGACGGACGCGCCTACGCCGTGAAGTCCTCCGGAGATCTTGTATCCGTCGCCGCCGAATTTTCCGCCGGCGTGGAGCACTGAGAACACGACCTCGAGCGTCGGGCGCTTCATTTTGTGGTGGATCTGGCTCGGTACGCCGAATCCATTGTCGGTGACGGTTATGCTGCCGTCGTCGTTTATCGTTACGTATATCGAGTCGCAGCGCCCCGCCATCGCCTCGTCGATCGAGTTGTCAACTATCTCATACACGAGATGATGCAGACCTCTGACCGACGTCGTTCCGATGTACATTCCCGGACGCTTGCGCACCGCCTCAAGCCCCTCGAGCACCTGTATTTGATTTTCGTCGTAATGGACGTTTTCAAGATTTATTTTTTCCTCAGACAAGATCTTCCCTCCTTAAATGGTGGATTTATAAACGGATAAATGGGTTTGTTGCGAGAGGAGATTTTTGAAAAAATCCCCTCTCGCGCTCTCCCAAAAAAGCACGGTGGGATTTCAGCAGGGGGACCTTTTTGAAAAAAGCTCCCCCTGCACCCCTCCAAAAACTTTTAACTAAATAAATAGATTTAGTGAGTGCAGGATTTTAGTTTAGGCTCCCTTGTGTAAAGGGAGGCTTGGGTTTGTGCAAACTCCACGTTCATGGCGGGAGCCGCGAGAGCGGATACCGCTTACTCGAAGCCTCCTGATAGTTCGGATAAACTAAAACGTGGGATACCGCTCGACTTCAACTGAAGCCTATGTCTTGCACAAACCAATTATATATGCCCAGTATAAAGTTCTTTTGGCGGCTTCCCACCGGGAAGGCGAGCTTTTCCTTTCAAGAAAAGAACACGTATCCCCTCTACTTCTCCGCGCGATCGCGAAGAGTCTTTGACGAAATGTGCGAAAGGATCACGCGCTCACCTTCCTTGTCCTCGCATAGAACAAACGAGCGCGGAATGTCGGTCCCCGCCGAGTCAACAATGCCTGCCTCCTCAGCGCGCCTCAGAAAATCCGCAGTAACCTTCGGCGTCACGTCACCGTCAAGATCAAAGAATCCTATCACAGACGAGCGCTTCACCGTCCGGTGCGAGCCTAAGTGAATGTACATCAGTTCGTCATTCTGCGCGGCATGATGTAGTAAAGGAACCTCTGCCGCTCGTCACCGTCACTGTCGGGTCGATCAAACCCGTCCGGAACCGCGCCCGTGCCGCTGTACTCCGCAATGCCGGAGCCGCGCGCCTCCTCTATTCTCACTCCAGTCATAGACGAGCCGAAACGCATCCTCAGCGTGTACGCCTCCGGACAGGAGCGAAGCGCGTCAAGCAGATAGCGGCACGTGAACGCGATCGTTATGTCGTCGCCCGTCTTCGCCGCCGGAATCTCCTCGTATATGCTGCCACCCGTCGATACAGACGATATCTTTATAACGTTGTCCTCTATGTCAAAGCGAACGTACGTCTTCGAGTTTCCGCCGAGCTTGTCCTCGGTGATGATCGACGCGCGCTCGAGCGCCGCGCGGATCTCCGCCGCGTTCGCAAAAACCTCGCACGTGTGCTCCGTCGGCAGACTGCGCATATAGTCCATGTACTCCGTGTCAATGAGCCTCGTGAAGTACAGTATCCCGTCTACCGTGAATATCACGTGCTTGCGCGCGATGGATACCGTCACACAGTCAGCCTCGTCCTCGCTGTCGCGCACCACCTTCAGTATCTCCGAAAGCATCCTCGCCGGCACTATCATCTTCGCGTCGGGCGCGCCCTCCGGCAGCTCCTTCTCGCATACCGCCATCCTGCTGCCGTCGCAGCCGACGACGGTCATTATGCCGCCCTCGATCTTAAAGAACACGCCGTTCAGCGCGGGGCGCGTGTCGTTCTGAGCCGCGCAGATTATCGCCTTTGAGAGAGTCTGACGCAGGCTCTTGCCGGTGAAGGTGTAGTTGCGGTCGCCCGAGAGGAGCGGCAGCCCCGGGAAGTCCTCGCCCGGCACGGCTGATATTTCAAAGCTCGACTGACCGGATGAGATGTGCGCAGTCATATTCTGGTCGATGGTTATTTCTATGTCCCCGTCGGGGAGAGAGCGTACTATCTGCTGTATCTTCTGAGTGTTCAGAATGAATTTTCCCTCGTCCATGATGGTAGCCGGAATAGTTGTGCGGACGCCCTTCTCCATATCGTAGGCGGAGACGCGGCACGTTCCCGGCTCCTCACCTGGGCACTCGAACAATATTCCGTCTATGGCGGCGGCGGAATTGTGTCCCGGCACGACGCTTGCGGCGGGGGAGATTGCTCCCATAAGGACTCCTTTATCGAACACGACTGTCATACTTGCGATCGTCCTTCCCGAGCGTTATTCGCTCTTTTGAAATAAAGTAAGATAAATAATAACTAAGTAAAATAAAAATAGTAGTAGTAGGGGGTGTTTGCTGTTTACTTCTTCTGCGGTGCGCTGCCGTGCGGGCGTTTGCGCCGCGAGCGGTATCGTTTTTGCTGTTGAAAAGTTTACGCGCCCTGTCGAAATATTCCTGCGCATTTGCCCGATCACTGACGTGGTGCCGCAAGGCTCGTCTGCGCTTTTCAACGGTCGCTTGTTGTCGAATAAGTTTGTGTTGAAAACCGTTGGTGGCACGGTTTTCCCTTTGCTGTTTCACACTTTCCGAAATACGTATCGAAAAAGTTACGAACAGCGCTGTGTCGTGCGTATTCGCACCAACGCTCCATCTTTCAACACTTATTTCAAAGGTTTTCAACACACTTTTCAACACCTGTCGAAAAGTCCGGGGAATTTACGACGAGTGATGACGAATAGGTTTTTCAGCAGGGGGACCTTTTTGAAAAAAGGCTCCCCCTGCACCCCTCCAAAAACTTTTGAACTAAACAAAATGGGTTTGTTGATCAAGTGAGTGCAGGATTTTAGTTTAGGCTCCCTTGTGTAAAAGGAGGCTTGGGTTTGTGCAAACTCCACGTCTGCGGCGGGAGCCGCGAGAGCGGAAACCGCTCACGTGCAATTTCCTGATAGTTTGGATAAACTAAAACGTGGGATACCGCTCGGTTTCACCTGAAGCTTATATCTTGCACAAACCAATTAAAATGTACCCAGTATAAAGTTCTTTTGGTTCTTTTCTTTCAAGAAAAGAACTCGTTTCCTTTTCACGAAAAAGTGGCTCGTTCCCTTTACCCCGTCCCCATCAAATTACATCTTCAATAGCCTTGATGTCAGATTCAAAGAAACGGTCAGTCTCAAGACGCGCCTCAGCCGCAACACAGTTGCTGTGAACAGTCGAGTGATTGCGCCCGCCGAAAATCTTGCCGATCTCGCTCAGGGAAAGCGGCGTGTGATTGCGAATCAGGAACATCGCAGTGTTGCGCGCTTCCTTGATGCTCTTCTCGCGGCTCGCCCCCTTGATGTCATCTTCGGATATACCGAAGTGCTTCGATACCGCCGTGATTATCCTGTCAGCAGTCTCCTCGGGCGACCCGTCTTCTTTCAGAAATTCCGGTACGTGATTCTTTATCGTAGCAATCGTCGGCAGCTCGCCGTTCAGATAGTATACCGCCGAAAGCTTCTTTATGACTCCCTCAATCTGACGAATGTTCGCGCTCACACTCTCCGCCAGAAATTTCTCAACATCCGGACTAAGATAAAGCCCCATCGTCTCAGCCTTCTTGCGCATTATAGCAAGCCTGAGATCGTAGTCCGGCGCCTGTATGTCAGCAAGCAGCCCCGATTCAAAACGGCTCCGTATGCGCGCCTCAAGCGTCGGCATGTCCTTCGGCGGCCTGTCCGACGATACAACTATCTGCTTGTGATCCTCAAACAAAGCGTTGAACGTGTGGAAGAATTCCTCCTGAATCGCGTTTCTGCCCGATATGAAATGTACGTCGTCAATGAGCAGCATGTCCACCGTCCGGTATTTCTCGCGGAACGCAACACCGCCGTATTTCTTCGACATACTCTCGATCAGCTGGTTTGCAAACGTCTCACCCTTCACATACGTGATCTTCATGTCCGGGTTCCGCTCAAGCGCCGCGTTCGTTATCGCGTACATAAGGTGAGTCTTTCCGACTCCGCTCGGCCCGTAAATGAAAAAAGGATTGTATTTGTCTGCCGGATTCGCCGCAACCGCGCGAGCTGCCGCGTGAGCAAGCGTGTTCGACGCGCCGACAACGAAATTGTCAAACGTGTAGTCGGGATTGTACGTCAAACGCTCCTTGCCTGACGCAGACGTCGTCATGAAATCGGGATCGTCGCCGTCTGCCTCGGAATCAATCGTCTCCTCGTCCTTTTCAGCGCTCTCCTCGTCGTCACCGGCCGTCTCAAGAGCCTTTTTCGCTGCAATATTGCGCTTGGCAAGCTCCACCGGGGATTCCGTGACGTTCTCACCCTCAAGCTCCACCGGTACGTACCCGGACTCGTCAAAAACGATCTCCACCTCGGGAGAGTAACCGATGACGCGCTCGAGATGGCGCTCGAGCAGATCGGAGTAGCGGTTCTTTATGGTGTCGTATTTGAATTTGGTTGCAACAGTAAATAAAGCTTTTTCGGAGGTAAGCTCTGCGAGCTTTATGTCCGAAAACCATAGGTTGAGCGCTGTGTCGGACAGCTCGTGCGAGTCCTCGATCGACTGGCGCACAAGATCCCAGACAACATCAAAATCAGCTTTTGCACGTTCAGCCATCTGTATTTCTATACCCCCTCTTTTATGTATAAACATTCATAATATATTATATCACAAATACTTCGGAATTGCAAGTGCACCTGTTTTACAAAAGAACTACAAACTGTAGGATTACAATAGATAAGTTACAGCGCAAAAAAAGAATAGCAAATGAGAGTCAAATGTGTTACAGTTA
>CAKSDP010000031.1 GCA_934446065.1 uncultured Eubacteriales bacterium
CGCCTCCCTTGTGTAAAGGGAGCCTTGACTACAATCCTGCACTCACTTGATTCTATTTTAATAGGTTAAAAGTTTTTGGGGAAGGGTGCGGGAAACACCTTTTGTCAAAAAGGGGTGTCCCGCTGAATATAACCCATAAAAGAAAGGGAAAAACATGAAGAAACTATTTTTCGGGAATGAGGCAGTCGCGCGCGGGCTGTGGGAAGCGGGATGTTCTGTCGTCTCGTCGTACCCCGGCACACCGTCAACTGAAATAACCGAGTATTTCGCGAAGTACGACGACGTGTACGCCGAATGGGCACCGAATGAGAAGGTCGCGCTCGAGGTCGCGTTCGGCGCGTCGCTCAGAGGCGCGAGAGCCGCGTGCGCAATGAAGCACGTCGGATTGAACGTCGCGGCAGACCCGCTGTTCACCCTCTCGTATACTGGAGTCGGAGGCGGCCTCGTCATCTGCGTCGCGGACGACCCCGCAATGCATTCGTCCCAGAACGAGCAGGACTCGCGTCACTACGCCATCGGCGCAAAGGTTCCGATGCTCGAGCCGTCCGATTCGGCTGAAGCGCTCAAGTTCGCACGCGCCGCATTCGAGCTGTCCGAGGAGTTCGACACCCCCGTCCTGCTCCGTATGTGTACCCGTATCGCCCATTCACGAAGCCTCGCCATCCCCGGCGAGAAGTCCGCGCGGGAGATGCCCGTGTACACGCGTGACCCGCAGAAGTACGTCATGGTCCCCGCGAACGCAAAGCAGCGCCACCCGATCGTCGAGGAGCGCACGCGAAAGCTCCGCGAGTACGGCACCTCCTGCGCCTTCAACAAAACATTCCCCGGGAAATCGCACGAGTGCGGGATCATCACCTCCGGCGCATCGTACCAGTACGTCCGCGAGGCGCTCGGCGAGAGCTACCCGATACTCAAGCTCGGCCTTGTGAATCCCCTGCCGGACGTGCTGCTCTGCGCGTTCGCCGGAAGCGTCGGACGCGTCATCGTCGTCGAGGAGCTTGACGGCGTGATCGAGGATCACTGCCGTGCGCTCGGCATAAACTGCGAGGGCAAAAGCCTGTTCCCGCCGATCGGCGAGCTTTCGGGACAGACCGTCGCCAAAGCCTTCGGCGTCGCCCTTCCCGAGACCGTCGAGCTGCCCGACATCGCAGCTCCCGCGCGCCCGCCGCAGATGTGCGCCGGATGTCCGCACCGCGGCCTGTTCTATGTCCTGTCCAAAAACAAGATCCGCTGCCTCGGCGATATCGGATGTTATACGCTCGGCGCACAGCCGCCGCTCTCCGCGCTTGATTCCACCCTCTGCATGGGCGGATCCGTGTCCGGACTCCACGGATTCATCAAAGCCGATCCCGAGTCATCGGAGAACACCGTCTGCGTGATCGGCGACTCCACGTTCATGCATTCGGGCATGACGGGGCTGTGCGATATCGCGTACAACGGCTCGAACGCAACCGTTATAATCCTTGACAACTCGATCACCGGTATGACGGGGCATCAGCAGAACCCCACCACCGGCAAGAACATAAAAGGCGATCCCGCGACAAAGATCGACCTTGAGGCGCTCTGCCACGCCCTCGGAATTACGCGCGTGCGTGTGGTTGATCCGTACAATCTCGCCGAGTGCGAAGCCGCAGTGAAAGAGGAGCTTTCCGCCGACTGCCCGTCCGTCATAATCTCGCGCCGTCCGTGCATACTTCTGAAGGACGTAAAGCGGGGCGAGCCGCTCGCGGTTGACGCCGACAAGTGCCGTTCGTGCAAGGCTTGCATGAAGCTCGGCTGCCCGGCGATAAGCATAAAAGGCAAGGTCTGCGCGATCGACCCGCTGCTCTGCACCGGCTGCGGCCTGTGCGAGTCGCTGTGTCGGTTTGACGCGATCTCAAAGCGCTGACAAAAGGAGAGTTTCAGATGAATTCTTATAATATAATGATAGTCGGAGTCGGCGGTCAGGGCAGCCTGCTCGCAAGCCGCCTGCTCGGAAATCTCTTTGTAGCCGAGGGATACGACGTAAAGCTGTCCGAGGTGCACGGCATGAGCCAGCGCGGCGGAAGCGTCGTGACCTACGTCCGCGCGGGGGACGTTGTGTTCTCCCCGATAATCGAGCCGGGCGAGGCGGACTACATCCTCTCGTTCGAGAAGCTCGAGGCGCTGCGTTACGCAAAATATCTGCGGCGAGGCGGAGGCATCGTCACGGGTGAGCGTGAGATTGACCCGATGAGCGGGACGTGCGGAAACGCCGAATATCCCGCGGACATCATCGGCGAGCTGCGCCGCGCGGGGATCGAGGTGGACTCGATCGACGCAACCGCGATTGCGGAGGCAGCCGGCTCGGCGAAGGCTGAGAATGTCGCGCTGATCGGCAGGCTCTCGCTCCGTCTTGGCATTCCGGAGGAGCGGTGGCTCGAAGCCGTCAAAGCGAGCGTCCCCGCAAAGATGTACGACATAAACTGCGCAGCCTTCAAGGGCGGGCGCGGCGAATAATACCGGACAAGCGCAAGTCACGGAACGGAAAGGATGCATAAAATGAGTGAGATCTACTGGCAAAAGGAAATCGAGACGGCGTCTCGCGACGAGATCCGCCACATACAGGACGAGCGTCTCGTAAAGGTAGTGCGGCACGTGTGGGACAACGTTCCTATGTACCGCGAGAGGATGCAGGCGGCGGGCGTTGAACCGGGCGACATCCGCTCGGCGGACGATATTGTAAAGCTGCCGTTCACGACGAAGCAGGATCTGCGCGACACATATCCCTACGGGATGTTCGCCGTGCCGATGGATGACGTGGTGCGTCTGCACGCATCGAGCGGCACGACAGGCAAGCAGATCGTCGTCGGCTACACGAAGAACGACCTTGACGTGTGGGACAACATCTGCGCGCGTCAGCTCTGCGCCGTCGGCGCGACGAAGCACGACCGCATTCACGTATCATACGGATACGGGCTGTTCACGGGCGGCTTCGGGCTTCACGGAGGCGCGACAAAGCTCGGCGCCACGGCGATCCCCGTTTCCTCGGGCAACACGCAGCGCCAGATCACGATCCTCCGCGATTTCGGATCGACTGTGCTCTGCTGCACACCGTCCTACGCAATGTACATTGCCGAGGTGATGAGCGAGGAGGGCGTAACTCCGGACGATATTTCGCTGAAGGCGGGAATATTCGGCGCGGAGCCGTGGACTGAGGAGATGCGCCGCCAGCTTGAGGAGAAACTCGGGATCAAGGCATATGATATATATGGGCTGACGGAGATCATGGGACCGGGCGTGGCATACGAGTGCTCGGCGCAGCACGGTATGCACGTAAACGAGGATCACTTCATAATCGAGATAATCGATCCGGATACGGGCGCACCCGTGCCGGACGGCGAGCAGGGCGAGATAGTCTTCACGTGCCTGACTAAGGAGGCGTTCCCGGTCATACGGTACCGGACGCGCGACATAGGTATCGTCACCCGCGACGAGTGCCCGTGCGGACGTACGTTTGCGCGTATGTCGAAGCCGATGGGACGCACCGATGATATGCTGATAATCCGCGGCGTAAACGTATTTCCGTCGCAGATCGAGACGGTGCTGCTCCGCCTCGGATACTCGCCGAACTACCAGATCGAGGTTGACCGCGTGAACAATCTTGACACGTTCTGCGTAAAGGTAGAGATGAATCAGGATCACTTCTCGGATACGGTCACGGAAATTTCGGCGATGGAGCGGACGCTCGCGGGCGAGATACGTACGATCCTCGGCGTTGCGCCCGACGTAAAGCTTGTGATGCCGCGCTCGATCGAGCGCTCGCAGGGCAAGGCGGTACGCGTGATCGATCGCCGCAAGCTTCACTGATACGGAACAGGACAGAGAGAAAGGGAGGATTTTCGCATGGCAATAAGGCAATTATCTGTATTTCTTGAGAACCGCCACGGTACGCTCATTGAGGTGACGGATCTTCTGGCAAAGTCGGGGATCGACCTGCGGACGATGTCGCTTGCCGACACGCAGGACTTCGGTATTCTGCGCTTGATCGTAAACGATCCGGAGGCGGCGCGCGATATTCTGACGAAGGCGGGCTTCATCGCAAGCGTGAACATGGTGCTTGCGGTAGAGATATCCGACAGTCCCGGTGCGCTCTCCGAGGTGATCCGCACGCTGTCGGCAGCCGACATCAACATTGAATACTTGTACGCATTCCTGACGGTGCACAAGGACAACGCGTACGTTGTGCTCCGCGTACCGGACAATGACGCGGCGGCGGCCGTTCTTGAAAAGTCCGGCGTTCGCAGCATTTCCGAAGACGACATCATGCAGCTTTGATCATATACGAATAGGCTTTTGCGAGAGGGGATTTTTTAGGCAGGGGGACCTTTTTGAAAAAAGGCTCCCCCTGCACCCCTCCAAAAACACAGTTGATAGATTTTCTGCGGGGAACCCCTTTTTGACAAAAGCGGTTTCCCGCACCCTTCCCCAAAAACTTTTGAACTATAAAAATAGATTCAGTAAGTGCAGCGCCTTCAGCCAAGGCTCCCTTGTGCAAAGGGAGCTGTCAGCCGCACGGCTGACTGAGGGATTGATGGACATAGGTTTTATGGTTTTTCTGCGGGGAACCCCTTTTTGACAAAAGCGGTTCCCCACGCCCTTCCCCAAAAACTTTTGAACTATAGAATAGATATAGTAGGTGCAGAGTCTTAAGTTATAGAAAAGCAGCACAACCGCTGTCGGCTGTACTGCTTTTTGTTTTCCGCTTTCTTAGAGATATCTGTGCATTGAGTCGGCAATGCCCGCCTCAAGTCTTATTATATCGTCGGTGACGGCGCGCGCCTCGCTGTCCGCCGCCTTATACTGATTCAGGTATCTGTACAGCGACTTCACGCCCATATTGCAGCCGTCGGTCATCAGATCGGCGATCGTCTTATCGGAATCGTTCATCGCGAGCTTCACGTTCGTCTTTATCCATGACATTCCCTTTGCGACGGCGGGCGGCTCCTTGCCGTCAACGCCGTTCTGCGACAGCATGATCTCCGTTCGCGACATAAGCCGCTCGTGCGAGCGCTTTCCCTCGGCGAGCGTCTCTCGCAGCTCATCATTTTTAACATAGTCGAGCACCTCGCCGATCGACTCCGCGCCCATTTTCAGCCCGGCGTCGCACTCTCTCAAAAGCTTTACCGTATCGTTTTCCACTTTAATTTCACACCTTTCTGTAATTTTGCTTCGCGCGTGCTCATATTTTCTCCTGTAAGAGATTTTTTATTCGCGCGTGTGCGACCGATTCTGCATTCGCTCGGCACTGTGCATATACTTCGCATAGTTTTTGTGAATTTTCAAGTATGGTATGGAAATTTTCTTCGATATGTGGTAAAATGTAAAATGATACGCATGAGTTCCCGAACAATTAAGTATACAAAATTTACACGGAGGTACATATGCGCCGCTTTTTAATATTTGCAGAAGTATTTATCATGCTCTGTGCCGCTGCGGCTCTCCCTGTTCTTGCCGAAGATCCCGATCCGGCAGATGCTCCCGACACCGTGGCGACTGAGCCTGTGGTGACGACCGTACAGACCGAGCCGCCGGTGACAACAACTGAACCGCCGGTGACGACGACCGAAGCTCCTGTGACGACAAAGGCTCCCGACACGACACCGCCGCCGGCAACGACGCCGAAAGCGACCACGCAGGCACCCGATCCCGAACCCGTGCCGGAGCCGGAACCCGTACCGGAGCCGGAACCCGTACCGGAGCCGGATCCGATAGTGACTGAGGCGCCGGTGATCGAGCCGCCCGTCACGCAGGCACCCGACGACGGAAACAACAACAATAATAACAATAACGGAAACTGGAACAACGGGAGCACTCCCGCCAAGACCACCAAAACTCCGTCGAAGACCACGGCGAAGGTGACCATGGGAAGCGGGACGACCGCCACATCGGCGACGACAACAGACAGCGTGACCACGGCAGAATCGTTCCGCAAGCCGGGCGGATTTGTAAGCCCGCTTCACCTGATCTCGTTTATACTCGGGATCCCGGTTATTCTGTCCGTATTCCTTGCAATATTTGCGATAGCGCGCAGGATCGTGAAGAAGAACTGCGGCAAGGGCAAATAATTCACACCGACGCTTGATAGATAAAGCTTGTTTCAGTAATGAAAGAGACTATTCCGAAAGAAAGGATTTGGTAGCACAGATGAACAACGATGACAAGGACATAAACCGTACCGACTCGCCTGAGACCGAGGACGATGTGCTTATAAATGAGCTGTTCAACGCGAAGAAGGACGCGGTTTCGATGGCGCCCCGCGCGGACGTCGAGCGTCCCGAGCGCCCGAGAAACGGTGCGCGCAAGCAGCAGGCTGCGGCACAGGGCAAGCCTGCGCGCAGCGACGCGAGATACACGATGACTCCGGCAGAGATCGACACGCTTGCTGCTGCGGCAGAGGATGCGGTTGCGGACGGACGCTACGGCGCGGCGCTTGATTCTGTATTTTTCACTGCGGGGGACGCGCGTGCGGCTCTCCGCGACAAGATCAACATACGGATACCGATCGGGAGCAGCGACACCGATCTGCCGATCATATCCGCGGCTGCGCTTATTGAGTCGTATCTTGAGTTTGAGAACATAAACGGCGGCGACATAATCGAGAAGCTGCGGCTGATAATTGAATCGTCGGAGGACGAACACGGTATTCACCCGACTGCGGCGCAGGTATCGCTCCGCGTATTCGAGTGCGTACTGATACTGTGCGTTCAGGCGGAGCAGTGCGGCAAGCACGCTGAGATCAAGGCGGCGCTGTACGACAGTGATGAGAGCTTCCTTTGCAAATACCTTGCCGCGAACATTGATGAGATACTGCGGGCGCACCGCAACGAGGTACGGAATTTTGCAGGCTCTGTACGGCTTCAGAGCCGCGTGGTAAGCGAGATTCTCGACGCGTACATCTCGTCGGGCAAGTACGCGATGCCGCTTCCGATGCGGATATTCGCCGAGTCGAAGCCGGTAATGATCACCTCGATCGTTTGCGGTGTACTTGCGCTGATATCGTGCATTATATACGTTATCACCTACGGCAGTCTCATGTCGTTCATAGCGACTGACAATTTCATCATGCTGATGATCGTGATTCTTGAGGTGCTGTTCTGCGCGGGAATGTGCGGTGTGGCGTGGCTTGTTTACGCTGCCGGCGAGGGGCTGAACAAGTAGCCGAAAGGGGGACGCGTGTTCTTTTCTTAAAAGAAAAGAACCAAAAGAACTTCAACCTAACTACATCTACTTAGTTTGTGCAGGACAGATTTGAAGCTGAAGTCGAGAGATATCCCACGATATGGTTCGTCCAAACTATCAGTGGGTGCACGTGAGCGGTATCCGCTCTTGCGGCTCCGCCACGGACGTGGAGTTTGCACAAATCAAAGCCTCCCTTGTGTAAAGGGAGGTGTCAGCCGAACGGCTGACGGAGGGATTGACAAAAATAAAGGCGAGGGTTTATCCCTCGCTTTTGTTTTTGGTAAATTATCCGGATGGGTTTACGCAAGCGTCCTATCCGCAGTGTCTCATCAAAACTAAAAAGGCTCCCTTGTGCAAAGGGAGCTGTCAGCCGCACGGCTGACTGAGGGATTGCTGTACGAGAGAATATAGCTTTTCAGCGGGACACCCCTTTTTGAAAAAAGGTGTTTCCCGCACCCTTCCACAAAAACTTTTAACCTATTATAATAGGTTCAGTGAGTGCAAGGCTTTAGCCGAGGGAGGCTTTGAGTCTGCCGAAGCTCCATATAAACCCTCCTGATAGTTTGGATAAACTAAAACATGGAATACCGCTCGACTTCAGCATCAGAATCCGTCTTGCACTGATTTATTATATGAAACCAGTTTGAAGCTTTTTGCGCCACTTTTTCACGAAAAAGTGGCCCGTTTTCCCTTCAAAAAAGTGGCTCGCGTCTCCCCGAAACTATCCCGCTAACCGTTTTTCTTTTTCTTGATGATCTTCATGCGTGAGAATTCCTCGCGCTCCTTCTCCTCAAGAACAACGGAAATTTCGCGAACGGACGCCTCCGTCTCCGGAATAATGATATTTTTGAGCGCCTTCGCGCGTTTCTGCGTCTTTTTGATCGCGTCGGCAAGGCGGTAAACGCTGTTTTCCACCTCCGCCATCACGGCTGCGAGCCGCTTCACCTCGGCGAATCGGAGGTACGCCTCGTCGAGAGCGGAGTTCGATTCCGCCATGCCGTACGGCGGGTACTGCGGCGGCTTCGTGTCGCACTCGATTATCGGGATCTCAACGCCCATTACGCTGCGGTAGCGAATGTCAAGCGAGTCGTCGAGCGGAACGTCCATCGCCAGATCCTCGCGTATTCCGCCCGTGATGTTGGCGCGCTGAAGCGCGGCGTATGCCTCGCCGAACGTGTGCTCTATCTGACCGTGCAGCTCGCTCGCCGTGTCGATCAGCTGCATCATCTCGCGTATTAGTATGTTGCGCTTGCGGTCAAGCAGCTCGTAGCCGGTGTTCGCCAGCTCAAGACGCTTTTTTTCCACAAGAAAATTGCCCTTTGTCGGCGCAAGCTTTGCCAAGACGCCACCCTCCTTTTTCAGATGCTAAATCTTTAGATTACCAAAATTGTACAATCTCAGATGCCGATTCCTTTTCCCGGCATCAGCCCTTGTAGTGCTCGTCGAGAACGCTCTCCTCGATTCGCGTAAGCTCGCTTCTCGGAAGCGTGGACAGTACGTCCCAACAGAGGTCGAGCGACTCCTCCATCGAGCGGTATTCGTCCGGGCGCTGCGTCAGTATCTGCGACTCAAACCGGCGTCCGAACTCGAGATACTTCTTGTCCTCGTCGGACAGCTCCTCCTCACCGATGACGGACGCGAGCGAGCGGGCATCCATGACCCGCGCGTAGCAGGCGAAAAGCTGACCGGAGAGCGCCGCGTGATCGGCACGGGTGAAACCCTCGCCGATTCCGTCCTTCATCAGTCGTGAAAGCGACGGCAGGACAGACACCGGCGGGTAGATCCCCGCCATTCCGAGCGAGCGGTCAAGCACGATCTGCCCCTCGGTGATGTAGCCCGTAAGGTCGGGCACGGGGTGCGTAATATCGTCGTTCGGCATAGTCAGGATCGGGAGCTGGGTCACGGAGCCGCCGCGCCCCTTCACGATTCCCGCACGCTCGTAGAGCGACGCGAGATCGGAGTACAGGTATCCGGGATAGCCCTTACGTCCAGGGATCTCGCCTTTGGAGGACGAAAACTCACGCAGAGCCTCCGCGTAGGACGTCATGTCCGTCATGATGACGAGCACGTGCATATTTTCCTCGTATGCGAGGTATTCGGCAGCGGTCAGCGCACACCTCGGCGTTAGTATTCTCTCGACGATCGGGTCGTTCGAGAGGTTGCAGAACATCACAACGCGCTCCGACGCGCCCGATTCCTCGAAGCTGCGGCGGAAGTATTCAGCGACGTCGTTCTTTATGCCCATTGCGGCAAAGACGATGCAGAATCGCGCGTCATCCTCGCCGGCAAGCCTTGCCTGCCTTGCGATCTGCACGGCAAGATCATTGTGGCTCATACCGGAGCCGGAGAATATCGGCAGCTTCTGACCGCGGATAAGCGTGATCAGCACGTCGATTGAGGTCACGCCCGTGCAGATGTAGTTCTGTGGATACGTGCGCGACACGGGATTTATCGGGAGTCCGTTGATATTGCGGCGTTCGCGGGCAAAGACCTCGCCCATGCCGTCCGCCGGTCTGCCGGCGCCGTCAAACACGCGTCCGAGCATCTCCGACGACAGCGGAAGCTCGATCGGGTGACCGAGGAATCTCGTTTTTGTATTGTCGAGCGAGATCCCGGACGTGCCCTGGAACACCTGAATTACGGTGCGCTCGCGATCGACCTGAACGACACGTCCCTGTCGTATTGCGCCGCCGTCGGTGCGGATCTCGACCATTTCCTCATTTGCGATGCCGGGAATGTTCTTGAGCACCAAAAGCGGACCGGAAATCTCCTTCGCGCCGAGATAATCTATTATCATAAAAATATCCTTTCCCGCGCAAAACGTTATCTTACGCCTGCAAGCGCGTCGTCGATCTCGCGGATATAGTCGTCAAACTTTGACAGATCCGCGTTGGGAACATCGTATTTCATACCCTTGAGCTTTGCGAAAAGTCCGAGCTTTTTCACCTCGGATATCGGCACTGCGGCAGCGACGAGCTTTGACACTCCGTCGTGCAGATGCAGTATTACCTCCATCATGCGGCGCTGCTTTTCAAGCGGGACGTATGTGTCGTCCTTGTGGAACGCGTTCTGCTGCAAAAAGCCTTCGCGGATGACGGACGCCGTTTCGAGGATCAGCTTCTGATCGTCGGGGAGCACATCCGCACCGATCAGCTTGACGATCTCCATCAGGCGATCCTCCTCCTTGAGGATGTACGCGATGCGGCGTCTGTACTCAAGGAATCCCGCGCCGGCGTTGTCGTCGAACCATTCCTCAAGCTCACCGGAGTATTCGCTGTAGCTTGAGATCCAGTTGATCGCGGGGTAGTGTCTCGCGTATGCGAGCGATTTGTCAAGCGCCCAGAAGCAGCGGACATATCGCTTTGTGTTCTGTGTTACTGGTTCGGAGAAGTCGGAGCCCTGCGGCGATACCGCGCCGATTATCGTGACGCTGCCCTCGCCGCCGGAGAGAGCGGTCACTCTGCCCGCGCGCTCGTAGAACTCGGACAGGCGGGAGGGGAGGTATGCCGGGAAGCCTTCCTCGGCGGGCATCTCCTCAAGTCGGCCGGATATCTCACGGAGCGCCTCCGCCCAACGGGATGTGGAGTCTGCCATGATCGCCACATGATATCCCATATCGCGGTAGTATTCCGCAAGTGTAATGCCGGTGTATATCGACGCCTCACGCGCAGCGACAGGCATATTCGACGTGTTCGCGATGAGGCAGGTCCGCTCGGTCATCGGGCGGTTCGTGCGCGGGTCAACAAGTGACGAAAACTCGTCGAGGACCTGCGACATCTCGTTTCCGCGCTCGCCGCAGCCTACGTATATGATTATATCGGCGTCGCACCATTTTGCGAGCTGATGCTGTGTCATGGTCTTGCCCGTTCCGAATCCGCCGGGGACTGCGGCTGTGCCGCCCTTTGCCACAGGGAACAGCGTGTCGATAACGCGCTGACCGGTGATGAGCGGAACGCTCATCGGCAGACGCTCTGCCGCGGGTCTGGGCTGTCGTATCGGCCACTTCTGCGCGAGGAACAGCTCGCGCTCGCTGCCGTCGGCGAGACGCAGGCGCACGATAGGCTCGACTATGGTGTACTCGCCGTCGGGTGCGCACCAGATCACTTCGCCGGATACATCAGGCGGCACCATTGAACGGTGCGTGACGGACAGCGTTTCTTCGCATTCCGCGATCACCGCGCCGCCGGTGAGCGTATCACCGACATTTACCGTGACGTGCGTTTTCCACTTTCTCGTCTCGGAGAGAAGCGGTATCTTTGAACCTCTCGCGATGAACGAGCCGTCGAGCTTTTCAAGCTCCTTCAGCGGACGCTCGATACCGTCGAAAATGTTGTCCATGATGCCGGGGCCGAGCAGAATGCTCATCGGAGCACCGGTGCCTTCGACTGCTTCGCCGAGGCGAAGCCCTTCCGTCTCCTCATACACCTGTATGGTAGACGTGTCGCCGGAAAGTCCGATCACCTCGCCGATCAGGCGGGATGTACCAACGTACACCATTTCCTTCATAAAGAATCCGCGGCTCTCAGCCGTAACGACGGGGCCGTTGATCCCGAGTATTACTGATGTTGCCATTCTATACCGTACCTTTCAGAAGAAAGAGAAAAATTAGACCACAGTAAGGCCGGATTCTCTCATGAACTTTTCCTTTGCCATCGACATTTTGCAGTCGAGCGTCAGATCGCATTCGATATCGCCGGAGAGTCCACGCACACCGCCGAGCGAGATCCGGCTGTCGCACCCGACCTCAAGTCCGCACGCAGCGGTGATGTCAGCGGCGTAGCCCATATCGGCTTCGCGCACGGCGAGCTTAGCGCCGTCCGCACCGCCGAGCGTATCGGCGATGGCCTTGGCGTCGCGGACGAGTGCGTCCTTATATGCGGGCGATACTGTGTAGTCGGCGACTCTCTTTGCCACCTCATCGAAAACCTCGTGCGCGATCTCCTCGCGGCGTGCGAACAGCGACTGCCGTATCGCAGAGGCTCTGCGGGACGTGTCCGCAGCACCTGCTGCGGCGGCACGGGCGTCCTCGCGGCGGCGGCGCTCGGCACTTGCGCGCCTCATCTCGTCGGTGTACGAGCGGAGCGCACTGCTTGACGCCTCGTCGATCTCGCGGATCATTTTCTTGGATTTTTCCTCGGCGCTGAAGTAGACCGCGCTGAGGAACTCGTCAAAATTACGTTCTTTCATTCAAAAATACTCCTGACTTTAGCCTACAGCTTTATCCCGACCGCCTCGCGGACGTAGCCGAGCATGGCATCGCTGACGCCTGCTCCGCCGTGTCTGTCAGGGATCTCGACGATCAGCGGACTTTTTCTGGTCAGCTTGAGGCGATAAATATCCTCGCGGCAGAGCGAAACGAGCTTCTGAGTTATCAGTACGACTCCGACGCCCTCCAGATCCATCGCGCGCTCGAGCACGCTTCTGAACGTGTCGGCAGACTGCACAAGCTCGCCTTCGACTCCGGCGAGCCGCATACCCATTATGGTATCGACATTATCGCTGAGCAGATAAAATTTCATGCTTACGGACATTCCTTTCTTTGAATCTGTACCGCGATGCCGGGCACCTTGCCCGCACGGGCGGGATCAGACCTTGGACAGAATAAGGATGGATACGAGAAGTCCGTACAGCGCAATACCCTCTCCGAGTGCAACGAAGATCAGCGCCTTACCGAACGCCTTCGGATCCTCGGAGGTTGCGCCGATAGCCGCAGGAGCACCTGCCGCGACCGCGATACCGCCGCCGATACCGGAAAGGCTCGTAACAACTGCTGCGGCGAGGTACGCCATGCCCTCGGCAAATCCGCTCTGTCCGTTATCCGCCGCATCTGCAACTTCGCTTGTTGCGACTGCCGTGTCAGCCTCAGCCGAAGAATCGTTTCCGGCTGCGCTTACACCTACGGCAGCACCGCAAATGATGACGCCGCAGATCGCAAATGCGGCGAGCTGACGGGTGATCGCGCTCTTGGGAGCGTGACCGTTTCTGACAAACTTTACAGCATAGGTGATGGTTGCGATGACAGCCGCGAAGGGCGCGAGCATAAGAAGTGCGAAAATAAAGGTATTCATGATATTCTCTCCGTTTTTATTTTTATTCCCCTGTGGGGTGGTTTGGTTTACGGGATCACTTATTTTCCGAGCCAGCCGGAACGAACGGGCGTCCGCCGCCGTCGAAGAAGCGGCTGAACATCTCATAGAACTCAAGTCTCAGCACCTGGATCGCGACGAGCAGTCCCTCAAGTCCGCTGACAATGATGTTTCCGATCACGACGATCGCGACGTATCCGACACCGGACGACATTCCGGCGAGGGTGAACACGACCATCATCATTCCGGCGTGAACGAGGACGAACGCACCGACACGCAGGAACGACATTGTGTTGGTTACATACGAGAGCACCGTCTCAAACAGCTCGAAGAAGCTCTGCGCGAGGTAGTTGCCCCACTCGATCTTCTCGTGCTTGCCGCAGACGAGGTTGCCGAGCGGCTCCTTGAGGAAGATCAGCACGAGCGGAAGCACGACAAGTCCGAGAATGTACGGGAGAGTCATCACGGGAATCCCCATAACGATCTGGCACACAAGCCCTGCGACGAGCGCACAGTAGAACACAAGTCCCGGTATTCCGTTCGGGCCGAACAGCAGATTCTCAAGATCGCGCCTGCGCGCGCAGGAGAATATGTTTATAAGCATTGCTGCGGCGACGAGCAGAACTCCGATGCCGACAGCGGCGTAGATGATCATGTTGGTGGTCGCGGGCTGCATTACCTCAATCGGTTTTTCGTCGAGACCGAACAGCGCGTGGTACATCGGATCGAGCGCGTGCTCAAATCCGAACACGGAGCCGAAAACACAGCCGAACACGGCGGAGGATATACCGCACCTCATAAGTATGCGGCCGAGCTCCATTCCTTTGAGCTTCCAGATGAGGTAGCCGACGAGCGACACGAGAAGTCCCTGACCGAGGTCGCCGAACATTATTCCGAACAGGAGCGTGTACGTCACGGCAACGAACGGTGTCGGGTCGAACTCGCCGTAGGACGGCATACCGTACATATCGACAAACATCTCAAACGGACGCGTCAGGCGCGAGTTTTTCAGCTTGACCGGCGGATTGTGCGCCGCCTCGGAGGAAGCGCTGTCAACAACAACCTCAACGCCGGACAGCTCCTCAAGCTCGGAGATGAGCTTTTTGCCGTCGTGGGACGGAACCCATCCGACAAGGATAAACTTGTCGTCGTAAACCGCGGCGTACTTGCGCATCTCGGAGTAGACGCTCTCGCGCTGAAGCGCGCCGTGGATCGCCGACATCATGTCGCGGTTCTTCTCCCAGAACGCATTCGCTTCGGCGTGCGCGTCCTCGATCGCGCGGCGCGTTTTTTCAATGTCCGCGCGGAGCAGCTCGCACCGCGACTCGACCGTCATATCCTTCTCGGGCACGAATATTCTCTCGAAATAAAGTCCGGAGAGGATGCGGTCCATCTCTTTTGAGTACGATTTCGGGCAGAAGATTACACAGTACGTGAACACGTCGTCCTCGGTGCACTTGAACGCGAACAGCTTGCCGTCGCGGTCACGCTCGTCGAGTCTGCCGAAGCAGGTGCGCGGCATTCTGCCGAATCTTGTGGACGTGTACTCGAGCTTGGTGATCTCCTTCATATTAATAGAGAGACCCGTGAAGTGTGAGAGCATCTCGACCTTTCCGGATTCCTCCGCGAGCGCGCTCTCGCACTCGCTGCACCGCTGCCCGAGCTCCTCCATTTTTGAGGCGAACGACTCGACCTCGCGGAGCATATCCTCAGGCGACATATCGGTGAGGGGCTTCACATCGTGCGCGAACGTTGCCCCTGCGGGCAGCGCAGCCTCGAGTCTTGCAGCAGGCGCCGCCCACGGGTTTTTCTGCGCCATAGGCGATGCGTTGTCGTTCGTCCGGTAGAACGATACGGCGTTTTCCGGCTGAAACTGTCCGGAGCCGCCGGTCATACGGGCGACCTGGTCGAACATCGAGACGGGGCCTACGATGTTCACGATTTTCATTGAAGCAACAGCCAATTCTCAGACCTTCCTTTCGTTTGTGCTGTGCTCGTCGGCGCCGGCCTCGCGGGGCGGCAGCAGGAGCATTCCGTATATGTTATCGGGAGAGACGGAATATCTGATCCCTTCAATAATGCGGATAATGTTTGATATCTCGGTCTCGGAGATGTGGAGATACGCGATCATTACGACCGACGGCTCGCTTGAGAAATATATCTCGTGGTACGAGCGGCGGAGCATATACCTCTGCGGCAGCTCGTCGATCCTCGTGCACGCCGCAAAATCGGCGAGCTTGCCACGGAATATCTTCATATTCTCGGCGCACTCAAGCACGGCGGGCGCATCCTTGCAGGCGATAAGCCGCTCTGCGGTATTGCCCCGGACGTTGCCGTGCGGGAGCAAAGCCATGCGGATGTAGCTTGCGTCCGCCTTGAAATATTCTTTCAGGCGAACCATGCGGACAAGGTTTTCGAGATCTATCTGCGATGTGAACAGATCGGTGAGCGTGCTCTCGGCGCTGCCGCCGAGACTGTGACGGATATCGTCGAATATCCGATCGTAGAACGCGGCGTACAGCGCGTTCTCATAGCGCACGAGATCGCCCGACAGCGTTTTTCCGAGGGATGCGAGCGTGTCGTAGAAGTACGACTGCTTCACGGCGGCGAGCAGATCCTCATACGAGGAGGCTGCCTCAAGCGCACGCGCGTCAACCTTGATCCGCCGCTCGAGATACGGCGAGACCGATATCGGTGCGCCGTCGCGCCTGTTTGCCATGATGCGCGAGATGCTCTCGATTATCTGCGCGATCTCCGTCTGGAGCAGGATGAAATCGGAGAAGCGCTCGCCGATGGTCAGCTCGTAACGGCAGAGCGACTCAAAGCTGTGAAAATGCTTCTGCCGGAGGAGCGCCTCAAGCTGCCGGCGTCTGACCGTGTTGTCGCTGACGCCGGAGAGTGCTTCGGTGTACGCGGGGAGAGTGCGCAGATACGCTGCCGCGCTGCCGACATCCTTTTTGGAAGCGAGGGCTTTGTAATCGTCTGCGGTAAGTCTCTGACCGAACATCGCGCGCGTTTTCGAGAGTATCGCGCCCGACGACATTGAAGACAGCATCACATCACATCCCTTCGCAAGGTTTTGAATTACTCATCCGCCGATTATCTCCGCGGTGTACTTCTCGATCCACTCCGCCTTCTTGGCGGCGTACAGCTCATCCATTTTGCGGCAGACCTCTTTCGCGTGCGCCTCTCTTTTTTCGGTGTCGCGCGTGCCCGCGGATTCAAGGCGGCGTTTCGCCTCGCTTGCGGCGGCCTGTGCCTCTTTTTCTATATTCTTCGATATCTCGGCTTTCTTCTCCGCAAGCTCGTCTGCCGCGCTGCGGCGGACATCCTCTGCCCGTGCGACGGCATCGCGTGCCTTGCGGTCGTTCGCGATTATCATATCTATTGATGACTGCATAATCCGATCTTCACCTCACAGTCTCGCGGGACAGCCCGCTGTTATTCAGTCTATATTCTACTCCCGCGCACGGATTTAGTCAAGTAGTATTATCAACAATTTTACGCCGCGCTGGACAGGGAGGTGCGGGCGATTTACAGGCGGGGGCTTGCCGCGTTTGAGGGTACGGTGTTGCTTTTTTGAAATATACGGGCGCTGTTTTGTCGTGGGAAAAGGAAAGACCCATCCGCACTTTTGTACGGATGGGTCTCGGTTTGCAGAGCTTATCTGTCAGCCGATAATTTCGGGATCGTTCCAGTCGATGCTGTCCCAGTCGATGTCGTCGCCCCAATCGAGGTCGTCTTCATCCCAGTCAAAGTCATCGTCGTCCCAGTCGAAATCGTCGTCATCGTAGTCATAGCCGCCGTTGCCGAAGATGGACTCGAGGTCCCAGATCACCTCGGAGGAGGCGATGTCAAGCATAAGCGACTGGATGCCGTCCTGATCAAGGGTCAGAACGTTGTTGTACGCGGGAACTGCCTCAGGCTCGACGCCGGTCACTACCTTAAACGATGCGTTGATCTTGCACACGTCGGGAATGTCGATCGGGTCAAGTACGAGCGAGCACTCGGTGTCGCTGTAAGTGAGGTTTCCGGTGACGGTGTAGCTGGTCTCGGCGCCGCCGAACTTGCCGCCCGCCTTCAGCTCAAGCTTGCCGTCGGAGGTGTTGCGGACAGCCGATACGGTGATGTCAGCCTCGCCGGAGCCGTTCATATCGGGAACGGACAGCTTGTATGTAACGCCTTCCTTGCCGCTCTCGGCAACCGCGCGGATCTCGCCGGTGATGTTTGCGGTCTCGCCGTCGGACTCAACGGTGACAGCGATATCGTTGTCGATAGATGCCGCATTGTCGGTGAGCATAGTGGAGGTGGATGTGATCTTCACATCGTCTGCCGCAACGGAGATATCGCTGCGGACTGCGATACCGGTCTTCTTTGAAAGATATACCTTTGCAAAGATGTCGGCGCCCTCAAGGATATCCGCAAGCTCAGCCTTCAGCGATCCGATGGTGTCGCTGTCAATCGCAGCCGACGCAAACATATCGGCAAACTTTGCGACGGCATCAATGTACGCGTTGCCGTTCGTAGTGTTGAGCGGCAGCTTTACGGAAACGGTGCTGACGTTTCCGGAGGAGAGCGCAACGTCCTCTTCCTCAACAACAGCATCGCCGTTTGCGGTCGCGATCAGATCCTTCTTCAGCTGCTCGAGCGCCTGACGGAGATTCTCGGAATTTATCACGCTGTCGGTCGATGCGGCGATGTCCTCATAGTCAATGCCCATCATGTCAAGCAGCGCGCTGCTCTTGGCATCGGTGGTGAACGTGTCGAAGTTCACGCCGTAGGTCTCCTCGCCGAGGATTCCGGGGGATTTTACGGCAACGCCGGACTTATCAGCCCAGAAATAGGTGTCGCTTTCGGTCTCGCTTATGCTGAACGAGAGTTTGCCGGAGGCGAGGTTCTTTGACGCGGACGTATTCGCGGTGAGAGACACCGACGCGAGCTCGTCAGCGGATGCGGCTACCTCGACGGACTTGGCGTCAGCCGATGAGAGCTTCTTCATTGCCGCAACGAACGCGGACTTCTTCTCGATTGCAGCCGAGGCGATATTTCCTGCCTCGGTAATCGCGCCTACGGGGTCTGCCTTGACGCTGTCAAGGGTGAGCTTATCGCTGCCGCAGCCTACGAGTGCCGTAAGCGACATAATAAGCGCAAGAGAAACTGCTATAAATCTCTTCATACTTAAACTGTACTCCAAACATAATATTTTCGTCTCTGAAAATTCACGGAATGTTCAGAGATGTGAAGTAATTATAGCATAGGCATAGCGGTATGTCAATGGCTTCATATGAAATTGCGGGGTGCCCGCTGTAGGATTACAATAGATAAGTTACAGCGCAAAAAAAGAATAGCAAATGAGAGTCAAATGTGTTACAGTTAAGTCA
>CAKSDP010000032.1 GCA_934446065.1 uncultured Eubacteriales bacterium
CCCAGTATAAAGTTCTTTTGGCGGCTTCCCACCGGGAAGGCGAGCTTTTCCTTTCAAGAAAAGAACACGTATCCCCTTTTGCTTGACAGCGCAGTAAGCGTGGGATATAATAAAGGTACCAAAATAAGACTGAAATGAGGTACCCAATGGATAAATTTTACCGTAATTCGGAGTGGACGTATGCACCCTCGCCGTACGTCAGCGAAAACACATTCATCGACAGAGAACCGGAAAATGCCCCGCTCCCAACATACGAGGAGGCGCGCGACGTCCTGCCCCGCCCCACTTGGGAGGGCCACGACGACGCCATCGCCTGCTATAATAAAGCGTGGGAGCTTGCCTTCGGCAACCTGAGACAGCCGGAGCCGGGCAGCGGCTTCGTCTCGAATTTCATCGATACAGCGTTCAACGGCTGTACATTCATGTGGGACTCGTCGTTCATCCTCATGTTCGGCAAATACGGCTCCCGCGTCTTCAACTTCCAGAATACACTCAATAACTTCTATTCTCACCAGCACAAGGACGGCTTCATCAGCCGCGAGATCGAGGAGGACGACGGCAGCGAGAAGTTCACTCGCTTCGACCCGAGCGCAACCGGACCGAACGTTATGCCTTGGTGCGAGTGGGAGTATTACCTGAATATCGGCGATAAGAAGCGTATCGGCGAGATCTTCCCCGTCCTGCTCGCGTACCACCGCTGGCTGCACGATAACCATACGTGGTTCGACGGAACGTATTGGACGTCGGGACTCGGCTGCGGTATGGATAACCAGCCCCGTATGAGCCCCGGATATAACGTCCTTTTCACGCACGGACATATGGTGTGGACCGACACCTGCTTCCAGATGATCCTCAGCGGACATATCCTCATCGAGATGGCAAAAATCCTCGGACGCGAGGAGGATGCAGAGTTCCTCGTCGAGGAGCAGAAAATGCTGAAATCTGTCGTGAACGATAAGCTGTGGGATGAGAATACGCACTACTACTACGATATGTGGCGCGGCGGTAAGCTGAGCGGCGTCAAAACGATCGGCGCGTATTGGGCGCTGCTCGCGGGCGTTGTTCCGAAGGAGCGCGCTGACGCTTTTGTCGCCCACCTTGAGAATCCCGACGAGTTCAACCGCCATCACCGCCCGCCGACGCTGAGCGCGGATCATCCCGAGTATGTCGCGACCGGCGGCTATTGGCGCGGAAGTATATGGGCGCCGACAACGTATATGGTACTCCGCGGACTTGAGAAATACGGCTACCATAAGCTGTCGTATGACATCGCGTGCTCGAATATCGAGAACGTCGTTGGCGTATTCAACGAAACGGGCACCCTTTGGGAGAATTACGCGCCGGAGACCACCCACCAGGGCGCACCCGCAAAGCCTGATTTTGTGGGCTGGTCCGGACTTTTCCCGATCACGATCCTCTTTGAGTTCGTGTTCGGCATCAAGGCGAACGTCGGCGAGCGCAAGATCACGTGGCACGTCAATCGTACCGAGCGCCACGGTATCGAACGTTACCCGTTCGGCGTGGACGGCGTGCTTGACCTGATGTGTGAGGCGCGCGGCAGCACCGCCGAGAAGCCGCAGATCTCCGTGAAATCGAACGTTCCCGTCTCCCTTGAGATAATCTGGGACGGCGGCAGCGAAACGCTCGACGTTAAGCCGGAGTAACAGAACAGGCATAAACAGAACAAGAGAGGGGCTTTCCGAAGCCCCTCTCTTAAAATATATTCGATTCTATGACTTACAGTCTGACTTCCTTGCCGGTCTTAGCAGACTCGTAGATCGCGGAAAGGATCTTGATCATGTTGAGACCCTGCTCGGGAACGAAGTCCTTCTCAGCATCGTGCAGAACGATTCTGGTGAAGTGGCGGAGAGCCGCGTCGTGACCGTTACCCATGTCGCAGGTGTGACGATCGTTGGTCAGCTTGCCGTCAGCGGTCTCGGAGTAGATCTCGGCAGAGCCGTCGTCGCCCCACTTGATACCTGCCTTTGTTCCGCGAAGCTCAACGAAACGGGTCTCGCGCTCGATGTTGGATGCCCAGCTGAACTCGATCTGCAGGCACGCACCGTTGTCAAAACGGATGAAGCCCATAGCGAGGTCCTCAACGTCGAACGTGCCGCCGTCCTTAGCCTCGCCGAAAGCGGAGTGCTCACTGTCGGACTCAGCGGTGTTCTCAGCGAACTTGTTGAACGTGCATCCGGAAACAGCCACCGGCTTCGGGTTGCCCATGAGCCAGATGGAGAGGTCGATCATATGTACGCCGAGGTCGATCAGGGGACCGCCGCCGGACTTAGCCTTCGTGGTGAACCAGCCGCCCTTGCCGGGGATTCCGCGGCGACGGATCCAGCCGCAGCGACCGCAGTAGATGTCGCCGGCTCCGCCGTTCTCGATGAAGTTCTTCAGGTAAACGGAGTTGGAGTAGTAGCGGTTGTTTCTCATTACCATGAGAACGCGGCCGTTCTTCTCGGCAGCAGCCTTCATCTTCTCGCACTCCTCAACGCTTACAGCGTCGGGCTTCTCCGAGAATACGTGCAGACCGTGCTCAAGAGCGTAAACTGCAATGATGGAGTGGAAATCGTTCGGTGTGCAGATGTCAACCGCATCAAGCTCCATCGTGTCGATCATTTCCTTAAAATCGGTGAATCCCTTGGTGTCGCAGCCGGTAGGATCCCAGTGGTTGAGGGTAGCCTCTACCTTTTCGGGGATGATATCGCAGATCGCTGCAAGCTCTACTTCGGGATTGTGAATGTGGCTGCCGTAGTGCATACCGCCCATTCCGCCGAGGCCGACAAGGCCTACTCTGAGTTTTTTCATTTTTCAAATACCTTTCGTATCATGTTTGCCGCCGCGCGGCTTTTTGTTAATTGTATCACAATATCACACCGGACGCAAGGGATTTGCGGCACTTTGACAAATTTTTAGAATAAAAAACGGGGGTATCACCCCCGTTTTGCGCTTATTCGTCCTCGTAGTATTTGAGCACGTCGTGAACATCGACGTATTCGTGGTACATATCGCACACACCGTCGCTGTTTACCTTGATAACCGTGCCGCCGTTCAGCTGTTCGTTCCAGTAGCAGCCGCAGCCGGTCTTGAGACCGTAGCTAAGGCGAATGCCCTTGTAGCCGATGGAGAAGTTGTTGATGTGGTCGTGCCCGACGACAACGTTCTTCGTGTGTCCGAGACGGAGGATCTCCTCGAGAACGCCGTCGTCCTCCTCAAAGGAGCAGATGCCCTCGAATTTTACGCCGAACGAGTCCTCGTAGCCGTGGTTCCACGCCGATGTGCCGTAGCTCTCCCACATACCGACTTTGCGTTCGGGATCCTTTGCCGCAGCAGCGTAAGCGTCGCGGTATGCGTATATCGGGATGTGCGTCATTATCGTGCTCTCGGCGTATCCGCGGGAGCGGAGGTCTGCTATGATGTCTGCATACCAGCTCATCTGCTCGGGCGTGAGCTTCGCCCATGAATCGCCGTCGCCGCAGGGCGCGCGGTCGTGGCTGTCCATCATGATGATCGCTTCAACGGGCTTTTCTTCCTCGGCAATGCCGATGACGTAGTTGCCCGAGCCGAGAGCGGGATCGCCCGGCTCAAAAAGGCAAAGCGGATGATCGCGGAAAACTTCGCCGCACTTGCGGATAGCCTCGGCGCCCGCCTGATTGTCGTGGTTTCCCCATACGAACGCCCACGGAATGTTGAAGGAGTCCATGAACTTGGCGTAAAACTCGTATACGGAAACGTCCTCGCCGTAGGAGAGGTCGCCGGTGTGCGTGATGAGATCCGGCTGTATGCGGCTGATAAGCTCTTTCGTCGTGCCGGTCATGATCTGCTTTACCGTGTTCACACCGGGGATGAAATCCGTGTACGAAAGCTGAGTGTCGGTCAGATTGAGAATTACAAAATCCCGATCAAGGGGTTTGTTTAGAATTTTCATGTGTCAAACCTTTCGTGTTTTTTGTATCGTACTAATATATTAAACCTTTCCGCGAAAAAAAGCAACCCCAAACCGATACTTTGATAAATACGCGAAGGTGTGCGAAATCCGTGTATTTTTTTTGTGCAAAGGTATTGACAAACGACGCGCGATGTGGTATCATGTATAGGCTCAATTGAATAAGCGCCTTTAGCTCAGTGGATAGAGTGCCCGGCTACGAACCGGTAGGTCGCAGGTTCGAATCCCGCAAGGCGCGCCAGCAGTAAGGAGATGCATATGCATCTCCTTACTGTTTTTGTCACAAATATCAAAACCCCCGTATATTTCGTCGATCGGTGAAATATACGGGGGTTTCGGTATGGTGCACCTGACAGGAATCGAACCTGCACATCGTAAGATAATGGATCCTAAATCCATCGCGTCTGCCAGTTCCGCCACAGGTGCGTACCTTGTAATTTTATCATAGATCGCGCTTGCAGTCAATACCGATCGGGGATAAACGTAAAAAACGAAAAACGGCTCCCCGCCTGAGGCAATGCCTGACGGGGAGTGCGGATCATTTCTTTTTCTTCGTGGGTCGGTGTTCGTTTTTCGGCGTGCGGGGATTCTTACTTCCCGTTTGCGTGTTCCTTTTGCTTTCAACTGCCGAACCATTAGTCCGCGCAGATTTCTTGTTTTCAACCGCCGAACCATTAGCACGCGCGGAACCCTTGCTGCGCCTGCTTTCCTTGTTTACCCCCTTGGACTGTGCGTCTTTTCCGCGATTGTCGTGGCTGCTTCCGCCGCCTTTGTGATCACCGCTCTGCTTTCCGCCGCGCGCGTGCGAATTGCCGCCTGCGCTGCCGGAACGCTCGCTTTTCTTCTCTGGCGGAACGAGGCCGTCGCCGCCGTATCCGATGAGATCCTCTCTGCCGCAGCTGCGGAGCGCCTCGCGCACCATCGGCCAGTTTTCGCGGCGCCGCCATTGCAGCAGTGCGCGCTGAAGCTGCTTTTCGTGGTAGTCGGTCGGGGTGTATATCTCCTTCATCGTGAACGGATCAAGCCCGGTGTAGTACATCACCGTTGACGCGGTGCCGGGCGTCGGGTAGTAGTCCTGAACCTGCTCGGGCGCGAGTCCGATACGCTTTGTATACAGCGCAAGCTCGACCGCGTCCTCCATACGCGAGCCGGGGTGGCTCGACATGAGGTACGGCACGAGATACTGCTCGAGTCCGCACTCGGCTGAGTATTCAAAGAATTTTTCGCGGAATCGGTCGTAGACCTTGATATCCGGCTTGCCCATGTGGCGCAGGACGTTCGGCGAGCAGTGCTCGGGCGCGACCTTGAGCTGTCCGCTGACGTGATCCCGCACGAGCTTACGGAAGAACTCGGGGTTCTTGTCGCACAGGAGGTAGTCGAATCTTATGCCGGATCGGATGAACACCTTCTTTATTCCGGGGAGCGATTCCACCTCGCGGAGGAGTCGGACGTACTCGCTGTGGTCGGCGCGCAGATTTTTGCACGGCGTGGGGAAGAGGCAACGCTTTTTCTTGCATACGCCGTGTTCAAGCTGGCCCTCGCACGCGGGGTAGCGGAAGTTTGCGGTGGGTCCGCCGATATCGTGGATATATCCCTTGAAATCGGGCATCTGCGTGATGAGGCGCGCCTCATCGACGACGGACTCGATGCTGCGGCTGCGGAGGCTGCGCCCCTGGTGGAACGCGAGCGCGCAGAAGTTGCACCCGCCGAAGCAGCCGCGGTTGTGCGTAATGGAGAATTTCACCTCGGTGATCGCGGGGATGCCGCCTGCCGCCTCATACATCGGGTGATATGTTCGTTTGAACGGGATCGCGTATACGCGGTCGAGCTCCTCGCGCTCGAGCGGGGGAGCGGGCGGGTTCTGCACGAGCATACGGTCGCCGTAATACTCGACGAGCAGCGAGCCGTTTACGGCGTCGTTGTTCTCGTACTGAAGCGCGAACGCGGCGGCGTAGGTACGGCGGTCGTTTTTCAGCTCGTCGTAGTCCCAGCCGACGATATCGCCGTCGGGTGTGCGGGCAGCCGGCTCGTAATGGACGCTCTCGCCTTTGCGGCAGACGTAAGCCGTACCGCGGACGTCGCGGATCTTTTTTACGGGGATGCCGCGGTCGAGCAGCTTTGCGATTCTTGTGATAGAGCCTTCGCCCATGCCGTATGACAGTATATCGGCGCGGCTGTCGATGAGGATGCTGCGGCGGACCTTGTTATCCCAATAGTCGTAGTGGGCGAAGCGGCGGAGCGATGCTTCGATACCGCCGATGATGATCGGCACGTCGCCGTAGGCTTCGCGGATACGGTTGCAGTAGACGATGACGGCGCGGTCGGGGCGGTATCCCGCGCGGCCGCCTGGCGAATAGTAGTCGTCGTTTCTGCGCCGTTTTGCGGCGGTATAGTGCGCGACCATTGAGTCGATATTTCCTGCGGAGACGAGGAATCCGAGGCGCGGCCTGCCGAATTTCTTGAAGTCGTCGGTGGTTCTGTACTCCGGCTGCGGCAGCATTGCGACGACAAAGCCCTCGTGCTCGAGGACGCGGCAGATCAGTGCTGCGCCGAACGACGGGTGATCGACATACGCGTCGCCGCAGACATAGACGAAGTCGGGGACGTCGCGCCCGAGCTCGCGGACCTCTTCCGGTGTGACCGGCAAAAATTTTTCAGCAATTTTCATATGATACTTACCTATTGAACATTTTTGCGAGAGGAGATTTTTGAAAAAATCCCCTCTCGCGCTCTCCCTAAAAAAGAACGGTGGATTTTTTAGGCAGGGGGACATTTTTGAAAAAAGGCTCCCCCTGCACCCCTCCAAAAACTTTTAACCTATTAAAATAGATTCAGCGAGCGCGAGGGTATAGTAAGGCTCCCTTGTGTAAAGGGAGCTGGCAGCCGTATGGCTGACTGAGGGATTGTTTTACGTGAGATTTATGTAAACATACATTAATGAAGTTTCCGCTTGCCTCCGGTTCCTCAATCCCTCCGGCAGTCTCTGACTGCCACCTCCCTTTACACAAGGGAGGCTCGGGTCTGCCGAAACTCCACGTCTATGGCGGGAGCCGCGAGAGCGGAAACCGCTCACTTGCAGCCTCCTGATAGTTTGGATAAACTAAAACGTGGGATGCCTCTCGATTTCAACTGAAGCCTATACCTTGCAGAAACCAAATAAAATGTACCCAGTATAAAGTTCTTTGCGCCACTTTCTTTCAAGAAAGTGGCTCGTTCCCCTTTCACGAAAAAGCGGCTCGTCTCCCATTCCCTTCCTATAAATACTTCCGTATCTCAGAGGCGCACTTTTCCGCAAGAGCAGCGTAACCGTCCGGCGTCGGGTGAATTCCGTCAGCGCCGATGAAGCGCCCCGTGTCAGCAGCAATGACCGAGTGCAGATCGTTCACCGGAATCCCGCATTTCGCCATCACCGCCTCCGCGATCTCGTTGTATCTCAAAACATCCGCGTTCCATTCCCGCTCGGGCAATGTCAAGCATACCTTCGTGAAATTCGAGTCCGAGTTCTCGAGCGCGTTGATCTTCTGTACCTCATCAAGCCCAGCCCCGCCCGGAATAATGTTCGCGAATATTACCTGATCCGCGATCAGCTGAAGCCTGCGCCCGAGCCGACCGATCTCGCAGCCGTATTCATCCGGAAGCGTGAACGGCTGACCGTCACCCGTGCAGCGGTGCAGATCCCAGATCCCCGCGTTGAAGTGAGCTACATCAATGTGTGGGCAGCCCATGTTCTCCCACCACCAGTGAATGCCCCACAGCGCAAATTTCGTGAACCGGCAGTTTTCCTCCGGCGCGTATACCGTGACATCATCCCCCAGCAGCTCCCGCAGCTTCGACTCGTAGCCGAGCCTGATCGAGTCACCGATAAGAAATACGTTTTTCATCGTGTGTTACCCCTTGCCTGACGCCATGGCGGGCGCCTCCTGTTTCGTCTATGTTAACACATTCCGTTCCGAATTACAATAAATTTTCTAAAATTGCACCCCGCCGATATTGCGCAATATCTAATATAGTCAATGCCCGGTATTAAATTTTCAAAAAAATTGTACAAATATATTGATATTCCGAAAACCGTATGCTATAATATCTGTACATAGCTGTAACTGTCCGCATTCGCGGCATCCCGCCTGCGGCAGATGTGCAGAAAGGGCACTAATAATGAAGAAAACCATCGGCGTTATTCTTGCTTTGGCGTTATCAGCTGCGTCATTGTGCGCTGCCCCGTCCTCAGCCGAGGCGTATTATACCGATACTCCGACGCTCGACGGCGAAAGCTCGCGCACGGTAACGTACCTCTATGACGGAGTCACCCGCACGGACTACGTGCTCGACCCTTCGTCAAAATACAGGCGTCAGGCATTCTCCACAGTGGAGTTTGACCCTACGCAGGAGGATCTCTATTTCGACGTCACCTGCGGCGGTACATACGCAAACCAGCTTGTCCGTACCTCAACCACCGTCGAGCGCTTCAACGCGTCAAACGGCGAGGGGAAAACGGCGCTCGCCGCGATAAACGGCGATATGTGGCTCATGACCGGATACCACGTCCGCGTCGAGGGCAAAAACCACAGCTACGGCGGCTATTCCGACTCCGTCGTGACAAAGGCGCTAACAATACCGCGCGGCTTCTCAATGTACGGCGGCGAGATCATCTGCACCACGAATATGGAGCAGGAGACCCCGTATGAGGGCTACTTCCAGTCGTTCGGCATCTCCGCCGACGGCGAAGCGCTGTTCGGCTACATCGTTGCCGACACGACCGTGTCGAACGTGACCCGCGGCACGAGCTGCAAGGCTGACGGAATCAACCGCCTGCCCGCAAACAACGCGCTCGTCCTCTATACCGATAAAGGCTACGCGTCAACGTGCGCACTGTCCGACGCGACAGAGATCGTGATCGACTGTTCGTATGATTACACGCTCAAGGATTCGTGCGTGATAACCGGAAAGGTCACGGCTGTGACCGCGCCCGGCGAAACAAAGCAGGCTATGAAGCAGAACCGCCTCATCCTTACGGCAAGGGGCGACAGGACCTCGCTTCTCTCATCATACAAAGTAGGTGATACGGTCACCGTCGGCGTCTCGCTCAGAGACGAGTACGGCAATACCGAAAAGTGGCGCACCGTCACGAACTGCATCGGCGGACATATGCCGATCGTCATCGACGGAGTGTCGCAGAACCTCTCGGGAGCTACAAACTACCCCACCTCGATCCTCGGGATCAAGGAAAACGGCAACGTCGTGATGCTTACCTCATGGGGACGCAAGGGAACGACGTACAGCTACGGGCTTTTCATAAACCAGCTCGACAAGATATGTGCCGATCTCGGCATTAAAACCGCGTTCCTGCTCGACGGCGGCGGTTCCGCGACGATGGTCGCAGAAACCGATTCCGGCTACGAGCTGACCGGACGTCCGTGTGACTCCGGCGATACGGAGCGTGCCGTGGTGAATTCGGTCATCCTTTCGGTCGGTCCGGCAAGATCCGGTGCGAGCGATACGGAGATCTCGTTTGAAAACGGCGCCGATTCGTATGTTCGCGAGCTGTCGAACACCGGCTACAAATGCGAGAACGGATCGCTTACGGTGTACGCGACCGACTTCAAAAACCCCAATTTCAAGCTCGATCTCTTCGGCTCATCCGCCGGGGATTACAAATATATGGTGGTCGAGGCCATGCCCACCGAGTGCGACGGCTCCGATTTCGGAGTCGGCATATACCCCAGCGCCGGCAGGGCGATGGACAGCATTATGTCCGAGGAAATACGGCTGAATTTCAAATCCAACGGAACATGGCAGCGGTGCTTGGCAGACTTGTCCGAGTGCAGCACGTGGTCCGGCAGAATGAACTTCATCCGCATGGACCTCTTCAATAATTCCGGCGTAGGTCACGTCGGAGAAGGGCTTGCCATACGGCAGGTGCGCTTCTTCCGAACCGAAGAAGCGGCAAACGACTTTGTCATGCACGTGGGAGAGTCTGTTCCCGGCGATGTGAACGGAGACGGTCAGATCAATATCACTGATGTGATCCTTATTCTAAGGCATATCGCGGGATGGAACACAACCATAGATGATGATGCTGCCGATGTGAACAAAGATGGCAGGGTCACCATTCTGGACGCGGTGGCAGTTCTTCGGATGATCGCGTCATCCAACTAAATTTGTACTATAAAAAAGGGGAATTAATATGAAAAAACATCTTTCACTTTTTCTCGCGGCACTCATGGTGCTCGCAAGCTTTGTGGTGACCGGCGTCAGCGCTGCTCCCGCAGACGTATCGGATGACGCGTCCGCCGAAACGGTGGCGTACATCCCTATGGCTGAGCCTCAGGATCCCGCAGACGAGGATCTCACCATCCTCGACGAGAACCAGGTAGACGGTCAGGGTATCTTCTACACGCTCGATCACGAGAACAAGACCGCGATCGTCGGTAAGAACACCTACTCCGACCCCGCAAGCGCAGGCTTCACCGGAAACCCCGATGATTCTGCCGACACTACTTACAGCATCATTATCCCAAGCACCGTTACGTTCAATTCCGAGACCTACAATGTGGTCGCTGTCGGTCGCAACGCCTTTGACGGCGTGCGCAACATCGGCGAGGTTGTCATCTCCGCAGGCGTCAGCTCCATCGGCGAGTTCGCGTTCGCAGGCTCCTCCGTTGAGAGAGTTTGCATCGCAAGCGCAATCGAGATCGACGGCTTTGCTTTCTGGGGATGCGACAAGCTCACCGACCTCGACCTCGGCGAATTCCTTAAGTCCATCGGCGGCGGCGCATTCTGGAAGTGCTCCAAGCTTTACGTCGTTACCGCTCCTGCAACCGTGGAGAACGTCATGACTAAAGCGTTCGCTGATTCCGGACTCGGTCAGATCTATTTCCTTGGCGCGAATGCACCTGCAATCGGCGCTGAGGCGATCCCTTCAAATGCACTGATCATGGCTTCCGCAAGTGCGATCGACGGCTTTGCGGCTGCGGGCTACACTGCAACCGAGCACCGCAACGCACAGATAGTTACCTCCACCGTATTCGGTGAGGCAGGCGGCAGCGTTATCGTTCCGATATCTCTCGCAGGCTTCAAGGGCGGCGAGCTTGATCTCACCACTCTCAACCTCGAGATCGCAGATGGTCTTGCATCCAAGGCTATCGTCTATGCCGCAGACGGCGGTATCATTGATTCCGAGTCTGTTGAGGTCAATGATGAGACCGGCGCAATCTCCTTCAAGCTTACAAGAAACGCAAACGGCACGATCCTTCTTGCAGAGATCGCAATAAGCGAGGACGCAGCTCCCGGTCAGTATCAGATCAAGGCTACCGCTCCCGGCGCGTTTGACACCGGAGTCGGCGCAGTTATCGTTTGCGACCATGCAGATATGGATACGGCAGTTACCGTAAGACCCGCTACCTGCACCGAGGCAGGCGTGGCAGATGTCATCTGCTCTTACTGCGGAAAGCTCCTGAGAACCGAGGAGACCGAAGCTACATCGCACAACTACGAAGACTTCGTGGTCAACCCGACTTGTACCGAGAAGGGTTACACCCGTCACATCTGTCTCAACTGCGGCGATAAGTATACCGACGCTGTGGCTGATGCTAACGGACACGACTTCGACGGAGGCGTTGCATCTGTCGCTCCGACGCTGAACAAGGAAGGCCTTGTGATCTACACTTGCCGTACTTGCAGCTACAACGAGAGAAAGACTGTCGGTTACGGCGATATTGACTGCGACGGCAAGATTTCCGTCAGCGACGCGATCCTCGTGCTCAAGGCAGTTGCAAACTGGGATCTCAGCGACACCGCATATCATGCAGATCTTGCAGACCTGAACTCTGACGGTAAGATTTCCGTCGGCGACGCTATCCTCGTTCTGAAGCTCGTTGCAGGCTGGGATCTCTCCGCTGAGTAAAAATTAAAGGCTAATAAAAATAAAAGCGGGTGCATATGTGCCCGCTTTATTTTTAACGGTTCAACATCACAAAGGATCTACAAAAAATGGAACTTGAAATAAAATACGGGCGCCCGGACGACGCAGAGTCGCGCGCGCCGCGTGAGACGCGGGTCTATGAGCTGCTCGACCGCCTCGGAATTGAGTACGACCGCATCGACCACGAGCCGCTCGCCACAATGGAAGCGTGCGCGGGCGTGGATCGCGCGTTCGGCACGGAAATGTGCAAGAATCTGCTCCTGTGCAACAGGCAGAAAACGAAGTTTTATCTCCTGCTCACGCCGGGGAACAAGCCGTTCCGCACAAAGGAGCTGTCGGCAGAACTCGCGATCGCGAGACTTTCGTTCGCCGACGGCGAAAAAATGGTGGAGCTTCTCGACATTCATCCCGGCTCTCTGAGCGTGATGGGGCTGATGAACGACCGCGCGGGCGCCGTGACGCTGCTCATCGACCGCGACGTCGCCGACGGGGAGTATATCGCGTGCCATCCGTGCGTCAATACTTCAAGCATGAAGATCAGAACCTGCGATATCCTCGAAAAATTCCTGCCGGCGGTGGAGCATGAGCCTACGTTTGTGACGCTCACCGGTTCGGATGAATAAAGCACGCAGGGCAGTCTTGAAAGGCTCCGAATCTGCGGTAAACGCAAAGAAAGGAATGATCAAACTATGCAGAAATCAAGCAGGATCGTAATCTCGGCACTTGTCGCCGCAATGCTCCTTACGGGGGCGACGGTCGGATGCTCCAAGCGGGGCAGCGGCACGGGCGACGCTGTCACCGATACGAAGATCACGCGCGGCAGCGCCGCCGGAACGACGAAAGCCGGCGGAACGCGCATTCCGATTGACGTGAATCCGGAGGATATCATCCCGCCGGATATCACCGGAGAAGTCCCGCCGATCAAGGTGTCCGTTGATGAGAACGGCACCACATATATAAACGATATCCCAGTAAAAAGAGAGGATATCCACGATCTCGTCGAAAGCATCGCCCGCGATTACCAGACGGCGAGCGAGTCCTACTATACCCTGCCGTCGGGCGCGGAATCGTATATCGAGTCAAAGGCACCCGCGACAGTCGCGCCGACCCCCGCCGATCCCGATGATCCCGATGATCCCGTCGTGCCGGACGACCCGACGCCCACACCCGGCGGCGTGACTCTCGCCGAGTACACCAAAACCGGATCGACAGCCCTCGCGATAAGCGGCGTCTACCTGTACAGCAACGACCGCCCCGGCGCGATCATGCGCGATACGTACAGACAGGGCGAGGTCGCGATCGTCAACATTGAGTGCAACACATCCGCCGCGGCAGACGGAGTCATGTACATTGTCCCGCACGATACCGCGCACGCGGGCGACTACGCCGAGTCCGACTGCATCATGCGCATGAGCTTTACCGACGGCGTGCCGTCCGGAGATAACCTTGCGTTTATTTTCCAGCTTCCGCCGGATGCCGACGGCGTGTACGATCTGAGATTCACATACAACGGAACAGAGGAGGGATGCATTTCGGTGAAGATCGGCTGAATTTTGCCGACCGGAGCTATAACAGAGTAGATTTTCATTCGCCAACCCGACAGTGTAATACATAACGGAGGAATACTTGAAAGACGAAACCAAAACCAAACAAAAACCAGGTCAGATAATCTCAAATAACCTGTGGGTGCTGCGCATCGCCCTGCGCGTGTGCCCGATCTATATCGTTATGTCGATCGTGGAACCGGTGGTACGCGGACTCCTCGGCTTTTTCAGCACGACATACATGATGCAGTATATCGTGAATTCGATACAGGAGGGGCGAGCTTTCCGTGATATCATCGGATTTGTCGTAACCGTGCTTCTTGTAAGCGTTGCTGCAAATCTTGCCTTGGATTTTTATACGGAGGTAATATCGCCGAGGTACAGCACCCGCTACGATGCCTATTTTAAGAAGATGGTCATGGAGCACGCTGCGGCGTCCGACCTCTCAAGCTTCGACAATCCGGATTTCTACAACAAATATCTGCTTGCATCCTCCGAGGGCGTCGGACGGTGCCGCAATATTATAAATTCGGTGTCCGGCATCGCGTGGAATATCACAAGCGTTGTCGCGAACTGCACGCTGATCGCGTCGATCGACCCGATTCTCATCCTGTTTATCGTTGTGCCCGCCATAGCACTTGTTTTTCAGAAGAAACTCAATAAGGTTAATTTTGAAAAATATAAGGAGCAGAACGCGTGCGGCAGAGAGCGCGATTACGCGAAGCGCGTGTTCTACATGAGCGAGTATACAAAGGAGCTGCGCGTCGGCAATATGGCGTCGCTGCTTTCGCGCCGCTTTATCGACCGCTCGCGCGACTATATCGGAATCATAAAGAAATACGGCGTGCGCATCGTGCTGCTCAACGCCTGCCGCGACGCTTCGATCGACATTATAGCGTCGTCGGGAGCTGCGGCATACTCGCTGTATAAGACCATAAACCTCAAAACCATGCTCTACGGCGACTGCCTTGTCGTCCTGAACTCGGTCAGCCGCATGGCGTGGAGCCTCTATGTTTTCCTGAACAACCTTATGAATTTTCAGGACAATTCGCAGTATATCAGCAATATCCGCGAGTTTCTCGCCACCGCGCCCAAGGTGTGCGCACCCGAGAATCCGACGCCCGTCCCCGACGGGATACACGATATCGAGTTCCGCGGGGTGAGCTTCCGCTACGATGGCGCCGAGAGCGATACCATAAACTCGCTCTCGCTTACTATCCGCGCGGGAGAGAGATGCGCCCTTGTCGGGCATAACGGCGCGGGCAAATCGACGATAGTGAAGCTCATCATGCGGTTCTACGACCCGACCGAGGGCGAAATACTGTACGACGGCATAAACATCCGCGAGTTCGACCCGACGGAGTGGCGCGAGCGAATCGGTGCGGTCATGCAGGATTTCAGGCTCCTCTCCGTCACCGTCGCCGAGAATATCCTCAGGCGGCGCGAGGGTGAGGGAGACCGCGAGCGCGTCATGGCGGCGCTCCGCTCTGCCGGTGCCGAGGACGTTATTTCCTCGCTTAAGGACGGCGCGGGCACGCTCATGACTAAGGAGTTCGACGAGGATGGCGCGGTGCTGTCCGGCGGCGAGAGCCAAAAGGTTGCGCTCGCGCGCATATTCGCGGGGCATTTCCCGCTCGTCATTCTCGACGAGCCGTCGAGCGCCCTCGACCCCATCTCCGAGTACGAGATGTACGAGAACATGATGGCGGCGCTCGAGCACAGCTCCGCCGTGATAATATCGCACAGACTCTCCTCTGCCGTAATGGCGGACAAGATCTACCTGCTTGAGCAAGGGAGCGTAGCCGAGTGCGGCAGCCACGCCGAGCTTATGGCGGCGCACGGCAAGTACGCCGAGATGTTTGAGCTTCAGGCGAAGAATTACAGAGAGGAGGCGCAGGATCATGACGAAGAATAATGCAAAAGATAAAAAGACCAAAAAGGAGCATCAGTCGCTGCACAGCGTGTTCTCGAACGTGCATTACATACTCCGCGAGGTGTGGCGCGGCGCCCCTTCCTACATAATCGTGACGATCATCGAGTGCATCGTCTGGGGTCTGTTCGACACTGTCCGCGTGTGGTATATAAAGGACATCTTCGACAGGCTCGAGCGCGGCGAGAGCTTCGCTTCGACGCTCATACCGCTCATCGTGTTCATCGCGTCGATCCCCGTCTACTTCCTTCTGTACTACTGGTTCTGGCAGGTGCACACGCCGACGCAGCGCATAAAGCTGTCGATGCGTATGCACACGCACCTGTTTGAGCGCGCGAGGGCGATGAACATTGAGGCGTATGACGATCCGGCGTTCTACGACGACTACATTTGGACGATGCGCGACTGCGATGAGCGGTTCGCGAACTTTGTGTCCGACCTCGGACAGCTCGGCGCAAGACTGATCTCGGCGACGGGACTTGTCGCGATCATGCTGTCGATCGATCCGGTGCTTGCCGCCGTGTCGGGAGCAGTGTCGATCACCCGAGTGCTTATATGGCGCGGGTACATGAAGATCGGGCTGAAGCACGAGGTCGAGGGGAACAAGCTGTGGCGCAAGAGCGACTACATTGATCGCGTGTTCCGCCTTGAGGAGTACGCGAAGGAGATCCGTTTCGGCAAGATCTCGGACGTGCTCATGGAGGAGTTCGACAAGACGACGGAAGCACGCGTGCGCGTGGACACGCGATTCGGCGGCAAATATTTTCTGCTTGGCGTAAGCGAAAATATTCTCTCCACCGGATACAGGCTGTTCTGCTATGTTTATCTTCTGTATGGGATCATCGTGACGAAGGTGATCACGCTCGGCGGCTTTGCGGCTGCGCTGAACTCGACGTGGCAGCTCGGGATGTACTTTGACCAGATAATTGAGAGCGTGATGAACATCCCGAAGCACAGTCTTTACGTTGACAAGGTGCGCCGGTTCCTTGAGGAGGGCGGCGAGCGCCGCGAGGCTGCCGCGGTACGCGGCGAGTTCCGCTCGCTTGAGCTGAAGAACGTAACGTTCAGCTACAAGAAGCGGTCGGGCGACGACGCGGAGAGCGGCTCACGCGCACCTGCGCTGAAAGACGTATCGCTTGAGATCCGCGCGGGCGAGAAGTGCGCGCTTGTCGGATACAACGGCGCGGGCAAGACGACGCTTGTGAAGCTGATGCTCGGCATGTACGAGCCGGACTCGGGCGAGATCCTTCTGAACGGTGTGCCGATCGGGGAATACGATCCCGCGGACGTGCGTCGTGCGGTGGGTGCGGTATTCCAGGATCTGCGGATATTCGCGGCGACGCTCGGCGAGAACGTAGAGATGGGTGCGGTTGCGCCGGAGCGGCGTTCCGCGATTGAGGCTGCGCTGAGGCTTGCCGATTTCGGCGACAAGCTTGACTCGTACGAGAACGGGCTTGACACGATGCTGACGCGCGAATTTGACGAGAACGGTGTGAATCTGTCCGGCGGCGAGAGCCAGAAGGTTGCGATATCGCGGGTATTTGCAAAGGACGACAATGATTTTGTGGTGATGGATGAGCCGTCGAGCGCGCTTGATCCTGTGGCGGAGAGTCGGCTGAACGAAGCCGTTTCCGAATACTCGGCTGGGCGGACGGTGATATTTATTTCGCACAGGCTGTCGTCGGTGAAGGACTGCGACAAGATATTCATGTTTGACTCGGGTGTTCTTTGCGAGGTGGGCAGTCACGATGAGCTGATGTCGTTAGGCGGTAAATACGCGAACATGTTCCACATTCAGGCGAAGAAATACGAGGAAGCTGAATGACCCGCGAGGAAAGGGAGCGCGTGCTACTTTTTGAAAAGGGGACGCGGGCTACTTTTTCGAGAAAAAGTAGCGCAAAAAGCTTCAAACTATATCAGGTAAAGAGGTTACAGCACCATATAAACTAAAGCTGAAGGCGGGGGATATCCCTCGCCTTTGTTTTATCCAAACTATCAGGGAAGCGCACGTGAGCGGTATCCGCTCTCGCGGCTCCCGCCATGGACGTGGAGTTTGCACGAACCCAAGCCTCCCT
>CAKSDP010000033.1 GCA_934446065.1 uncultured Eubacteriales bacterium
ATGTAATAGTTTGAAAGTTTTTGGGGAAGGGTGCGGGGAACCGCTTTTGTCCAAAAGGGTCCCCAGCGAAAAATATGCATTTCTTATCTTAGCAATGATAAACAAAGCGAGCGCAGCCCGAAAGTTCCTGACGGTTTGCACTCGCTTGTGTGTATGTAATAGTTTGAAAGTTTTTGGGGAAGGGTGCGGGGAACCGCTTTTGTCCAAAAGGGGTTCCCCGCGAAAAATATGCGTTCTCTCCTATTCCCGAAAAGCTGCGTCGAATAGCTCGAGCGCGCGATCGAAGCGACCGACGAGCCATAAATGCCCCATCAGGGCTTCAAACCCCGTTGCGCGGCGGTAATCAACAGCGCTTGCGCTCTTCGGTACGTTGCCGTGAACGCAGTTGCGCCCCCTGTGGTATACGTCCGCCTCTTCCTCTGTCAGCATTTCTTCGATACGCCCGAGCGCAGCGGACTGCGCCTGCGCCGTCACGAACTTCGTCGCGTGCGTGCTCGGATGTGCCCCATCAGAGGACGAGATCAGCCGTTCGCGTGCAATCAGCTCGTATACAGCATCGCCGAGATACGCAAGATTTGCCGCAGAAATGCCGGTGCTGCTTTTTTCTTTGTCCATTAAAATGTCCTTCTTTTTGTGTCAGTTGACTCAGATCATGTGACGCAGGTAACGCCATTTGATCTTCTCAAAACGGGTAAGACCCGCGTATGCCGAGGCGGTCAGTCTGTCGGTGAAGTCAGCGAGAATGTACATCTCGTCGCTCGTAAGTCCGTCGCCGAACTCAACCTTCGCAATAAGCTCGAATATCTGCGGCAGCGAGTAGTCGGTCATCTGACCGAAATCCTCCTCAAGCCGCGCAGCGTATTCCGAGTATTGCTCGCCCACCTTCGGCGGGTATCCGAGAATCTTCATTACGCGAAGGATTGTGTCGTCAAATTCGCGCGATATCTTGTCGCAGTCGAGTCGTCCGCTGTCGCATACCTCTCTGTCCATCACCGCTACTATGTGCGCGTGCCTGTCGGCAACAATGTTTTCGGCGCGCCGCATGAGCTTTCGGATTACGAGACGCGATACGAATACGATAAGCGTGATTCCGGCAGCGGCGATCGCCACGATCATCAGAATCGTCATTTGATCGACCGAGCTTCCCGACTCATCGGGATTCTCCTCGTCGGGCGTTTCAGGCACATCAGGCACGTCGGGCGTAACGTTGTCCGGATCGTTTTGGTCGGGAACTATCGGCGGATTGTCCGGTATCACAATGTCGGGATCATCCTCAACCTCGCCTGCGCTGTATGCCGCATCCATGTAAACGGGAACTGTCTCGTACGACACCCATCCGAGCAGGGGATAGTATACCTCGATCCACGCGTGAGCGTCGCTGTCGAGCGCGTACCCGCGATATTTTGCCGGTGCGTTCTCGGAGTAGTCACGTTTGAAATCGTTCACGAGATAGCCCTCGGCGTATCTGACAAAGTATCCGTATTCGCGGAGGATCGACGCCGCCGCAGTTGCAAAGTGCGTGCAGTAACCGTTCTTCGTCTCCGTCAAAAACGAGTCAAGAACAGTCATGTCGCCGTCATACGGCGTAGGCTCAAGTGTGTACTCGTATCCGTCGGAAAGGTAGTTCATCACCGCCATGATAACGTCGTGCTCGGGAACGGTGTTGCCGTCTTTGTCCGTGCAGACCGGGATCGAGCCGATGTCGCGCTTTGTTATGGTGTAGCCGGAGTTGTTGAGGATCTCGTCTGCTACGGCTTCCACCGCGCTGCTGTGAATAGAACCGCCGTAGCTGAGATCAGCCCATTCGCGGTACGCAAGCTCGGTTTCAATGTAGTCTTCGATCTCCTCGCGTTCCTTTGTGCTCATTGCGATGTAGCGACGGAGAAGCGATTTGCCGGGGAATGAAGGCAGTCCGTTTGCGGCGCACTCCGCGAGGAACGAGTCGTCGATAGACCACAGATTGTCATTGGCGATCGTGACATTAATGAATCCGGTGTTGTACGACCGTTTTGCACCCGTGTTGCCTTCAATCTTCAGAAGATTTTCGGCTTCCTTTACAATGTCGGTGTACTTCTCGAACATCTCAAAGTACCCGATCGCGCCCGCCATTCCCTCGGCAACCTCGGGATCGTTCATGCGATTTATGAATGATACCGTGCTGTAATTCACGTCGCGCTTGAAGAATCTTGAGGAATATATCCCGTCAAAATATGCGGAATACCGCGCCTCGTTCTTGAGAATGGAGTTGTATCCGAGAATTTCCGTGTCGTAACACACAGTCGGCGGAGCGAATATTATCAGACTCTCGCCGTTGAGGCGGCGCAGATGGACCTGCTGTACATCAAAGCCGTACTTTGAGAAACGTGTGTCGATGTTTGTGCCGTTCAGAAGCATCGACGTCGGGAACACGTATTTGTTGAATTCCGTCTTGAGCATATCCGGAGCAAAGGAGCGCCCGAACTCGTTGCGGTATTCAATGACATCATCGGTCGTTGCGGACGACCACGTGCCGGTGGAAGAGTCAAATTTCATTCCGATCCATCCGCGCAGATAGACCGGGTTTTTGCGGTCAGTCTCGACCGCAAGCATCTGTATATCATTGTATTCTGGTGAATCGTATGTAAGTGTGCGCGGGGTCAGCTCAGCGACGTTTCCGAGCTTATTCAGGTCAATATCGTCGCCCTTCAGGTACGCCGTCACGTATTCGCGCATGACAGAGACAGGCTCGTTTATGAAATTGATCGTCGCAAAATTGCCTCTGACAGATGCGAACGGGAGCCATACCGCGAGTGCCGCAAGAATTACGGCTGTGCCGCCCGCGTATCCGCTGGCAGACAGCGTCTTGCGAACATCTCGTTCGCGATCGTTGCGTGCGCGTCTCCGCTCGCGTGCGGCGGCAGCGGCAGCCTTCTTCTCGGAATCCCGCTTTTCCTTTGCGGCATTCTGCCGCGCTGCTCTTGCCTCCGGCGGAAGAGCTTTAAGCTCGGCACGCTCGGTCGCTGCGGCGCGCTTTTTCTCGGCGGATTCTGCGCGGCGCTTCTTTGCGTCCTCTTTTTTTGCGGTGCGTGCTTTCTTTTTCTCGTCTGCCGCAGCTTTCTTTGCAGCTTTTATTTTGTCCGCCTTGTTCTTTTTGTCAAGGCGGTAAACGGCGCTTTTCGCTTCCTTTGCCGCCCGCTTGTCGTCGGTCAGCTCAAGTGCGATCGCATACGAACGCGCAGCCGCGCGGTCGAGTGCCGCCCGCTCATTTTTCTTCTGTGCTTTTGCGGCAAGGCGATCATCCTTGCGTTTCTTTTTCGCATTGCGGCGGTCGATGCGCTTCTTTTCGTAGTTGCTGAATTTTCGCTCGTACAGAAGAAGCGATATCTCTCCGCAAATGAAGATTATCACCATCGTAACGCCGCCGTTGGTGTTCGTGAGGTTGTAGGTGAATATCGGCACGATCACGGCAACGCTGAGTATCACTGCCGGAATCGTGTGAACGCGCCGCAGCAGCGAGAACGAAAGAATGAGCGCGAATATCGCCGCGAGGACTGCCATTCCGCACCCGGTAACGAGGGCGTCGGAGCCGTGATAGACCTCCGATCCTACAAGGTGATCGGCAAGCGAGGTGTATCCGATGCTCGCCATGTGACGCATCGCGGTGTTTAGCACATATCTGATCCCGTCCCAGATCAGGACAAACGGATTCGATGTGAATATAAAGAGTACACCGACGCCGCAGAGAATTCCCAGAGCAGGTGCGATCAGACGAAGGCGCGAGTTCCACGCCGCGGCGGAGCAGACAACGGTCAGACACAGACACACAAGTGCGTGTATGCCGATGTTTCCGGGAAGATCGGTGCCGAATATACCGAAGCTGTCGCCGATGAACAGCGTCAGCCCGAATATTCCGCAGAACAGTACGATAGAGCGGAACGCCCAACCGATAATGTACAGCGAAAACGACATTTCCGCGCCGGGACGGTGCAGGATCGGAAGCATCGGTGACGGCTTCTGCGGACGGGGCTTCTTCTGCCCCACCTTTCTTTTTTTATTTGTTTTGTTCATTATAAGAGACCGTGATTTCTATAAAATATGGTCAGGAATCTTCGGTGAAGCGAACGGTTCCGTCGGACGACAGCTCACGTCTGAAGCTGCGCGTGCGGACTCCGCTTCGCGACAGCTCGGCTGTGATGCCCATGATCTGTGCCGAAGCAGCCTCGGGGGACGCGTACAGCTTTTCCGGAGATGCAACGAGTACCTCAGCGGAGCATCTGCTGCCCGCTCCGCCGAACATTGCCGGAATGGAGGAGTCAACGGCGGCGCTTTCAGTGTCGGTGTTTGCCGTGACTATCCGCAGTGTAACGCCGGAGGATGCGTCGATCACCATTGCAAGATGCGACAGCTCGCGCGACGATCCCGACACCGGAACGGTGTAAAGCTCCAGTAGCTCGGGACTCTCAGGCATATTGCTCTCGTTTGTGAGAACGCCTATGCCGTTGTCATTGCGCGGATCCGGATAAACAAGTGTCACGTTGCAGCCTGAAAGCATTTCCTTGTGCATGAGCGAGAGCGCAAGCTCGATCACGGCATCGGAGCAAAGCTCGCCTGCGTGAACGAGCGCGTCCGTGTCATTGACAGGGCGCTCCTTTACTTCGGCTGCCGCATCTGCGTCAATGCTTATTTTCATCGCAAGCTCAGCCATGCGCTCGACTGCGGTGCGTCTCGCGGTCTTTGCGCCGCCGCGTGTCGCCACCTCGTCCGCTTCAAACGATCCGATCGCGGCAACATCAGCCGGAGTTATTCCGAGCGCTTCAAGCCGTTCTTCGGCACCGCGCGGCTTCGAGCGCACCTTCGGCGAGTATGCGCCCGCATCTCCGACAGACATCGCGGAGGCGATTGCATCGCTGTGCTCCACGCGCTCACGGCGCTTTTTCTTCTTGTTCTTTTTGCCTATGTCCGCATCCTTTGCAGTTTGCGCCTTCACTCCCTGCTGCGGCTTTACGCCGCCGGAGAACGATAGGTCGCACAGAATGTAGACATTGCGATCCATGTTTGAGGAGAAATTCTTCACCTGAAGATCGTCTGATTTTGCCGACAGCTTCCAGTGAATGTTCTTTATCGGATCGCCCGGTACATATTCGCGTATGTCGGCAGGCTCCGCCTGATCGGATGTCGTGAACGGACGCGTGACCGGCGTCGGGAGATCGGTCTCGCTGCGACGTGTGTTCTCGGACATCACGATGTTGTCGGGATAAACGATAACCGTTCGTCCAAGCTCAAGCCTGACCTCGGTCGCGAAAAATCCGATGAGATCGCAGACTCTGAGGCTTCGCACGCCTATATCATACGATCCGCGCAGGGGAAAGCTCACGCTGCGCTTTATTATGTGGCATCCGAGCGGCAGAAGCGATATCCGCAGAAGATTGTCGCGGCAGATGTACGCATCGTCCGAGGGAAGCGTTACAACTGTCTCCACAAGCGGGAACGGGAGCGGGCTCTCGTTTATTATCTTTATTTCGTATTCGACGCTCTCGCCTTTTTTTGTACGCGTGCGGTCAACGTCCGTGTAGATTTTGATCATCGCGCGCGCAAGAATGAGGTAGAGTATCGAGAGCGGCGGCAGTATCAAAAGGAATATGAATAATATTGCCGACGCGGGTGAGCGCAGAAGCTGCGTGAACACCAAACAGAACGGCAAAAGCACGAGATAAAGAATAAATCCCGGCCTCGGCGCAAGAACCCGCGCCTTCTTTTCTTTCTTTTTCATATATATACGGATTATCTGCCTGTGACGAACGGAACTTCGGTCGAGGTGAGGATCTCACGCAGTACGTCCGATGTGCTCATGCGATCAATGCGCGCTTCCTGACTGAGTATGATCCTGTGAGAGATCGCGGGCAGGAACAGCGCCGATACATCCTCGGGGAGAACGAAATCTCTGCCCGAGACAAAAGCGTATGCGCGTGCAAGACGCATCAGTGCCACGGAGGCACGCGGGCTTGCGCCGAGCGAGATCGCGGTGTTCTTGCGCGTTGCCTGAACGAGCGTCACTATGTATTTGCAGATGACCGCATCCATGCGGATCTGCGCCGCAGCGGCTATGAGATCCTGCATTTCCGATGCCGAAGAAACGGCGTTTACATTTGCGATCGGGTTGCCCTCGCGTCTGCCTGTGACGATCGCAAGCTCCTCAGCCTCGTTCGGGTAACCCATGGAGAGTCTGAGAGAGAAACGGTCGAGCTGTGCCTCCGGCAGGGGATAGGTGCCGACATAGCCGGACGGGTTCTGTGTCGCGATAACGACAAACGGCGAGGGAAGTTTGTATGTCTTTCCGTCAACGGTGACAGAGCCTTCCTCCATTGCCTCAAGAAGTGCGGACTGCGTCTTGGGCGAAGCGCGGTTGATCTCATCCGCGAGAAGGAGATTGCACATCGCAAGTCCCTCATGGTATTCAAAGCGCTCGCTTGCGCGGTTGTACATATTGAAGCCGGTGATGTCGGATGCCATCACGTCTGGCGTGAACTGCGCGCGGCGGAAGTCAAGTCCGCACGCCTTTGACAGCGCAGATACCATCGTTGTCTTTCCGACTCCGGGAACATCCTCTATCAGTACGTGCCCGCCCGCAAGAATTGCGGACAGAAGCAGTGTGATCTCGTTTCTTTTGCCGACGACGACCTTCTCGGTCTCCTCGATTACAGCCGTAAGCTTTCCGTGGAGAGCTTTTGTGTCGTATGACTTGGTTTCACTCATGGTAGTGGTCCTTTCGTACTCATTTTGATGCGAAAACAGCTTCCGCTTTGTCGTATTTGACTATATCATGCATATTTTATCACGCAAAATTCAAAAATGCAATACAACAAACGGCACAGATTTGTCAAATTTGCCCTGCGCAAAAAAAGTTTACATCAAGGACATCGAATAGCCAAAAAACAAGCGGCGCAAAGGCTTATAATTTGAGCGTCCGGCTTATTCGGCACGGACAGCGAACGCCGTCGCTTATGCAGGATTTTCTTTCGTATTTTGCAAAACTGTACAATAAACCCTTGCATAAAGGCGCCGTTTATGCTATACTGTACGCAGAGTGTGGGGCTGATAGCCCCGTGCCGCATATGCGGCGGATAAATAAGGCCATACCAGCCGGGGGAGTAGCGGATCCCTGTACCTGAAATCCGCTGAAGCAGGGGTGGAATCCCGGCGTGAGGGACATCTTTGTGTGATTGCGCCCGTCTTTAACTGTGCTGACGATCGGGTCTTGCGCGATCTGCGGCTGTGAACCATGTCAGGTGGGGAACCAAGCAGCATTAAGCAGTGCGGCAGATGCGCCGCAGGGTTGCCTGTTCCGAGCAGTGGGGCGGGGATGCGCATATGAAGCTGTTTCGAGCGCCGGGTGTATGGTCTTATTTATCTGCCGTAAACTTTTATCTGCGGGCGTTTCCCGCATAATTCATAGCGTGAAAAACCGTGCGTTCGGCGCGGTCTTTTTCCGTAAAAACGGACCGTAGGGGGTGAAGTCTTGCATCTGGCGCTGTATCGCAAATACCGTCCGAAAGTGTTTGACGACGTCTACGGTCAGGAGCATATCACCCGCGTCCTGAAGTATCAGTCTGCCGAGGGCAAGCTCTCCCACGCGTATCTCTTCTGTGGCTCGCGCGGAACGGGTAAAACCTCATCGGCAAAGATTCTTGCAAAGGCTGCAAACTGCCTCTCGCCCGTGAACGGCGATCCCTGCGGCAAGTGCGAGGCGTGCCTCGCGATCGACTCCGGCTCCGCCACCGACGTGGTAGAGATGGACGCTGCGTCGAACAACGGCGTTGACAATATCCGTGAGCTGAGAAACGAGGTCGCGTATCCGCCGACGATGCTTCGCCGCCGCGTCTATATTATAGATGAGGTGCATATGCTGACGCAGAGCGCGTTCAACGCACTTCTGAAAACGCTTGAGGAGCCGCCGCCGTATGTGATGTTCATTCTCGCGACGACCGAGCTCCATAAGCTTCCCGCGACGATAGTCTCGCGCTGCCAGCGCTTTGATTTCCGCCGCATCGGCATTCCCGATATCAAACGCCGCCTTTCGTATATCGCCGAGCACGAGAATATTCGTCTTGACGATCCTGCGGCAGAGCGGATAGCAAAGCTTGCCGAAGGCGGAATGAGAGATGCCGTCAGCCTGTTTGAGCTGTGCGCCGGAGGCGGATCGGACGTAACTGAGAGCGTTGTTGAAAGCGCGCTCGGCGTTTCCGGATACGCGTCCATCGCAGATGCAGCACGCGCCGTTGCCGCAAAGGATATTCCGACTCTGTTCGGCATTGTCGCGGATACGGTGAATTCGTCAAAGGATATCGCTGTTTTCTGGCAGGAGCTTGTCGCGTTTTGGCGTGATATGCTTGTCGCAAAATACGCGAAGGACTATAAATCATACCTCGATCTCACAACGGACGAAGCTGCACTTCTCGCCGAAACAGCCGCAAAGTTCAATCTTGCCGCGCTTGTGTATCAGTCGGGAGTCCTCGACGATGCCGCGCGTGCGATGACGGCATCACCGCAGACCAAGCGGATCACGGCGGAGCTTGCGCTCGTGAAAATGTGCGATCCCGCGGCGGAGGAGTCGATCCCGGCACTCTCCGCAAGAATTGCCGCGCTCGAGGATAAGCTTACGCTGATTTCGGCAGGCGTGCCGGTACAGCCCGCTCCCGCTGAGAGCGCGAGTGCGCCGGACAAGCCGACAGCTGCCGCGCCAGCTCCCGCACCTGAGACGCGGAACAAGAGCAAGACCGAGCCTGCATCCCCCGCCGACGATTTCTCGCCGGTCGATGAGATAGATATGCTGACGGAGAAGCTTCAGTCAAAGTTTCCGATGGCGCTGAGCTTTATCTCTGCTGCCGCCGTCAGTGCAAACAGCGATTTTTCCCGCGTGAGGATCACGCCGGATTCCGGATTTGGGAAAACGATGCTCGATTCCCCGGATATCAAGCGCGCGATCGCTGAGGCGTTCGTCACGGCGGGACTGTCATCCGCCGTTCCCGATGTTACCGTGACAGAGCCGTCCCCGCGGCCGAGTGCGAAAAATGTCGCGGACGAGATCTTGGGTGAATAAACGGCATATAATTCAGATTGTAAGATAACTGCGGTTACGGCTGCGGTTCTGTATAAAACAAAAATAAGGAGTACCGTAATGAAAGCAAGACTTCCTAAGGGAATGGGCGGCGGTCCCCGCGATATGGGCGGAATGATCAAGCAGGCTCAGAAAATGCAGGAGGATATGGCGCAGCTCCAGGAGGAGCTTGACGCAAAGGAATACGAAGTAAATGCCGGAGGCGGCGCCGTTACGGTCAAGATAAACGGCAAGCTTGAGATCCAGAATATCGAGATCTCCCCCGAGATCGTCGATCCCGATGATATCGAGACGCTGTCCGACATCCTCGTCGCAGGCGTGAACGAGGCGATCAAAAAAGTAAACGAGACGAACTCCTCGGAGATGTCGAAGATCACCGGCTCTCTCAGTATGCCGGGACTTTTCTGATATGTCCGAGTACATTGAAGAGATCGAACGGCTTGCGGACTACTTCAGGCGCCTTGACGGTATCGGCAAAAAAACGGCGCTGCGGCTCGCGTTCTCGGTTCTTGATATGCCGCAGGACGACGTCGAGGGATTTGCCGATGCGCTGGTCGCCGTAAAGACCGAGATAGGCTATTGCCCGGTGTGCCACAATATTTCGTCGGGCGGTCTGTGTCAGATCTGCTCGGATGAACGGCGCGACACGACTACGGTCTGTGTGGTCGAGGATTTCCGTGCCGTTGCCGCGATCGAGCGTGCGAAGGGCTACAATGGACTGTATCACGTTCTGCACGGCGCGATTTCCCCGATGAAGGGAATAGGACCTGACGATCTCACAATCTCCGCACTGATCGAGCGGCTGAAGAGCGGCGAGGTGCAGGAGGTAATAATCGCAACAAATCCGACCGTCGAGGGAGAGACGACAGCCGTCTACCTCTCGCGGCTTATAACTCCGCTCGGAGTAAAGGTCTCAAGGATCGCAAACGGCGTACCCGTCGGCGGCGACCTTGAGTATACCGACGAGATGACGATGCGCCGTGCCATCGAGGGACGGTACGCACTCGACTGAATATCGTTCAGCCCGCATGGGCAATGGGGTAGGACCCCCTCAGTTCCGTGATTGCGCGGCTTGCCGCGTGTTGATAATATAAAAAGAAAGGAAGGAGAGATCGCGAAAGCGATCCGAAAATCGTAACTTGGAAAGATTATTCGAATATTTGAAGAGAAGTCTGACTATTGCGAGAAAGAGCATATTCTTCAACTTCAAGCAGTATGTGTTCTTCTTTGTAGCACTTCTGATCGTACAGATGTTCTACGGCATCATGACTATCTCGGCATACAACAACGACGTTGTTGAGCGCGCATCGGCAGAGAATGTCTACGACTATGACCTCACCCTGACGCACCTCAACGAGTCGCAGTATTACATGGTCCGCAACTATTCCGACTCGGTGCTGTCGGTCGATAAGTATTACAACGTCCTCGAGGACAAGACCGTTGAATACAGAGACGGAGGGGACAAGTACTATGACATCAAGCTCCGCTTCAAGGAGGACAGTTCCACCACCGGAATCGACAAGTTCAAGGGCGATTATTACGACCCGGATAAAGGCACCGGTAAGCTTGTAGAAGGCTCCAACGCCGGCACCCTTTTCTATATGTATGAGTCGCCGCTTGCCGAGATCACCGGCAACATCATCGCAAACAAAGCGACACATTACGTCATCTCCGCGATACTGCTTGCACTGTCGATCTTCCTTATGACAGCGCTGTACAATATCCGCGTGAATCAGTACAAATTCACATACGGTGTCTACATGACGTTCGGTGCAGACTTCAAGAAGCTGTTCGGAACCTCGTTCTGGGAGATGTTCATGATCTCCTGCATCACGTGGATCCCGTCGGTCATCATCTCCACCGTTGCCGTATTCCTGATCTACAGACCGTCCGGATTTGCGTTCGCGTTCAATCCCCTCGTGTTTGTCCAGGTGTTCGTGTTCAGCCTCATCGTCGTGCTCGTGTCCGTGTTCTTCCCCATGAGGATCATGGCTATCCGCCAGCCGATGAGCCTTATCGTTACACAGGATAACTCCAACCTCGTATCCAGCCCGAAGTATTCGATCAACGTATTCAAGAAGAAGTTTCCCACGATGTACGAGCTTTATTCAAGCTGGCGTTTCCGTAAGTATGCGGCTTCGACGCTTGTTATCTCGATCGTGTTCTGTGCTTTCTTTATCATGGGACTTTACCTCGCGAATATCTATACGACCGACCTCAACTATAAGCGCCCCGACTTCACCGTAAACCTCGCCAAGGCTACCGAGTCATACAACGACGAGATGAACGATGACATCTACGCAATAGACGGCGTCGAGGCTGTACAGCTTACCGGAAACTCCATCGAGGCGAGAGAGATCTCCTCTCACATCCTCGTTGACAAGTCCGACGTAAAGATGTTTGCATCCAATATCGTTACCTATAAGGGAAGCGATTTCGACGGCTCCGGTATGCGTGCTACAAATACCGTTGAGTACAACGCACTCAATAAGAATCAGATCGCAATGCTCGACCGATTCTACAACTACGAGGGTGACCTCAACTCCATAAACGACGGCAAGACCGTCATCATCGGCGACTCGATCTCCAACATCCGTACCTTCAAGTATAAGGTCGGCGACAAGATCTACGTCGCAGTACCGACAAAGACCTCTACCCTCGATACGAACCTCACCGGTAAGACCCTGCTCCGCGAGCAGATCGACAAGTTCAAGTTCGAGTACGAGGAGTTCACCATCGGCGCGATCCTCACGGATATCCCGTCCGGTAATATGCCGATCTACTTCTCCGAGAAGGATTACGCAGCGATCACGAACAACGAGGCGTCTACCGCAACGCTTTCGATCTACATCGACCAGAACCTTGGATACGATCAGGTCGAATCACTCGAGGACAACCTGCGCGATATGATGCGCGGCTACGGCAACGTAGATGTTGAGAACACCTACCAGATCTCGAAGAACAACGTTGCAGCAGATAAGCATTACAACGAGCTTTATATCTGCATATCCATCCTCCTGCTCGGCATTTCGCCTATCATGTGGTTCTTCTCTCAGACACTCTACTACCTCAAGAGAGAGTCCGAGTTCAACATCCTGCAGGCGCTCGGCGCAAAGGTCCGCGAGATTCGCCAGATCTATATTCAGGGCGGTCTCATCATGGCAGCGCTTTCGCTTGTCGTCAGTATGATCCTCAGTTTCCTCGGAAGTTATCTCCTGTTCTACGCGTATAACGTTGTTATGCCGTACTTCAATTCCGAGAACGTCCGCTACGCATTCTATATGCCGTGGTACGCGCTCCTCATAAGCCTTGTGGTGTCTGTATTCTGCGGATTCTTCTCTGCATACTTCCCCTACAAGAGCTACTACAAGAACCGCTTCACCCTTCAGAATGGCGGCGGCGGAGAGTACGGCGACTGAGACCGTACATAATAATCTAATAGAAAGAAAAGGATATAAAATATGGCTGAATATATGCTTCAGACTGAGAGCGTGATCAAGCAGTACAAGCAGTCAGATTCTGTTATCACTGCTGTAAACCGCGCCAGCATCAAGGTTGAAAAAGGTGAATTCGTAGCGATCATCGGTACTTCCGGTTCCGGTAAATCCACATTCCTGCACATCTGCGCAGGACTTGACAGACCCGACGCAGGCTCCGTCAAGATCGGTGAGACCGAGATCACAAAGCTGTCGCACGACGCGCTCGGACGCTTCCGCGGCGAGAACATGGGATTCATATTCCAGAAGCACAACCTCATTCCGCAGTTTACCGCGCTTGAGAACATCCTCATCCCGACGATGATGTGTAACAAACCCGACATGAGCTATCAGGAGAACCTCCGTCACCTCGTTGAGACTCTTGACCTCGGCGAGCGTCTGAACCACCTCCCGAGCGAGCTTTCCGGTGGTCAGCAGCAGCGTGTCGCTATCGCGCGTGCGCTGATCAACAACCCCGATATCATCATGGCCGACGAGCCTACCGGTGCACTTGACCGCAAGAACGCGGATGAGGTGCTGAACCTTCTCTTCAAGACCAGAGAGGAGTTCGGTATGACTCTCGTCATGGTCACGCATGACCTTGCTATCGCAGACAGAGCAGACCGCATCTTCCGTATGGAAGCAGGCGAGCTGAAGCTCGAGCGCGACTACGTTACCGGCAACAGAAAGACCGCCGGAACATACTGAGTTCATCCGAACAGATAATAGCCCGGATCAGAGGACATGCCATCGGCAGGTCCTGCTTCCGGGCTATACTCTTAAAGAAGGTGCAATATGCAGACAGATATTCTCGACATTATAAAAGAGCGGCGTGATTCTATGTCGCGCGGGCACAGACGTGTCGCGGACTATATCCTCGCGAACTTCGAGAGCGCCGCATACATGACCGCGCTCAGCCTCGGCGGCGCTGCCGGAGTTTCGGAATCGACTGTCGTAAGATTCGCCGCTGAGGTAGACCTCGACGGCTATCCCGAGCTTCTTCAGAAATTGCAGGAGGCTGCAAGACACCGCCTCACCTCAGTGCAGCGTATAAAAATCTCGGAATCGCGCCTCGGCGATGACATTCCCGGCGCGGTCCTGTCCTCTGATATGGAGAAGATCCGCTATACAATGGAGCATCTCTCCCGCGACAGCTTCAGATGTGCTATGGACGCGATCGCCGCCGCTGGTACGATATACATTACCGGCGTCCGTTCGTGCGCCGCACTTGCGCAGTTTCTTTTCTACTATTTCGATACGATATTCGATAACGTCAAGTTCATCCGCTCATCGGGCGGAAGCGAGATTTTTGAGCAGCTCATGAAGATCCGTCCAAACGACGTTATGATCGCAATAAGCTTTCCGAGATATTCCTCAAGCGTCGCCAAAGCTGCGGCTTTTGCGGCAAAAGCAGGCGCAAAGGTCGTCGCGATCACGGACAGCGAGTCATCGCCCGTGGCGGAGAATGCGTATGCCGTCCTGACAGCGCGCAGCGATATGGCATCGTTCGCCGATTCGCTTGTGGCACCGCTCAGCATTATCAATGCAATGATCGCCGACGGTGCGGACAGACGCCGCGCGGAGCTGTCGGAAACGCTCGGCAGACTTGAGAGCGTGTGGTCGGAATACAACGTCTACGGAACTCCAAAAATAGATAAAAATGAAAAATAACGGACGTGTGATCGTGATCGGTGCGGGCGCAGCCGGAATGATGGCGGCGTATTTTGCCGCAGCTGCCGGCGCCGATGTAACGGTTATCGAAAAGAATAAGAAAACCGGAAAGAAGCTGCGGATCACCGGAAAGGGAAGGTGCAACGTTACGAACAACTGCACCCCGGCGGAATTCATGCAGTCCGTGCCGGAGAACGGGAAGTTTCTGTACAGCGCCATCAACAGATTCACCCCGGCGGATACAATGGAGTTCTTCGAGAACGCGGGCGTGCCGCTTAAGACCGAGCGCGGCAGACGCGTCTTTCCGGTGAGCGATAACGCATACGATATCGCCGACGCGCTCGAGCGGCAGGTGCGTGCGGCGGGCGTGCGCATCCTTTTCGGCTGTCCCGTGAGATCCGTAAACTATCGTGACGGCGTAGTCTCCGGTGTCACCGCAGGTACACGGGACTTTCCGGCGGACGCGGTCATAGTGTGCACGGGCGGAGCATCATATCCCGGGACCGGCTCCACCGGCGACGGATATGCATTCGCCGAGACGGCAGGGCTTGATGTGCGCCCGCGAATACCGTCGCTTATCCCGATAATCACGCGCGAGCGCGTCGCGGGTATGTCGGGACTCTCGCTCAGGAATGTAAAGCTCACCGTCACTGACGGCAAAAAAACGGTGTTCGACGAGATGGGCGAGATGCTGTTCACCCATACGGGACTGTCGGGACCGCTCGTGCTGTCCGCGTCGGCTCATATGCGCGGCGATATCGCTTCATATACAGTGCATATAAATCTCAAGCCCGCGCTTGATCCACAGACGCTCGACGCGCGCATTATTTCCGACCTTGCAAAATACAGCGCCCGCGATTTTGCAAATTCGCTGGGCGATCTTCTCCCGCGCTCGCTTATCCCCGAGATAGTCAGACGCTCGGGGATCCCCCCGCACAAGCGCTCGGGCGAGGTCTCAAAAGCCGTGCGCCGCGCTCTGCTTGAGACGCTCACCGATCTTACGTATACGCCCGTGCGTTTCGCGTCTATCGATCAGGCGATCGTCACGCGCGGCGGAGTCGCCGTCAGCGAGCTTTCGCCGGGCAAGATGAGCGCCAAAGCCGTGCCGGGACTGTACTTCGCGGGTGAGGTGATAGACGTTGACGCCTACACCGGCGGCTATAATCTGCAGATCGCATTTGCAACGGGAAAGCTTGCGGGCGAGGCGGCAGCAGAGTACGCAGCAGACGTCGCGGGCAGAGCGGACGCGGCGGAATAAATTTCCCGCAAATTGCACAAAACCGATTGCAAAGCCTGTCGGGATATGGTACAATAACCCCGACGTAAGCTGTAATCGGCTATTTTCAGGAGGATTTCTATGTACAATATACACCGCGGCGGTATCGACTTCGAGATCCGCGAGGTTTTCGATGGCGTTATCCGTATCAGAGCGGGTGTCGGCGGCAAGTTCCGTGAGACACTGCT
>CAKSDP010000034.1 GCA_934446065.1 uncultured Eubacteriales bacterium
CTTAACTGGACCTCTCCCAAGGCTACTCTCGATAATTTTTTGAAGCATGGTGTAACATATCATTGACAAACCAACATGATTACAAAAAGAGGCAGAACAAACACGGCAGTCTGCACAAAATCCGCATGGAAAATTTGTGCGGATCGCAGATTCCGTGGAAATTGTGGAAATCATGTTGACAAAATGCCTCACGCAAGTTACACTAATAGTGTAGAGTGGACTATGATCATAGGTCGCATTGGCTCATAAATCATAAATATGAAAGGAGCGCCATATGAAAAACGTAATAATTTCGATAATCCTTGCGGCTGTAATGCTTTTTGGTGCCGTAGCCTGCACAAAGACCGAAGCATATGAGCTTGGGACGGTAGATCTCAGATACGCCGACACGCTTCAGATCGCAGAGGACTGCGGCATTACCCTGCGCGACGACCACGTGCTTGACATTGAGACTCTCGAAAGCATCTGCGATCTTGCCCGTGCGATGTACTCGCGCTATTCTTCCGTGACTTTTGAGAAGTATGATGCAAACAGACAACCTGTTTCGACTACCGCAATTACTCAAAATAAGATTTCAAAAAAAGATATTGCGTCGCTTGATTCCACACCTCTAAACGATCAGGCAGTTATGGCAAAAGAATACGTTTCGTATATGTTTGAATTAAAAAATATAGTGCGAATGTTGATCAAAAACTATGTTAAAGATGAGGCGTATTACGCTTGGCAGTATACCCCGGGAATAAATATGATTTGGCCTGACTTTGCAGTCTGCGATCCGCAAAAAGCCGAGTATACCGATTGGAATGACTTTTTGGAATCATATCGCAGCGACAGTACGGCTATGCCGGATTATATAGAAGTATATGACGACTGGGTATCGTATCATAAAACATCCACAGGAGAATACATTACCGTATTTCCCAATAATGAAGAAAGCGCTATGCTCAACAAAGCGCTCGAAATCGAGCAAGCTGCTGATGCACAGTATTTTGCCGTAAAATAAGCAAAAGCAAAGAAGCGCCATATGAAAAACGTAATAATTTCAATAATTCTTGCGGCTGTAATGCTTTTTGGTGCCGTAGCCTGCACAAAGACCGAAGCATATGAGCTGGGGACGGTAGATCTCAGATACGCCGACACGCTTCAGATCGCAGAGGACTGCGGCATTACCCTGCGCGACGACCGCGTGCTTGACATTGAGATTCTCGAAAGCATCTGCGATCTTGCCCGTGCAATGTACTCGCGCTATTCTTCCGTGACTTTTGAGACTGACGGCGAAAACGGCGAGCCCACGGTTAAAACCATAGACACCCAAATCGGATATGCTGCACGAAATGCTGCGTCTTTCGACTCTGCCATCGCAAGTGCGGGACAAGGCACAAGATCTGCAGTCGCGTCCGAGTATATCAAATATATATTTGAGCTTCAGAGCCTGTCGGAAGCACTTATATACAGATTCGTCTCAGACGGAAGTTACCTGAAATGGAACTCGCCGGAATCGAACTATGATTTACCGGATATTGTCTTTCTCAAGCCGGAAGAAGCTGTGTTTGAAAACTGGGATGAGTTTTTATCGGCAACAAAAGAAACACCCGAAAGCATACCGGACTTTTTTGAAATAAATGAAAGCTGGATATCATTTAGAAATTCATCCACAGACGAACGCACGACAGTGTTCCCGAACGCGGAGGAGCAGGCTGCGTTCTCCCGCGCATTCGAGATCAAGCGCGAAGACACAGACAGATAACCGCAAACGCATGGCTTCGGGCATTACCCCATCCGAAAGCCGTCACATTTTGTACGGGCTGCCTTATGGCAGCCCGTTTTTTTATTCAGTTGATCCGCTCCACGGCGTGAACCGTAAGCACATTCCCGCAGACGTGGAACTTCACGTCAACTCCCGCGAACGGAAATCCGTACTCCCTCTCCGGATCATCATGATACGAAGGGCGCGGATCGCCGCGAAGCATTTTCACGAGTGCGGTTCGCGCGTGCTCCGGAACCATTTCCGCGAGGCTGTCGGGAAACACGACCTCGAGCCTGTCGCCCGCGACCTCTCCGGCAAAGCCGTCGGCGGCGTCGGGAATACAGTCGGCAAGCGGCAGATACGGCTTTATGTCGTATATCGGCGTACCGTTCATGAGATCGGCGCCCGCGACCTCAATCGCAAGCTCTCCGTCCCGCTCTCTCACCCCGATCAGCCGCACGGCGCTGAGCCCGAGCGGGTTTGGTCGGAACGGCGAGCGCGTCGCAAATACGCCCATCTTAGTATTTCCGCCGAGGCGCGGCGGACGCACGGTCGGCGACCACTCTCTTTTCCCGTTTTCGGAAAAGCCCCAGATAAGCCACAAATGCGAAAATCCGCCGATCCCGCGGACTGACGCAGGAACGGCGTATTTCTTCTCGAACACGACCTCGCCGCGAAGCTCGGGGACGATGCCGCTCTGCCGCGGGATCCCGAACTTTGTCGGAAGGTCGCATCTCATTTTTGCAATAATTTCAAGCTCCATCGCGTCCTCGCTGTCGCTCAGTTCTTGCCCTTCAGATCCTCAAGTTCGCGCATGAATGTCTCGACATCCTTGAACTCGCGGTACACCGACGCGAAGCGGACGTATGCGACCGGGTCGAGCGTGCGCAGCTTCTCCATGGCGATCTCGCCGAGCTCGGCAGACGTGATCTCGCGTCTGAGCGAATTGTGGATCTCAGCCTCGATCTCGTCGGCGATCTGCTCTGCGTCAACGGGGCGCTTCTGGCACGCCTTCATGAGGCCGGAGAGCAGCTTATTCTTGTCGAAATATTCCTTTGTACCGTCCTTCTTCAGGACGACCGGCTGGAACACGTCGATAAACTCATATGTCGTGAATCTTCCGCCGCACGAAAGACATTCACGGCGGCGGCGTATGCTGTTGTTCTCCTCCACGGGACGTGAGTCGATGACCTTGACCTTGCTGTCGGGCGATCCGCAATATGGGCACTTCATAAAAAACTCCGTTCTGCCGATTCTGCCGGCACAATATCGTAATTCGTCATATGCGGCGCGCTCCGGCGGCACTGCTTATACGATGTTTCTACAATTGTAGCATGGCGCAGGGGAAAATGTCAATGTCACATGAGAAATTTTTGGCTTAAAATGCAAATATTTTTATTTTTCCGAAAGGAATCCCGCGAGCGACTGCACATCCGAAAAGAGTGTCTTTGCTCCGGCACAGCGCAGCTCCTCCTCGGAGCCGTAGCCGTACAGCACGCCGATCGGGTACAGTCCATGCTTCAGCGCTCCCGCCATATCGTAGCTGCGGTCGCCGACCATCGCGGAGGCTGTCGGATTGACCGCATATCGGTCGAGGACGCACGCGATGACCTCGCTCTTGTCCGTACGTCTGCCGTCAAGCTCGCTGCCGACGACGCCCGAAAAATATTCCGCAATGCCGAAATGCTCGAGTATGCGCAGCGCGAACACGGTCGGCTTTGACGTTGCAAGGTACACTCCCGCACCGGACTCGCAAAGATCGCGGAGCATTTCGGGAACTCCGCCGTAAATCTCGTTCTCGAACAGTCCCTTATCGGCGAAATGCTCGCGATAGAATTCGACCGCATCGTCGGATCTGTCCGCCGGCACGCCCGAGAACGTCTCGAAGCCGTACTTCAGCGGCGGTCCGATGTACGGATACAGCTCCTCGCGCGGCGGCACGGGCATTCCCATCCGCCTGAGCGCGTGCGCGACCGAATTCGTGATCCCGATGACGGGATCGGTGAGCGTTCCGTCAAGGTCGAACAGCACCGACTCAAACTTCATCTTTTTTCTGCCGTCTCTCGGCTCTTGTGCGGTCGATCTCGTCCATCGTGAACGAATACGCTTTACCGCAGAACTGGCACACGGTCTCGATCGGCTTGCCGTCGCGCATCGAGTCGAGGTCGCCGTCCGAAAGTCCCGCAAGTGCCGTGAGGTAACGCTCGCGTGTGCAGGTGCATATATAGTCGGTCGGGTACTCGTCGAATATGTCGTACTCGATCCCGGCGAGCGCCTCCGCGATGATCTCCTCGCCGGTCATTCCGTCGAGCAGCATGGCGGAGAGGTGGCGCATACCGTTCACGTTTTTCTCGATTATCGGGATGAGCGCCTCATCCGCGCCCGGCATGAGCTGGATGAGGAAGCCGCCCGCAGCCATACAGTACAGCTCGCGGTCAACGCGAACGCCGAGCGCACAGACGGTCGGTGTCTGTGCGCTTGTGGCAAAATAGGACGTAACGTCGTCGCCGATGTTTCCGCTGACAAGCTCCGACACGCCAATATACGGCTCAGACATTCCCATGTCCTTGACGACATACAGGCTGCCTCTGCCGACTGCGGCTCCGACGTCGAGCTTGCCCTCCGGCGTCGGGGGCACCTCGACCGTAGGATCATCCGCGCAGCCGCGCACATTTCCCTCGTAATCGGACACGCAGATTATGCGTCCGGCTGGGCCGTCGCCCTTGATCTGGAGCGTCAGCGAATTATCCTTATCCTTGAGAAGCGAACCCATGAGCGACGCTGCCGTCAGCGCCCGCCCGAGGGCGGCTGTCATGGTTTTCGATGTATGATGTATCTCGGACGCACGGCGCACGATATCGGTGGAATCGGTAAAGATGATTCTCGCGCTGCCGTCACGGCTGAGTGCTCTTGTAATATATGACATAGTGTCTCCGTTCTTTTATTTTACGGTTATCTCAATCTTGTTTTCGGTGAGGGACGAGTCTCCGACCCACACAGTAAATTTGCCCGGCTCGATGACGAAATCGCCGTTCTCGTTATAGAATCCAAGCTCTCTTGTACCGAGCGTGAATGTGAATGTCTTCTCCTCGCCTGTGGCAAGCATTTCCTTTTTGAAGCCGGCAAGGCTGCGCATCGGGCGCATCATCGATGCGACATTGTCGCGGACGTAGCACTGCACGACCTCCTTTGAGTCAACGTCTCCGACGTTCTTTACGGTGCAGGTGACGGTGAAGCTGCCGCCGTCAAGAATATCTGCGGCGCTCATCTCCTGCACGTCGGTCTCAGGCGTGCCGTACTCAAATTTTGTGTATGACAGTCCGTAGCCGAACGGATACAGGGGCTTTGATCTGCCTGCCGCCGATCCGCGCCAGTAGCTCACGTCGCGGCCGTAGTAGCCGTCAACGTCGCGTGCCGGGTGCAGCGCGTTGTAGTATACGGGGACCTGACCGGTGCAGTACGGCACGGTCATCGGAAGTCTGCCGGACGGGCTCTTTCTGCCGAACAGGACATCGAGCATTCCGGGAGCGGCTGCGGTACCGTTGTGCCAACCGTAGACGATCGCGTCGAGGTACTCCTCGATATTGCCGAGCGAACGGATACGTCCGCTGTTAATAACACCGATAACGGGAATTCCGCTGCGGTGCATAGTGCGCGCGAGAAGAACCTGATCCTCACTCAGCTCAAGATCGTTCACGGACACAGCCTCACCGGTCGAATAGAAGTGCTCGCCGAGGAGCAGGACTATCGCCTTGCAGTCGTCGGGGATATCCGTATACATTTTGTCGATGAAACGAGCCTCGCTGAATGTGATCGGGCACGATTCGGGGAACATATCGCGTGCAGCCGCAGCGTAGCTCTTTATCAGTCCTATATCGGAATGGCCTGCCCATGCGCCGATATGACCCACCTCGTCGGTGAGCATCGGTCCAGCCATAAACACCTTTTCGTCGTCCTTCAGGGGGAGGACATTGTCCTTATTCTTGAGGAGCACGACGTTCTCGGAGCACATCTCGCGTGCATCGGCAAGGTGACGGTCGAGGTCGATCGGGTAGTCCTCGCGGAACGGGCGGTCGAACAGACCTGCCGCAAACTTCACGCGGAGGATGCGGCGCACTGCTTCGTCGAGCACAGCCTCATCAAGCTCACCCGAACGGACAAGCTCGGGCAGATGCGCGGGGTACGTCTCATCGACCATCTCCATATCAACGCCGCCTATCGAGGCGAGACGTGCTGCCTCGCGCTTGTCCTCGGCGACGCCCTGCGTCTCGAGCTGCTTTACCGCGTCGTAGTCGCTGATGACAAAGCCGTCAAATCCCATCTCGCCCTTGAGCAGATCGCGGAGGAGCTTCGTCGAAGCCGTGACGGGCTTGCCCGCGACGGAGTTGAACGATGACATGACCGTCAGTGCACCCGCGTGAACCGCCGAGCGGAAGGAGTGCGAATAGTAGTTGTTCATGAAGTAGTCGCTGATATCGGAGTTGTGATAGTCACGTCCGCCCTCCATCGCGCCGTAGCCGATAAAATGCTTCGCGCAGGCGATAAGGTCGCGTCCGGACTCAAGATCGCCCTGGAATCCGCGCACTATCGCCGCTCCGAGCGCGCCCGCGAGCAGCGGATCCTCTCCGCCGGACTCGACCGATCTGCCCCAGCGCGGGTCATGCGCAAGGTCGAGCACGGGCGCAAACGTCCAGTTGAGTCCGTCGCGCGCTGCCGCCTCGGCGATATCCCTGTAACAACGCTCGACCAGCTCCATGTCAAACGAAGCCGCACTGCCGAGCGGTACCGGATAGCACACGTTATAGCTGTGGATAACGTCCGCGCCGAACATAAGCGGTATGTGGCACGGGCTCTCTTCGATCGCTACCTTCTGATAGCCGTTGAGAAGCGATCTGTAATTCGCCTCTGCCGAGCGGTCGGGCGTTATGTCCGGCACGCCGCAGATCATCGTACCGATCTCGCCGCGTCGGATGCGGTTCGCATAATACTCGGCGTCGCCGCCCCACGCGATAGTCTGGGTCATCTGACCCGCCTTCTGCTCGAGTGTAAGTGCGCCGATTATGTCCTCGATGCGCTTCTCCACTGCTCTGTCAAGCTTTTTCATGTTTTTGACCATTCCCTCTCTGTCAAATAATTTATCGGTTATTTCCGGAGCTTTTCTCCGTTTTTCTTTCATATATTTCAGCTGTGAGCGCGGCGCACCCGTCCGGCACGAATCCCTCAAGCTCCGATTTATGCGTGATCCTCTCGCGGACATACGTAGAGCTTATATGCATATGCTCCGGCAGCGCCGGCAGAAAGACCGTTTCGCTTCCCGGAGAGAACTCGCGCATGATCTGCGCCATGCCGTACTCGTAATCGAAATCGGAGGCGTTGCGCACGCCGCGCACGATGTATTTTATATTTTTCTCACGCATGAGATCGGACGTAAGTCCGCTGTACGCCACGGCTGAGACGTTCGTCTCGCCGATCGCGGCGATCGCCCGCTCTGCTATCTCAAGCCGCTCCGCCGCCGTGAACAGCGTCCGCTTCTCGGCGTTATCGACGACTGCCACCGTGACCGTGTCAAAAAGCTGTGCCGCCCGCCTGATCACGTCGGCGTGACCGATCGTCATCGGGTCAAATGTCCCGGAAACAATTGCGTGTTTCATCACCGTATTCCCCCGATCATGTAGCGTCAGCCGCCGAGAGCAGCGTCAGCCGCGATATCCCGTACACGGCGTTGCGGCGCACTTCAAAGCGCTGCGAGAGAGCCTCGTCGCCGCCGAACAGCACCTCCGCCATATCGGCAGCCTCTTTTTCTTCGTCGATACGCTTGCGCTTTTTCGGCGCTCCGCGACCGACGACTCCGCTCTCGCAGGCGACAACTCCGCCGGGGGCGAGGATCCCGCCGTCGGCGATCAGTCGCAGGCAATCCGGGATCACCTCTGCGGCGTATGGCGGGTCGATGAATATTATGTCAAACGTTTCGCGACCGGCGATACTGCGCAGGTATGCAAGGCTGTCCATCGACGACACCCTGCACCTGTCGAAAAGCTTGCATTTCCTCGCGTTGGCAATAATAATGTCTGCGGCATCGCGGACGTTGTCTATGAACACAGCAGTCGCAGCTCCGCGGCTGAGCGCCTCAAGTCCGAGCTGGCCAGAGCCGCCGAACAGATCGAGCACCCGTCTGCCCTCGATATCGAATTGCAGCATGGAGAACAGCGCTTCCTTAAAACGTTCGCTCGTCGGGCGGGTGTTCTCACCCTCGAGGGTCTCGAGGTGCGTTCCGCGTGCGCTTCCCGTGATTATTCTCATCATGATTTAGTTTTCCTTTCATCGGAGCCTGACGGCGCATCGTCGCCCGCGCTCCCGCTGTGAAAATATTCGTAAACTCTGCGGGCGTCGGCTGCGCTGACACCCTTTGCTTCTGCGATCTCGGCGGCTGACGTCTCCCTCAGATCGGCAAGTCTCGTGAAATGGGAGAGCAGTGCCTTCGCCTTGGCGGGGCCGATCCCCGGAATGTCCTCAAGCGACGAGCGGCGAAGCGTTTTCCGCTTGGCGGCGCTCATACGCGATATCGTGAATCGGTGGACCTCCTCCTGTATGCCGTACACAAAGCGGAACAGCTCCTCGCGTCGCGCGATACTGACCTCTCCCGCAGACGTTACGAGAGCACGCGTTTTGTGGTGCTTATCCTTCACCATTCCGCACACGGGGATGCTTACGCCAAGCTCACCAAAGAGCTTCTCGACCGTCGCAACGTGATTTTCTCCGCCGTCGAGCATTATGAGGTCGGGCATTTTCGAGAACGAGCCGTCCTCGTCTGTCAGGTGAGCCAGCCGTCTGGACAGCGCGTCGCGCATTGCGCCGTAATCGTCCTGACCGGGCAGCGACTCGATCCTGAAATACCTGTAATCCGAGCGCTTGCGCCGTCCACCCTCGTACACCACCATACCGGCGGTGATGTGCTCGCGCCCGAGGTTTGAGATATCGTATGCCTCGATGCGCTCCGGCAGCACCTCAAGCCCGAGCGATGCCGCAAGCGTGACGAGCACGCGCTCATCGCGGCTCTCGCGCCGTCTGACGTTCTCAAAATGGCGGACGGCGTCCTCCTCTGCCGCGAGGCACAGGCTTCGTCCATCGCCCCGAATGGGGCAGCGGACGACGACCCGCCGTCCGGCAAGGCCGCTCAGGTACTCCGACAGGAGCGAAAACTCCTCGTCACCGATATCGACGGAACACAGCACCTGCGGCGGAATATACTCGCGCCCCTGATAGAGCGACATAATAAACGCACCGAGCGGGCTGTCCGCCGACTGCAAGTTTCCGCTTTCCGCAGTCACTGCGGGATCGGCAGTGCTGTCGTCCGCACGCAGTCCGGTGATCTCGTTCTCGCCGAACATAAAGTGCTCGCTGTCGCTGATATAGCCGCCGCGAACGTAGAACACCGCCGCGATATCGTGACCGAGCGCGCGTGTCAGCGTGACCACGTCGCACTCGAGGTCGGGGCTTCCGACAGCTCTCTGCCGCTCGCCGAGCCGCTTTACTGCGGCAATGGAGTCACGGCATTTGGCTGCCTCCTCGTACCTCTCCTCCTCGGCGCATCGGAGCATCCGCTCCTCAAGCCCGGCAATAACCGCACCGCTTTTGCCGCGCAGGATATCCTTCGCCGCCGCGACGGTCGCGAGATATTCGTCGCGCGTAACGCGTCCGGTGCAGAGTCCGGCGCATCTGCCGGTCTGATAATACACGCACGGCCGCTCGCGCCCGATATCCGCCGGAAAACGGCGCTTGCACGACGGGAGTCCCAGCCCCCGCTCAAGCGTCTCCGCGACGGCGTATGCCGTTGATATGCCCGAGTACGGGCCGAAATACGTTCCGCCGTCGGTCTCCCTCGTCCGAGTTACGACGAGGCGCGGGTACTCCTCTGCGGTAAACTTCAGATACGGGTACGATTTCGCGTCCTTCAGTTTGATATTATATTTCGGCGTATACTGCTTTATCAGGCTGTTCTCGAGCGAGAGCGCCTCCATCTCCGTATGACACACGATAAATCGGAAGTCGTGGACGCTCGACGCCATTTTTGACGTTTTCGTATCGTGCGATCCGACAAAATACTGATACACGCGGTCACGGAGAGAGCGGGATTTTCCGACGTAGATAACGTTTCCCGCCGAATTTTCCATTATATACACGCCCGGACGGCGCGGCAGATTCTGCGCCTTCTCGCGCAGGCGCGCAAGTCTTTCGTCAGGCGACGTTTTTTCGTTTGCCATTAGAGCGCTCACCTCCGGAAAAGCGTATTATAAAACAAAGCTCCGCTTGCCGATGGACAGGATCGGTCAAACGGAGCACTGCGGTATGTCGTGAAATTAAAGATATTTCTCGTCGAAGGCGGACTCAATAAGCGCCTTCAGACCGTCTACTGCCTCTTTTTCATCGGGACCGTCAGCAAGGATGGTTACGGTCATATCCTTGACGATTCCGAGCGAAAGCACGCCGAGAAGGCTCTTGGCGTTTACGCGTCTGTCTTCTCTTTCCACCCAAACGGAGCTTTTGTAAGCATTCGCCTTCTGGATGAAGAAGGTTGCCGGTCTTGCGTGGAGTCCGACGTTATTTACGATCGTTACTTCTTTTGAAATCATATATCAACACTCCCGGTTTCTCAGAAAAGACATTTTCTTTAATTTTTTATTAAAGATACAATAATAGTATAGCAAATAGGGGCTGCAAAATCAATAGATTTGCCCCATTTTTATAATATTTGGGTTTTAGCTCATAATTGAGCAGCGCACAGCGTATTTTTTTAGTCATTCCGTCAAATGAACGCGGAAAATCGCATGGTCGAAGCGTTCTGCCGCGGCCATGCGATCCGTTTATTCTGCCTGAATTACAGCTTTGCGATAGAGATCTTTACGTCCTCGCCGTTGAGATTCCAGTCCTTGCTGACAACGTTGCCGTCAGCATCGCTCAGCTCTCTGTCGCAGAGAACAGCGGAGGAGATCTCGCCCGCATAGTTCTTCACGACGGACGCAATGCGCTCGCCTCCGGTGACGCTCATCGCAATGTGATCGGTGACGGAGTAGTCCGCCTCCTTACGCATCGTCTGAACCTTTGAGATGATCTCGCGGACAAATCCCTCGTCGATCAGCTCATCGGTGAGCGTTGTGTCGATCGCAACGGTGATTCCCATATCGGACACGGAGAAGTAGCCGGGCTTCTGCTCGACCTCGATCAGGAGATCCTCCTCGGTGAGTCTGACCTCGGTTCCGTCAAAGTCGAACACGAGCGCACCCGTGCGGTCAAGCTCATCCTTTGCGTCATTGCCGTCAAGTCCCGCAAGAGCGGTCTTGATCTTGCCGAGCAGCGGACCGTACTTCGGACCGACCGTCTTGAGCTGCGGCTTGAAGTTGTACGATGAGAACGCGGACACATCGGGAATGAACTCGACGTTCTTCACGTTCAGCTCGTCCATGACGATATCGCGGTAGTAGTCGCCGATAGCCTCGTCGGTCTTGACGTACATCGTCGCGATCGGCTGGCGGTTCTTGATATTCGCGCCGTTGCGCGCGCTGCGGCCGAGATTGACGACGCGCAGGATAAACTCCATGTCGCGCTCGAGCTTCTCGTCGATCATCGACTCGTCAGCCTCAGGGAACGAGCAGAGGTGGACGCTTATCGGAGCATCCTTGTCAACTGTGCAGACAAGGTTGCGGTAGATATCCTCGGAGAGGAAAGGGATCATCGGCGCTGCCGCCTTTGCAGTGGTAACAAGGCAGGTGTAGAGCGTCATGAACGCGGCGATCTTGTCGGCATCCATTCCCTTGCCCCAGAAACGCTCACGCGAGCGGCGGACGTACCAGTTCGACAGCTCATCGACAAATCCGGAGAGCGCGCGTGCCGCCTCGGGGATCATGTATGCCGCAAGCTCGGAATCGACCTTCTTCACCATGGTGTTCATTCTTGAGAGGATGAAGCGGTCCATGGTGGAAAGCTCGCAATCTTTCAGGCTGTATTTTGTGGGATCGAAGCTGTCAATGTCGGCGTAGAGCACCCAGAACGCATACGTGTTCACGAGCGTGCCCATGAACTTGCGCTGACCCTCTACGACGGCTTTGCCGCTGAATCTCGACGGGAGCCACGGAGCGGAGTTGGTGTAGAAATACCAACGGATCGCGTCGGCGCCGTAGGTGTTCAGCGCGTCGAACGGATCGACCGCGTTGCCCTTTGACTTTGACATTTTCTGACCGTCCTCGTCCTGCACAAGTCCGAGAACTATGACGTTCTTGTACGGTGCGCGGTCAAAGAGGATGGTGGAGATCGCAAGCAGAGAGTAGAACCAGCCGCGCGTCTGATCGACCGCCTCGGAGATGAAGTCGGCGGGGAACTGCGACTCGAACAGCTCACGGTTCTCAAAAGGATAATGGTGCTGTGCGAACGGCATGGAGCCGGAATCGTACCAGCAGTCGATAACCTCCGGCACGCGGTGCATCTCGCCGCCGCATTCGGGACACTTCAGTGTCACCGCATCAATGTAGGGACGGTGCAGCTCGATATCGTCGGGGCAGTTGTCGGACATCGACTTCAGCTCCTCGATCGATCCGATGCAGTGTCTGTGACCGCATCCGCATTCCCAGATCGGCAGAGGCGTGCCCCAATATCTGTTGCGGCTGATACCCCAGTCCTGCACGTTCTCGAGCCAGTCGCCGAATCTGCCGCGACCGATGCTCTCGGGGATCCAGTTGACGGTGTTGTTGTTCGCAATAAGTCTGTCGCGGACGGCGGTCATCTTGATGAACCAGCTGTCGCGCGCGTAGTAGATGAGCGGCGTTCCACATCTCCAGCAGTGAGGATAGCTGTGCTCGAACTGCGGAGCTGCAAAGAGGAGTCCGCGCTCGCGCAGATCCTGCAGCACAAGCTTATCTGCATCCTTGCAGAACACGCCGGGCCAATCGGTCTCGGGCGTCATCTCACCCTTCTGATCGACGAGCTGAACGAGCGGCAGCCCGTATCTTCTTCCGACGTTTGCATCGTCCTCACCGAATGCGGGAGCGATATGGACGACGCCGGTACCGTCCTCCATGGTTACATAGGTGTCGCAGGTGACGTACCAGCACTTCTCCTTCGGGGAGACGAACGAGAACAGCGGCTCGTACTCGGTGTACTCAAGGTCTGAACCGAGATACTCGGCTACGACCTCATATTTGCCCTCGCCGAGAACACGGTCGGCAAGCGCTGCCGCAAGAACGAAGGTCTCGCTCTCACCCTCATCGGGTGTAGTGCGGACACGGACGTACTTTTCGTTCGGGTTCACGCAGAGCGCAACGTTCGAGGGGAGCGTCCACGGGGTGGTCGTCCACGCGAGGAACGCCGCGTCCTCACCCTTGATCTTGAATTTTGCGATAGCGGAGCGCTCTTTTACGTCCTTATAGCCCTGTGCTACCTCGTGCGACGAAAGCGGAGTTCCGCAGCGCGGGCAGTACGGCACGATCTTGAAGCCGCGGTACAGGAGACCCTTGTCCCAGACCTGCCTCAGCGACCACCATACCGATTCGATATAGTCGTTGTGATATGTGACATACGGATTCTCCATATCCGCCCAGAACGCGACAGTGTCGGAGAAATCCTCCCACATTCCCTTGTACTTCCAAACGCTCTCCTTGCACTTCTCGATGAACGGTGCAAGGCCGTATTGTTCGATCTGCTCCTTTCCGTCAAGGCCGAGCAGCTTTTCAACCTCGATCTCAACGGGAAGGCCGTGCGTGTCCCAACCTGCTTTGCGGGGAACATACGCGCCCTTCATCGAATGATAACGCGGAATCATATCCTTGATAACGCGCGTCAGAACGTGACCTATGTGCGGCTTGCCGTTTGCCGTCGGGGGACCGTCATAAAACGTATACGACGGGCAGTCCTCGTGAATCTCGTTCTGCTTCTTGAAGATGTCGTTCTTCTTCCAGAAATCGAGAACCTCGCGCTCGCGATCCTTGAAATCAAGGCTTGTGGAAACTTTCTTGTACATGATCCTGACTCCTCTTTTTTACTCGGTGATAAAAAAAGCTCCGTCCCATGTCAGGACGGAGCGATCCGCTGTACCACCTGCATACATTTATATGCTCCGCCTGTAACGGTGCGGCTCCGGCTCGGGCTACAAAAATATCGCCCTGCGGCTCGGAAGTGATATTGGTCGGGTCATCTGCACCGGGCTTCCACCGCCCCCGGCTCGCTTTGGCTCCGATCCCGCCTCTGTCTTCGTCATCGCCTTTGTTTATACAAGGATAGAATATCACAATTACCGTGGTTTGTCAAGACGTAGTGCAAAATTTTCGCATGGGGGAATTTTCTCCGTTCTCGCCTGACGGATCAGAAGTTTCCAAAGTCGAATGCGGAGAAACCGCACTCCATATTTTCGACCTCGACAAATTTCTTGAGGCAACAGGCAAAAAGCTACATTTTGATTACCTCCGAAAAAAATAATGTGATTGTCGGGTTTCTTAAACTTTACAATCACATTATAGTCATTCGGAGGATCTGTTTGGTCGCATCGTATGCGACAAAGTTACTTGTTCAATTTTATGGATTTTTTTGATGTTACTTTTGTTCCGAATAATTTTTTACTATTAAACTATACTGTTCCATTTGATTTCTGCCGTATCCTACTATCAAGTCCGGAGAAAATTGATAAACACCTTGCAGCAATGTTTGCAACTCATTTCGATTCGCTCGTATTTCAAAAGACGAGCCATCTCTGCAACGCACAATAACTTTTTCGTCCATAGGAACAATGCCCATATACTTTGTTTGTTGTAAATATGCCCACACAACCATAGAATATGGGATAACAGTTGCGGGATGTTTAGTATAAAAGGCTCTTGAACCCATATATATTTTTGAAATTGGAAGATTGAATTCTGTTGTCTTTATATCGTTTACAACATCCTGTAAGCCAAACTTATAAAGGTATTTTACTGACTTGCATAACGAATGGAATAATTAAAAATACCAAGTCGTATATGTTTGGTTAGCCGGTTAAACGGTGCTGTGCGCAAAAATCAGTAAAAAAGCGTTCATATGTGCGCAAAAATAATCTCAATGTAGGATTACAATAGATAAGTTACAGCGCAAAAAAAGAATAGCAAATGAGAGTCAAATGTGTTACAGTTAAGTC
>CAKSDP010000035.1 GCA_934446065.1 uncultured Eubacteriales bacterium
CTTAACTGTAACACATTTGACTCTCATTTGCTATTCTTTTTTTGCGCTGTAACTTATCTATTGTAATCCTACACGCGTGATGATATTTTTTCGCGAAACATATTGACAAACACCACCTGCGGTGATATAATGACAAAGTATAAAGAAGTAGGTTCCGAACCTCACCGCAGCGCAAGCGCGTGACTGCGGTCAATAACCTCCGCCAAGGCGGGGATTTTAGGTACGGGATCGGCTTCCGTACTATTTTTATTTTTTGGAGGTGCTACTTATCAGCACAAAGGAACTGTTCATCAACGATGATATTAAGGCAAAAGAGGTCCGTATGCTCGATGAGAACGGCGATCAGCTCGGTATCATGAGTTTGTCTGAGGCTAAGGATTACGCGTATGAGCGCGGTCTTGACCTCGTGATGATCGCTGAGAAGGCGACCCCTCCGGTGTGCCGCTCCATGGATTACGGTAAATACCGCTATGAGAGAGACAAGAAGGAGAAGGAAGCAAAGAAGAAGCAGCAGACAGTTGAGGTCAAGGAAGTACAGCTGTCGTGCCGCATCGACGTACACGATTTTGAGACTATGGCAAACAGAGCCGTTAGATTTTTGTCCGAGGGCAAAAAGGTGCGCGTAGTTCTGATGTTCAAGGGACGCGAGATGGCACATCAGAATCTCGGACGTGAGGTAATGGATAAATTTGCCGAGTATTGCTCGTCTGCGGCTACCGTCGATAAAAAGCCGGTGCTCGAGGGCAGAAAGCTTACAATGTTCCTTACCCCGATTAAGGCTCAGGCCAAATAATGTGCTGAAGGGCACCGAATTTATTGCAAACAATACCTTGAAAGGAATAAAAAATCATGGGAAAAATTAAGACACACAAGGCGTCCGCGAAGCGTTTTTCCGTAACCGGCACCGGTAAGGTAAAGATCAACCACTGCGAGCACAGACATAAGCTCAACGGCAAGACCGCTAAGAGAAAGAGAAATCTCCGTAAGGGCGGCTACCTCAGCGACGCAATGTCTGCGAACGTCAAGAGACTTATCTGCAAGTAATTAAGGTTATTGAAAGGACGATTGAAAGATGGCTAGAATCAAGTGCGCAAAATCCACGCGCAAGAGAAGAAATAGAATTCTGAAGGCAGCGAAGGGCTATTGGGGCTCCAAGAGCAAGCACTTCAAGATGGCAAAACAGGCCGTAATGAAGAGCGGCAACTATGCTTACATCGGCCGTAAGCAGAAGAAGAGAGATTTCCGTTCTCTCTGGATCACCAGAATTTCCGCTCAGGCAAAGGCTTGCGGCATGAACTATTCTACGTTTATGCACGGTCTGAAGCTTTGCGGCATCAACCTCAACAGAAAGATGCTCGCTGAGCTTGCAGTGTCCGATAAGGACGCGTTCGCAGCACTCGCCGACAAGGCAAAGGCTGCCCTCTGATTTTCGCATAATTACGGGGGACTCCGCGACCGGGGTTCCCCGCAAACTTTATATATCGCAGGATTCCGCCGCTTTGATCTGCCATGCGGCGGACTTTCCTTGAAGACTTCGTTGTCGGGTATCCCGACAACAATTTTTTATCCGGAGGCGTTATGTTCGATTTTGAAATAACCTCGAGACAAAATCCGCTCGTCGTCAGACTCGCAAAGCTCGCAGATAAGCGCCACAGGGCGGCGGAGCGAATGTTCCTTTGCGAGGGGATAAAGCTTGCCGAGGAAGCGGCTGAGGCGGGGGCTGTGCGCTATCTGTTGTGTACGCCCGATGCGGCGGCACTCCCACGCGTGCAGGCAGTGATCCGCAAGGCGTCGGACACGGACGGGTGCACGACTGTGTCCGTTACCCGCGAGGTGATGGAGAAGATCTCGACCGAAAACGCCCCGCAGGGCGTGATCGCGGTCTGCGGAATGCTCGACGAAAGGCACCGCGACGGTGCCGCAGAGCTTCTGCCCGGCTCTCCGCTCATGATCCTCGACCGCGTCCGCGACCCCGGCAATCTCGGAACAATATTCCGCACGGCGGAGGCGTTCGGCGTCACGCGGCTCGTGCTCGCGGGGTGCGCCGATATCTATAATCCGAAAACGGTGCGCGGCTCGATGGGTGCGCTGTTTTCGACGGAGAGCATAGCATTTGCTTCGGCAAATGATGCCGTTGATGCAGCAAAGCGCGCCGGCTATACGGTGTACGGCGCGGCGCTCGACAGCTCGGCTGTGCGCCTCGGCGAAGTTTCGCTTTGTGCCGACGCGGCAGTCGTGATCGGTACCGAGGGCGAGGGGATCGAGCCTGACACGCTTGCGGCGTGCGACGGCACGCTGTATATTCCGATGTGCGGCGGCGAGTCGCTGAACTGTGCCGTTGCCGCGTCGGTGATAATGTGGGAAATGCACCGCAGCCGCTTATAAGCGACATGGCTCGACAAACAGTGTCCGAAATCTTCACAAAATTACGATTGACACCTACGCCCGTGTGTGATATATTAATAAGGATAAAAGTTTTGCGCAAAGAGTAAGAATTATAAAAATAACCCGGAGATGATCATGGATGAGAGAATTTACTGTCTGTGGCTGTCGATGAGGCTCGGCGCGGGAAGCCGCAGCGCGGTCAGGCTCGTGAGAGCCGCCGGATCGGCTCGTGCGGTGTATGAGGGCCTGACGGACGAGATATGCTCTGAGGCGAAGATACGACAGTCGTCGGTTGTTCGGCTGACGGAGGGGCGCGATCTTTCTGACTGCGAGGAAATACTTGCGGCGTGCGATGACGGCGGAATTACGGTTCTGACGCCCGATATGCCCGAGTATCCGCGCAGCCTTTGCTCGCTTATGGATATGCCGCTCGTGCTGTTCTGTAAGGGACGCGTGCCGGATTTCAACAACTCGTTTAACTGCGCGGTGGTCGGCACGAGAAAAATGACCGACTACGGCAAGCGCATGGCGTATTCACTCGGGCGCGGACTTGCGGACGGCGGAGCAGTCGTCGTGAGCGGACTTGCACTCGGAATAGATTCGATGGCGATGCTCGGCGCACAGAGCCGGGGCGGAGTCACGGTCGGCGTGCTCGGCTGCGGGATCGACATTGTGTATCCGCCGGAGCACAAGGATTTTTTCGCACGCACTCTTGCGAGCGGCGGCACGATCCTGACCGAGTATCCTCCCGGAACGATGCCGTCGGGGCACAATTTTCCGGCGCGCAACCGCATAATCAGCGGGCTTTGTCAGGCGACTGCGGTCGTCGAGGCGAACGTCGGATCCGGCTCGCTCATCACGGCGCGGCACGCGCTCTATCAGGGGCGTGACGTGTTCGCTGTGCCGGGCAACGTCGGCGATCCGATGTGCGAGGGATCGAACGCGCTGATCAAAAACGGCGCGACACCCGTCACCTGCGCGAACGACATTCTCGCGCGGTACGAGTTCCTGTATCCGCATATTCTGAAGCTGTCGGAGCTGAGCGGTAGGCTCACCGATGAGGCTGAGCTTGCTGCGGCGCGTGCGCGGGTGATCTCGTCCGCCGACAAAAAGAGCAGGTTCTACGGTTCGGGAATGTACGGCGGAAAGGCGCGCGGCGGGCGCGGAAAGACGGGAGATGCGCCGCGGGCGGAATCGTCGGCAAAGCAAAAGCGCGAGAGGCCGCCGAAGCCGGGGCTTTTCGAGCAGATGACATCCGATGTTCCGCACGACCGGTCGATGGCGCGTGCGCACGTTGATCTTCTCGGAGAGAAGGAGCGTGCGATCTACGCTCTGATGAAGCCGAACACGCCGATGCTTCCGGACGAGATCGCCGGGGACAAGCATTCCGTGAGCGAGGTTCTTGCGGCTATGACGCTGCTTGAGATCGCCGGTGCAGTTGAAAGCGGAGCCGGCGGATACTTTATACGCGTAGATGATAGTGATACTGAGATAGAGTAGATACGCGTAGATGATGGTGATACTGAAATAGAGTAGATACGCATAGACGACAGCGATACTGAGATAGAGTAGATACGCATAGATGACAGTGATACTGAAATAGAGTAAATACGCATAGACGACAGCGGCACTGAAATAGAACAGATCGGTTAAAAAACGGCACAAAAAACGGCAAATACAAATGAAAGGCAGTCTGTATGACAAATCTTGTAATAGTGGAGTCGCCGGCAAAGGCGAGCACCATCAAGAGCTATCTTGGCTCATCATATAAAGTAATGGCTTCCAAGGGTCACGTGAGGGATCTGCCCAAATCCACTCTCGGAATTGACATAGATAATAACTTTGAACCGCATTATATAAACATCCGCGGCAAGGGCGACCTTATAAAGGAGCTTCGCCGTGAAGCATCAAAGGCTGATCGCGTGTATCTCGCGACGGACCTTGACCGTGAGGGAGAGGCGATCTCGTGGCACCTCGCGGCGGCGCTGAAGCTTCCGCCCGAGAAGGTGCGGAGGATCACGTTCAACGAGATCACAAAGACCGCGATCAAGGAGTCCATCAAGGCTCCGCGCGATATAAACGAGGAGCTTGTCAACGCACAGCAGGCGCGTCGTATCCTCGACCGCATAGTCGGTTACAAGATCAGCCCGTTTCTGTGGAAGAACGTGCGCAGCGGACTTTCCGCCGGACGCGTGCAGTCTGCCGCAACGAAGATCATCGTTGACCGCGAACGCGAGATCGCGGCATACGTACCGAAGGAATACTGGACAGTTGACGCGACGCTTGTCACCGAAAAGGACAAGTCTCTAACCGCGCATTATTACGGCAGTGCCGAGACCGGCACCAAGATCGAGCTTTCCGACAGCACATCGGCGGAAAATATCCGCTCCGACTGCGACGGCAAAAGCTTCACCGTCCGCGACGTAAAGCGCGGCACACGCTACAAATCGCCCGCGCCTCCGTTCACAACATCTACCATGCAGCAGGAGGCGTCGAAGAAGCTCAACTTCCAGTCCCAGCGCACGATGAAGGTCGCTCAGGAGCTGTACGAGGGCGTGAACCTCGGCTCTGACCGCGGCGGTATGCAGGGTCTCATTACGTATATGCGTACAGATTCGCTCCGCATCGCTGCCGAGGCACAGTCCGCTGCGCGCGACTATATAACCGAAACCTACGGCGATAAATACTGTCCGAAAACCCCGCGCGTCTACAAGACAAAGAAGAACGCCGAGGACGCGCACGAGGCGATCCGTCCGTCAAATGTGACGCTCGATCCCGCGTCTGTCAAGCGCTACCTCACGTCCGATCAGTACAAGCTCTACCGCCTTATCTGGAACCGCTTTGTCGCAAGCCAGATGGAGTCTGCCGAGCTGGCAACGGTCGGCGCCGAGTTCGTGTGCGAAAAGCATCTCTTCAAGGCGAGCGGATATACCGTGAAATTCTCCGGATTCATGGCGGTCTACGAGGAAACGTCGGACTCGCCGGATGCTGAGAAGGGCGTAAAGCTGCCCCCGATCGAGAGCGGCGACGTGCTCCGCGCGACGGATATCGTGCCCGAGCAGCATTTCACCGAGCCGCCGGCGCGTTATACCGAGGCATCGCTCGTAAAATATCTTGAGGAAAAGGGCATCGGCCGTCCGAGTACGTACACGCCGATCATCACCATAATAATATCGCGCGGATATGTGAAGCGCGAGGGCAAGACGCTCCGTCCGACAAGTCTCGGCGAGGTCACGACAAAGCTTATGGAGGACTTCTTCCCGGATGTCGTCAACTCGAAATTCACCGCCGACATGGAGACGAATCTCGACCGCGTTGAGGCGGGAGACGAGACGATGAACGAAGTGCTCAGCGACTTCTGGCGCGGTTTTTCCGCTGAGCTTGAGGCTGCCGAGAAACGCGCCGAAGCGGAATCGTTTGAGGTACCGGTCGAGGAGACCGATATGGTCTGCGAGAACTGCGGCGCGAAGATGATCGTCAAGAACGGCAGATTCGGCAAGTTTGCAGCCTGCCCGAATTATCCCGAGTGCAAGAATACAAAGCCGCTCGGCCGCAAGACCGAGGACGGAGAGAAGAAGGAGCCGGAGATCGCGCCGTTCAAGTGCGAGATTTGCGGCTCGGATATGGTATACCGCACCGGACGCTACGGCGGATTCTATGCCTGCGTCAGATATCCCGAGTGCAAGTTTACAAAGCAGAAGGTGAAGAGCCTCGGCGTGAAATGTCCGAAGTGCGGCAAGGATATCGTCACGAAATACGGCCGCAACAAATCGGTATTTTACAGCTGCTCCGGCTATCCGGAGTGTGATTTCTCGTCGTGGGATATGCCGACGTCGGAGACCTGCCCGAACTGCGGCGGAATGCTTTACGTGAAAAAGGGCAAGAATCAGCTTGTCTGCAAGACGGAGGGCTGCGGATACAAGGCAGACCGTCCCGAGACGCCGGAATCGGAGGAGACGAAATGACCGCACCCCACCTCACGGTGATCGGCGCAGGCCTTGCGGGATGTGAGGCTGCCTATCAGGCGGCACGGCGCGGCATCGCCGTAACTCTCGTCGAGATGAAGCCGCATCGCCGCTCGCCTGCGCATTCATACGACGGCTTTGCCGAACTTGTGTGCTCAAACTCTCTCAGAAATGCCGATGTGACCTCGGCGATCGGGCTTCTCAAGGAGGAGCTGCGCCGCATTGACTCACTCATAATGGAGTCGGCTGACAGATCAGCCGTCGCGGCAGGCGGCGCACTCGCGGTTGACAGATACCGCTTCTCCGACTATATCACGGAGACTATTCGGAATCATCCGAATATAACTGTAGTTGACAGCGAGGCTGACAGCATCCCCGACGGGGTTGTCGTCATCGCCACCGGTCCCCTCACCTCCGACAGGATGAGCGAGGCTATAAGCGGACTCATCGGTAAGGGTAGGCTCTCGTTCTACGATGCTGCGGCGCCGATCGTGGATGCATCGTCGATAGATATGACGAAGGCTTTCTACGCCGCACGCTGGGGACGCGGCGGCGCCGATTACATCAACTGTCCGATGAACGAGGAGGAGTACCGCGCGTTCTACGATGCGCTCGTCTCCGCCGAAACTGCTGAGCTGCACGAGTTCGACTGCGACGAGGGCGCGCTTCGCGTATTCGAGGGCTGTATGCCGGTCGAGATCATGGCGTCGCGCGGTGTCGACACGCTGCGCTACGGACCGATGAAGCCGGTCGGGATCACCCATCCCGAGACGGGTGACAGATACTACGCCGTGGTTCAGCTCAGACGCGAGAACGAGGCTGCGACGATGTTCAACCTCGTCGGTTTTCAGACGCATCTCACGTTTCCCGAGCAGCGCCGCGTGTTTTCGATGATCCCCGGACTTGAGGGAGCACATTTCCTGCGCTACGGTGTCATGCACCGCAATACGTTTCTGAATTCGCCGGAGCTTCTCGAGAGCGATTATTCGCTCCGCTCCGACAGGCGGATATTCTTCGCCGGACAGATGACCGGCGTCGAGGGATATATCGAGTCCGCCGCGTCCGGCTTTGTCGCCGGTGTATCTGCTGCGTCGCGGCTTGCGGGTGCACCGTCACCCGAGTTTTCATGCCGGACGATGATCGGCGCAATGGCGCATTACGTCAGCCACGGCGGCACGGGTGAGTTCCAGCCGATGAATGCGAACTTCGGCATAATCGAGCCGCTTCCCGAGAGAGTGCGCGGGGGCAGGCGCGTAAAATACGCCGCGTATTCCGAGCGTGCGCTCGCCGAGATAGACGCGGCTTGCGGGAATCTGTAAGATATATGGAGCCGAAAGGAGTTCTGTTGTGGAGATAATCATTGATGCGATGGGCGGCGACCGTGCGCCGGAGGAGATCGTTTGCGGAGCAGCCGATGCCGCGCGCGGACTTTCGGTGAAGATCGTTCTCGTCGGTAAAAGCGACGTTGTAGAACCACTCGCAAAGAAATACGATTTTCCCGAGGACAGGCTCGAGATCGTCCATGCAGATACCGCGATAACGATGGAGGACGATCCGATGACGGTCGTCCGCGCAAAGAAGGATTCTTCAATGGCGCTCGGACTGCGGATGCTGAAGGAGCGCGGCGATGCGTTCGTTTCCGCGGGGAATACCGGCGCTCTGCTTACGGGCGCGTCACTGATCGTCCGCCCGATAAAGGGGATAAAGCGCCCGGCGATCGCAACACTCCTCCCGTTCAAGCCGCCGGTACTTATGCTCGACTGCGGCGCGAACACAAATGTGATCTCCGAATACATGGAGACATGGGCGATCCTCGGTTCGCTTTACATGGAGAATGTCTGCGGCGTCAAGAACCCGCGTGTCGGGCTGCTCAACAACGGCACCGAATCGCACAAGGGAACGGCGCTTGCCGCCGAGACATACGGGAAGCTGTCCGCCCTGCCGGGGATAAATTTTGTCGGCAATATCGAGGGATCAATGATCCCGCAGTCGCCGTGCGACGTGCTTGTGACCGACGGATTTACCGGAAACGTGACGCTGAAGCTGATCGAGGGCATGGGGAAATTCACGTTCTCGCGCCTGCGCGAGATGTTCACGGGGTCGCTTTTGTCAAAGCTCGCGTATCTTGCCGTGAAGCCCGGGCTTATATCGCTGAAGAACGATTTCGATGCGTCCGAAGCCGGCGGAGCGCCGCTGCTCGGGCTGAGCCGTCCGGTGATAAAGGCGCACGGCAGCTCGGATGCACGCGCGATATTCAACGCCGTCAGACAGGCGGTGAAGTTTGCGGAGTGCGGACTTATTCCGAAGATATGCGACGCGGCGGAACAGCTTGCGCAGACAAGAGACGCTCTGATCAATACGGATAAAGGAATGGTGTGAATTTGAGATGAATAAACAGTCAAAACGCGAAGAAAATTCGCAGTACCCGCTGCCGAAGGAACGGCTTGAGAAGATCATCGGGTACACTTTTACGGATAAGTCGCTGCTTGAAACGGCGCTTACACACTCGTCAAAATCGAACGAGCTGAAGAACAAGGGAGTTGCGGTCGAGTGCAACGAAAGACTCGAGTTTCTCGGAGATTCCGTGCTGTCCATCGTTGTGAGTCAGTATATCTATATCAGGTATAAGGACTGCAAGGAGGGCGAGCTGACGAAGATCCGTTCATCGGTGGTTTGCGAAAAGGCTCTTGCAAAATATTCCGACAAGATCCATCTCGGAGACTATCTCATGATCGGTCACGGTGAGGAGAAGGGCGGCGCCAGACATCTGCCGTCGATCACCTCCGACGCATTTGAGGCGCTGATCGCCGCGATCTTCCTTGACTGCGGGCAGAATACCGAGAAGGTGCGCGGGTTCATCCTGCCGTTTGTGATCGACGAGATCGACGACATCGAGCGCCGCTCATCGTTTGTGGATCACAAAACCGCACTTCAGCAGATCGTCCAGCAGGTGAACGGCGAGCGGCTTCAGTACGTGCTCGTATCCGAGAGCGGACCTGATCACAACAAGACATTCGAGGTCGAAGCAAGGCTGAACAGCAACGTTATCGGGCGCGGCAAAGGCTCTACCAAGCGTGATGCAGAGCAGAACGCCGCAAAAGAAGCGCTCGCGCTGTTCGGAGAAAAGTGATCGGAGGCGCTGCATGACAAAGGGTGAGATCGCGGAAAAATATTTCCTTGACGGGTGCAACTGCGCACAGGCGGTGGCGCTTGCGTTCGCCGATGAGTGCGGATGCGACAGCGATTTTATGTTTCGCGCCGCGTCTGCGTTCGGCGGCGGAATGTGCCGTATGCGCGAGGTGTGCGGCGCACTCAGCGGAGCCATGATCGTTATCGGGCTGATCTACGGAGAGGGAAACGAGCGCGAGCATGAGATAAAAAAAGCGCTCTATGCGCGCGGTCAGGCGATATTCGCAGGATTTCGCGATGAGCTTGGAACGGTCGTCTGCCGTGAGCTGCTGAGCCCCGCAGAGGGCGCGGGGAACGCGCCGGACGCACGCGGCGGCGATTACTATAAGCGGCGCCCGTGCTCGAAGATCGTGCATTTTACGGCGGATCTTCTTTCCGAACATCTGGGTTAATACAGCTGAATAAAACAAAGACCATCCTTGAGCTTTGCGCTCGGAAGGTCTTTTTGTTTTACTATATTTTCATCACGTAGTCGCCGAGAATCTCGCGCCAGCGCGGCTTTGCCGAAGCGCAGTTGTCGGCTGCAAGAGCGCCGTCAGCCGCATCATAACCGTCACGGCCGAGAGAGCGTGTTTTGCCGACCCCAAGTCCGTGATACGGCATTATTTGCGCCGCATCGTATTTCCCGCGATGCTCGGAGAGAAATTCCGCGAGCGCGTAAAGCTCCGCGTCATCATCGTTCACCCCCGGAATGAGCGGCAGACGCAGTATCACCCGTGCGCCGAGCGAGAACAGGAGATGCAGATTCTCCATTATCCGTCGGTTATCCGTGCCGCACAGCTTTTGGTGCCGCGCCGGATCGAGCATCTTTATATCATACAGGAACAGTGTTTCGAGCGATGCCGCAGCTCTGTAAAATTCGGGGTCACCGTAGCCGCTCGTCTCTATCGCGCAGCTTATCCTGTCGGATACCGCCGCGCGTAGCAGCGCCAGAGTGAATTCCGGCCTTGCGGCACATTCACCGCCGCTGACGGTCATGCCGCCGCCCGATGTTTCGTAAAATATGCGGTCGCGTGCGACATCCTCCATGACATCTGGGACGCTCATCTCACGTCCGCAGACCTCGCACGCCCCGACGCGGCACACATCTGCACATTTGCCGCAGGCGATGCAGACCGTTCGGTCAAATTCAAGTCTGCCTGAGACGATGCTCCTCGCATCGCGCGGACATACGGCAGTGCACGCCCCGCAGAGCGTGCATTTTTCGCGGCGCTGCATTACCTCAGGCGCGGCACGCCATGTCTCGGGATTGTGACACCACTCGCAGCGGAGCGGACATCCCTTGAGAAAAACCGTCGTCCGAACTCCGGGACCGTCGTCAAGACAGTATTTCTGGATCGCGGTGACTACCGCTGTCGGAGAGGCGTCACAGCTCATAATTCGTGCGGGCGATAACGTTGTCCTGAAGCTCTGCGGGCAGATTTACAAAGTAATCGCTGTATCCGCCGACACGCACGATAAGATCGCGGTGCGCATCGGGATTTTTCTTTGCGTCAATGAGATCCTCGCGGCTGACTACCGTCACCGAGAGTTGCTGACCGCCGCTGCCGAAATACGCGCGCTGAAGCGCAATGAATCCGTTCTCGCCGCGCTCCGTGCAGAACAGCGATCTGTCGAACTTGAGGTTCAGGATAAACCCGCTCGTCGGAAGCGTGTGATCGAATTTGAGACACGACTTGAGAAGCGCGGTCGGACCGTGCGTGTCGCGTCCGGGAGTTGCTCCGATGCTGTCGCCGTAGAGATTCTCGCCGAGCTTTTTGCCGTTCGGCAAAGCGCCGACCGCGCCGCCGTTCTGCGCTGCACGCGTGAACGGACTGCATCCGCCGCCGAAGTGACCGCCGCGGAATGTCGGGATCTTCAGGAGATAGTTGTTGTAATCGTCGATAAGCTCTGCCGCGATATCGTCAACATAGTCGATATCATTTCCGAATCTGAGATCGGAGCGCTTCAGCGTGTCGTAGATCTCGTCGAAGCCCTCAAAATTTGCCGCCAGAGCCGCCTTCAGCTCCGCCATCGTGAAGCGGCGCTCGTCAAATACGAATTTCTTTACCGCAGCGATGGAGTCCGCCGCATCGGCAACGCCTTCGGCGAGGATCTGTCCGTCACCGTAGAGCGGGCCGCCGTCCTTGTAGCCGCGCCCGCGCTCGAGACAGCCCTCGATCGTCATAGCGCGAATGGGGGAGGCGAATATTTTCGACAGGACCTCCTGAGACTTGTTGGACATACTGCACGCCGCGTCGCACAGATGGTGGACCTGCGCTTTCACGGCGTCAAAGAATTCGTCGAATGTTGCGAAATCCGCCGCGTCGCCGGTGTCAACGCCGATGCGGTGCCCCTTTACGGCGCCGATCCCGCCGGTCATGGCAAGCTCCACCGCCATTCCGAGATTGACCTCGCCGTCCTCAAGCCCCATGTGAGACTTGCCCTGAATGTCAATCTGATTGCACCCGTTCATCACGTAAAGGTGAGAGTCACGCGGCGGAATGCCGAGCCGCTCAAGCGCCGGGCAGACAGCCTCGTCGTTGTAGAGAGTGGGCATACCGACGCCCGTCGCGATGGTGCGCGCCGCCGCGCGGAGAAGCTTCTCCGGCGTGTTGCGATGGCAGCGCATCGTGAGGTTCGGCGTCTGATACTTGTATTTCGCGGCTACATCGAGGATCTCGTATGTCAGCTCGTTTGTGATGTCGTTGAAATTCTCGTCGGAGCCGCCGATGCACAGATTCCACGTTCTCGTGTTGTGGAAGAACTGCCAGATGTCCTCAAGCATCTCCCGCGCGGCACCGTGCTCGGTGTTTCTCCAAAAATCGATCATGTACCAGTCAAAGTGACCGGGTGAGTCTATCCCGTCGAACGTGAATACCATTACGTATACCGCGCACGCATCGCAGAAGTCGCGCGCCGGGTTTTTGGGACAGTGCTCGAACGTGTGCGCAAGGCGGTAAAGCTTCCGTGCGGTGTCGCCCTCGCTCTTCTGCGCCGCATCTGCGGCAAGATTGCCGAGGCGCGCACCGAGCACGTCAAGCGCGTCGAGCGCAAGGATCATACCGTCGTAGAAATCATCCTTGTCGGGATTTTTTTCGCGCATGGCTTCGACCTTTTCGCGCATCCCGTCTGTGCCGAGACGTGCAATGTCAATGAGATTCGGCACCGCGTGACCGAGCCACGTGCCGCCCCATGCGGCGGTGTCGTGCCAGATGTTGCTCTCTTCCTCGGTGAAGAGCCGCCATATTGCGTCCCCTGCATTGTACTTTGCCATGTTGTCGGCTATGTAGTTGTAGTCGTCGGCGTCCTCGGGATGCTCTTCCGCGAGACGGCGGAGACCGCCGATGTCGGTCGATATTCCGGAGCCGAATTTCGTGCAGGAGCACATATTGCCGCAGCCTCCCCACGGGAGCCCGGTCTCGGAGTCCACGTATGCCTCGCCCTCGCGAGCCATCATCAGAAGCCCTGCGCCTGTCTTTTTGCAGAGATCGTCCGATTCCTTGCCGAGAAATCCGCGTGCGAACGGCTCTGCTGTTATTTTGAAGTTATGCATATATGCTCCTCCTGTAATAGAGAACTGCTTTCCCGTTCATTATACATACAGCAAAACTTAAAGTCAATAGAGTTGTGTACAATAAAAATAAAATTATGTTGGTTTTACAATGGTATTTTCAATCACACATCGCTGTGTGAATTTTATCAGGGCAAGCTGTTACTCCATTTAACGATACCTTTTGAAGAAAAGCCAAAGACCAACTTACCGAGCGACAATCTCAAGTACTACCGTCAGCGGAAACAGATGACAACAAGGCAGTTGGCGGAAAAGCTGGATATTGTGCCAGCGACTGTTGTAATGTATGAAAACGGAAAGCATCCCATCCCTTACGATGTAGCTGTCAAACTGGCAGATGTTCTGGAAATCGAAGCGTCCTTGCTTTATGATGATTTTTCTCGCTTCCTTGCCGTACCCTATTCCGAAGTGCTAAAGAGCGTTAGAACGGCTCTGAAGCTGTCACAGAAGGCTTTTGCAGAACAGGTAGGGATTGTACCAAGCTACTACTATAAAATCGAAGAAGGTAATCGCAGACCGTCAAGAAAGATTTATCAGAAGATATGTGCTACGCTCGAAGCGACCAATCTACAAACTTCACTTTTATGGGAGCATCCATTACAATGAAGGTGAAAGAAAAATGATTGGAGGAGTGACTATGGCACAGAATTTGACTTATACTCGTTGCGGCGATTATCTTATCCCAGATATTCAGTTGAGCCACACAAGCGATAAACCGCTTGGAAAATATGGCAGGATGCGCAGGGCGTTTCTTGCGGAAAACAATCCAATACTCTTGGATGACATGATTCTGACGTAAACCTTATTCCCGCACTTGTGGGAAATTGACGAAACTGCTCACCGTAGAGTGGAACAGATGGTGAATGAACTTCTGGAGAAAAATCCGGCCCCGGACAAGACGACTCAACAGCTTGCATGGGCACAGCACATGAATATCCTGAAAGCGCAGGCAGAGGAAATGGTTAATGCAGAACTGATTTTCTGCTAATAGAAATAAAGTTTTTACTTAGGGCTGACTGTAACAGGTCAGCCTTATTTTCAGCTTTATTTCTTTGATGGGATAATTCTTGAATTGTATTTATGACAGTTCCAGAATTGTGCTTTTGACAATTCAGCTATATGGTAGGATGGCAGGAATGCGGATTGGATCAAAATATTTATCGATTGAGAATTGCAATTTGAAATTGAATTTTGAGAAAAAAGAGGTATAATGTTTTTATAGCACAAAATTATGAGAAGTTCACCTGAGAAGTTGCGTTTGTGGGAGGTTGAAACATGGCTGTTTGTTATAATAAATTATGGAAAATTCTGATTGACCGTGGTATGAGCAAGACGGAACTTATTAAGGCAGCAAAAATTAGTACAAATGCCATGGCAAAACTGGAAAAGAACGAAGATGTCCGAGTAGAGGTTTTGGTTAAAATATGCGGAGTGTTAAATTGCTCCATAGATGATATTCTGGATATCATTCCAGAACAGACAGCTTAAGGCAAGGAGGATATACTGATGAGTATTGTTTTATCAAAGAAACAAATGACAGAAGAAGATATCAAATTGAATTATATTACTCCTGCTATTCTGAAAGGCTGGAAAGGTCATATCACGATGGAGACCAGAATCACAGATGGTCGCATCAACATCAGGGGCAATATTGTAGTTCGCAGTAAACCCAAGTTTGTCGATTATTTGTTGTACTTAAACGATGGCAAGCCGATTGCCGTTGTGGAAGCAAAGGATAACAATCACTCTGTATCTCATGGATTGCAGCAAGCAATGACC
>CAKSDP010000036.1 GCA_934446065.1 uncultured Eubacteriales bacterium
CGTGCAGCCTCCTCTCGCGGCGTTCTGCTTGGCGTGCCCCTACGCAGCTCCTCCTCATATCAGATATTTCGCAGCAAATCTGTTTCACTTGCCAAAGGTAAATTTCCATGAAAAAACCGTTTGCATACGCAAACGGTTTTTTGGCCCGCCCTGGGGGATTCGAACCCACGACCATCGGAATCGGAATCCGGTACTCTATCCAGCTGAGCTAAGGGCGGTTATATTCACCTAATTATTATACCATATTACAGTCGGAAAGTAAAGCGTTTTTTATATAAATGCGCGATTAATTTTACGCAATAATTGTACCGATGTGACAAGCAGCGTGGCGCAAACCACGGCGCTATTGTGATATTTGCCGAAATTAATTGAAATATCGAATCCGGGTTGACTTTATCTTCCATATGATTTATCATTGACGAACATAGTATGCGCGGCTGTCCGCGATCCGTTTAGAGAAGAGCACACGGAGGTGGTTTTCTGAATACTGAATATTTGCTGAAAAACGGCACGATACCCGATGATCTTGTAAATCTTGCTGAGAAATTCTACGACGAAACAGATGAGTTTCTGTTCGTTATAGTCAGCGATCTTTCTGCCGACGGCGGCTACGGCTCGTCCGCCATATTTGTGAGTGCTTCGCGGCTGTGCACGGTCGGCGAAACATACGACGGCGGCGGATTTGCCATTGACTTCGCCGACATCGAATCCGTGCGCGTGAAGCGTATGTACGGCAACGCAATAATGAGCGCCAAGCTTACCGACGGTACCAGCCGTGAGATACTCCGGTTTACTTTTTCCGTCGCCGAGCTTTGCGAATCATGCGCCGAATATATTAATAAGGTAAAAAGCGGCGAGTCCGCCGAGGTCTCCCTCGAAGCCGTACGCTCGACCTTCCGCAACCAAAGCTCGTTTTGCCCCAAGTGCGGCAGACGACTCCTCTCACCTGACGCGGAATGCCTGAACTGCAAGGGAAAGAAGAGCTTTATGGCATCTCTTGCAAAGTACATACGCCCGCACATCGGTATTCTCACCATCGGTCTCATTCTCTCCGTGCTGACGACAGCCTGCTCTCTTATTCCGCCGTATATCACAAGCCGTATGGTTGACGATATCATTCCGAACAAGAATACGCGTCTCCTTGCGATCATAGTGATCTCACTCATATTTGTATATTTTGTTCAGATCGCGCTCGGCGGCGTCAGATCGTATCTTTTGAGGATCGCCGGCAACAGGATCGTCGGCGACCTGAAAAAAGAGGTGTACGAAAAGGCGCAGTACCTGCCGATGAAGTTTTACGATAAGACTTCGACCGGCGCCGTGATAACGCGAGTCAACTCCGATACGGTAATACTTCAGCAGTTCATGCTGAACGTGTCACAGAACGCTGTCGTTCAGCTGTTTACGCTTGTCGGCATTCTCGTGATGATGCTCATCATGAACTGGAAGCTCACGATATTCTCGCTGATTCCCGTGCCGATCGTTGTTTATCTCTCGAAAAAGCTGCACAGACTGCTCGGTCCGCGCTATCGCAGGCTTTGGCGCCGCAACGCTACGATTTCCGCCGTGCTGACGGATACGATACCGGCGATACGCGTTGTGAAGTCGTTCTCCAAAGAGGAGCGCACGGTAATCAACTTTACGGACCGCGTTGACAATATGCTCGAGGAGGACAGAAAGCTCGGGCGCGTGGTGGTCCTCATTCCCGCGCTGATAAACTTTCTCATCATGCTCGGTTCGTCGCTCATATGGCTCTTCGGCGGACGGATGGTGATATTCTCCCCGACGGAGCTGTCGCTCGGTATTCTCGTTTCGTTTATAACGTATACACAGATGTTCTACGCGCCCGTGAACTTCTACGCGACCTTCGGCGACTCGTATCAGAACGCCATCGCATCCGCCGAGAGAATATTCGATATAATCAATGCCGAGCCGGAGCACGATTTCGGACACGGCTTCCACCCGGATATCATAAACGGAAAGATCGAGTTCCGCCGGGTCAACTTCTCGTTCGACCGCTCCAAAAAGGTTCTGTCAGATATCAGCTTCGTGATAGAGCCGGGTGATGTCGTCGGCATCGTCGGAACGACCGGATCGGGTAAATCGACGCTCATAAACCTGCTCATGCGCTTCTACGACGACTACGACGGAGATATATTTGTTGACGGAATAAACATCCGCGACTTAGACCTCGCCTTCTATCGCGATCAGATCGGCTACGTCCAGCAGGAGCCGGTGATGTTCAAGGATACGATCTTCAACAACATTGCATACTCAAAGCCTGACGCTACCCCGGAAGAGGTCATAAACGTCGCAGATATCGCGAACGCTCACGGGTTCATCTCCCGCCTGCCGGACGCCTATGATACGATGCTCGGAGAGCGCGGAATCGGACTTTCGGGCGGCGAGAAGCAGCGCCTGTCTATCGCGCGCGCCGTGCTGAAGAATCCCGCAATCATGATATTTGATGAGGCAACGTCGGCGGTCGATTCCGAGACGGAAAAGCTTATTCAGGACGCGATCGACAACATCATCTACGGCCGCACGACGCTCATGATCGCGCACCGCCTTTCCACCCTGCGCAAGGCGAACAAGATCATCGTCGTCGATAACGGAAAGATTATCGAGTTCGGCTCGCCCGAGGAGCTGCTCGCGATGAAGGGCAAATACTACAAGCTCATAAAGATCCAGTCCATGAGCGAGGAAGCCGAATCCATCCGCAAAGCGGAGCGCTTCGACTGAAAGGAGAATTGACGTGGCAAGAAGATTTGTATCAGGAAACGAAATAAGGTTCACATCGCATGACAGGATCTTCCTCGACGTTGAGACCTCCGACGGCGAGCTTTTCACCGACCTCGAGCCGAGACGCCTGTTCCCGATCTCCGGCGCACAGAACTATATCACATTTCTCAATTCTTCGGGGGAGGAGGAGTTCATCCTCCGCAGCCTGAGCGATCTTGAGGCGTCGCAGTTCGACGTGCTCGACCGCTGTCTGTGGGAGTATTACCGTATCCCGAAAATAACCCGCCTGATCGAGCGCTCCGAGAAGAATCGCATATGGCTCTGGACGGTCGATACCGACCGCGGAGTTTATCGGTTCGAGATCCAGAACGTGCTTCAGTCGATAAAAATGTTCTATGACCGGCGTATACTTATAAAGGATGCGAAGGATAACAGATATGAGATCCCGGATATATATAAGCTTGATAAACGTTCGATCCGGCTGATCCTGCCCGAAATGTAAATGTCCAAATAAAGAAAGGAGTAACGAGTACATGAAGCTGATAATTGCAATAATAAACAACGATGACAGCGCAGCCGTATCGGCGCACCTCTCAAGAGAGTATTATACCGTAACGCGCCTTTCAACCACCGGCGGATTCCTTATGACAGGGAATACCACGCTGCTCATCGGCTCCGATGACGAGCGCATCGAACGCGCAAAGGAGATCATCAGAACGCACGCGAAATCGCGCAAGAAGCGCGTAATGACTACCGAGTCCTTCGGTCGAGGAATGAGCGACTCCTCGATCGCCGAGGAGGACGTCAACGTCTCCGGCGCGACGGTGTTCGTGCTGAATGTCGATTCGATGGAGAAATACTGAAATATGACAAACAAAAGGACTGCCCGCAGGCAGTCCTTTTGTTTTATGGTTATTTATCCTTGCCGGAGGACTTTTTCTTGTATGCGATTGCCGCTGCGGCACCGCCGCCTACGAATACTACTGCGAGAACAACTATGAGTACGATCCCGCGATCGTTGTCGTCGGCTGCTGTGTCGTCGGTCGTTTCTGTGGGAGCTTCCGTAACAGCTCCCGTATCGGCGGCAGTTGTACCGTTTGTGTTCGAGGATGTTGTGCCGTCAGCTGTGGCTTCTCCCGCACTCTCACCGTTGGAGTAGAGCGTGTAGGTGTCCCCGCCTGAGAGCTCGGACGAGGTGAAGAACACGAATCCTGCGTTACACGGTGCAGTCGAGCTGTATACCGTGTTTCCGTCTGCGGATTTGATCTCGACAGTGCTGCCGGAGGAGATGCTTACGGATGAAGTGCCGCCGGGGAAGCTGTCCATGCCGCCGCTCGGCATCTCGGGAGCGTTACCCGAAGCGTCACCGCTCGGCATCTCGGGAGCGTTACCCGAAGCGTCACCGCTCGGCATCTCGGGAGCGTTACCCGAAGCGTCGCCGCTTGGCATTTCGGGACGCTCACCCGAAGCGTCGCCGCTCGGCATCTCGGGAGGATTACCCGAAACATCGCCGCTCGGCATTTCGGGGGCACTACCGGCATTGCCGCCGGGGAAACCGCCCATGCCGCCGCCCATCTGAGATGATCCGTAGATCACATATGCCTGCGATGCGTCAAGATTCATGCCCATGCCGGCACTGCCGCCCGCGGCAAGCACCGTACCGCCCGTGATCGTAATTGTGCCGTCTGCGTCAAGAGGCTGATTGTCAGCCGTGTTTGCTGTCCATACCTCAGTCGTGCCGCCTGTTATCGTGAGCGATCCGTTGGAATCAATGCCGTCTCCGGCGGAGGTGTACATCTTAAGTGTGCCGCCCGAAATGGTTATCGAGAAATCATAATCCGACAGGTCGGAGTTTGCCGCGTTCAGGCAGTCGTCGCTGCCGTTTATGGTGATGTCACCGGAGAGGATAACGAGCGTTGCCGCTTCAAGCCCCTCGTAGCATTCGGTAATGTTTATCGTCGGACCCGCCGCACCCGTCTCGCCGACGGTCATAGTGTAATCGCAGTGGATTCCGTCGTCCGCCGCACTTACCGTGATGTTTCCGCTCGGAATATTAAGCGTCGCACCCGCGTTGATGCCGTCGTTTACTCCGGCGCTGATGTTCAGCGTCAGCGACTTGATCGTCAGCGACGCTTCGCCTTCCTCGTCGGTCGAGGCACCGGTCTTAATGCCGTTCTTTCCGTTTGCCGTGATCGACAGCTCACCGCTGCCGCAAAGTGTGATGTTTGATCCGGCTTTAGCCTTGATCACCGCGTTTTCGGCATTAGTATTGTCGGGGTAGTTTTCGTCGTTATTCAGCGCCGTGTCCGCAAGGCTGTTTTTCGTGCCCGATGCGCAAACGATCGTGACACCGCTCGACTTGTTGCACGTGATCGGAGCCGTGTCGGCGCTTGTCAGATCAAGACCGGACAGGACGAGCACAACATCTGTTACCTCTTTTTTCACCGTTACCGATCCGTCGGAGCACTCACCGGAGAGTACGTATGTGCCGCTCTCGTTTATTTTAAGCTCACATCCGTCCGTCTCATATCCGGTGTATTTGCCGTCCTTTGCGGTGATACCCGAATCAGAGAACACAAACGATGTCGCACCGCTTGTATCGTATTCATCGGAGGCAGCGGATACCGCCGGAACCGCAAGAGCCGTTATCATGAGCGATAACAGTACCGCTGCGAGCTTGCGAAGTTTCATTTTCATAATAATGTACCATACCTTTCAATGTCGATTTCAAGCCGTGGGTGTGTGCCCTTCGGCTTTCTTGACTGTATTCTACACCACGTTCTTAAAGATAACCTAAAGGTCATGAAAAAATCCGAAAAAATTTTTTGCCGCCGCGACGGGCACGTGCATATATTAAATATATGAACATTTCGCGAGAAAAAACGCGAATGAAAAAATTTTTGCACAAAATTACATCTCTTTAGGTTGCCTTTAAGTTCGGGGTGTAGTATTGATACAGAAAAAGGACGGCGGTATATGTGCCGTCGGAGGAGGTGCAGATATGGCACAGAATATAAAATACAGCTTTGAGCGCTTCGAGAAAAAGTATTTTCTCACGCCGGAGCAGATGAATTCTCTCGTATCGGGAATGGCGCCGTTTGTGCGTCCGGATGAGTACGGGCAGTATACCATCTGCAACATCTATTACGATACCGATGATTTCAGACTTATCCGTGAATCGATCGAGAAGCCTGCGTACAAGGAGAAGCTGCGCGTCCGCAGCTACGGCGTGCCCGAGAGCGGCGGCAAGGTGTTCATCGAGCTGAAAAAGAAATACGACGGCGTCGTATACAAACGCAGGATCACCGCAGCGCCGGAGGCGGTTTCTCCCATACTTGACGGTACGGTTGTGGCATCCTCACAGATCGGGCGCGAGATCGAGTGGTTCCAGCATTACTATAAGACCTCGCCCAAGGTGTTCATTGCGTATGACCGCACGGCATTCGCCGGTATCGACGATTCGGAACTGCGTATTACGTTTGACACGAACATGAGGTGGAGGGATTCCGATCTTGATCTTCGCTTCGGCGATGCGGGACTGCCGATAATAGGCGGCGATCGGGTGCTGATGGAGGTAAAGCTCCCCGGCACCTGCCCGCTGTGGCTCGCACACCTGCTGTCGTCGGTCGGAGCTGCTCCGGCATCATTCTCAAAATACGGAACGTGCTATTGTGAGCACATTATCAAAGACGAACACCCCATTCAGGTGAAAAACAATATAAAGGAGGCGCATCTCTGTGCTTAACTCAATTCTTTCGGATGGTATCACCCTTACATCATTCCTTATCTGCTTTGCAGTATCTCTTGTACTCGGCGTTGGCGTTACATATGTCAGTATGTTCCGCTCTAAGTGTACCCAAAGCTTTGCTCTGACGCTTGCGATCCTTCCGGCGGCGGTGCAGATGGTGATAATGCTCGTGAACGGCAATATCGGCGCGGGGGTTGCGGTCGCCGGTGCGTTCGGGCTTGTCAGATTCCGTTCCGCTCCCGGAACCGCAAAGGAGATCGCCGCGATATTCATCGCCATGACGATCGGTCTTGCGTGCGGCATGGGTTATGTCGCGCTTGCGGCAGTGTTCTTCGTCGTGATCGCGGCGGTGATGCTTGCGCTCACGGCAGTGCGCTTCGGCGAGAGGGATGCCGATGCCCGCATAGTTAAGATCACGATCCCTGAAAATCTCGATTACGATGGATTGTTCGACGACATATTCTCGGAATATACAGTGTCAAATTCTCTCGAGCGTGTGAAAACTACCGGCATGGGCACGCTTTACGAGCTTTCGTACAGGATCGTTCCGAAGTCGGGCGAGCTGCCGAAGAAATTCTTCGACGATCTTCGCTGCCGCAACGGCAACCTGACTATCACCTGCTCAAAGGAAGCAGTGCGCGACACGCTCTGACATTTTGCGGTGCGCATCATCCGACAGCTTGATTTTCAGCTTCATTTTTACTATAATATAGATAACAGGGGGTGATATGCGTGAGACTTCTTATTGCAGAGGATGAAACGGATCTTGCGGAGGCGCTGACCGTGTTCTTTGAGAAGAACCAGTTTTCGGTCGATGCCGTGAACGACGGTCGCTCCGCTTATGAATACGCGTCGAGCGGAGAGTACGACGCGCTGATCCTCGACATAATGATGCCCAAAATGGACGGGATAGAGGTGCTGCGCCGATTGCGTGCGGACGGAATAAAGACTCCGGTCATGATGCTGACGGCGAAGGGACAGAAGGACGACAGGATCACCGGCTTCAACGCCGGCGCGGATGATTATCTGCCGAAGCCGTTCGAGCCGGACGAGCTTATATGCCGCGTCCGCGCCATGCTCAGGCGGAGTGAGGATTACACCCCGACGGTGCTGTCGTTCGGAGATGTGACGCTCGATCCCGGAACGGGAAACCTCGCGTGCGGCGAAAGCTCCGTCAGACTGAGCGGCAGGGAATTCCAACTGATGGAGCTGTTCATGCGCCAGCCGAAGATCGTATTTTCCGCCGATCGCATAATGGAGAAAATCTGGGGCTGGGACAGCGAAGCGGAGATAAACGTCGTGTGGGTCCATATTTCAAATCTCAGAAAAAAACTGAAGTCCATCGGCTCGGGCGTGACCGTGATCGCGAGCAGAGGAATGGGCTATTCTCTCGGAGAGTAAGACATGATAAAACGTCTCAGAAGGCGCTTCATACGTATCGCGATGATCTCGATATCGTCGGTGATGCTTGTGTTTTGCCTTATCGTGAACATAGCAAACCTCGTCTCGGTCAATTCCGACCTTGACGATATGCTCCGCATGATCGCGGAGAATGAGGGTACGATCCCGCAGATGCCGCACGGCGATCCCAACGGCGGCGATATGGCGCCGGAAAATCCGCCGAACGGAAAATTTACGCCCGAGACGCCGTATTCCACGCGCTTCTTCGTTTTGCGGTACACGTCCGACGGAACACTCGTCCTCGCCGATCTTGATAAAATTGCGGCGGTGGACGAATCCGACGCAGATAAGTATCTCGATATCGCGCTTGCACATTCGGAGGGCATACACTATACCGACGGATACAGATATCTTGTGAAGGATGTCGGCGACGGCAGGTATATGGCAATTTTCCTCGACTGTCACGATGAGATGAAGAATGTCATGACAACTCTTATCCTCTCGTCAGCCGCCGCAGTGGTGTGTATCGGAATAGTGTACTTCGTCGTGCAGCTCTTCTCACGCAGAGCGATAGATCCCGTGGTGCGGGCATCGGAGAAGCAGAAGCAGTTCATCACGGACGCAAGCCACGAGCTGAAAACACCGATAACGGTCATCGCGACCTGCCTTACCGTGCTTGAGATGGAGACGGGAAAGCAGAAGTGGATCGACAAGGCGCGTTCGCAGAACGAAAAGCTTAAAAGCCTTGTGGAGTCGCTTGTCACGCTCTCGCGCATGGATGAGGATGAGTCCCCGCTCAAGTTTGAGCATTTCAGCGCATCGGGCGCGATCTCGGAGACGGCGGAATCGTTCCGCGAATTTGCAAAGTCCGCAGGACACGAGCTGCACGTGACCGTCGAACCTGATATCGACTATCTCGGCGACGAGTACGCCGTGCGTCAGCTTGTGTCGATCCTGCTAGACAATGCGGTGAAGTACGCAACGCCGGGCACCCCGATCGAGTTTTCGCTTGCGCGCGCCCGTCACGGCATCGTTATCACCGTCAAAAACAAGTGCGACGGTATGGATCCCGCGGAAACTGCAAAGCTGTTCGACAGATTCTACCGTCCGGACAAATCAAGGACAAGCTCCACCGGCGGCTTCGGGATCGGACTCTCGATCGCGCGGAGCATTGCCGAGGGGCATCGCGGCTCGATTACCGCATCGGTCACGGACAAGGATACGATCGTCTTTTCCGCAGAGCTTAAATAAAATAAATTTTTGCAGAGATGTTGACAAATCAACATCTCTGTTTTATAATATACTTGTTGATAAATCAACAAGTATCCGGAGGTACAGTATGCGAAACAGATTTGAATCATTTGCGGGATGCGTGATGGAGCTGTACCGTTCGCTCCAGCGTATCAAGGATATAGAGATGCGCAAGCTCGGGCTTCGGGCGGGCGACACCATGTGCCTGTATTATCTGAACCGCAGCGATGACGGGATGACGTCGGGCGAGCTGTGCGAGGCTTGCAGGGAAGACAAGGCGGCGGTGTCGCGCACGCTTTCCGAGCTTGCGAAAAAGGGACTAATTGTGTCCGAAGCATCGCGCGGCGGGCGGGCGTACAGGGCAAAGCTGCGTCTTACCGATGAGGGGCAGTGCATAGCCGAAAAAATGAACGTGATGATACGCTCTGCGCTCGATTGCGGCGGAGCGGGGCTTGACGACGGCGAGCGCGAGGCATTCTACACATCAATGGAGCTTATCCTGCAAAATCTTGAAAAATACGTGAGTGAGGAAGGCTCGCATGAGCCGGAACGGGGGCAGCATGAATAAAGTTCGTATAATCACAGATTCAGCGTCGGATATTATCGATCCTGCAAGGGCGGGGGTAACGGTCGTGCCGATGCACATAACTTTCGGCTGTGACGATTATCTTGACGGCGTAACGCTTACCCACGCCGAGTTTTATGAGAAGCTCGTCGAGAGCGACGCGCTCCCGGTGACGAGCCTTGTTTCGCCCGCCGATTTTGAGGAGGAGTTTGAGCGTGTGCGCGCTGCGGGGGACGTCGCCGTCGTTGTCACAATATCGAGCAGGCTATCCGGTACATATAACAGCGCTGTAATCGCCGCAGGGGAGTATGCGGATACCGTGACGGTGGTTGACAGCATGAACGCCGCAACTGGCGAGCAGATACTCGTGCAGTATGCCGTAAGACTGCGCGACGCGGGACTTTCGGCACCCGAGATCGCCGAAAAACTGACAGAGGCGCATGAGCGCATCCACATAATCGGACTGCTCGACACGCTCGAGTATCTGAAAAAGGGCGGGAGGATATCGCAGGCGGCAGCGATCGTCGGCGGTGTTCTCGCGATAAAACCGGTTGTCACTATAACCGACGGCAAAGTTGAAATGCTCGGACGTGCGCGCGGCTCGAAGAACGGCAGCAACTTCCTGATACACGAGGTGGAGCGTGCGGGCGGCGTTGATTTTTCGATGCCTTTTGCACTCGGATACACCGGACTTGACGATTCTATGCTCCGGAAATATATTCGTGACAGCGAGCATCTGTGGAGAGACTGGGTCTCGGAGCTGCCGGTCTCGACCGTCGGGGCAACGATCGGAACGCACATCGGTCCCGGCGCGATAGTCGTGGCATTTTTCGAGGGCGAGAGAAAAGAGTAAATTCGGCTGGGTACAGGCGTGTAAAATTCGTAAGAATTTTCAAATAATGCCTGTACCCCTTGACTTTGCGCGGTGATCTGTAATAAAATAAAAGAGATTTAATTTTAAGCTTGTGAAAGGTCTTGCAAAATGACAGATATTGCTATTCTCGGGTTTGGCGTGGTCGGCGGCGGCATCACCGAAGTGATCGAGAAAAACCGCGAGCAGATACGCTCCCGCCTCGGCGACGACATAAACGTTAAGTATATCCTCGACCTCAGGGATTTTCCCGATTCTCCCTACGGCGACAGAGTTGTACATGACATTTCCGTGATCACGGGTGATCCCGATGTAAAGATCGTCTGCGAAGCAATGGGCGGCAGCCATCCGGCGCTTGAGTTCTCCCTTGCGGCAATGCGCGCGAAAAAGAGCGTTGTTACCTCAAATAAAGAGGTCGTCTCAAAGCACGGAATAGAGCTTCTTTCCTGCGCCGAGGAGAACGGCGTCTCGTATATGTATGAGGCGGCTGTCGGCGGCGGTATACCGCTGATCCGCTCGCTCAGAACGTCCCTTGCCTGCGACGGCATAACCTCGATCCGCGGTATCCTCAACGGTACAACTAACTATATTTTGACCGCGATGGAAAAGGGCGGAGCCGATTTTGCGGATGTGCTCCGCGAGGCGCAGAAGCTCGGCTATGCCGAGGCGGATCCGTCGGCGGACGTTGACGGAATCGACACCATGCGCAAAATAATAATCCTGACGGCGATCGCTACGGGCAAGCTTGCGTCAGCTGATGATGTGTATGCCGAAACGATGACAAAGATCTCGGCGGCTGATATGGACGCGGCGCACCGCCTCGGCGCGAAGATCAAGTTTATCGGTACATACAAAAACCGCACCGACAGGGCGGAGATCTACGTGTGCCCTATGATGGTCGGTGCGGAGTCGCCTCTCTCGGCGATTGATGATGTGTTCAACGGCGCTCTTGTCGATTGCGCTATGACCGGTGAGGTCATGTATTACGGACGCGGCGCGGGGCGTTATCCCACCGCTGCGGCAATGGTTTCCGACGTGTTCATGATCTGCGCGGGCAGGGCGGATGCCGAGTTCCCGCGAAAGTGGGAGAGCGCGTCTGCGGACTTTGTCGTCCCCGTGAATGAGGTCGAGTTCAAGTTCTATATGCGCGTGAAGGACGCGGATCGCACCGGCGTCTGCGAGAGAGCCTCTGAGCTTCTCGGAGACGTGCATGAGGTAGCGGGTGCGCCGTCCGGCTACACCGAATTCGTGACCGGGAGCGTCGCGAATAAGGCTGCGCTTGAAGCGGCAGCCGCGCTCGGATGTGAGAGCGCAATTCGCCTCCTCTGATCTCAGTCGAGCTTGAAATCTTCTTTGATTCCGGAGAGCGCAGCGCCGATAACGGTGCCGAACTGCGCCATCTTCGGGATCACGAAGTTTAAGTCGAACATTGTATTGAGGGATCCGAATATGCCGGGCGTTTGCTTCATCGCAGTCAGGTTGCCGGTTAGAACGATGTCTCTGATCCCGTGACCCTGCGCCGCAAAGCGGCTGACCATTGCGATCGTCTCGAACACCATATTGATGATCCCGAGCGCAATGTCGGATTTTGTGGCGATATCGCTTACGTTTCCGAAGTTTGACGCGGTCATCCGCTCCGTCAGATTCGGAGTTATCTCCACCTTGGAGATGTCGTCGATTTTCAGGTCGATCTTGGAAAGATCGCCGTCAGCAGCAAGGTTCTCGATGTGCTCTACCGTGTCCATATCGAGCAGTTTCTTTGAAAGCCCGATGAGTGTTCCGCCGCCGACACCGGTACCGCCGAGGTGGACAGGCTCGCTCCCGCGCTTCGCGTGGACGAGCGCCGTGCCGGTTCCCATGCTTACAACTATCACGGGATCAAGCCCGGACAGGAACAGACCGCCGAGACCGATGCAGCGTATCTCCGGTACGATCTCGCACGGGAGCTGATATATCGGACGGGTGATGTACGATGAACCGACACCGGTTATCATCACCTTGGAAATATCGGAGAGGTCGAGCGAGTTTTCCTCGACAAATTTGCCGAACGCGCCGTACACCGAGGTGATCGGGTCAGCCGCACGGACGAACAGCGGGGAAATGATCTGCGGAGTTGTGCCGGCGTCGGTGATGTCAAAACCGCCGATCTTGGTTGACGATCCGCCAATATCTATACCTACAATTATTTTTTTGTTCATTACAAATCACCTTTCGGGAGCTTTATATGATTATACCATTGAGTGCCCGAAAAATCAATATCAGCGGGGATTCTTTGAAATGATAACCGAGAAAAACAGAGACACAGCAAAGCTTTTGCGCGAAAAACGGCTTTTTATATTCGACCTTGACGGCACCGTGTATCTCGGCGACCGTATATTTCCCGAGGCAGTCGATTTTATCGAGCGGCTGAGGGAGAGCGGCAGGCGCGTGCTGTTCTTCACGAACAACGCATCGCACAACGATGATTTCTATATGGAGAAGCTGACGCGTGCCGGATTTTCGCCGTCTCCGGAGGAGATCATGACCTCGGGCGACGTGACCGCGACCTTTATTCTGAAGAGCCATCCGGATTGGGTGACGTATCTGCTCGGCTCAAAGGAGCTGTTTGAGGATTTTCGCGCGCGCGGGATAAAGATGGTGAACGATGAGCACGGTCGCGTTATATCCGATGAGCCAGTTGACATTGTGATAACGAGCTTTGACACGGAATTTGACTACGCAAAGCTCAAGACGGCGTGCGATTTCATTCGCGCGGGCGCGGTTTATCTTTGCACGCATCCGGACTTCAACTGCCCGATCGACGGAGGTGTGCTTCCGGACAGCGGTGCCATCGCGGCAGCGGTCACGGCGTCCACCGGAATTGCGCCGACCTTCTTCGGCAAGCCGTCGGCGATGACTGCGGAGATGATCAGCCACATTACGGGCGAGCTTCGCGAGAATATGTGCATTGTCGGCGACAGGCTGTACACCGATATTCTCGAGGGCAAGCAGAACGGGATAACGGCGCTTCTTGTTCTCACCGGCGAGAGCACGGCTGAGGATGCGGCAAAGCTTCCCGCAAACGAGCAGCCGGACATTATTCTTCCCGATCTCGCAGCCGCCTCAGCTTTTATGTTTGAGTGAAAGAGGGGTAATATTATATTTTGTGGGGGGGGGGGG
>CAKSDP010000037.1 GCA_934446065.1 uncultured Eubacteriales bacterium
GAGTGAGGGTAAGCACAAACTTTATTAAGTGATGTTTGCATAAATCCCATGTACAACAATCCCTCAGTCAGCCATACGGCTGACAGCTCCCTTTACACAAGGGAGCCTTTTCTATACCCTCGCACTTACTGTATTTACTTCAATAGGTTGAAAGTTTTTGGGGAAGGGTGCGGGGAACCACTTTTGCAAAAAGGGGTTCCCCGCGATAATGTTCCTCCAAAAAATTAGCAAAAAGATATTGACAAAGGGGAGGAGGGATGATATAATAGGTGTGTTAATCCAAAGACAGCAGGTTCAAGTATAAGCTGCGGCTTCCCTGCCGAGGAGAGATATCGTGTGAACATAGCTCTTTTCGGCGTGCCGGAAGGAGCTTTTTATCTGCCGAAAATTTATAAGGAGGTAGAAAACAATGCCCAGTCAGAAAATTCTCGAACAGAAGGCCAGTGCGGTTGAGGCGCTTTCCGAAAAGATCGGTCGTGCAGTTGCCGGCGTTCTCGTTAAATATCAGGGAATTACCGTTGAGGATGACACGAAGCTGAGAGCCGCTCTTAGAGGAGCAGGCGTTGAGTATTCCGTCATCAAGAACACCATGATCGGCCGTGCCTGCGAGAAGGCAGGACTCACCGGTATGGAATCTTTCCTCGACGGAATGAACGCACTCGCGATCAGCTATGACGATCCGGTTGCTCCCGCGAAGATCCTGAAGGAATATGCCGAAAAGGTTGAGACCTTTGAGATCCGCGCCGGCTTCCTTGACGGTGCCGTCGTTGACGTAGCAACGATCAATGAGCTTGCAGACATCCCCCCGAAGGAAGTTCTTCTTGCAAGACTTCTCGGATCCCTCACCAGACCCCTCTCCGGACTCGCAGTTGCCCTTCAGGCAGTTGTCGACAAGAACGGCGAGGCTGCACCCGCAGACGCTGCTGAAGCAGCTCCCGCTGAGGAAGCACCCGCTGCCGAGTAATCGGCAAATTGAGCCGCACGGCTCCTCACGCCGGAGAGCATCCGGACACTGAAAATCAAAACTTAATTTATTTTGGAGGTATAAAAAATGGCATCCGAAAAGACCACACAGATTCTTGATGAAATCAAAGCTCTTACTATTCTTGAGCTTGCTGACCTCGTAAAGGCTATCGAGGAGGAGTTCGGCGTATCCGCTGCTCCTGTTGCTGTCGCTGTTGCAGGCGGCGCTGCTCCCGCTGCTGCAGCTGAGGAGAAGACCGAGTTTGACGTTGTGCTGAAGTCCTTCGGCGCAAAGAAGCTCGACGTTATCAAGGTTGTTCGTGAGATCACCGGTCTCGGCCTGAAAGAGGCTAAGGAGATGGTCGAGGGCGCTCCGAAGAACGTCAAGGAAGGCGTTAGCAAGGAAGACGCTGAGGACATCAAGAACAAGCTCACCGCTGCTGGCGCTGAGGTTGAGGTCAAGTAATTTTTACTCACCTGTACAAAAGGCTGTCGCTTTCTGCGGCAGCTTTTTTGTGATAGATCGGCAGTTTTTGCGAAAGGGGCTTTAACAAAAGCCCCTTTCGCGCTATCCCCAAAAGCCATCATTTACTATTTCGCACCGCATAAAGAAAGGATCCGCGTATGAAAAAGCCGACACAGCGGGATACTAATCCGTATAGATTCTCCGATTCAAACAAGCGTTACCAGACGTTTGACTACTACGCGCGCAGCCGCTTCGGCAAAAAATGCGCAAAGATCCCGCTTGACGCCGGGCTTTCCTGCCCCAATATCGAAAACGCCGGCAGCGGCTGTATCTACTGCCTCGGCGGATCTTCCGCCGCAGTAGGCGAGACCCTGACCGAGCAGTATGAGCGCGGCGTCTCTGCACTCGGCTCAAAATGGCACGACTTCGCACGTATTCCCTATCTCCAGGCACATACCAACACCTTTGCCCCCGTCCCGCGCCTTCGCGAGATCTATAAAGAGGCAGCCGCCCTCGACGGCGCAGTCATGCTCGCGATCGCAACGCGCGCCGATTGCCTCGGCGACGACGTTTGCGCCCTCCTTCGCGAAGTGTCGGAGTCTGTCCCGCTCCTCGTCGAGCTGGGACTCCAGACCTCCTGCGACCGCACCGCCGACCTCATCGGCCGCAGCCACAGCTCCGCCGATTTTGTGCGCGGATACGAGCGCCTGCGCAGCGTCGGCGGGGACATAGCCGTGTGCATCCACCTCATAAACGGACTCCCCGGCGAGAGCCGCCGCGAGATGCTCGACTCCGCAAAGTTCTGCGCCGCGCTCGCGCCCGATATGGTGAAGCTCCACCTGCTCCACGTGCTCGACGGCACTCCGCTTGCCGATATGTACAGACGCGGCGAATACGTACCGATGGAGATGGACGATTACGTCGAAACGGTCGCCGATCAGATCGAGCGAATGCCCGAGCGCACCGTCATCGCCCGCCTCACCGGCGACGGCATTGCTTCGGCTCTGCTTGCGCCCGATTGGAGCCGCCGCAAAGTCGCCGTCATCAACAAGATAGACCGCACGCTGTACGAGCGCGGAACGTATCAAGGGTGCCGATGTTTAGAAAAATAGCGCAAATTTCAAAACAAACGTTCGCGAAAGCCTTTATTTTTGAAAACATTTGTGCTATAATAGTACAGTAAGACAAAATTCGCGCGGAGCGGAGGTGCTCAGATGGATCATTTTGAACTTGTCTCGGAGTATAAGCCGACAGGCGATCAGCCGCAGGCGATCGACCGCCTTGTTGACGGGCTGAATCACGGAATGCGCGAGCAGGTGCTCCTCGGCGTCACCGGCTCCGGAAAGACCTTTACCATGGCGAACATCATCGCAAAGGCGAACCGCCCGACACTTGTGCTCGCTCACAACAAGACCCTCGCGGCACAGCTCTGCTCGGAGTTCCGCGAGTTTTTTCCGCACAACGCCGTGGAGTATTTTGTTTCATACTACGACTATTATCAGCCGGAGGCGTATGTCCCCGGAAAGGATATGTACATCGAAAAGGATTCGTCGATAAACGACGAGATCGACAAGCTCCGCCACAGCGCGACCTCCGCTCTTTTTGAGCGGCGCGACGTCATCATCGTCGCGAGCGTCTCGTGCATATACAGCCTTGGTCCGCCGGAGGAATACTCCGGTCAGGTGACCTCGATCAGACCGGGCATTGAGATCTCGCGCGACGCCCTCGCCGAACATTTTATCGAGATCGGCTACGATCGCGGCGACATCGACCTCGTGCGCGGCAAGTTCCGCCTGCGCGGCGACACGCTCGAGATCATGCCGTCGAACACAAGCGACACCGCGATCCGCGTCGAATTCTTCGGCGACGAGATCGACCGCGTGTCCGAGATCGACCCGCTCTCCGGCGCGGTCAAGTCGCGCGTCACGTATGCTGCGGTCTATCCCGCGACGCACTACGTGATCGCCCCCGAGAAGAAGGAGAATGCGTTCGAGACGATCGAGCGCGAGCTTGAGGAGCGCGTCGCGTACTTCCAGTCGTGCGGCAAGCTCATCGAGGCACAGCGCATAGAGGAGCGCACGCGCTACGACCTTGAGATGCTGCGCGAGATCGGCTATTGCAGCGGCGTCGAGAACTACTCGCGCGTGTTCGCCGGACGCGAGCCCGGATCGACTCCGTATACGCTGCTCGACTATTTCCCGCGCGATTTCATCACGTTTGTCGATGAGTCGCACGTAACGCTGCCGCAGGTGCGCGGCATGAGCGGCGGCGACCGCGCCCGCAAGCAGAATCTTGTGGAATACGGTTTCCGCCTGCCGTCGGCATACGACAACAGACCGCTGTTCTTTGATGAATTCGAGGCGAAGCTCGGTCAGTCGATCATGGTCTCGGCGACCCCCGCCGAGTACGAGCGCGAGCACGCGTCTCAGATCGTCGAACAGCTCATCCGCCCGACGGGACTTATCGATCCCGAGATCGAGGTGCGTCCGGTCGAGACTCAGGTCGACGACCTCATAGGCGAGATACGCACAAGAGTTGCCGACGGCGGACGCGTGCTCGTCACGACACTCACGAAAAAGATGGCGGAGGATCTCACCGGATACCTCGACGAACAGGGCATCCGCGTGAAATACATCCACCACAACATAGATACGATGGAGCGCATGGAGCTGCTCCGCGACCTCAGGCAGGGCGTGTTTGACGTCCTCGTCGGAATAAATCTGCTCCGCGAGGGCATAGACCTGCCGGAGGTAACGCTCGTCGCCGTACTCGACGCCGACAAGGAGGGTATGCTCCGCAGCGAAACGGCGCTCGTGCAGATCATCGGGCGCGCTGCCCGCAACGTCGGCGGCAAGGTCATCATGTACGCCGACACGGTAACAAAGTCGATGCGCGCAGCCATCGACGAGACGAACCGACGCCGCGCCATCCAGACCGCATACAACAAGGAGCACGGCATCACGCCGCAGACGATAAAGAAGGAGATACGCGAGCTGATCTCGATCGGCACGACAGAGGACGGCGCGTCGAAGAAATCGAAGAAGGGACGCGGACGCGAGCGCACCGCGCCGAAGAGCGCCGCCGAGCGTTCCCGCATGATCGAGGAGATGCGCGCGGACATGAAGCGCGCCGCAAAAGAACTTCGGTTCGAGGAGGCGGCGTACCTGCGCGATCGCATAAAGGAGCTTGAGATCACTAAGTGAGTATGTCTCACACATAATTAAGGATAGAATATGCCGAAATATATCACAGTGCGCGGTGCGCGCCAAAACAATCTGAAAAATATTGATGTGAAGATCCCGCGCGACAGCCTTGTCGTGTTCACGGGACTTTCCGGCTCGGGCAAATCGTCGCTTGCGTTTGACACGATCTACGCCGAGGGGCACAGGCGGTTCGTCGAATCGCTCTCGTCCTACGCGCGTATGTTCATCGGTCAGCTCGACAAGCCCGATGTTGACTCGATCGAGGGACTCTCTCCCGCGATATCGATCGATCAGAAAACAACGTCAAAGAACCCCCGTTCGACCGTCGGCACGGTCACCGAGATCTACGACTACCTGCGTCTTTTGTTTGCAAGGCTCGGCGTGCCGCACTGTCCCGAGTGCGGACGCGAGATCAGGAGGCAGACGGTCGATTCGATCCTCGACTCGATCATGAAGGCGGACGAGGGCACGAGATTCATGGTACTCGCGCCGATGGTGCGCGGCAAGAAGGGACGTCACGAGAAGGTATTCGACGCGGCGCGCCGCAAAGGATTTTCGCGCGTGCGCGTTGACGGGATCCTTTACGAGCTTACGGACGAGATCGAGCTTGACAAGAACACGCGCCACTCGGTGGACATCGTGGTGGACAGGCTCGTCATCCGCGACGGCATCCGCTCGCGCCTGTCCGACTCCGTCGAGACGGCGATCGCCGAATCGGACGGCCGCGTGATAATCACGCCCGTCGGGCGCGACGGCAGCGAGGGCGAGGACGAGGAATACTCCACCGCCTACGCCTGCCCGGTTCACGGCGGATCGTTTGCCGAGCCGGAGCCGCGTATGTTCTCGTTCAACAATCCGTTCGGCGCCTGCCCGCACTGTCTCGGACTCGGCGTGACGCGCCGCGTCTCCGAGGATCGGATAATCCCCGACGAGTCGCTGTCTCTTGCCGAGGGCGCGGTGGCTGTCAACGGGTTCAAGACGATCGGACCCGACACGTGGCTCGGCCCAGTTATAATCGCGGTGGGGGAACGCCACGGATTTACGATAAATACACCCATCTATGATTTCTCAAAATCGGCAAAACGGGCGCTGTTGTGGGGAACGGGCGACGATGTTTACGAGGTGATGCGCTCCTTCGAGGGACCGAAGAAGAAGTATCAGGTGAAGTTTGAGGGCGTGATCCCGATGATCGAGGCGCGCATGATGCGGCAAGGCGAGGATCCCGAGTATTACGATCAGTTCCTTGAGGAGACGGTCTGCACGGAGTGCCACGGCACAAGACTGCGGCCGGAGGCGATCTCCGTCACGGTCGGCGGACGCAACATCGACGAGGTGTGCCGTATGCCGATCACCGAGGCGCTGGAGTACGTCTGCGGACTGGAGTTCAGCGAATCGGAAATGATGATAGCCCGTGAGATACTGAAGGAGCTGCGCTCGCGTCTCGGATTCCTCAAGAACGTCGGGCTTGACTACCTGACCCTTGCGCGCAGCAGCGGAACGCTGTCGGGCGGCGAGGCGCAGCGCATCAGACTTGCGACGCAGATCGGCAGCTCCCTCGCGGGCGTGCTGTACGTACTTGATGAGCCGTCGATAGGTCTGCATCAGCGCGACAACGGCAAGCTGCTCGCGACGCTGAAGGAGCTGCGCGACATCGGCAACTCGGTCATTGTGGTCGAGCACGACGAGGAGACGATGCAGGAGGCGGACTACATCGTGGACATAGGTCCCGGTGCAGGCGTACACGGCGGCGAGGTCTGCGCGGCAGGCACTCCTGCGGAGGTAGCGGCGAACACGGCATCGATCACGGGAGACTATCTGTCCGGGCGCAAGGCGATCGAGGTGCCGAAGACCCGGCGCGAGGGGAACGGGAAGTTCCTTATCGTTCGCGGCGCGGCGGAGAACAATCTCAAGGGGATCGACGTAAAGATCCCGCTCGGCAAATTCGTCTGCGTAACGGGCGTATCCGGATCGGGCAAGTCGTCGCTCGTGAACGGGATCGTTCACAAGGCGCTTGCGCGCGAGCTGATGGGTGCGATGACGTATCCGGGGAAATACCAATTGATCGAAGGGGCAGAGAATCTCGACAAGGTAATCTGCATTGACCAAAGCCCGATCGGGCGGACGCCGCGCTCGAACCCGGCGACGTACACGGGGCTGTTCACGGACATCCGCGAGCTGTTCGCGCGGACTCCTGCGGCGAAGCTGAAGGGGTACAAGAGCGGGCGGTTCTCGTTCAACATCAAGGGCGGGCGCTGCGAGGCGTGCGAGGGCGACGGTGTAAAGAAGATCGAGATGCATTTTCTGCCGGACGTATATGTGACGTGCGACGTATGCCACGGGCATAGGTACAATCGCGAGACGCTCGAAGTGAAGTACAAGGGCAAAAACATTTCGGAAGTGCTTGAGATGACGGCTGAGGAGGGTGCCGAATTTTTCGCGGACATACCGAAGATTGCGTCACGGCTGCGGACGATTTGCGACGTGGGGCTCGGGTACGTGAAGATCGGGCAGTCATCGACGACTCTGTCGGGCGGTGAAGCGCAGCGCGTGAAGCTTGCGACGGAGCTGTCGCGGCGCGGCACGGGCAGGACGATTTACATTCTTGACGAGCCGACGACGGGGCTTCACACGCACGATGTGAAGAAGCTATGCGAGGTACTTGCGCGTCTCGTTGACGCAGGCAACACGCTTCTTGTGATCGAGCACAATCTTGACATGATAAAATGCGCGGATCACATTATTGACATGGGGCCGGAGGGCGGCGACGGCGGCGGATTTGTGATTGCCGAGGGGACGCCCGAGGAGGTAGCGATGTGCGCCAACTCTTACACCGGACAATATCTGAAGCCGAAGCTGAAATAGGGCGACGGGGACGGGGACGCTTTTTCGTGAAAGGGGACGCGTGTTCTTTTCTTAAAAGAAAAGAACATGCGTCTCCTCTCTCAAAAAGCAACCGTATCCCTTACGCCGTGATGTCGCAGAACTTTGCCCCGACGAACGCCGCAAGATCATCCGGAGCTATCACCAGCTGAAGCCCGCGCATTCCCGCACTCACGCGTATCAGATCAAATAAGAGCGCGGATTCGTCAATGTACGTCGGAAACTTCTTCTTCATCCCGATCGGGGAGCACCCACCGCGAACGTAACCCGTCAGCGGCAGCAGCTCCTTCTGATGAAGCATCGCAAGACTCTTGTCCCCGGACGCCGCCGCGCACTTCTTCAGATCAAGCTCGTACGCCACCGGGATCACGAATACCCGCGCTTCTCCCGCAGCGTTCTTCGTCACAAGCGTCTTGAATACAGTGTCCGCGTCCGCACCCATCATCTCCGCCGCGTGCGTGCCGGACAAATCATCCTCGTCAACCTCGTATTTGTCCGTCTCATACTTTACGCCCGCAGCGTCAAGCAGACGCATCGCGTTCGTCTTAACAGCCTTTTCCTTCATGCCTTACCGCTCTCACCGCATCAGAATAAGCCGACGATATCGCCCGCATCGTTTACACCGATCGCCTCTGCCGCAGGCACCTTCGGCAGCCCCGGCATCGTCATGATGCTGCCGGTCAGCGCAACAATGAAGCCCGCGCCCGCCGACAGGCGAACCTGACGTACCGTTACCTCAAATCCATCCGGCGCGCACAGCTTTGCCGGATCATCGGAGAAGCTGTACTGCGTCTTTGCCATGCAGATCGGCAGCCCCGCGTAACCGAGCGACTCAAGCTCGGCAATGCCCTTCTCCGCCTCCTTCGTGAATACAACACCGTCACCGCGGTATACGCGGCGAACGATCTCGCAGATCTTCTCCTTTATCGGAAGCGCCGTGTCATACGCGAACGAGAACTCGCCGTGCTCCTTCTCGCAAAGGCGAACGACCTCGCGCGCAAGTTCGTCGCCGCCCGCGCCTCCCTTCGCCCATACCTCCGAGAGAACAACGTTCACACCAAGCTCGCGGCACGCCGCCATGACCTCGGTGATCTCCGCCTCGGTGTCGGTCGGGAATCGGTTGAGCGCAACAACCGCCGGCAGCTTGTATACGTCCTTGATGTTCGACAGATGGCGCAGAAGATTCGGCATCCCGCGGCGCAGCGCGGGAATGTTCTCCGCCGAAAGATCGGCTTTCGCCACACCGCCGTGCATCTTCAGCGCACGGATAGTGCCGACAAGCACCACGGCAGAAGGCTCAAGCCCCGCCGCGCGGCACTTGATGTCAAAGAATTTTTCGGCACCGAGATCCGCGCCGAAGCCCGCCTCCGTCACAGCGTAGTCGCCGAGCTTCATCGCAAGGCGCGTCGCCGCGATTGAGTTGCACCCGTGCGCAATGTTCGCGAACGGTCCGCCGTGCACGATCGCCGGAACACCGCCGAGCGTCTGCACAAGATTCGGCATCATCGCGTCGCGCAGGAGCGCGGTCATCGCACCGTCAGCGCGGATGTCACCGCAGGTGACAGGCTCACCCGAGTACGTGTAGGCGACGACCATGCGCGCAAGGCGCTCTCTGAGGTCGGAAAGTCCGTCCGCAAGGCAGAACACCGCCATGACCTCGGAAGCGACGGTGATGTCGAAGCCGTCCTCACGCGGGACGCCGTTCACCTTGCCGCCGAGTCCGTCCGTGATAAAGCGGAGCTGGCGGTCGTTCATGTCAACGCAGCGCTTCCACGTGATCCGTCGGGGATCTATGCCGAGGGCGTTGCCCTGATAAATATGGTTGTCGATCATCGCGGCGAGCAGATTGTTTGCCGCGCCGATCGCGTGAAAATCTCCTGTAAAGTGGAGGTTTATATCCTCCATCGGTACGACCTGCGCGTACCCGCCGCCTGCCGCGCCGCCCTTGATGCCGAACACCGGTCCGAGCGACGGCTCGCGGAGGGCGACCGCGACGTTCTTGCCGATGTTCGCAAGCGCGTCCGCAAGCCCGATGGTAGTTGTAGTCTTGCCCTCGCCGGCAGGAGTCGGCGTGATCGCGGTCACAAGGATGAGGTTTGATTTGCCGGATCCGACGGTCGGATCGCAAAGGATCTCGGGGGACACCTTCGCCTTGTATCTGCCGTATCTCTCGAGATATTTCTCGGGGATACCGGCTCTGTCGGCAATCGCCTCGATCGGCTGCATTTTGTGTGCTCTTGCAATTTCGATATCGCTTTTAATTTCCACGCTTGTACTCCTCTGAATGATGATTTTCCCCGCACGGGTGAGACTTTATATACTAAACTTCCTTAGTATATTATACCTTACACACGCCTGCGAATATGGACAAATTGTTAACTTTTCGCCGTGCGTGCCGCCATTCGTCGAACAGGCGAAAGTGATTGACATAAAAGTGCCGATATGTTACAATTACAACAGATAAAGGCTCGGCGGCACAGAGCTGCGGGCAAAAACACGGATCGGGGTGAGACGCGGCGCTTCGGCGCGCTATGCAATGGAACCGAACAGAAAGAGCACTATAAGGATAATACTCATAATATTCTCGTCGATACTGTTTTACACGGTGCTGCAGAATCTTGAGGCAGTACGCGGGGCGATGGCTGCTGCCGCGCGGATACTCTCGCCGGTATTCATCGGTGCGGCGATAGCGTTTATCGTGAACATACCGATGCGGCTTCTTGAGGACAACGTATACTCGCTTATAATAAAGAAGCGTCCGGGTGTGATAAAGGCGCGCCGTCCGGTCTGCCTTATACTGAGCATACTCATAATATTCGGGCTGTTCGCGCTGATAATCGGTCTTATTGCGCCGGAATTTGCGGCGACTGTCATGAGCATTGCGCAGACGCTGCCGTCGCAGGTGAACGATCTTATTGAGCGCGCGGACGAGCTTATCGGACGGTTCAATCTGCCGCTTGAGGACGTAAATCTGTTTGAAAAGATCGACTGGAACAGCGTGAGCCGGACGATCGTGGCGGGGCTGTCGAACACGGGGGCTATGATAAACAAGACGATCGGTGTGACGTCGAACGTACTGAGCGGGCTTTTCAATTTTGTTATCGGGTTTGTTTTGTCGATATACATACTGGCGTCGAAGGAAAAGCTTTGCCGTCAGGGGGCGCGGCTGCTCAGGGTGATACTGCCGGAGGCGGCGTGCGACAGGATATTCCGCGTACTTGCGATGTCGAGCGGTGTATTCACGAAATTCATATCGGGGCAATGCGTAGAGGCGCTGATTCTCGGTGCGCTGTGCTACATAGGAATGCTGATATTCCGGATGCCGTACGCGCTTATGATATCCGCGCTGATTGCGGTGACGGCGCTGATTCCGGTATTCGGTGCGTTCATCGGTACGTCGGTCGGTGCGCTTATGATACTGCTCATAAGTCCGCTGAAGGCGGTTGGGTTTGTATTATTCATCATTATTCTTCAGCAGATCGAGTCGAACGTGATCTATCCCCGTGTTGTGGGCAACTCTGTCGGGCTGCCGGGGATATGGGTACTTCTTTCGGTCACTCTGTTCGGCAGCATTTTCGGTGCGGTTGGGCTTCTGCTCGGTGTTCCGTTCTGCGCGGTACTTTACTGTCTCGTTCGCGATTTCGTAAAGAAGCGCGAAGCTGAGAAGTGATGGTGGATACGTGTTCTTTTCGTGAAAGGGATACGGTCGCTTTCTTAAAAGAAAGCTCCGCAAAGAATTTTATACTGGATTTATATAATTGGTTTGTGCAAGACATAGACTTCAGTTGAAATCGCGAGCCATCCCACAATATGGTTCGTCCAAACTATCAGGAGGATGCACGTGAGCGGTTTCCGCTCTCGCGGCTCCCGCCAAGGACGTGGAGTTTCGGCAAACCCAAAGCCTCCCTTGTGTAAAGGGAGCCTAAACTAAAATTTCGCGCTCACTATATCTATTTTAATAGGTTGAAAGTTTTTGGGGAAGGGTGCGGGAAACACCTTTTGTCAAAAAGGGGTGTC
>CAKSDP010000038.1 GCA_934446065.1 uncultured Eubacteriales bacterium
CTTAACTGTAACACATTTGACTCTCATTTGCTATTCTTTTTTTGCGCTGTAACTTATCTATTGTAATCCTACACGCGCGATGAGTCGGAGACTTTTTTCGTGTTGACTTTTCACGGTGGGTGTGATAGAATAGAATATATAGGTATGTTTATTTGAGAGTTTCAATTTCTTATCTGCCGGGGCTGCGGCGTCGGCGGATCACATTAAGAAAGGCGCAGTTATGATTTATAACGACATCAAACACGTTCTCAAACACTTCAAATTCTCCGGTCAATACCAGTCCTCAGAGGAGCTTACCTCAGGCAACATCAACGCGACATACAGACTTACATACAAGCAGCCCGACGGTTCCGACAAATTCTACGTACTCCAGCGCATCAACACCGTTGCGTTCCACGATCCGGTCGAGCTCATGAAGAACATTCAGCTCGTACTCAACCACATCGCGGCATCCATGGTCAGGCAGAAGATCGACCCCGAGCGCCGCGTGCTCGAGTTCATCCCGACAGACGAGGGATCGCTCCTTTACCGCGATTCGTCCGGTGCATACTGGCGCGCCGACATATTCATCAGCGGAGCAACGGGCTACGACAGCATCGTAAACCCCGATCACTTCTACGAGGCAGGCAGAGGCTTCGGCGAATTCCAGAAGTATCTCTTCGACTTCCCCGCAGACAAACTTGTTGAGACCATTCCCGATTTTCACAACACGAAGAAGCGTTTCTACGCATTCGTAGCAGCTGTTGCCGAGGACAGAGCCGGCAGAGTGTGCGAGCTTGAGCCGGAGATCGATTTCTTCTTCGACCGCCGCAAGAAAATGGGCAAGATAATCGACCTCATGGACAGCGGTGTGCTCCCGATGCGTGTCACGCACAACGACACAAAGCTCAACAATGTACTGATCGACAACGAGACCGGCAAGGCGATCTGCGTGATCGATCTTGACACGGTAATGCCCGGAACGACGCTGTACGATTACGGCGACGCGATCCGCTACGGCGCAAACACTGCCGCAGAGGATGAGCCTGATCTGTCGAAGATCGGCGTTGACATGGATCTGTTCCGCCGTTTCACCGACGGCTTCGTCTCCGAGATCGCGGGCGTTCTCACCAAGGATGAGATCCACTATCTGCCGCTCGGCGCATACGTCATGACGTGCGAGGTCGCAATGCGCTTCCTCACCGATTACATGAACGGTGACGAATACTTCAAGGTCAAGTATCCGAGCCACAATCTTGTCCGCGCAAAGGCGCAGATGAGACTGCTCGAGGAGATCGAGAAGCACTACGACGAGATGACTGCATACGTCGACAGCCTCATTACGGAATAAGCACACGACCACATGGATCTTGTAAACATCCATTGCCACGCGCTGTGGGGCGTTGACGACGGTGCAAAGGATCGCGATGAGTCCTGCGCCATGCTCTCTGCGATGTACACCTCGGGTGTGCGCGCGGTCTGTCTCACTCCCCATTTTGACCCGGCGGGCGGAATTGCGACCGATGTGGATGAAATACGGCGCCGCTTTGACGAGCTTTGCTCGGGTGTTGCTCAGGTGCTCCCCGACATGAAGCTTTATCTCGGCGAGGAGATATTCTCCCACGTTGACGCGGTAAACAACCTGACGGACGGCGTGTGCCTGACACTCAACGGTTCGCGTACGGTTCTTCTCGAATTCGGTCCATTTGAGGACGCATCGGAGATAATCTCCGGCGCATCGAAGCTGCTCACAAGCGGCTACATCCCAGTGATCGCGCACATAGAGAGGTATCGCTCGCTCGTAAAATCGCGGCGCGAGATCCTTCGTCTGCACGAGGCGGGCGCATTGATCCAGATCAACGCTTCGACAGTCCTCGGCAAGCGCGGATTTCTTATGCGGCACTTCGCCGACCGTCTTATATCCGACGGGATCGCGGACGTTATCGCCGACGATTCGCACAATATGGACGACAGGGCGCCGTGCCTTGCCGAAGCCGCAAAATATGTTTCCCGCAAATTCGGGAATGACGTATGCGAGCGTATGTTCCTGCGGACGCCGCTCGAAATTCTCAGTATGTGAAAATGATAGAGAAAGGGTACTCTGATATTATGACTGAAAATAATAATACTCGAAAGCCGTCCACCGGCGCGGCTACGCGTCAGGTAATGCTGAAATCCTATATCGAAGAGGATTACTCGGTCAAGGAGTCGTACAAGGCGCTGCGCACGAACATCCAGTTCTGCGGAGACGACGTGAAGGTCATCTCTGTGACGAGCTGTATGCCGAACGAGGGCAAGAGTACGACCGCACTCGAGCTTTGCAAGAGTCTTGCTGAGCTTGGCAAGAAGGTGCTGCTCATAGACGCCGACCTTCGCAAATCGGTTCTTGCGAGCAAGTACGCCGACCGCTCCGGCATTGAAGGGCTGAGCCAGTTTCTTTCCGGTCAGGCGACGCTTCAGGATGTGCTGTACTCCACTCAGTACCCCAATTTCTACATCATTTTCAGCGGCGCGTTCCCGCCGAATCCCGTTGAGCTTCTGAGCAAAGATAAATTTGCCGACTTTTTGGCAAACGCAAAAAACACATTTGACTATATCCTGATCGACTGCCCGCCGCTCGGCAATGTCATTGACGCGGCAGTGGTATCACGTTTCTGCGACAGTGCGATCCTCGTTATTCTCGCAAACATGGTGAGTGCAAAGTTCGCGCGCAGCGTGAAAGCTCAGCTTGAAAAGAGCGGATGCCGCATTCTCGGCGTCATTTTGAACAACGCCGACAAAAAGAGCGGAAGGTACTACAAACGCTACTATAACAGATACTACAACCGCTATTACAACAAATACTACAAGAAATACAGCGGATATTACGTGGACGAGCAGAAGTGACAGAGCTTCCCGCAAATGATACCGTACAAAAAGCAAGTGCAAGGCACACGCCCTGCACTTGCTCTTTATTTTTCGGAAATTCTCCACACGGAGAGCTTATTATTTGCCGGAGTCGGTAAAATATTTGGCGAGCAGCACATACGCAACTACGTTTGATGCGGCGGCACATCCTGAGCCGAAGAACGACACCGAGTCGCCGAATGCAAGCGACATAAGTGCACCTATTCCGCTGAGAACACCTGCAACCATTAACCACGTGCGCGCCCTGCCGAGAAGCTGAAGCTCTACCGTTCCACGCTCGACGCTCTCATACATTGATTTTGCAAGCTTATGAAAGCTGCGCGTTGAAAAATAGTTTATGACTGCGACAAACGCCGCAACGGCGAGCATGGCCACCATTAAAAAGCCGGAAGAAGCAGAAATAATACTGAATACACTCTCGCTCATTCTGCCGAAATATTCTTCAAACAGCCAATAGTTATTCACAATATACCCGAGGACCATCGACGAAAGCACTCCGGTCACAGCGATAAGTCCGACGACTACCCAGTTGACAATATAGCTTGCGAATATCGTACCGCTGAGCCATCTCATCGACTGCGGGTCAGGGGTACCGTTTGTGCGCATACGAGCATATATGATCCACAGAAATACTGTCTCAAGTGTGGCTATTATCGGAATGGAACCGCCGACAAACGAAAACACTGTCGCGGCGCTCATAAGTATGCATATCACAAGAAAAAGCGTATCTTTGAGCATTGCTGTGATCGGATACGTGTAAGGCTGAGTTCCGAGCGGGCTTTCCGCGGGACTTCCGCAGTTCGGACAGAACGAAAAATCTTCTTCGGTTTCAATACCGCATTTACTGCATTTCATAGAACGACCTCCTCAACAATCATCATTGTCTTCCGACAATACTATGCATCTAAAGTTTACCCTATTCCGCACGGTTTGTCAATTGTCTTGTCGAAAATGCGCAAAAATATATTTACTTTTGAAGTGTTGTGTTTTACGCATTTTTTTGATATACTGAACACAGCGACCTAAAAATACTTCCGAAAGGATAACGACAGCATGAATGAAGTAAAGAAACCGAAAAAACCGCTTATATTTTACTATGCAATCGTTCTCGCGATAATCCTTTGCATGAATATGCTCGTAATGCCCGCCTTGCAGCAGATGCAGATCAAGGAAGTTGACTACGGCACATTCATGACGATGACGAATGACAAGGAGATCGGCAAGGTCGAGGTACAGGAAAACCGTATTCTTTTCACCGACAAGGAAGGAAAAACGATATACAAGACCGGCATCATGGACGATCCCGAGCTGATCGACCGTCTGTACGATTCCGGCGCGCAGTTCTCAAGCGAGATCATTGAGCAGATGTCGCCGCTGCTCAGCTTTATCATCTCGTGGATACTGCCTATCGTGATCTTCGTTGCGCTCGGGCAGTATATGTCGAAGAAGCTCATGGACAAAGCCGGCGGCGGCAACTCCATGATGTTCAACATGGGCAAGAGCAACGCCAAGGTCTACGTGAAATCCTCCGACGGCATCAAATTCAGCGATGTCGCGGGCGAGGATGAGGCAAAGGAGAACCTCACGGAGATCGTGGACTACCTCCACAATCCGCAGAAATACTCGACGATCGGCGCATCAATGCCCAAGGGCGTGCTTCTCGTAGGCCCTCCCGGCACCGGTAAGACGATGCTCGCCAAGGCTGTTGCAGGAGAGGCGGATGTGCCGTTCTTCTCAATGTCCGGTTCCGAATTTGTTGAAATGTTCGTCGGAATGGGTGCATCAAAGGTGCGCGATCTTTTCCGTCAGGCGAAGGAGAAAGCGCCGTGTATCGTCTTCATCGACGAGATCGATGCGATCGGTCAGAAGCGCGACGGCAGGATCGGCGGCAACGATGAGCGCGAACAGACGCTCAATCAGCTGCTCACCGAGATGGACGGCTTCGGCGGAAACACCGGCGTCATCATTCTTGCGGCGACCAACCGACCCGAGACACTTGATCCCGCGCTGACGCGTCCCGGTCGTTTCGACAGACGCGTTCCCGTTGAGCTTCCCGATCTCAAAGGGCGCGAGGCGATCCTCCGCGTTCACGCAAAGAAAATCAAAACGGCGCCGAGCATTGATTTCGAGCGCATCGCACGAATGGCGTCGGGTGCATCCGGTGCAGAGCTTGCCAACATTATAAATGAGGCGGCGCTCCGCGCAGTCCGCGACGGCAGAAACGAAGCGACTCAGGCTGACCTTGAGGAGAGCATCGAGGTCGTCATCGCCGGATATCAGAAGAAAAACGCGATTCTCACCGATAAAGAGAAGATGATCGTCTCGTACCATGAGATCGGTCACGCGCTTGTCGCGGCAAAGCAGACAAACTCCGCGCCGGTGCAGAAGATCACGATCATCCCCCGCACGTCAGGTGCGCTCGGCTACACGATGCAGGTCGAGGAGGGCAATCACTACCTCATGTCGAAAGAGGAGCTTGAGAACAAGATCGCGACGCTCACCGGCGGCAGAGCTGCCGAGGAGATCGCCTGCATGACGGTCACTACCGGCGCGTCGAACGACATTGAACAGGCGACGAAGCTCGCCCGCGCAATGATAACACGCTACGGCATGAGCGACGACTTTGACATGGTTGCACTCGAGACGGTGACAAATCAGTATCTCGGCGACGACGCTTCGCTTGCCTGCTCTGTCGAGACACAGACGAAGATCGACACGCTTGTCGTCGATCTCGTGCGCCGCTCGCACGAAAAAGCCGCGTCTATCCTCACGGAAAACAGAGCAAAGCTCGACGAGCTGGCACAGTTCCTGTATCAGAAGGAAACCATCACCGGCGACGAGTTCATGCAGATCCTCAACGCATAACACACCAAAACGGCCTGCCGTATACGGCGGGTCGTTTTTTATGCCTGCGGAAATATTTCTTCCACTGAATTTCGAGTTTTCTCTTGACTTGGAGTAGACTCCAAGGTGTATAATATTATCCGAAAGCAAAGCGAGGTGACAAACAGATGACAATAAAGGAAGTCGGCGAGAAATACGGTATCTCGGGCGACACGCTGCGATATTACGAGCGGATCGGAATGATCCCGCCGGTCGCGCGCACCTCCGGCGGAATACGCAACTACACCGACGAGGATCTCGCATGGGTCGAGCTTGTTCTGTGTATGCGGAGCGCCGGTCTGCCTATCGAGGCAATAATCGAATACGTAAAGCTGTATCAGAGGGGAGAGTCGACATTCGGCGCCCGCCTTGAGCTGCTGTCCGAGCAGAGAGATGCTCTTATGGAGCAAAAGCAGAAGATCGACGCGACGCTCGCGCGGCTCAACTACAAAATATCGCGGTACGAAGCGGCGGTTGAGAGCGGTCATCTCACATGGGATCGCGACGGATGCGAGATCGGAGACAGTGTCTCCGACACTTCAAACGATGAATCGGAAAGGAGCACAAAAAGTGAGTGAATTTACAAACATCAAGAAAAACTTCGGCTTCGGCTGTATGAGACTGCCGATGAACGGCGAGGACGTTGACTACGCTCAGTTCACCGAAATGGTAGACTACTTCATGGCGCAGGGGTTCAACTATTTTGACACGGCGCGCGTCTACATCGGAACAAAGAGTGAAACTGCGATCGGAGACTGCATATCGCGGCGCTACCCGCGTGAGTCCTTTATTCTGACAGACAAGCTGTCGGGAAGCCTGTTCAACTCTGAGGAAGAGATCCGCCCGCTGTTTGAAAAGCAGCTTGAGGCGTGCGCTGTCGATTACTTTGACTTTTATCTCATGCACGCTCAGACGAAGGAGCTTTTCGAGAAATACAAAAAATGTCGCGCATATGAGACGGCGTTCGAGCTGAAGGCGGAGGGAAAGATCCGTCACGTCGGAATCTCGTTCCACGATACGGCGGAGGTGCTCGAGGAGATCCTCACCGAGTACCCGCAGATCGAGGCCGTTCAAATCCAGCTCAACTACCTTGATTTTGATGATCCTGCAGTCCAGTCCCGGCGCTGCTACGAGGTATGTCGCAAGTACCAAAAGCCCGTCATCGTTATGGAACCAGTCAAGGGCGGAAACCTCGTAAACCTTCCCGACAAGGCAAAGAAGGTGCTTGACGATCTCCACGGCGGCAGCCCCGCAAGCTATGCGATCCGTTTTGCCGCAGGATTTGAGGGGATCTTCATGGTGCTCTCCGGCATGGGCAATATGGAGCAGATGCGCGACAATCTGTCGTACATGAAGGATTACATACCCCTGACAAAGGAGGAGACGGACGCGATCGCCGAGGTTTGCAGCGTTTTCCGCTCAATGCAGCTCATCCCCTGCACTGCGTGCCGCTACTGCACCGACGGATGTCCGAAGCACATATCTATCCCCGATCTGTTCGCGTGTCTGAACGCAAAGCAGATCCACCACAACTGGAACGCAAATTACTACTACAACGATGTGCACACAAAGCACAACGGCAAGGCGTCCGACTGCATCGGCTGCGGCAAATGTGAGGCGGCGTGCCCGCAGCATCTGCCGATACGCAAGCTTCTCGCCGACGTTGCAATGAAGTTTGAGGGAAAATGACGGAGATGCGAAAACTGCCGCACGGCAGCGAGATGATAGCTCCGCTCGGGCTCGGTATGGGCGGAATCCAGAACACACCGCCCGACGAGATCGAAACGGTCGTGAAAAAAGCGATCGAGGCAGGGGTAAACTTCTTTGACCTGTGCGCAGGCGGAGCTGCGGTTTATGCTCCGTTCGGCCGTGCGATCAATGGACTGCGCGACCGCATATACTTTCAGCTCCACTTCGGCGCAGTATACAACGCAAACGGGGACTACGGCTGGTCGCGAGATCTTGACGAGATCCGACGCACATTTGAATGGGAGATGGGACTACTGGACTGTGGTTACATCGACTTCGGGTTTCTTCACTGCGTCGATGCAGACAGCGATGTTGACGATATAATAAGCCGCGGAATCCTCGATTACGTATGTGAGCTGAAAAAGCAGGGGATCGTGCGTCACATCGGCTTTTCGTCGCACACGCCGTCCGTTGCGAACCGTCTGATCGACACGGGGCTTATGGACATGATGATGTTCTCGATCAATCCGGCATACGATCTCGAATGCGGCGACGAATACGGGATCGGAACAGTCGCGGAGCGCGCGGCTCTCTTCCGCCGGTGCGAGGCGGAGGGCGTCGGAATATCGGTCATGAAGCCGTTCCACGGCGGTCAGCTCCTCTCGGACGAGACCTCGCCGTTCAGAAACGCTCTGACCCGTAACCAATGCCTGAAATACGCGCTCGACCGTCCGGCGGTGCTTACCGTACTGCCCGGTGTGCGAAATCTCGCAGACCTGTCCGAGCTTCTGAAATTCGGATCCGCTGCACCGGAGGAGTGCGACTATTCGGTGATCGGCAGTTTCACGCCGAAGTCCGCGCGCGGCAACTGCGTCTACTGCAATCACTGCGAGCCGTGCCCTGCCGGGATCGACATCGGACTCATAAACAAATACTACGATCTGTCGCTTGCGGGCGACAAGATGGCGCACGACCACTACTCCAAGCTCAAGATCAAGGCGGATGCCTGCATTTCCTGCGGACATTGCGACAGCCGCTGTCCGTTCGGCGTCGAGCAGTCGGTGCGCATGGAGAAGATCGCAAAATATTTTGACAACTGAAAAGGAGAAAACAATCATGATTGAGAATGCACTTGCAAAAAGAAACGCTTCGCTGAAGCTTCGTCTGACCGTAAAATCGCTGATAGCGCTCGGAACGGTAGCGCTCGCCGTGCTGCTTCCGCAGTTCGCGCATATGGTATACGGCGCTGCGGCAGGCGTCACGTTCCTGCCGATGTACCTGCCGGTACTTCTCGGCGGCTGCCTGCTCGGCTCCGGCTGGGGCCTTGCGATAGGCGCCCTCTCCCCCGTCGTAAGCTTCCTTATCACCTCCGCCGCAGGCTCTCCCATGCCTGCGCTTGCAAGACTGCCGTTCATGATGGCTGAGCTTGCCGTATTCGCGGCTGTGGTCGGTCTCTTTTCCCGTGCGATCGAGCGTCACGCGTGGATGGCGTTCCCCGCCGTTATCGCGGCTGAGGTGTGCGGCAGAGCGTTCTTCCTTCTGTCCGTTGCTCTCCTTCAGAGCGTGACTCCGTTCACTACCGCCATGATCTGGGGACAGATCCGCACCGGTGTTGTCGGGCTGATCCTGAACGCAGTGGTCGTTCCCGCGGCAGTAATAGTTCTGAAGCACTTCCTCGATCGGGACATGGACAATGACTGATCTCGAACTTGCAAAAGAGGCGCTTGCCGGTCACACGATCGCACTGTGTCGAAACGGTGATGTTATCACAAGCGACAAGCGCGGCGTCGCTCCGATGGTGGACTTCATCCGCGAAGGGCGCGACCTTGACGGATACTCGGCAGCCGATCTTGTCGTCGGACGCGCGGCGGCAATGCTGTTTATATCGGCGGGAATTCGCGAGCTCCACGCAAAGGTTCTGTCAAGTGGCGCAAAGGCGCTTCTTGACGATCACGGGATCTCGGTCAGCTTTGACACGCTCACCGAGCAGATCGTGAATCGCGAGGGAACGGGGCCGTGCCCCATGGAGCGGGCTGTCTCGGGCACCGACGATATCCGCGAGGGCGTCTCTCTCATAGGTGATACGCTCGACCGTCTACGCGCAAAAAATCAGAACAAAAAACGCCTCCCGCGGCACTCGGACTGCATACTGCTCCGACTGCCGCGGGATTTTTTCCTGTGCGGCGCTATCTTTGCGCCCGCGCTCTTGCAATTGTCTTAATATTCCTATATAATGGTAGTAAATCAGTCGCACAGTCAAAAAGCACGGGGGTAAGGTCATGCCGAAACGAGATCAGAACACAAACGCCGTTTACATATCGGAGCGGATGCGGGACAGTCTGCGTCCGATATCGCGGCACACGCTCACCGCTGTTGTAGCGCCCATGGGTTACGGAAAAACGACGGCGGTGAACTGGTATCTCGGCGAATGCGCAAAATCCGAAAAGGCGCGTATCGTACGCATAAGCGTATATTCGGACAACCTCGCGATCTTTTGGAATAGTGTGCAGGACGCTTTCGCGCACGCGGGATACGCTTTTCTCCGCGACTACCCCTGCCCCTCCGACGCCGTCGGCGGAAGTATGCTCTCCGATGATCTCTGCCACGAGCTGTACGGCGACCCGTGCTTCGTTTTCATAGACGATTTTCACCTGCTGACCGACACCCGTGCAGCCGCTTTCATCTGCAATCTTACAAACCGGCTCCCGCAAAATGTGCATCTCATAATCGCGAGCCGCGACAAATTCCTGCCCGCCGCCGAAACATTGAGGCTCGGGCGGAAGGTGTACACGCTCGACACAAAGCAGCTCCGGCTGAATCACACCGAGCTTTCCGTTTACGCTCAAAAATGCGGCGCCGCGTTGTCGGACGAGCAGCTCGACGCGCTGCTCTACTCGAGCGAGGGGTGGTTTTCTGCCGTGTATCTGAATCTGCGCACGCTTGCGGAGCGCGGCTCATTTCCCGACCGCAATTCCGACGTTTACGCCATGTTCACTGCAGCGCTCATTGATCCGCTGCCGCCGCAGATGAAAGAATTCCTTGCGGTCATGGGGCTTGCCGATGAGTTCACGGCAGAGGAAGCACGAATTGTCACGGGGATGGAGGAAGCCGAGCGCATCATCGTCGCTCTGACGGAGCAGAATGCGTTTGTAACACGCCTGCCCGACGGTGTAACGTACAGATTCCACCACATGATGAAGGAGTGCGCCGAGCGCACATTCCTTACGCTTGCGCCTGAAGTGCGCATCCGCTACATAAACCGCTTCGGTTCATGGTACAATGCTCATGTACGGTAGAGAAGCACAAAGCAAAACAAGGATAGCCAGCCCTGCCACTATTCCGAAGTCAGGGG
>CAKSDP010000039.1 GCA_934446065.1 uncultured Eubacteriales bacterium
ACGCGAGCTGGGTTCAGAACGTCGTGAGACAGTTCGGTCCCTATCTGTCGTGGGCGCAGGATATTTGAGAGGAGCTGACCTTAGTACGAGAGGACCGGGTCGGACGCACCACCGGTGCATCAGTTGTACTGCCAAGTGCATAGCTGAGTAGCCGCGTGCGGGAGTGATAAACGCTGAAAGCATCTAAGCGTGAAACATGCCTCAAGATTAGATATCCCACAGCAAAAGCTGGTAAGGTCACTTGTAGACTACGAGTTTGATAGGTCGGAGGTGTAAGCACAGTAATGTGTTCAGCTGACCGATACTAATAGACCGAGGGCTTGAACTACTAGCGTAGTTCTCTCATGTGTTGTTGTGTATTTCTTTATTCGGTTTTTCAATGATTATCTCGGTTGCATCTTATCGTGAAGAACATTTGAATATTTTGTTCATGTCACTGCTTGAAATTATTCAAGCAGTTTTTTATGTATATTTCTACTCTTATAGCTTGTATAATATGAGAAAAACCGCTGTGCTCTGTACACAGCGGTTTTCTTTGCATATTCTTGATAAACGGGGTGGTGGACTCAGATAAGCTCTTTAACCTTCGAGCTCTTACCGACTCTGTCACGCAGATAGTAGAGCTTTGCTCTTCTGACTTTACCCTGTCTTACGACCTCAACCTTTTCAACTCTGGGAGAGTGGATCGGGAAGGTCTTCTCAACGCCGCAACCGTAAGCAACGTGACGAACGGTGAATGTAGCAGAGATGCCACCGCCGTGCTTAGCGATTACAGTGCCTTCAAAAATCTGAATTCTTTCTCTCGTGCCCTCAATGATCTTGTTGTGAACCTTAACGGTATCACCGATCTCAAAGGAGGGAATCTCAGCCTTAAGCTGTTCGCTCGCAAATGCAGTGAGTTTATCCATTGTAAAACTCCTCCTGTGTTATAGACATTCGTGCAGAGCATGCAGAGGACTGTCCTTTGTTTTCGTGCGTTACGCACTAATTAATTATATCATATTATTCTTCCAAATGCAATAGTTTTCCGATATTATTCGCATAACTATTTCTTCTTTTTCGTCCCAACTTCCGCCAGAGGATTTTTAGCCATCGCGTCCTCCATGCTCTTGTTCGAGACGTGGGTGTATATTTGCGTTGTGTTGAGCTGTTCGTGCCCGAGTATGTCCTTGAGCACGCGGATATCAACATCGCCTGTCTGATACATCAGCGTCGCTGCCGTGTGACGTAGCTTGTGCGTTGAGTAGTGCTTGTTTTCAAGCCCTGCTGCCGTTAAATACTTCTTGACCATGTGCTGAACGGTTTTGTTTGATATCGGGTGTCCGAGTCTGCTGAGAAACAGCGCATTTGTCTCTTCGCCCTCATGCCGCAGTTTCATTCGCTCGGGCAGATAGTCCCTGATCGCCTCGGTGCAGGCATCGTTCAGATACACTATCCGTTCCTTCGCTCCCTTGCCGACTACGCGCATCGAGCGTAGCTCGGGATCAAGATCGCCCATCTCTATCCCGCACAGCTCAGATAAACGCACACCGCAGTTCAAAAATATCGTGATTATTGCGAAATCTCGTATGCGGTATGGGTTTTCTGCGTCTGATCTTACCGCGTCAAGCAGCGCGAGGCTTTCCTCGAGCGACAGATATTTGGGCAGCTCCTTCGGCTTTTTCGGTCCCTCAATGTCGGCGGCGGGATTTGTGTCAAGCAGCCTCGTCTTCTGCGTGTGATACTTGTAGAACGATTTTATCGCCGAAAGCTTACGCGAGCGCGCTCTCGCACCGTTCTGACGATCGCCCTTGGCGTAATACAGGAATTCGTATATATCCTCCGGCGTCACCGACGCGAAGAAATCGCGGTCGAGACCGGATATGTCCATCTCGCAGAGATCATCCGGTTCCGTTGAGGCACCGTTTTTGTGCGCAAGCGTAAATCTGCAAAATGTGCGCAGATCAAGCATATATTCCTTCACCGTAATTGGTGAGCGCTCCTGAATGGAGGACTTGTACACACAGAATTTCCGTATAAGTTCCGGATAGCTTTCAATATTGTATGCGTCAGACATAGTTCCTCCATAACATTTTTGTGAATTTTTCGCGTATTCTCTTGAATACGCGCGGGTAATAGTATACAATTAAACAAGATATCTTGAAGGGAACGGGCAAATGAAAGCGTTTATAAAGGAAAACCGTTATCTTGTGACAAACCAGCTCCTGAATCAGTTCGGCGGAGCTGTCCTCGGACTGGTCTTATCTTTTCTTTTTGTTATGCGCGGAAATACCGCAGTGCTGCTGTCGGCAATATTTTCTGTCGGATTTTATGTTGTTTTGCAGTATACGGCGCTCTGGGATGCGGGTGCGCGCGATATCATACGCGTTGAAGGCCGCAGACTGAAATACCGCCCGTATGCCGGTGTTGTTATGGCAGCCTTTGCGAATATACCGAACTTCCTGATCGCTATATGCGTGACGGTCGGAACGGTGTTCGGCCGTTCGATCGAGAACGGGGGAGCGTTCGGCTATGAGTGGGCGGGAAATCTTGCGACTGTCTCAAAGCTGATCGGCAGCGTGTGGGAGTCCATGTTCAACGGCTTCGTGCAGCTGTATTCTCCGCACAACCCGATCGTCTATTGGTTCATGCCAATCGTCTCGATCGTTGCGGCGGGACTCGGGTACTTCGCCGGAATGAAGAACTTCCGCATCATTCCCGCAAGAAAGAACGCAAAAAAGAAATAAAACAGAATAAATAAGGACTGCCGTGATATGCACGACAGCCCTGTTTTTATATGCTGAACAGCGTGCAGCCGTATGCCTTGAATTCCTTTATTTTTTCCTCAAGGCGCTCCACTGTCACATTGTACTCTGCGGCAAGGCATCTGATGCACATGAATTTCTTTGCCCCGCGGTTCACAAGCTTGCGATGCAGACCGATGTCGTCACGCGTGAGCTTTGCACCGCACTTTATGCAGGTTTCCTCGTTTAATCCTTCGATCATAGATTATATCTTTACAAATTTTGCTTTGAAGAACTTGAACGAATGTCCCTCAAGACGGGGGTTGTAGAAATCTCTCTTTACGCCGACGCATTCTCCCGTGAGAACATCGGTAAGCTCAAGGCCGTATCCGCTCGAGTAGGGAACACCGATATCATCGAAATACAGAAGTACGTCAAGAGGGTACTCGGCGAAGTTGTAGTACGCGAGGAGCAGCTCGCCGTTCGAGAGCATCTTGAGCATACCCATGCGTCCGTTGCTCGCGTAGCGCTGCTTCGGCTCGTAGTACGGCGGGCGGTTTTCGGGATCCTGATTGATCGCGATAAGCTCGCGGTTAAGCATAACGTTGCGGCAGTAGTCGTTCATGTTGCGGATGTCGCCGCCCATCATCAGCGGAACGCCGAACAGGCACCACAGCGAGAAGTGCATGAGGTATTCCTCGTCGGTGCAGCCGTTCTCGCGTGCAACATTGCCGTTGCCGTGCATACCTACAACGAGCATATCCATGTCGTTGAAGCAGCCGGGACCGGACATCGACAGCTTGTCGAGCTGAGTCTGAGCTATGTAGCGGAAGCTCTCGTATTCGTCGGTAATGTCCGCGGTCGAGCGGTACATATGAGCACCGACGGAGCGCATCCATGTGGCAGGCTCGTGCTCGCCGACGGAGCATCCGGAGAACAGGATCTCGCGGCCGGTCGATTTGAGCGCCATGCTCATCGTGAGATAAGCGTTTTTGCAGTCTGCGCTTCCGGGGAAGTGGCAGAGGTCGTATTTGAGGTAGTCAACGCCCCACTCGGCGAACTGGCGTGCGTCCTCGTATTCATGACCGTAGCTTCCGGGGTATCCGGCGCAGGTCATGATGCCGGCTGCGGAATACATACCGAACTTGAGTCCCTTCGAGTGAACGTAATCGGCAACGTACTTCATTCCGTGCGGGAATTTTTCCGGATCGGGAACAAGGCGGCCCTCGGCGTCGCGCTCGCGGAGATCCCAGCAGTCGTCGATGACGACGTACTCGTATCCGGCGTCGCGATATCCCTTCTCGACCATGGCATCAGCGATCTCGAGAATGAGTTTTTCGTTTATGTTAGGACCGAATGTGTTCCATGAGTTCCACCCCATAGGCGGTGTTTGTGCAAGCATGATTAGTCTCCAATCAAAATTTAGTGGCACAAAAAATCGTGCGATCTTCCTAATTATTATACCAAAACGGGAGCGTTTGTCAAGGCGGCGCGGGTATTTTAATAAATAATAAGAAGCAAATCGCGCGCATCGGAAATAAAGTTGAAATATTTGGTCAAAATAATATAGACTCGGCGACGCAGTTGTGCTATAATTAATATATGGTATTATGCGTCGGCGCAGATATCCCATTGAACACCGGAGGATCTTATGGAGCTTGATATTTTGTACGGAAGCGGGATGCACGCGAACACCTACCTCCTGACGGATTCGGGCGAGAGCGCGCTCATCGACTGCTCTGCCGATCCGGCAAAGGTGACAGCGCTTCTCGAAAAACGCTCATCCGTGCTCAGATACATACTCCTGACACACGGACACTTTGATCATATCACGTATCTTGACGAGATGCGGGATCTGACCGGCGCTGCGGCAATGATCCACAAGGACGACGCCGAAATGCTCGGCGACAGCGTGAAGAACGGCTACTCTACGATGTACCGTTCCGGTGAGCTTACCGTGCGTTCTGCCGAAAAGGAGCTTTCGGACGGCGAGAAGATCACGCTCGGTGGTGTCGGGATCACACTCATCCATACCCCCGGCCATACAAAGGGATCGTCATGCTACCTTGCGGACGGCGTACTGTTTTCGGGCGATACGCTGTTCTGCCAGAATGTCGGAAGAACCGATATGTACGGCGGAAGCCCGTCGGCGCTTTTTGAGTCGCTGAAGCGGCTCGGAGAGCTTGATCGTGCGACGGTCGTGCGTCCCGGCCACGGAGCCGGCACAACCATCGGCGACGAGTTCGATTCAAACTACTATATGATGCAGGCGCAGGGCGACGCCGGATCTATCTTTGACTGAACATAAAGGAAACTGAAAATGGACTACAACAGACTTGCAGAACTGCTGTTCCCCGATGTAACGGAGACAGCCGATGATATTGAAAAACGCTACCCGCCGAGAGAGCTGCCGGAGGGAGCGGTCGTTTCGAGAATGGCGCCGAGCCCGACGGGCTTTGTGCACCTCGGAAACCTCGTCCAGGGACTCACCTCCGAGCGCATGACACACCAGACCGGAGGCGTTCTCTATCTGAGAGTGGAGGACACCGACGCGAAGCGTGAAGTTCCCGGCGCGGTCAAGGTTCTGATCGAAACGCTCCGGCACTACCACATTGCATTTGACGAGGGCGCGACCGTTGACGGCGACTTGGGCGAATACGCACCGTATACGCAGAGCCGCAGGGCAGCGATATATCACGTGTTTGCAAAGAAGCTTGTGTCCGAGGGTAAGGCGTATCCGTGCTTCTGCACCGAGGAAGAGCTGTCCGCGATGCACGAGCGGCAGGAGAGCCTGAAAGCAAACTTCGGCTATTACGGCGAGTACGCCGTGTGGCGCGATCGCCCGATCGAGGAGATCGAGGCGAAGCTGTCGGAGGGTGCACCGTGGGTGCTCCGCTTCCGCTCGACCGGATCAATCGAGAATAAGATTAAATTCACCGATCTCATAAAAGGCTCGCTTGAGCTGACAGAGAACGATATCGACCACGTCCTGCTCAAGTCGGACGGAATACCGACATATCATTTTGCCCATGCGGTTGACGATCATTTCATGCGTACAACGCACGTCGTGCGCGGGGATGAGTGGCTCCCGTCCCTCCCGTTCCATCTCCAGCTGTTTGCGGCGCTCGGCTTCAAGCCGCCGAAATACCTGCACATCGGCCCGCTCATGAAGATGGACGGCGAGTCCAAACGCAAGCTGTCGAAGCGCAAGGATCCCGAGCTTGCGCTCACCTATTATAAAGAAGCGGGATATCCCGTCGAGTCGGTGTATGAGTACATTCTCGGAATACTCAACTCGAATTTCGAGGATTGGCGCAGGGCAAACCCAGACGCCCCAACCGACGATTTCAAGTTCTCGTATAAGAAGATGAACCCCGCAGGCTCGCTGTTCGATGCGGCGAAGCTCCACGATGTTTCAAAGAATGTCATCTCGCGCATGAGCGCCGAGAAGGTGTACAGCCTTACGCTCGAGTGGGCGAAGGAGTACGATCCGGAGTTTGCGTCCGAGCTTGAGGCGAACGCAGACACAGCCGTTCGCATATTTGCAATAGGACGCGGCGGAAAGAAGCTGCGCAAGGATATCGCCGTATGGCGCGACGCCCGTCCCTATATGGGATTCTTCTTTGACCGATTCTTCGCGCTTGAGGACGCGTATCCGGAGAATGTTCCGGACGATAACAGACGCGCCATCCTTTCCGACTTTGCGGAAGCCTATTCGGCGAAAATGACGTCCGATGAGTGGTTTGCGGCGGTAAAGGAAATTGCCGAGCGTCACGGCTACACGACCGATATGAAGGCGTACAAGGCTGATCCCTCCGCATTTAAGGGAAGCGTCGCCGACGTCAGCACCGTAATTCGCGTTGCCGTCACCGGTAAGCGCAATTCGCCCGACCTGTGTGAGGTCATGGCGATCCTCGGCGAGGACAGATCGCGTGCGCGCCTCGAGTGCGCAAAGGCGTAATCATTATACAGTACAGGATGGAAAAACTATGGACGTAAGTATGACCGATCCGAATTTTATTACCGATATAATTGACGCGGATATGGCGGCTGACCCGTCAGTCAGTGTGCATACGCGTTTCCCCCCCGAGCCGAACGGCTATCTCCACATCGGAAGCGCCAAAGCAATATACATCAACTCCGCGATCGCGAAAAAGTACGGCGGAAAATTCAACCTCCGCTACGATGATACGAACCCGATGAAGGAGGACAACGAGTTTGTCCGCTCGATCTACGAGGATCTGTGCTGGCTCGGCGCCGATCCCAACGGCGGCGTGTTCTACGGTTCGGACTATTTTGAAAAGTGCTATGAATTTGCCGTGAAGCTGATACGCGACGGCAATGCGTATGTCTGCGATCTCTCGAAGGAGGAGCTCGCCGAGCACAGAGGCGACGCCGACGATTTTACGGACAAGGGCATTGTTTCGCCTTACAGAGTCCGCCCGATCGAGGAGAGTCTCGACCTGTTCGAGCGCATGAAGAACGGCGAGTTCCCCGACGGTGCGCGCACCCTTCGTGCGAAGATCGACCCCGAGTCGGATAACTCGTACCTGCGCGACCCCGTAATTTACCGTATCCGTCACGTGCATCACCACCGTCAGGGCGATGACTGGTGCATTTACCCGATGTACGATTTTGCGCACCCGATCCAGGACGCGCTTGAAGGAATATCGTATTCGCTTTGCTCGACAGAGTTCCGCAATCACCGCCCGCTCTATGACTGGGTGGTCGAAAAATGCGGCTTTGAGCATCGCCCGAAGCAGAGGGAGTTCGGACGCATGAATGTGACGTACACCGTCATGAGCAAGCGCTTCCTCAGATTCCTTGTGGAAAACGGAGTTGTTGACGGCTGGGATGATCCCCGTATGCCGACACTTTCTGGCTTGCGCCGCCGCGGCTATACTCCGTCGGCAATATTCGATTTCGTGCGCCGCGCGGGCATCTCCAATACCGATGCTACCGCAGCAGCAGAGCTGCTCGATTACTGCCTGCGCGAGGAGCTTGGTGATACGGCTCAGCGCCGTGTCTGCGTGACCGAGCCGATCCGTGTCGTTATCACGAATTTCCCCGAGGACAGACGCGACACCGTGACTCTGCCGAATCATCCGGGAAAGCCGGAGCTTGGCTTCCGCGAGGTCCCGTTCGGCCGCGAGCTTTATATAGAAGCGTCCGATTTTGCGGAGGTACCGCCGCCGAAGTTCTTCAGAATGAAGCCGGGCGGGGAGGTGCGCCTCATGGGTGCATATATCGTCCGCTGCGACGAGGTCGTAAAGAACGACGACGGTTCCATCCGTGAGCTGCGCTGTACTGCAGATCTCGAGACCGGCACGGGCAATCCCGCTGACGGCAGAAAAGTCAAGGGCACGATCCACTGGATCTCCGCCGATTTTGCACGCGATATTGATATCATGATGTACGACAGGCTGTTCACGATCCCGGACATCGCATCGTATACCACATCCGACCACAACGTTGAGGAGATCCTTGAGTTTGTGAACAAGGATTCCGCGAAGCTTCTGACCGGATGCAAGGCGGAGCCGTGTGTGCTTGATGCCGCACCGGGAGAGACGATGCAGTTCGTCCGAATGGGATATTTCACTCCCGATTCACACAGTGCCGGTACGTTCAACCGCGTGATCCCGCTGAAGGACGGCTACCGCCCCGAATAAAATCGTGTATTGCTTTGCAATCAAAGCTAAAATAAAAAATAATTTCAAGTGAGGTTAAATACCATGGCAAAACTTAAAATCGGTGTGTTCGGAGGTTATCGCGGACATACCATGATCAACGTCCTCTTTAACCATGATGACGCTGAGCTTGTCGCAGTCTGCGATAAGTACGAGCCTCTGCTCGAGAACGTTAAGAAGGAGGGCGCTGAGAAGGGACTCGATATCGCCACCTACACAAGCTTTGACGAGTTTATCGAGCACGACATGGACGCAGTTGTCCTTGCAAACTATGCGACCGAGCACGCGGTATACGCGATCCGCTGCCTCGAGCGAGGACTTCACGTAATGTCCGAGGTTCTTCCCTGCGAGACTATGGCTCAGGCAGTCCAGCTCATCGAAGCAGTTGAGAAGAGCGGCAAAGAGTACGTCTACGCAGAGAACTACTGCTATATGCGTCACGCATTCGAGATGTGGCGCCGTTACAAGGCAGGCGAGATCGGCGAGGTTACATACATCGAGGGCGAGTATGTCCACGACTGTACCGCGATTTGGCCGCAGATCACTTACGGTGATGTTGACCACTGGCGCAACAGAATGATGCCTACCTTCTACTGCACGCACAGTATCGGACCGATGCTCACTATGACCGGTCTTCGTCCCGTTCAGGTAGTCGGCTTTGAGACTCCTCTGCCCGAGAAGTACAAGGATACCGCTATCACACGCGGCGCAGGTATCGAGATGATCACACTCGAGAACGGCGCTATCGCGCGCAGCGTGCACGGCGACCTCAAGCGTGAGCCTTGCAGCTACAACTACATGATCTACGGTCAGAAGGGTATGATGGAGGGCGACCGCTTCCCGAACGACAATAAGCTCATGCACGTCTACAAGGAGAGCGATAAGTTCTGCAAGGGCGAGTGGGAGAACTACGATCCCGAACCGTTCGTTGAGCCTGAGAAGGCAAAGCAGTTCGGTACCCACGGCGGATCCGACTTCTACGCTACACACTTCTTCATTGAGAAGATTCTCGGCCGTCCGCAGGGCGAGTGGGCGATCGACGTTTATCAGGCAGTTGATATGGGCATCTGCGGCCTGCTTGCGTATAAGTCCATCCTTAACGGCAATGTCCCCGTAAAGGTTCCGAACTTCAGAAATAAGGAGGAGAGGGACGCGTACAGAAACGACAATGCGTGCACTACACCTTCCGTCGCAGGCGACCAGCTCCTGCCGAGATCTTCACATCCGTATGAGCCAGTCCCCGCAGAAACATATAAGAAGCATGAGGAGCTTTGGCGTGCCGGCACTAACCTCGAGTACGGTAAGGACTTCGAGATCAAATAAGCGAAAAGCTAACAAAATTGCGATAAACTATTGACTTTGTTCCCGTAATGTGGTATCATATTATGGCTCGAATAGAGCGTATCCGGATCTGTGTCCGGATATGACCCATTAGCTCAGTAGGTAGAGCACATGACTTTTAATCATGGTGTCCGGAGTTCGACTCTCCGATGGGTCACCAAAATAAACGCAGTCGAACCCTTACCGATGTTTATCGTGTGGCGGAACGTCTTTGCGGTTATCACCCAAGGGTGAAAATAAATATCCCGAGAATTTCTCGGGATATTTATTTTTTACCTCATCTCCCCGCAACGATCTTCAGTATCTCAACCGCGTCCGCGACCGTGACGTATCCGTCGTCGTTCACGTCTGC
>CAKSDP010000040.1 GCA_934446065.1 uncultured Eubacteriales bacterium
CCTCACCCTCACCAAACTCAACTTTTACGTTGATATGTCCGTCTGGCTTTTTGTGGGAAAGCAGTACTACCGTCTCAGCAATTATACGACTCGGCAGAACTTTTGTCAATCGTATAAATATATGAAAAAGAGAGGCGGCAGAAGACGTGTAAAGCATATTTTGACAGTGAGAATGCAAGACGTTGCCGCGGCTTACAGAAAATGGCGTTTCATTGCATATTTTTTGCTTGACACACCCGTCTTTATAGCGTATCCTAAAGAAAAACGAAAAAATTTCGGATTTGCCCGACAATATCTGCACTTCGATCGTTATATCTATTGAAAGGGGGATTTGAACCCATGTCGGAATCTTTGCAGCGTACGGGTAAAGATTTTGAAACGTTCTATGAAAAGTATTACAAACATGTTTACCGGATGGCGTATACATATATGAAAAATTCCGCTGATGCCGAGGATGTGACTGAGGATGTTTTCGTCAAGGTCCTCGTCGGAAGTTTTGAATTTGAAGACGAGGAGCACGAGCGGCGTTGGCTGTTCACGGTAACCGTCAATCTGTGTAAGGATCGCCTGAAGCATTGGTGGAAAAAACGTGTAAGCTCGGTTGACGATTGTCCGGAGCAAGCGTCCGAGGACGAGATACCGACGGACGAAACGCTCACCGCCGTTATGGCGCTTCCGACCAAATACAAGGACGTTATTTACCTGCACTACTATATGGACTATAAAACGGATGAGATAGCAAAAATGCTGAAAAGGCCGCCGTCAACTGTGCGGAATCAGCTCCGCGAGGGGCGTGAGCGGCTGAAAACAAGATTGGGAGGTGTGATTTCATGAAAAACAGGATAAAAGAATCGCTTGATCGGGTCCTCCCCGACGACGTGGCGAGATATCGAATGTATGCAAATATAATGGAGAAAGCAAAAACGGCGCAGTCGCAAAAGCCCGCCGCGCGAAACTCCGTTATGCGCGCAATGAAGATCGCGCTGCCTGCTGCGGCTTGCGTTTGCCTTGCCGTCATCGCGCTTTACAGACAACCATGGGCAAGGGAAGATTATAAGTCCTCCGAACCGATGGTTTGCGGTCCGAACGAAAAATACAGCGACGTCCTCGACGGCGGCTCTGCGGAGCTCACAGGCTCGATCCATATAAGCGTTGATCTGCCGGACGGTGCGGAAAATGCGGAGTATCAGTACAGCCCCTACGGAACTGAGGTCACATTCGATGTCGGCGGACAGAAATATCTGCTCCGTGCAGGAACGGATCGGGACTATGCGCTTGGAGGCTATTCCGATGATCTCGCGGAGCGGATAGTCGCATCGGACGGTGCCGTGCTGCGTGACGATGCGGAAAAGACTGCTATCATATTCTGGCATGACGGCGGAGCATACTATCTGCTTTCGTCAGGGTCGGCAAACGACGCGGAAATCACGGCTGTCTGCGCCTCTATTCGCGCAAGAACAGCGGAAGAATGACATATAACATGGAGGATATCTATGATGAAAAGAGGAATTATTCTGACAGCGGCGGTCGCGATACTGCTCCTTGCGGGGTGCGGGAACTCGTCAAAGCCGGTGTATGTCGAATCGGTCGCCGAGCTTACCGGTGTCGGTACATCTTATTCCGATTCATTTGCGGGGATCGTGGCAAGCGACAGCGTGCTTGAGATCTCGAAGGATGTCGATAAGCAGATAGCGGAGGTGTTCGTAAAGGTGGGCGACGGTGTCGAGGAGGGACAGAAGCTGTTTTCCTACGATACGGATGACCTTGAACTGAAGATCGACCGTCAGAAGCTCGAGCTTGAGCAGCTTGACGCGCAGATCGAGAATTACAAATCGCAGATCACCGAGCTTACGCGCGAGCGGGAGAGCGCCCCCGATTCGCAGAAGCTTGAGTATACCGTGCAGATACAGTCGGCGGAGCTTGATCTGAAAGAGGCTGAAATAAACAGAAAGTCGAAAGCGGCTGCGATCGCGAGCGCCGAAGCGGGACTCGCTGATTCGGTGGTGACATCCCCCGCCGCAGGAACCGTAAAGAGTATCGCGGACACCTCCTCCGGAGACGGCGGCTCGGCGTACATCAAGATAGACCGCTCGGGCACATATCAGATATGCGCCACGATAACCGAGCTTCAGCGCGGAGCCGTATCCGAGGGCGATACGGTAAAGATAACGTCAAGAACGAACGACAGTGATACATGGTCGGGCGTCGTCACAAAGGTGGACTACAACAGTACGGACGAGGGAAACCAAGACGGTTCATACTACGGCGGAGCAGTGTATTACGGCGGATCAGTCGATTCCGCGAGCAAGTACAAGTTCTATGTACGACCCGATACGACCGACGGACTTCTGATAGGGCAGCACGTCTATGTTTCACTGTCGGACGGCGACGAGGGGGACGGAATGAATCTTCCAAACGCATATATCTGTTCCGAGAACGGCGAGATGTATGTGTGGGCGGAGAACAACGGTGTCCTCGAGCGTCGCGGCATCGTTGTCGGCGAATTCGACTCCGATCTTGGTACATATGAGATAAAAAGCGGTCTTTCAGCCGAGGACTATATCGCATATCCCGGCGATAATTGCCGTGCAGGCGCACCTGTAACCTACGATGAGCCGGAGAATGAGACGAGGCTCAAACGCGCGGCGAAAAACGACGAGATCGAGTATGACGCCGAGAACATCATCCCCGAGCCTGCGAAGATATATGATATTGATGCGGCAGGTGAGTGATATGGCGATAATCGAAATGAAGGATATCTGCAAGGACTATATGCAGGGGCGGGACGCGGTGCGCGTTCTGAAAAACGTGAATCTCACGGTAGAGCGCGGCGACTATCTCGCGATAATGGGACCGTCCGGATCGGGCAAGACCACGCTTATGAATATTATAGGATGTCTTGACACACCGACTGCGGGCACATATCTGCTAGACGGACGCGATATGTCAGACCTCTCCGACGATGCTCTTGCAAAAGTCAGAAATACATATATAGGTTTTGTTTTCCAAAGCTTTTATCTGCTTCCGAAGCTGAACGCAACGGACAACGTTGCACTCCCGCTTCTCTATGCAAAGGTGCCGGTCCGTGAGAGGCGGGAGAGGGCGCGCCATGCGCTTGAACGTGTCGGGCTTTCCGACAGAGTAGATTTCTTCCCGAATCAGCTCTCCGGCGGGCAGTGCCAGCGCGTTGCGATCGCCCGCGCCATCGTCGGCGATCCGGCGCTGCTGCTTGCGGATGAACCGACCGGAGCGCTTGATACAAAGTCCGGCGAGCAGATAATGCATATCTTCGATGAGCTGAGCCTCGGCGGAATGACGATCATAACAATAACCCACGATCCGGACGTTGCGGCGTGCGCAAAGATCACGCATCATATACGTGACGGAGAGCTGATCCTCGGAGGTGCGTAATGAAGAAAAATAAAATCGCAAAGTACGTGACCGCATCCGTATCGGTGGTGCTTGCCGCCGCAATAGGTGTCGGCGCATGGTATATGCTCGCGGGAAAGCGATCCCCTGTCGCGGTATATCAGTTCGGCGATGTCGGCATGACGGAATATTTCGGATACGCCACCGAATGTGACGGCACTCTTGTGCCGGGGCGCGTGCAGACCGTGTATGCCTCCGATACACTCACGGTAAAAGAGATCCTTGTGAGTGAAGGCGACGCCGTAAAGTCGGGCGACGTCATCATGAGATACGACACGACGCTGACCGAGATATCGATCGAGCGTAAAAGGCTCGAGATCGAGAAGCTGAAGCTGCGGCAGAATTCGCTTAACGCTGAGCTTGAAGCCATAAATAAGCTTGAGCCGTATGTTCCGATACCATCGCCGGAACCGACTCCCGATCCCGAACCGGAGCCTGATCGCGGAGAGCCGATAGAGGAGCCTTATACGATAATTGCCGACGGTGAGCACGACGGCTTGTCTGAGCTGACGCCGATCATATGTCTGCTTCGCAGCGACACGCTGCTTGACCGCACGCTGTATGAGACGCTTTTGTCAAATGCAGACGATTCCGACACGGTATACGTTGTCATGAAGATCGCCTCGGACAATATGACGCTCGGCAAGAGCGTTATGTGGCAGGGACTTGTGATATGTAATATCGACGGCGATTTTTCGGTCGGCTTCTTTGATGCATCGTGGGTCGAGGACCCGACGATCCCAGCCGCCGATCCCGTACCCGACGATGATACGGCGGATGATACGGATAATTCCGACGATCTGCCCGAGCATAGGTATACGGCTGCTGAGATCGCTGAGATGCGTGCCGACAAGGAAAAGGAGATCCGCGAGAATTCGGTCAGCATAAAGATCGCTGAGTCCGAGTACAAAATAATGCAGAGCGAGGGAAGCGGCAGCGAGGTCCGCGCAAAGCTTGACGGCGTTGTCACGTCGGTTACGGCACCCGACGAGGCGGGAACCTCGAAGCCCATTATAAAAATCTCCGGCGGTACAGGTTACAGTATCAGCGGAAACATCGACGAATTTTCCCGCGGGACCATCACGGTCGGCGACACGGTGACCGTGACCGACTGGATGAGCGGTATGACGGTGGACGGCACGATCGAGAGTATAAGCGATTCGCCTTCATCCGACAACAGCTACTACGGAATGGTAGAAAATCCGAATGTGACGTACTATCCGTTCACCGTGCAGATAGACGATGACGCGGATCTCACCGAGGACGGATACTTCACGATCGAGCTTGACGGTGCCGAGCAGAATAGCGGTATCTATCTTATGACACCGTTCGTCCGCACAGAGGGCGGCGAGAGCTATGTGCTCGTCAGCGGGGATGACGGACGTCTCGTCCGCCGCAGCGTTACGACAGGTAAGCTCGTGTGGGAATACGTCGAGATACTCTCCGGTGTGAGTGAGACGGATGAGATAGCGTTTCCGTATGGCAAGAACGTGGCAGAGGGCGCACCGACCGAACCCGGCGATCCGTCCGATCTGCATGATGACGCGAGTTACTGAAAGGAGAGGGAAGAATGAGAGAAAATATCAGACTTGCCTTTCAAGGCATTTTCGGGCATAAGCTCCGCTCGCTTCTGACAATGCTCGGCATAATCATCGGAATCGCGTCGATCATAACAATCGTATCAACCATCAAGGGAACGAGCGAGCAGATAAAGGAAAATCTGATCGGCGCCGGAAACAACGTTGTGAACGTCGCACTGTACGGCGACGGCAATCTGTACGATATGAGCTATCAGTCGGTGCCGGTCGGTGTAAAGCAGATTGACGCAAGGCTGAAGCGCGAGCTTGGAACAATCGACGGCGTCAGTCGTGTCAGCCTGTACAATATGCGTGAGAGCGTCAGCGGCGCCTACTACAAGGCGACTTCCTTTAACGGAAATATGTACGGGATCGACATGGACTATCTTGCGGTGTACGGATACACGGTGCGGAGCGGACGCGGATTCTCTGATAAAGATTACTCAGAATTCAGAAAGGTGCTGCTCATAGATACGAGAACGGAGCGCTCACTTTTTGCGGGTGAGAGCGCACTTGGACGCGTGATCGAGATCAGCGGCGAGCCGTTTACAGTTATCGGCGTCATTGCAGAGTCCGAAGAGTTCACCCCGAAGATCGAGACGATCCAGGACTATTACCTCTACGCCGATACGTCGTCCGGTAAGATATTCATGCCGATCACGACCTGGCCGACGGTCTGCAATTTTGACGAGCCGCAGAACGTCGCGATCTCGGCGGCGAGCACCGATGTGATGACAAAAGTCGGAAAGAGCGCGGCGGATCTTCTTACGTCACGCGTTATCACCGATGATTCAGGTTTACTTGATTACCGCAGCGAGGATCTGCTCTCGCAGGCGCAGAAGCTCCAGAGCATGAGCGAATCCGCGAACAGCCAGCTCATATGGATCGCGAGCATCTCGCTGCTTGTCGGCGGTATCGGTGTTATGAATATAATGCTCGTGTCCGTGACCGAGCGCACGAGTGAGATCGGTCTGAAAAAGGCTATCGGCGCAAGAAAGCGCAGCATACGAATGCAGTTCCTCACGGAGGCTGCGGTGCTGACAAGCCTCGGCGGGATCCTCGGAGTCGTAGCCGGCATCGGTATGGCGGAACTTATATCGCATATAGCTGATATACCGGTCGCTGTGAGCATACCGGCTGCCGTTGTGGCTGTGGCGTTCTCCGTCCTCATAGGGCTTTTGTTCGGACTGCTGCCTGCGGCTAAGGCGGCAAATCTCAGCCCGATCGAAGCACTTCGCCGTGACTGATCAATAAATAACAGAAAAATGTCGTAAAACTTTTCGGGTTTTACGACATTTTCCTATTTTCGATCGTTATATATACAGAGGCGCGGATAAAGCGGCGTCGCTGCGTACGGAGATGCCGCCCGTGCCTACTATATAATATCAGATAAGGAGCATTACCATGAAAAAATCACTTGCAATCATAATCTGTGCTTTTGTCGTGCTTGCGACTGCGGCGTGCGGAAAATCCGACACGGAAAAACTCACCACCGATGAGATAGAACAGAAGATCGCGGGGCTGCTTGACGAGGACTATGTCTGTGATACAGATATTGATGTGCAGCAGCTGAAGGACTATTACAGGCTCGATATGTCTAAGGTAAAAGAGTATACGGCAAAGGAGAGCAAGATCCCGTCGGTCATACCGGACACGGTGATAGTGCTTCGCACTGATAAAAACTATGTCGATACGGCAGTTGAAATGCTCAACCGCGCACTCACCGGTACTGTTATGTCCTTCGGATTCGGGAACCCTGTTACCATAAATGCGCGGATCTATACATCGGGCGAATATGTTTTATACGTGATCGCCGAGCGCGCGTATGACGGCGGAACACCGGAGCAGCAGCGCGAAGCGGTGAATAATACCTACGCCGAGATAGACAAGGTGCTCAAAGAGTCACTTGACGGACTGTCCGATAATCTTGCAATGATCCCGGAAAATGCAGGAGACACTACCTACCCCTATGACGAAGATATGCCCATCCTGCGATAAGGCAGGACGGGCATACGGAATGCGTCAGAAATTTATCACGCCGAGATGCTCGAGCAGTATCTTCGTGCCGATAAGCACGAGGATCACGCCGCCGACAATCTCGGCTTTGTTTTTGTACTTGAGACCGAATACGTTGCCGACCTTGAGGCCGACAGCTGATATAATAAATGTTGTAGCCCCGATAAACGATACAGCCGCAACGATATTTACATCCGGCAGAAGGGCAAACGTGATTCCGACCGCAAGTGCGTCAATGCTTGTCGCAACAGCGAGGAGAAACATCGTTTTCACGGAAAATGATGCGTTGACCTCCTCCTCGTCCTTCGAGAAGCCTTCCTTGATCATGTTGCCGCCGATGATCAGCAGAAGCACAAATGCAACCCAGTGATCGACCGATGTTATGTATCTCTCAAATGTGGTACCGAGGAAATACCCGAGCGTCGGCATCAGCGCCTGAAATCCGCCGAACCAAAGTCCGATAAGAAGATAGTGCTTAGGACATAGCTTCCGCGTTGACAGTCCCTTACATACAGACACCGCGAAAGCGTCCATTGACAGTCCCACTGCAAGGAGAAAAAGTTCAAGAAGTCCCATAATGTTTTACCTTTCTCGATCGGCGGCTTTGCCGCACATATTTCGGTGGCTGAAAAGGGCAAAAGAAAAGCCCAAGTACAGCCTGCGGCTATACTTGAGTCTCGCTGTTTAAGACAAGCCAGACGACATCGCGTCAGTATGTTGACTTGTCACTCCGATGCGGAGCCATCTACTCCCTCAAACGTCAATAGTATAGCATAAACCGTGCCAGGTGTCAACCTTTTTTCTTCCACGGTACATTATATTATGTTTATTTTTATGCACAGGCAAAAAATTCATGATAATTTTTTATACATTTCCGATAAAAAAATCTATTCAAAATATCCGTATATCGTAATATAATATTTTCAACGACGAGGAAAGTCGAAAACGAAAACGGAGGATTTCAAAAATGAAAAAGTTACTCGCAATTCTTTTGACACTCACTTTTGTAGTAGGTCTTGCTGCTTGCGGTAAGACGGATTCCGACGACAACGGCGGCTCGAACAATGCCGGTGAGGTTTCGGTCTTCTACTATACGTACAGTGATACGTACATCTCGAGTGTCCGTACCGCTATGGACAACCTGCTTAAGGGCGCCGGCATCAAGTATCAGAACTACGATGCAAACGGCAACCAGACCACTCAGACCGAGCAGGTCACCACGGCAATCGCAAAGGGCGCATCCGCACTCATCGTTAACGTAGTTGACACCGGTTCAAACGACGCGGCTCAGACGATCGTTGACAAGGCTAAGGAAAAGAACATTCCCGTTATCTTCTTCAACCGCTCCGTTGAGGAGTCCGTTGTAAAGAGCTATGACAAGTGCGTATTCGTAGGTACCGACTACGAGATGGCAGGTCATATGCAGGGCGAGATGATCGGTAACTACGTTGTTGAGCACTTCGCAGACCTCGACCTCAACGGCGACGGCAAGATCAGCTACGTAATGTTCAAGGGCCAGGAAGGCAACATGGAGGCTATCGCACGTACTCAGTACGGTGTTGAGGATGCTGACGCCATCATCACAAAGGCAGGCAGATCCGCACTTTCCTTCTACGACGATTCCAACGATAAGAAGTACCTCGTAGACCAGAACGGTCTGTGGTCCTCTGCGGCTGCTACCGACTATATGTCCACCATCCTTGCAAAGTACAGCGAGTCCAACAATAACATGGTTGAGCTTGTTATCGCTAACAACGATGAGATGGCACTCGGCGCAATCTCCGCACTTCAGGCTGCCGGCTACAACAAGGACGACGGAAAGACCATCCCCGTATTCGGTGTTGATGCAACTGACGCAGCTAAGGAAGCAATCAAGAACGGCACCATGATCGGTAGTATCAAGCAGGATGCTGACGGAATGGCAAACG
>CAKSDP010000041.1 GCA_934446065.1 uncultured Eubacteriales bacterium
AAAACGGGCCCCCTGCCTACAAAAGTCACCGTGCTTTGGGGGAAGGGTGCGGGGAACACCTTTGTCAAAAAGGGGTTCCCCGCTGAAAATCCATTATGCTTTTATTTTCCTTCGTCTGTCTCACGCGCCGAGATAAGCCTTGCGCACGCGCTCGTCGTTGAGCAGCTCGGACGCCTTGCCGGACATCGTGATCTTTCCCGTCTCAAGAACATACGCGCGATCCGCAATTGACAGCGCCATCTTCGCGTTCTGCTCTACGAGCAGGATCGTGATCCCGCGGCGGTTCAGCTCCTCGATGATCGAGAAAACCTCTTTAACAAGGAGCGGCGAGAGTCCCATCGACGGCTCGTCCATAACAATGATCTTCGGATCGGACATCAGCGCGCGCCCCATCGCAAGCATCTGCTGCTCGCCGCCGGAGAGCGTGCCCGCAAGCTGACTCTTGCGCTCGCGAAGCCTGGGGAAGCACTCGAATACGTACTCGAGATCGCGCTCGATCCCGTCCTTGTCCTTGCGGCTGTACGCGCCGAGCTTTAGATTCGCAAGTACGCTGAGCTGCTGGAATACGCGGCGCCCCTCCGGTACATGGCTCATGCCCATGTACACGATCTTGTGTGCCGGAGTTTTCGTTATATCCTTACCGTTCAGGTATACCGATCCCGATTTCGGTGAAATAAGTCCCGTAACCGTGTGCAGTATCGTGGTCTTGCCTGCGCCGTTAGCGCCGATCAGCGACACGATCTCGCCCTCGTTTATCTCAAACGAGATCCCCTTTATCGCGTTGATAACGCCGTAATATACCTGAAGATCCTTCGCTTCAAGAAGTGCCATTTCGTCACACCTTTCTCTGTTGTCCCGCGACCGTCAGTCGCCGAGATATGCCCGGATAACCTCCGGATCGGACAGAACGTCCGCGCACGGACCCTCCGCAAGCACGGTACCGAAGTTCAGCACCGTCAGTTTCTCGCAGATTCCTCCGACAAGCTGCATATCGTGCTCGATCAGAAGTATCGTCAGACCGAATTTCTCGCGGATGAACTTGATCGTGTCCATAAGCTCGTGCGTCTCGTTCGGGTTCATGCCCGCCGCCGGCTCGTCAAGAAGCAGAAGCTTCGGCGAGGTCGCGAGCGCACGCGCCATCTCAAGCTTGCGCTGGCGTCCGTACGGCAGATTTGCCGCCATGGTCTGCGCGCTGCCATCAAGACCGAACACGCGGAGCAGCTCCATCGCCTCCGCCGTTGTCTCACGCTCTACCGAGAAGAATCTCGGGAGACGGAAGATTCCTGTCAGCGTCGAATATTTATACTTGTGGTGGAGCGCCACCTTGATGTTGTCGATTACGGACAGATCCTTGAACAGACGTATGTTCTGGAACGTGCGGGCAACACCCGCCTTGTTGATCTCCTCGGTGCTCTTTCCGGTGATATCTGTGCCGTCAAGAAGAACCTTGCCGTCCGTCGGCTTGTACACGCCGGTAAGCAGGTTGAACACCGTGGTCTTGCCTGCGCCGTTGGGACCGATGAGTCCGTACAGCTCGCCGCGCTCGATCGTCATGTTGAGATCGTCAACGGCACGCAGTCCTCCGAAGGAGATTCCGAGATTCTGTAATTCAAGCATTGCAGCCATTGTTACCTCTCCTCCTCTTTCTTCTTACCGAACAGACCCGCGACGGTGTCCTTTACCTTTGTCTTGATCGAATCCGTGAACGCCTTGAGCGTCGGGTTCGAGTTGAACAGCATGATCACTATGAGCACGAGCGCGTAGATCAGCATACGGTAATCCTTGAGGAATCGGAACCAGTCGGGGATTATCGTGAGCACGACGGCAGCGATGACGGAGCCGATGGTGCTGCCCATGCCGCCGAGAACGACGAACACGAGGATGTTTATGCTCATTACGTAGCCGTAGCTGCTCTGAGTCGCCTGTGCGATACCGTTGTTCAGCGCATACAGAACGCCGGCGATTCCCGCAAACAGCGCGGAGAACGAGAGTGCTATGAGCTTGTATTTGTTGATGTTTACGCCGATCGACTCAGCCGCGATGCGGTTGTCGCGGATCGACTTGACGATACGTCCGGTGCGGGAGTGGATGAAGTTGAGCGTCAGCCACACGGTGAAGAACATCAGGACGTATGCGATGATGTGACCGTACTGGCTGTCAAGTCTTATTCCCCTGGAAATACCCTGCGCGCCGTTGATTATCGGCACAGCCTCGGGTGACAGTCCGGGAATGTCGGTTCCGCCTATGCGGAAGTGGAGACGGCCTGCATCCCACGCAACGCGCGTGACGCTGAGGACGTTCCATATAATCTCGCCGAACGCGAGCGTGACTATTGCAAGGTAGTCGCCTTTAAGTCTGAGCACGGGGATACCGATAAGCAGACCGAACAAGGCGGCAAGCACTGCCGCTGCCGTAAACGCGATCAGGTACACCCACCAGAAGCTGACCTCGGGCGCGATGATCGAAAACAGCTTGACCACAAACGCGCCTGCGAATGCACCGACGCACATGAATCCCGCGTGACCGAGCGACAGCTCACCGAGGATTCCGACGGTGACGTTCAGCGACACTGCGAGGATGACATTGTAACAGATCGGGACGATCCAGCCCTTCTGCTGGTTCGGGAGCTTGTCATAGAACAGGCACATCAGTATAAAGAGGACAAACAGCACCGAGAGGATGCCGATCTTCTTCTTCGTTGACGCGCGCAGCTTTTTTCTTTCCGTAGTTTTGCTTTTCATGTTACGCTCCCTTACACCTTTTCATCAATCTTCTTACCGAGAATACCGGTCGGCTTTATGAGAAGCACCAGTATAAGCACTATGAACACAATAGCGTCCGCAAGCGAGGACAGCTGGAAATTCTGAAGAATGGACTTGGAGAACTGCTCGATGAGTCCGAGGAAAAGTCCGCCGATGAGCGCACCGGGGATGGAGCCGATCCCGCCGAACACGGCTGCGGTGAACGCCTTGATACCGGGCATCGTACCGCTGTACGCGCCGATCTGCGTGTATGTTCCGAGGAACATAAATCCGGCGATACCGGCAAGCGCGCTGCCGATCGCGAACGTAAGGGAAATCGTGCGGTTGACGTTGATACCCATGAGGATCGCGGCGTCTCTGTCCTCAGAGACTGCAAGCATTGCGTGACCGGGCTTCGTCTTGTTAACGAACAGGTTGAGCGCGATCATGATGACGACCATCGCGATAATATTGATGATGGTCGCGCCGCCGATCGTCAGGCTGTCGTTTATCTTCCACGACATATTCTTCAGAAAATCGAACGTGTAGCTCTTGTTCTCCGTACCGAAGGTGAGCAGCACGAGGTTCTGAAGGAAGTAGCTGACTCCGATCGCGGTGATGAGCACCGCAAGGGAGGAGGCGCGGCGAAGCGGGCTGTATGCGACCTTCTCGATGGTCACGCCGAGCACGGTGCAGACAACTACTGCAAGCAGAATCGATACAGCAGGATGCAGGCCGAACGAGGACGCTGCGGTAAATGTGACGATACCGCCCACCATAATGACATCTCCGTGGGCGAAGTTCAGCATTTTTGCGATGCCGTATACCATTGTATATCCAAGGGCAATAAGCGCATACATACTGCCGAGGCTTATTCCGTTTATAAGTGTGGATATAAAGCTCATTTTCCGTATCCTTTGCTGTATAAATTATGTATATTTATGCAAAATCATAATAGTACAGACTATTATATCATAAAATACACGCTGTTTCAATACAATTATTGCATTTTTGCAGTATTGCGGGACAAAAACTGCATTTTTTCGCGGGCACGCTTGTCCGATACGATCCGCCCGATATAAAGAGACAAGGCTCGCCGTCAGGCAAGCCTTGTTTTTATCATTTCGGATAATCAGTCGAGAGATGCGTACTCGCCGTTCTTGATGACCATTGCCTTAGCAGGCTTGGTAGGCTCGCCTTCTGCATTCCAAGTCATCTTACCGGTAACACCGTCTACCTCGATCTGAGTCATAGCCGCTACAAGCTTGTCGCAAAGATCAGAGACAGAGATATCAGCGTCCTTTACGTCAGCCTTCTCGAGAGCAGCTTTGATAGTGTAGATCGCGTCGTAAGCATCAGCTGCGAACTGGTTCGGGGTGATGCTGAACTTAGCAACGTAAGCATCGGTGAACGCCTTTGACTTCGGCTCGGTGGAGTCGGGAGCGTAGGGAGTAAGAAGCATTACGCCCTCAGCGAGGTTGGCGTCGTCGCCGAGCTGCTTGATGATGGAATCAAGACCGTCGCATCCGAAATATCTGACATCAAGAGCTGCCTGCTCAGCCTGAGTAAGGATGAGAGCTGCCTGCTGATAATAGATCGGGAGGAATACAAGCTCAGCACCGCTTGCCTTGATTGCGGAGATAGCAACGCTGAAGTCCTGGTTGTTGGAGGAAGTGAACGCCTGCTCGGAAACGATCTCAAGACCCTTTTCAGCTGCCGTTGCCTTAAACTTAGCGTAGATACCTGACGAGTAAACGTCGGAGGAATCGTAGATTACCGCAACCTTCTTTGCGAGGTTGTGGCTTGCGATGTACTCTGCGGAAGCAGAACCCTGGTCGGGGTCGCTGAAGCATACACGGAACGCGTTCGGCTCAGCTACGCACTCAACTGCGCTTCCGGAGGGAGTGATCTGGAACATATTATCAGCTGCGGTAAGCTCTGCAACTGCGGTACAGGGAGCGGAAGTGACCGTGCCCATGAGCAGCTTCATGCCCTTGTCCTTCAGAAGGTTATATGCCTGAATAGCTTTTTCGGGGTTGTGCTCGTCGTCCTGGAAGTCGAGCGCGAGTTTCATTCCGTTTACGCCGCCGGCTGCATTTATCTCATCGATCGCGAGCTGTGCTCCGTTCTGTACGGCGGTGCCGTAGCTTGCGGCAGCGCCTGTGATCGGGCCGATACCGCCGATAATAAGGGTGCCGCCCTCAGCTGCTCCGCCGGTCGTACCGGATACAGCAGAAGTACCGGTGGTAGCGGGATCCTTGGTATCGTTTCCGCCGCAGGCAGTGAGAGAAGCAGCAGCGAGAAGCGATGCGAGTACAAGACTTACAATCTTTTTCATACCTTAAAACTCCTTTTTGATTTTTTCAAAAGCCGCATATGAGAAAAGGCGCAGCGATAGAATTCGCCTGACGCCTTTGTCATTTGAGGTTTTTCTTGATTATATTACAATTACGCGCTTTTTGCAATAGGTATAATGCACAAAATGTTTTCATAAATTTCACATATAAATAAGGCGTTTGCACGGGGTATGCGTACACGGGAAAATAAATCGCATTTCACTTGACAATTGCGCCGCGCTGCATTAATATATTATGGAAGTAAAATTTATGTAAGAAAGTTGTATAACATGAAAAAGTTACGCGCGCTCTCGGTGGACCGAATGCGTCCGCAGAGCATAATGCTCCTGTTCTCAATTGTCTATTTTGTAAGCTATCTGACAAGGATCAACTACGCTGCGGTGATCACGGCGATCATCACCGACGAAAATCTCAGCCGCTCCGCCGCATCTCTTGCGGTGACCGGCGCTTTTGTAACATACGGTGCGGGTCAGCTCGTCAGCGGATGGCTCAGCGACCGTTTTCAGCCGGTGAGGCTCGTCACGGCGGCGCTTGTCACGACGTCGCTCATGAATCTTTGCGTTCCGTTCTGCGGAAACGTTGCGCTCCGCACCGTGATATGGTGCATAAACGGGCTGTCTCAGGCGTTCATCTGGCCGCCGCTCATGAAGCTGACACCCGCGCTGATGGATGCCGAATGGCAGCTCAAGGCGGGAGTTCGGATCAACTCCGGCGGGCACATCGGCAACATTGCTGTATATCTGATAGCACCGCTGTTCATCAGATTCACCGGATGGCGCGGAATGTTCGTATTCTCGGCAGCGCTCGGACTCCTGTGCGCGGTTGTATGGACGCTTATCTGCGGCAGCTTCAAGATCGACTCGCTCGGAAGCAAGCCCGAGGGTGCTGCATCCCGCGTGAAGATGAAGTGGAACGTTCCGGCTGTGGTTATGGTATTTGTCGTAATAACGATAATTCTTCAGGGCGCGATGCGCGACGGAGTTACGACGTGGGTTCCGACGTACATATCGGAGACGTTCTCGCTCGGCGCCGACATATCGGTACTGACCGGTGTGGTGATGCCGATATTCGCGCTGTTCTGTCTGACGCTGACGGAGCACATATACTACAAGATCGGAAGCGTACAGAAGTGCAGCTTCATTTACTTTGCGCTTGCGCTCACCGCGTCTGCCATTCTGCCGTATGCGGCAAAATCCGGTGTGGTTATTGCGATCCTGCTCTCCTCGATCATTGTAGGCTGTATGCACGGTATCAATCTGCTTCAGACCTGCATGCTGCCGCGCCTGCTCGCGGGCACTGAGCAGATCGGGTTTGCGTCCGGTGTACTGAACGGCTGTGTTTACATTGGCAGCGCGATCTCGACATACGGATTTGCGCGCATTTCCGAATCGTTCGGTTGGAACGGCACGATCATGACGTGGTGCATCTCCTCGGCGATCGGTGCGGTGATCTGTCTGACGCTTCGCCTTCGCCGCAAGATGTAATTGGATTAGAATTATTTTTTGCAGGGGGACCTTTTTACAAAAAGGTCCCCCTGCACCCCTCCAAAAATTTTTGGACTGATATAAAAAGATATAGTATGTGCGGGTTCCGAGGAGCCTTACACATACTATATTAGTTTTTATAGGTTAAAAGTTTTTGGGGAAGGGTGCGGGAAACACCTTTTGTCAAAAAGGGGTGTCCCGATAAATAATCCTCACGCAAAACAATCCCTCAGTCAGCCGTCCGGCTGACAGCTCCCTTTACACAAGGGAGCCTTGGCTAAAATGTCGCACTCACTGAATCCATTTCAATAGGTTAAAAGTTTTTGGGGAGAGCGCGAGAGGGGATTTTTTCAAAAATCCCCTCTCGCAATAAATCCATTCTATTAGGTTGAAAGTTTTTGGAAGGGGTGCAGGGGGAACCTTTTTGAAAAAAGGTTCCCCCTGCAAAAAGTCCCACCTCTTACTTTTTCTTTCGGAAAACGAAGAATTTGCTTATCACGTAGTTCGCGATCACAACCAGTACAGCAGCAACGCATTTTGCGATCACGTCCGCATCGGCAGTGCCAATGACCGGCACGGGAATCCCCGTGAAACCAATCGCGCCGAGCAGCGCAACCATCCCGAGCGTCACAACAGTGTCAAGCCCGAGCGTCGCAAGCCTCGACGCCGAAAATTGCAGCAGCTGCGGCAGCATCCGCTCGCCTTCACCGTCGAATACCCACTTCCGGTTCGTGAAAAAGGCAAACAGCACTCCTGCCACCCATTGCAGTACCTGCGCCACAAGACGCAGAGCGTATGCCGCACCCGCCGAGTATCCGTCCTTCGTGTCGTCAAGCACGATACCCGCCGCGCCGCCGAGCTTCAGCAACGCAAAATATACCGCAAACGATATCACCGTCGTCAGCACACCGAATATCAGATAATTCACTATTTCCCGGTGTTTCCGGTACAGTTCGGCTATCTTGTTCATCTCTCTTTGCCCCCCTCGCTCGTCGCGATCTCTTCAAATTCTTCCTCACTCACGAGCAGCTCCGCCGCCCGCATCAGCGCACCCGCGCTCATCCCGGACGGAAGCCCGAGCCGCCGCGCCACCGCGTCTCTGCGTGCTCCGCTGTCCGGCGCACCCGTCAGCCCGTACTCGTACATCTGCGCTTTCGTTATTACGCACGTGCGTATATTTTCGTCGCTCCCGAACCCCATCTGCTTCGCAAACGACGAAAAGAGCGACCGCAGAAGCTCGGCGTCCATTCCCTCAACGCCAAGCGTTCCCGCAGCGGACGGCGCGCGCTTGCGGCGCTCCTTACCCTCGATCTGCGGGATATAGAGGTTGTAGATTTTTTCGGGCGGGAGCACGGACGACAGGTAGCCACGGATCTGCCGGCCGCCTCTGTCGCTGTCTGTCAGCACCACGATGCCGCCCGCGTCCGCAAGCCTGCGGATCAGCGCCAATTTTTCTTTCTTCTTGAACACGCCGAAGCCGTCCGTGACCACGATGACCGCGTCGATCACCTCGGTCAGCTTCATGCGGTCGTATTTACCCTCGACCACGACGGGTATCGGTATTTTTATTTTCTCTGTCATGTTTGATATGGTAGGTTTCCGGGGGGGGGGGGGGGGGGGGGGGGGGGGGGGGGGGGGGGGGGGGGGGGGG
>CAKSDP010000042.1 GCA_934446065.1 uncultured Eubacteriales bacterium
GCCTTGATCATCACAAAATCAATGCCCGCGCGCTTCACCGCCGCGAAATCAATGTCCCCCTGAAACAGCGATACGTCAATGCCTTTGTAGCTTTTCGTTTTTACCACATCCTTTCACGAACGGCAGCTTCACTTCTCACTGCCGTCGTCCGTTTTTCCGTCGGTAATGCTGCCGGAGCTGCCTGTTGTGTCTCCTGTATCGTCCTTTTTGCGGCCGATCGGCAGATTCATGACAGCGGCAAGCCCCGCCGCGATCGCCGATATGGCGATTCCGGCAGCAGCACCGCTTGCCTCGCCGAAGCTGCAGTCCGGATTCTGCAAAATATAAACAAGGTTTACGCATATATAGCCGAGCGCAGCCTGCGCAAACGTCTTAAGCGCCCTGATAATCGCGGTTTTCAATGCTTTAGTCCGACCTCCCTTTCTATAAGGCTCACCCTCAGCTCAAGAGCCGAAAGTCTGTCCTCTGTTCTGCTGTTCCTGTCCTCTTGTGTGTCGATGAATTCGCGAAGCTGGCGTACTGCCTCATCAAGCCTCGCGAGAGTTCCGTTGACCCTCGCGCTCACGCCGATAACGGCAATAAACGAGCCCATGAGCGATAGTATCCCCGTAGCAATTTCCCATGACATATCGTATTCACCGCCTCACGCGTATATTCCGAAGATGTCAAGCTTTCCCGCCGCAGGGAAAGCCGAAACCTTTCCCGTGCAGGTAAGCGTGAGATCGCGGATCTGACGCACGCCCGCAAGGCGATCGTATATCCGGACCATGCAGTTCTTGGTGAACATACCCGACGTCTCCGTGTTTGCGGAGGAGGAGTAGCTGTTCCACGGACGGAGAGTGTCAACGCACATCTCGCCGTATCTGTACCCCTCGAAATATGAGTGGAATCCGGAAATAGTGCCCGCCACGGTGTCACCGCCGTTCAGTCGCATCTCAAGATTGACTCCGGTGATGCGCTCGGGGTATGTCGGAGTGCGGCTCGCGACGATGACGCGTCGCAGCGGTACCTCAAATACCGCATTCAGCTGCAGATCCGAGACGACCGAAATGTCGGCGCCCCCCGAAATGTCAAGACTGAACGCCCCGCCGTCCTCCGTTGGCTCACCGAATACAATGGTCGAAATGTGTACGGGATTTTCCGCAGATTCGGCTTTGACCTTCTCCAGAATGGTTTCGCACTCAGCACGCGCCGCGAGAGCGTCGCGGAGAATCGCCGAGAGATTTGATTCCTCAAGCGACCTTGCCCCGTCAAACCCCGCAACCCCCTCGTTTTCTATCGCGAATGCGGGCGAGTACAGCTCCGCGCCGTCCGCCGCACGCAGACAGAGCCTGCATATCGCCGTTCCGCTGTGCGCGAAAAATCCGCTGCCCGGTGTAAAGACGAAACGTCTGCCCTCGTATGTGCATTCGGAGTAGACCGTCTGCCCGTCGGGCAGGGAGGCGATCACCCTCGCCTGTGCCGCATCGTCCGGGCTGAGCCTTTGCCCCCCGCAATATAAGGATATGATGAATTTGTAGACAAGTGAATCGCCCTGCCGTGCGGGGATCCTTGCCTGTACGCCGGAGCGCTTTACGTCCAGCGCGATCTCGCGTGATATAAGACCTCTCATGCCTGCCTCCGATCACGCTTCTTCATCGTCGAAGCTGTCGCGGATGTATCTGTAAACGATCACCGCACCGTCGCCGCCGCGTCCTCCGACCTTGCCGAAAGTGCCTGGCTCGGATATCGCGCCGCTTCCGCCCGATCCGGGATTCTCCGCCGCGATTCCGTCGGCAGCCCCGCCGGATCCTGCTGCGGGAGCACCGTCGCCGAAGTGGGAACGTCCGCCCGCACCGACCGTCGTGAAAAATTCTCCCGAGGAGGACGGCGTCCCGTCAAAGCCCGCACCTCCGCTGCACATACCGCCGACGCCTCCGGCACCGCCGAAGCATTTGGCTCCGCCTCCACCACCGGCTCCTCCCGCAGCGGTGAATCCGTCAAACGACGATGCCTCGCCGTCAAGCCCGCATCCGCCGGGAACACCCGCGCCGCCCGCGCCTACGGTGATGCTGCATTTCGGGTGTCTGAGAACCGTGCGGCTCACCGCGAGATATGCCCCGGCTCCGCCACCGCCGCCGCGGTAATCCGTCCCGTTGTACGAGCCGCCGCCACCGCCGGCGCCCTGTATCTCGATGTCATACATATCACCCTCGGATGGGTAGTCCGCAGTGCTGAACTCAAACTTGCCGGGCGTCAGGTATGACTTTGCCGCGACCCTGCGGAGTATCGCCGGAGTCCTGTATTTTCCGTCGCCGCACAGTACCGTCGCCGCACCTGCGTTCGACGATATGATCCTGCTTGCGTGGCGTATTCGCCCAACCTCGATCGCGTCGAGCGGGTCAAGCTCGCCGAGATATTCGCGCAGCATGAGACGAAGATTCGCCTTCTCGGACATGAGTCCGCCAAGCTCGCGCACATCGCCAACGTCCGATGTCGCGACCGAGGTCATACCAGGCTCAACGTAAACGTGCGCGAGCGGCAGTATCTTTACGCCCTCCGAATTCGTCGGAGTCGGCGCTGTCGGATTTTCCGCCGGATCGCCGGAATACGATGTCAGGTATATCTTGCGCAGTGCCATGTCAAGCTTCAGCGCTATGAGATCTATCCTCCTGTAATCCCCCGCAGGCGGCGTGATCAAAATGAATTTTTGTGCCGTGTTTATGTAGGTGTATCCGGAAATGCACGCCGCACCCGGTGCAACGTAAACTCCTGCCGCCGGACATCCGGTGACCTTGAGCGAGTCGCCGGACATAACCCCGTCAGAGATGAGACACGCCGTCCTCTCGGCAATGTCCTCGGCTGTGTACGATCGGTCCGGCACCCCCGATACCGTTACGGAGTTAAAGAAAAAAGATTTTTCCATCTGTCAGAGTATTCCTCCTTTTTGTCTTTGTTTTGATCGTGTTTGTGTAAGTGTGGGTCACGCCCCCGTGATCCTGCGTGAGTCGGTCGTCAGATATACAGTCGAGGCACATTCGCCGTCGCGGTATTCCACCCGCTTTTTCGTGACCGTCGCCGTCCCCGATATGCCGTATCTTTTTTCAAATAGCGATACGGCATCTCCCGCCTCAAGTGATCCGTCGTCGGCGACGGCGCACGTGAGCGTGTATTTCGGCCGCATCCGCGCAAGCACCGCCGCACCGTGCGCTTTCATCGCCGCTTCGTATTTTTCCTCGTTCAGAACGCGACCGTCCTCGGCCGTGTCCGTGAATTTCGACAGCGCTTCCGTGAACAAAGCGAGCGTCTGCCTGTCGGAAAATGCGGAATCGTCAAACGAGTCGCCGAAGGAGAGCGCGTCGGCGCGCACGATAGCCTGCCGTCTCGTGCCGTCCTCCTTTTCCGCACCCGATACGACCGCAACGTTCCGGTACGACGACAGATCCTCCGTGTAACTGTATTCGCCTGCAAAATCGGGAGAGACCGTCACGCACATCGGCGCATCCGACGTGATCGTCCGATCTCGCGCACTCCTTGCGTAGAACGTGAGCTTCGAGTTCTTGTATTCGAGCGCCATTCCGAGCCCCGATGTGCGGCATATGTCCCGCATATGCGTGAGAATGTTCCCGCGCACCGCCGAATATGTCATGCGGACACCTTCAAGCGTGCCTTCGACTGCCGTCGCCGCAGGCATATTGTCACGGCACCTGCGGAACAGCGCACGCAAAAGCGTCCCGGCACCGCCCGTCATCGAATACTCCTCCGGCGCCACCGTCCGCCCGATGAGCGAGAGAAGCCCCTCGCCCGAGATTGTCACCGTCCCCTCGGCGTCACGCACGACCGATGTGATAAGGTACATCGTGCCGTCTGGAACGCAGATGTACCTGTCGGGCGCAAGCAGCGATTCCGCCGGCGCACCGCAACTCATGCAGAGCCGCAGTTCTCCTGCGCCGTCAAACTCCTTTGTGTATACAAGAGATGTGAGATCGCATATTACGCCGATCCTGCAAAATTTTTCGTCATAGATGTATGTCATACCAATCTTCATGTGCATCCTCCCCCGCCGTCCGCGTCATATCGAGGTGTACATCGGCGAGTACGTGAGCGTCGCCGGGATCGGATCGGTCTTGTAGTAGAACGCAAGCTCGCTTGTGCCGACGGCAAGGCTGAACAGCTCTGTCGATGCCGAGAACGCCGCAGCGAGATTTACCGAAGTCGAGCCGCGGATCAGCGTTGCTCCCGCCGTCTCCGGCGCGGTCGAAACGATTATCCTGTCGCCCGCGGCAAAATCGTATGTGCATACGATCATCCTGCCGTGATTGCGGTCAACGATCGACGCACCGCCGATGCTTCCGGTCGGGCGAAGCTCCGCCGTGAACGGAGCCGCAACATCGCCGGGATTGTCGAGAATGATCCGCTCCCTCGTCGAGAGGGAAGCGGCGCCAATCCCCTCCCCCTCAGTGAACGTTACCGGAAGCGTCACGCCGCCCGACGGCTCGCGCACGGATACGTGCGTGACCTCGTCTCCGTAAAAGTATCCGCCACGGATTGCCGCGCGGAGCGTGAATTTTTCCGCCGTGTCTCCGGAGAACGGCGCCGCACGCTCAAAATCAAGCTCGCCGCAGGTGAGCGTAGCGCGAACGCCGTCCACGCGGAGCGTGAAATCGCCCGGAGCCGATATCCTTGCGAGAATGCGCCGTGCCGCGCGAAGCTCAGCTGTGCGTTCCGCCGCACTTGCGGCAGACGATACAAGATATCCGCCGATCTTAACGTATCTTGTCGCGCGTTTTCCGGAGAAGCCGTAGCGCACATCGCTTTCCGTGAGATGTGCGAGGTCTCAAGACTCTCTATGATCATGTTTTTACCGGAAGTCGCCGACAGCTTTGCGCGCTCAAGAGTGAGTTTCATTATACCACCTCCGCTGCCCGCAGCGAGAGCTTCGGCTGAACGAAATCCTCTCCGCATACGAACTCAAACTCAAGCCCGCCCGTGCCGTCGCGCATCGTGAGCCGAGACGATCCGACCACGCCGCGCGCATACAGCGAGAACTCCTCGTCGTCGGGGAGCCTGCATACAAGCAGCATCGACACCTCGCCGCCCGTTCTTCTGTCGCCGAACATGAGCGTCTCCATGGCATCGGGCGAAATGCGCACGATCTTTCCTGTGACGTATGCTTTTCCGCCGTATTTTATCGTCGCGGCGACGTTGCCGTCTGCGTCGTACAGCTCCTTCTGCCTGTAATCGTATCTGAGAGAGCAGCCGTCCTCCGTGTCTCCCGCTCTCACGCCCGAGCGGCGGAGTGCCTCGCTTGTGACTCTGCCGGGGAGGACGTACAGCGTCCCCGCCCCGAGCGAAAATGTTTTCTCGTATATACCCTTCTGCATTACATCACCTCCTGATCGGCAGTGCCGATGTATTCGTTCGGCGGAGCGGTGCGCCTTCTTTTTATCCTGAACTTTGCGATAACATAGAAGTGTCCCGTCCGCATTATGTATCCGCTGCTCTCCGACACGATCCGTTTTATCTTTACGCTGCTTTGCCTGTCCCCGACGACGCTTACGGCATCTCCCGGATCACACAGATCCATGCTTACCCGCTCGGCGCGGGCGTACGCGTCCTTTACCGTTTTCGAGATGAACCGCATCGTCATCTCAAACGTTTCCCACTCGCCGTCGTAGTCGGAGAGCCGCACGCGCCATATTATTTTCTCGCCGGATGCCCTTGCCGGCGCCGCGACTGCCGGAACATCTGCCGTGCGCGCCGCCTTGTCCGCGATCTCCTGAAAAAGCTCCGTCACAGCGTCACCTCGCAGTCTCCGTTGTACACGGTGTGCTCGAGCTTGAGTATCCACAGCCGTCCCACACGAACGGGAACGAGTATCGTGTAACGCCCGCCGTCGGGCGAGACGAGTTTCATTCCGCGCCTGTATCCGCCGTCAGGCGCACGTGCGGCATCGCCGTATGCGGTGCATCTGAGGTTGGAGAAGAGCATATCGCTCTCCTCCGCCTCCTCCGATGTGCGGTAGCAAAAGGACAGGGGATAGTACCCCATCACTCACCCCATATCAAGGCATTCGCGAGAATGCCTTATTTTATTGCAATTTTTAAGCAATCTCTTATGCTACAAGAGTTTGCGGCATCGCGTCAGCCTAAAATATTTTCTACATCTTATAAATATTTTTTGATTATTATAATCTGTTTTTCTGCTTATGCATACCAAAATGCATACCGTTTTTTCGCCACCCCCGCAAAAAAAGGCGCCGGAATAGTCCGACGCCTTTTTGCTTACTTTATGCCGAGATCAAGTCCGAGACCGAGATCAAGCCCAAGATCAAGATCAAGTCCAAGCCCGAGAGAATTTTTCTTTTTCTTCGATACCGTGTTCGCCACACCGAAAATGTCATAGATCTCGCGTATCACCGCAGAATCTTCACCGGCGAGAGCCTCCTTGATCGCCCGGCGCTTGTTTTTCTTCAGCGTGCCTGATACAGTCTTGCCCTTTGAGTTGAGCTTGCCCTCAACACCCTGAAGCGCCGCCTTCGCCGCAAGCCAGTTGTCTACCCGTCCTCCGACCGACTTCAGCTCCTCGAGATCCTTCGCGAGCTCAACACGTCCCTCGCGGGATGATATGACCTTCAGAAGAATCTCTTCCTTCGCCGCATCGCTTATGTCTGCCGAAAGCAGCGCCCCGGCCTTTTCTCCGGCATTGTCGGCTGCCCGGATCTCTCCGAGCGGCTCCCAACACCGACCGAGATCCACCCCGTCCGCTTCAAGATCATCCATTACATCGCGTACAGTGTCGCTCGCAAGCGCTTCGTAGAAGTAAACAGCCTTTGACCCGTCCGAGATCCCGCTGTCACGCAGCCGACCGAGCTGAGCCTCACTCTTCTTGTGCTC
>CAKSDP010000043.1 GCA_934446065.1 uncultured Eubacteriales bacterium
GGATACCGCTCACGTACACCCTCCTGATAGTTTGGACGAACCATATCGTGGGATATAACTCAGTTTCAACTTCAGAACCCGTCTTGCACAAACCAATTATATAAATCCAGTATAAAGTTCTTTGCGCCACTTTCTTAAAAGAAAGTGGCTTCGTTGCTCCCTTTCTCGAAAAGTGACCGTCCTTCCGCGAATCGCGCTTGATTTATGGGGAATCTTGTAGTAAAATAATCGTAGGGTCAAATTCCGAGGATCGCGCGCCCGTTTTTCTCGAGGATCAGCTCGTGTTCAGCCGCGCTGAGCCCGAGCATCTGCTCGCGTGCAAGATCATCCTTCTGCGACCGCCACGGCGAGTCCGAGCCGAATACCACGCGCTCCGCACCGTGTGCGCGAACTATGCGCGTCGTCAGCGCCGGATCGTTCTCGATCAGTACATACGACAAATCAAAGTATACGTTCCTGCCGCACAGCAGCGACTCCACACCGTCATAGAACCCGCGGCCGCCGAGATGCGCGAAAATTATCCTCGGCTCCGCCGGCTCGCTTTTGCCGTATACCGCGTCGAGCATCCGCGCCGACCTGTCCGGCGTGCAGTGCGTAAGCTCCGGGAATCCGTTGTCGAACCCCGCGTGGGTCGTCACGTACAGCCCTATCTCCACCGCGTAGCGTATTATCCGAATGTACCGCTCGTCATCAATAAAGCACTGCTGATAATCCGGATGGATCTTGATCCCGCGAAGACCGAGCGATTTTATATATTCAAGCTTCGCCTCCGGCTCCTCGCAGTCGGGGTGTATCGCCCCGAACGAGTATATCCCGTCGTGACCGTTGATCTCGGCGGCAAAACGGTTCGTGCTGTCGAACTGCGACGCCTTTGTGATCGCGGGAAGATTGACGGCAACATCGACCCCGCTCTCCCTCATGGAGCGGCGAAGGTCGGCAACAGTGCCGTCTGCGGCAGGCTTGCCCGATTTTACGGCAAGCGCGCCGATCGCGTGCTCTGCAATTTTGTCGGGGAAAACGTGGGTGTGAAGATCGATTATCATTAAAACGGCCTCTTTCTCTCTGCTTTTTCTGCGCATAATTATATAACAAAGCGCGCGCCATTTCAAGTGGCGTCATGTAACAGTATGGCCGCAAAACGTAGAAAGTAAAGCCATAAACCGGAAGTTTTTTGGGGAGGGTGCAGAAAACCGGTAAACCGCCGGAAACACTGCATAAATGTGGAAATCATGTATTTTCAGAAAGACATCGAGACAATGCCGAGGGGCGAGATCGAGCGGCTTCAGCTCGAGCGCCTGCGGCGCATCGTAGACTACTGCCGCGACAACGTGCCGTTTTACAGAGAACGCCTTGACGCGGCGGGCGTGACCGGCGACCGCATAAAATGTCTGTCGGACGTGCAGTACATACCGCTGACGACGAAGGCGGACATCCGCGACAACTACCCGTACGGGCTGTTCGCCGTGCCGATGAAGAAGATCGTGCGGATACACGCGTCGAGCGGCACGACAGGCAAGCCGACGGTCGTCGGATACACGCGCGGCGACGTGGATCGCTGGAGTGACTGCGTGGCTCGGCTTGCGGCTGCGGTAGGCGTGACTGACGATGACGTGGCGCAGATATCGTTCGGGTACGGTCTTTTCACCGGGGCGCTGGGGCTTCACTACGGTCTTGAGAAGCTCGGGTGCGCGGTGATACCGGTATCGTCGGGAAACACGGAAAAGCAGGTAATGCTTTTGCGCGATTTCGGCACGACGGTGCTGATATCGACTCCGTCATACGCGATGTACATGAGCGAGGTGGCACGCTCGGAGGGGATATCTCCAGAGGAGCTACCGCTCCGGATCGGGCTGTTCGGCAGCGAGGGGTGCACGGACGAGCTGCGCGACAAGATCGAGGCAGGGTTCGGGCTGTTCTCGACGGACAACTACGGCATGAGCGAGCTTATGGGGCCGGGAGTTGCGGGCGAATGCGAGCACCGGTGCGGGCTTCATTTTGCGGAGGATCATTTTCTTCCGGAGATAATTGATCCTGCGACGGGCGAGGTTTTGCCGGAGGGTGAGAGCGGCGAGCTTGTTGTTACGACGCTGACGAAGGAGGGGATCCCGCTTCTTCGTTACAGGACGCGCGACATAACGCAGATCACGCGCGAGGCATGCGCCTGCGGGCGGACGCACGCGCGGATGGCAAAGGTACGCGGTCGCAGTGATGATATGCTGAAGATTCGCGGGGTGAACGTATTCCCGTCGCAGATCGAGAGTGTGATCGCGTCGGTTGAGGGTGCGTCGCCGCACTACGAGCTGATACTGACGCGCGAGAACTACACTGATTTTCTTGAGGTTAAGGTAGAATTCACTGACGCGGCGCTGCTTGAGGATTACAGACTGCTTGAGGCGCTGCGCGAGAAGATTGCAGACAAGCTGCACACCGTTCTGGGGATCAAGGCGAAGGTTGTTCTGGCTCCCCCGAACTCGCTGAAGCGCTACGAGGGCAAGGCGAAGAGAATCATTGACAACCGCTGAGTGGCGGGGGAGACGGGAAAACGTGTTCTTTTCTTAAAAGGAAAAGCTCGCCTTCCCGGTGGGAAGCCGCCAAAAGAACTTTATACTGGGTACACA